>NZ_JBHTBS010000009.1:0-183331 GCF_042664875.1 Haloferula chungangensis | reverse complement strand
ACTTTCGACTTCAACGTTTTCCAACCCAAGACGATCAACCCAACCCACTCCGTTATTCCCCACGAACCCATACAGGTTCACCCCGCCCCGTTCCCCGATCGGATCCCTAGATGGCCACCTTCCCGTGACCGGATCGTAGTATCGATGGCCGTAGTAGCAAATCTCGCCTACTCCGCTCATTGGCAGGGAGCTGGAACGACCGCGAACCGAAGACTGGTCGCCGGTTGGCTTCGACGACTCGCCGCGTGCGCCGTAGCCGTAGCCGTAGCCGTAGCCGTAGCCGTAGCCGTAGCCGTAGCCGTAGCCGGAGCCGGAGCCATCGGTTCTTAAGCCTTTCGTCTTGGAAGGGATATGGTCATGAACTTCGTAAACATACTTCAGGACGCGGCGGGCGGCTTTTCTCCCCTTGGCGTAGCGGTAGGTCCAGGACTGATCGAATGGCTTTGCCGTCTCGTAGCGACGAATACTGGTGTCGCCATTTGGCGGGAGGTCCGTGCCCGTGATCTTACGGCGCGTGAGGCTAGCTTTCCCTCGAATCGTAATCATAGATGGCACGTCGCCAACGTAGGCGTTGTTTCCAACGGAACCGCCAGTCCTCCGACTTTGCCCGACCATCTTGAGCTTTCGATTCATTTGGGTTCTCCTTCGAGCAGAACCAGATGCCTCGGGCGCATCGCACCGATCATGGATCTCGAAACTGGTCTTCATTTTGATGAGCATTCGCGCAAAATCGTGGCTCTCTGTCGATCGTTTTTCAGGACATCTCCGATAGCTAGGCCCCTTTGCACGAGGGGCGGGGCCACGAAGGGTCTTGACGCCTTCGGCAACTGGGGGGAGCACCCGAAAGGAGAACGCCCAGCCCCAGCCTCGCCCCCTGAAGATTGGCAGATTGAGCGCGACAATCGTCAAGACGGCGCAGCTGAACCTTGTTCACTGGCGATCTTTCCCTTCATACTCCCGACATGCGCTCTCTCCATTCGCTCAAGTCGGCCTTGATCACCGGGCTTTTCGTTGTCCTTCCTGCCTGGCTCGCCCTGCTGCTCTTCCTGAAAATTCTCGTCAAGCTGGGAGTCATCGTGAGGCCCATCGCCGGGCATCTGCCAAACGAGGTGAATCACCCCCAGATTATCGCTTTCATTGTCTTCGTCTTCGTCTGTTTGATCGTCGGACTGCTGTTCAATACGGCGATTGGGAAAGCGATTGGCCGGTCGATTGAAGGCGCGGTTCTTGATCGCATTCCCGGCTATTCATCGCTTCGATCCATTGCTGCGAAAACCGCAGGCTTTGAAGACGAGCACAACTTCCAGCCCGCCTTGATCGTTGTGGAAGACGGTTGTCTGGCACCCGCCTTTTTGATTGAAACCCATGAAGATGGTCTCTCAACTGTCTTCATGCCGTCGGTTCCTACACCCATGGCGGGCGGCATCTTCATCATGCCATCTGCACGCGTCTATCCCGTCGATGTTCCGCTCACCACCATGATGAGATGCATTTCCAAATGGGGAACGGGCTCATCCGAAATCCTCACAGCCCTGAAAGCCTCTGGCGTAAAACTTCCCTTATCCTCATGACACCTCGCGAAGCCATCCTGCGCATTTCCGAATCGATGAACGCGGCCGTTATTGGCCAGGAACAAGTCGTCGAACGCATCCTCATCGCCCTCCTCGCCGATGGCCACCTTCTCATGGAAGGCCTACCCGGCGTTGCCAAGACCCGCTCGATCAAGACCCTCTCGAAACTCATCAAAAGCGAGTTCAGCCGGGTGCAGTTCACCCCCGACCTTCTGCCTTCTGATGTCACTGGCTCAGAGATTTATCGAGAACAGAACGGGAGCTTCGAGTTCCAACCTGGGCCCATTTTTGGAAACCTGATCCTTGCCGACGAGATCAACCGAGCTCCGGCGAAAGTCCAGGCGGCGCTGTTGGAGGCTATGGAGGAACGCCAGATCACGGTTGCCGGAACCACGCACGCGCTACCGAAGCTCTTCCTCGTCCTCGCCACCCAGAACCCCATCGAACAGGAAGGAACCTACCCGCTTCCCGAAGCGCAGATGGACCGCTTTCTCCTGCACGTGAATGTCCCCTACCCCCCCGCAGAGAACGAAGCCGCCATTCTGCGCCTCGTCCGAGGAGAAAAGGCGGGGAGCTCCAGCGAGCCACCAGCGGCGATCGATCAGGAACTTATTTTCACCGCCCGCGAGGAAGTGAATGCCATCCATGTCGCCGAGCCGGCGGAAAAGTACATGGTCGATCTGGTCATCGCCACCCGCGAGCCCAAGCGCCACGGCGGGGATCTTGAGAAATGGATCCGCCTCGGTGCCAGCCCCCGCGGCACGCTCGCCCTCGACGCAGCTGCCCGGGCGCACGCTTGGCTCCAGGGGCAGGACTTCGTTTCGCCTGAAAACATCCGCGCCGTGGCGCCAGCCTGCCTCGCCCACCGCATCCATCCCACCTACGAAGCCGAAGCCGCCGGCATCAACCGCTCGGAAATCATCGAAGCGCTGCTAGGGCAGGTGGTAGCCGTCTAGGTTTTTACAGAAGGACGCGAAGATCGCTAAGATTCATCAGATCGAAGGAGGCTGACAGGGCCCGTACCATCGCCGAACAAACAAGAGACACCACAAAACACTTACGAACCTTCAGCGAGAAATCCTTCGCGTGCTTTGCGACCTTCTGTAGTATCCCTCTTCACTGCCACCTCCCTCGTCAAAAGGACGCTAAAGCCGCAAAGCCCCTCTAGAGAAAATTCGATGCACCCCAAGTTTCATAGAGCCGATGAACTCAGCCACATTGCCATTGGAGCGGCGATCGAGGTTCACAAATTGAAAGGGCCCGGCTTGATCGAGTCCATCTACGAGAAGTGCGTCTTGCGCGAACTTGGATTGCAAGGGATCACCGCAAGCCAACAACTTCGGGTTCCCATCGAATACAAAGGATTCGTGTTTGAGGAGCCTCTGCGAATCGATATTCTCGTCGAGCAGCACCTCATTCTTGAGCTCAAGGTTCTCGAGAAAGTCCTGCCGATTCACAAGGCTCAACTTCTCAGCTACATGAAGCTCCTCGATATCCCGTTAGGTCTTATCATCAATTTTCATTCTCTCCGCCTGACCGACGGAGTGTCACGCATGATCCTCCAAGGTGCCGACAGGCCGGATTCTGACAACAAATAATGTTCACCAAAGAGCAGATACCACGAAACACCTACTCCGCTTCGCGGGGTAACCCTTAGCGTCCTTCGCGACCTTCTGTAATATCCTCTTCACCGTGCCCTCCCTCACCACCATCACTCTTGATCACCTCGTCCAGTTGAAGGCCGAGGCGCGTGGTTTCTCGTTTCAGCAACGTCAACCCGTCGGATCGCTGCTCGCTGGCCGACACGCCTCGCGACTTCGCGGCCGCGGCCTCGCTTTCGAGGAGCTCCGAAATTACCACCCTGGGGACGACATCCGCACCATCGACTGGAAGGCAACGGCTCGATTGCGCAAACCTCACGTCCGGGTCTACAGCGAAGAGCGTGAGCGCCCTGTCCTGTTAGTCGTCGACCAACGGTCTCCGATGTTCTTCGGGAGTCGGCGCACCATGAAGTCCGTGGCTGCCGCCGAACTCGCCGCACTTTCGGCCTGGCGCGCGCTGAACGGCGGAGACCGGATCGGCGGCATCGTGTTCAATGAGGAGGAACTCACGACGCTCCGACCTCAGCGCGGACCTGCTCAGGCACTCCGGCTCTTCCATGAGATCGAACGCTACAATCAACGACTCGCGGAACCCGAATTTCCAACGGGAGATGTCACACTCAACCATGCCCTCCAAGCCGCGCTTCACAGCGCCACCCATGACCACCTCGTCGTCCTCATCACCGATCTCGATGGGGCTGACGAAGAAACCAAGAGGCTGACCACCCGGATCAGCGCCCACAACGACCTGATCGTCACTGCGGTTTACGATCCTCTGGGCATTCAACTCACCGGTCACACGGACATGGAAGCCAGAGATCGCGGAAGGAACTGGAAAATCCCCACGGACAAGGCATTCGATAAAGCCTTCAGAGACACCTTCGAAGCGCTCACCCGCCAGTGGAGGGAACTTTTCCTCCATCTTCGCATCCCGCTTTTCCCGCTCTCCACCGATCAACCCGTCATTGACCAGATCCGAAAGTCGTTTGGTCAGAATCCCAGCCGTTAGGACCATGGAAAAGGATCCGGCCGATCTTAGCAATCTCCACGACATTGTCCTTCCTCCGGATGTTTCGTGGTGGCCGCCCGCGCCTGGATGGATCGCCCTCTTGATCATCGCCATCATCGTCGCCAGCTACTACGCCTACCGTACATTCCGCAGCTGGCGGGAGAATGCCTATCGCCGTGAAGCCATCCGTCAGCTCGCCACGGCCGATTCATCGGTTCAAGTCGCCGAGATCCTCCGCCGAACCGCGCTGGCCGTCGCACCGCGGGAGGAAATCGCCGGCCTTCAGGGAGATGCCTGGACGCAGTGGCTGTCCGAGCGGTCGAATCTGGAGCCTTCCGATGTCGTACGCGAAGCGCTCGGTCGCACGATCTATCATCCCTCACCTAGCGACTCTGACTTGCCCGCCCTCAAGGACTTCGCCCACACCTGGATCAGCCACCACACGCGCCCATGCTGACCTTTCTCTATCTCTGGCTGTTCGTGCTCGCTCCTTTGCCGTGGATCGTGAAGCGGTTCGCTCCACCGCGCCCGCGCTCGGCGGCCACACTTCGTGTCCCCTTTGGACAACGCCTCGAACATGCCATCTCGAAAGTTCCCCTGACGACGCAGGTCAGGCGCAACTGGTTTCGATCGGTCGCACCGATCCTCGTCTGGCTCCTCGTGCTCAGCGCACTTGCCCGTCCCCAGTGGATCGAAGCCCCGATCGAAAAACTCGTTCCCACCCGAGACCTCCTGCTCCTCGTCGACCTGTCTGGCTCCATGCAGGCGAAGGATTTCACCGATGCCAGCGGAAAAAAGGTGGATCGGCTCACTGCCGTGAAAGGAATCCTCGGCGATTTCCTCGAAAAACGCGAAGGAGATCGGGTCGGACTTGTCGTCTTTGGAGATGCGCCCTTCCTTCAGGCACCCTTTTCCACCGATCTCTCGCTTTCGAGAAAACTCCTGGATGAAACGGCTGTGGGCATGGCTGGCCCCCGGACGGCACTCGGAGATGCCATCGGTCTTGGCATCAATCTTTTCGATTCCTCCGATGCGCCCGCCAAGACCATCATCGCTCTAACAGACGGGAACGACACCAAAAGCCAGGTACCGCCCATCGAAGCAGCCCGTGTCGCCGCCGAGCGGAAGATCCGCATCCACACCGTCGCCATCGGTGATCCGAGATCCGTCGGAGAAGAGAAGCTCGACCAGCAAGCGCTCGATCAAGTCGCCGAGATCACCGGTGGTCGCTCCTATTTCGCCGGTGACCGTGATCAACTTGCGGGCATCTACAATGAACTCGATAAGATCGAGACCCGCGAGATCAAGAAGCTTTCCTACCGTCCGAGACACGACGTTTTCTTCATTCCCCTGCTCCTTGCCCTTGCGCTTTCACTTGCTGGCACGATCCGATTGCGCCGCGCCCCGGACGCCGCCCCTACCCAGGCGCCGCTTCTTCACGTCAACCCGGTCACCGGAGAATTGGAGGTCACATCCTAATGTTAGAACATTTCCAGTCCTTTCACTTTCTCCGACCATCCCTGCTATGGCTGGCGGTTCTGGCGATTGGCGTATGGTGGATCTGGCGTAAGCACGCCGATCCGCTGCGAGGATGGCGGGCCCAGGTCGATGCGGATCTTCTCGATGCGCTGATCGATCAATCGGACAGCAAACCCCGCTCGCTCCTTCCCCTGCTCGTCGCCTGGCTTGTCGCCGTCCTTGCCATCGCGGGTCCCTCATGGAAACCGGAGCCCAGTCCATTCGCCGAGGACGCCACCCCGCTCATCGTCCTTCTCAAGGCGGACACCAGCATGGACACCCCTGATCCGGAACCTTCGCGACTCGAACGCGCCCACCTGAAGATCGCCGATCTTTCCCAGGCTCGGAAAGGGCAACCTCTCGCCCTGATCGCCTATGCAGGCAGCGCTCACCTTGTGCTCCCGCCGACGAAGGACACTTCCGCCGTTGCCACGATGGCGGCAGAAATCTCCCCTGGGATCATGCCGGTTCCAGGTGACCGCCTTGACCTCGCAATCGCACGAGCCGCCGAGCTCCTCAAAGACTCCGGAGGCACGCTGCTGATCATGACAGACATGGGAAGCAGCGGCACTGCGGAAATCACCACGGCCTACGAGGCCGCCGACTCGCCCGACATCCAGATTCTCGCCATCGCACCTGTCTCCGCCGATACCAGCCAACTCGACAGCCTGGCAAAGTCGATTGATGCCCGACTCGTCCCGATGACTGACGACAACACCGACATCCAAAGCATCGTGGAGCGGGCGGCACGAGCGCCCGTTGCGCGAGGCGCTGATGGCAGGGTTCGCTGGCAGGATGGCGGTTACTATCTTGTTCCCCTCCTCGTCGTTCTCGCGCTTCTGCCCTTTCGTCGCGAATCCCAAACCCAGGAGACCGTATGAAAACCGTTGCCATCCTCGCCACTCTCAGCTGGGCCTCCCTGTGGCTGACCCCGGATCAGCAAGGCCAGCGCGCCTTTGATAAAGGAGACTTCAAAGCAGCTGCCGAGCGATTCAACGATCCGATGAGACAGGGAGTTGCGCTCTATCGGGCTGGCGAGTTCAAACAAGCCCAGGCCATTTTCTCGCGGCTCGATTCTGCCGAAGCTCATTATAACCGGGGCAACTGTCTGGTCTTTCTGGGTCAGTACAAGGATGCCATCGCGAGCTACGATCGGGCCCTCACGCGACGCCCGGAATGGAAGGAAGCCAGCGATAATCGCGCACTCGCCGAGGCTCGAGCCAAACTGATGGAGATGAAGGGCGGAGACATGGGAGATCAGAAGCTTGGCGCCGACAAGATCGTCTTCGACAAAAAGAAGCCGGGAGGTCAGGAAACCCAGATGGAGGGCGACAAGGCTTCATCTAACAGCTCCACGCAAGCCCTCTGGCTCCGTCGCGTCCAGACCAGCCCCGCGGACTTCCTGAAGAGCAAATTCGCCTATCAGGAGCAATTTGGAGAGGAGCAGAAATGAAGAGTTTTCCGCACGCGAACCCAATGACATCAAAGGAACCGCAGCGGTTTCCCGATCAGATTCCGAGCTTGATGGGATCGTTGGTATCCTTGCTTCTTTTCCTGTTCGTTCCAACAATCGGCCTCGCTGCCGAACCGGGAGCAACGCTGGTGATCCCCAAAAAGGAAGCATGGACCGGCCAACGCGTTCCCATCTTTATCGAGCTTCGTGCCGAGGGATCCTTCAAGAGTTCGGCCTCATTCGATATCCCGGAGATTCCGCAGACCGTTGTCATCAAAGTGGGCAATCCGGTCCTCTCCTCGGAGACTGATGGCGGAAACGAGGTCTTCGTTCAGAGCCACGAGTTTGCCCTCTTTTCCCAGGCGAGCGGCAACATTGAGTTCCCCCCCATCACCGCGCGCTTCAGTCATACCAAAGGCTACACGGGTCCGGTCTTTGATGCCTCATACCAGACCGAATCCGTCACACTGACCCTCAAGCGGCCACCTAACAGCGAGTCGCTCGGATTTCTCGTAACCACCGACTCACTGACGATTGAAGAAACCTGGGATCCCAAGCCAGGCCCACTGGAAACCGGAGCAGTGCTCAAGCGCACCATCGTCCAACGTGCCAGCCAGCAGACGGGGATCGCCCTCAAGCCTGCGCCCACCCCGGAGATCGAGGGCATTCGCACCTATCCGGCAACTCCGAAGGTCAGCGACAAAACCGAACGGGGCACCTTCCTTGGCGAGCGTCGTGAAACCATTACCTACCTCGTCCAGCAACCCGGCCTGCATACCTTGCCGGAGATTCGCTTCGACTGGTGGAATCCCAGCACCGAAACCCTTGAGTCGAAGACTCTGCCTGCGATTACCTTCACGGCGACAGCCCCCCCGACTCCGCCCGCGAAGCCATCCCCCCTGCGCTACCTTTGGCTCGTCCCCGTCGTCATCGTTCTCGGGCTCGCAGCCTTCTACCGCAGATCCATTGCAAGCGGGCTTCATGAGCTCCATGATCGGATCGATCCCCCTCAGCGACGCGCAGCACGGCAGTTCGTGAAAGCATGCCGGAGTAACGATCCGGCTGCCTCGATTGCCGCATGGAACCATTTCCGGCAATTCGACTCAGAAATCATCTCCTCGGTGGCCCTGAAAGAGGAGCTCGGACGGCTGAACTCGATGATTTACGGCATCCCAAAAAACCAGCAGGAATGGACGGGCGAGGCCCTCGCGAGAGCCTTTCGCCAGTCGCAGCATCATCCTGCCCAGGCTGATCATGTCAGCCAACTCCCGGAACTCAACCCATAGCCAGCTCCTCGTGACCGAGCCGCCGCAAGGACAAGGACCCTGCCAATCCGAGGCTCTAACAGCCGCCTATCGCATTCCGCTTTCTTTCGCCTCCTTCCCGAGTCCCGAATCACTTCGCGCTCAGCTCATCAGGCATCCCACAGCCCCGGCGATGAAGCCGTAGACGAGCATCGGAACGATCGTCCTCTTCAGCAGGTAGCCTTCCTGATGTGGCAGCCCGACCACTGTCGACACGGCCACAATATTATGAATGCAGACCATATTCCCCATCGACCCACCGACCGACTGCATCGCCAGAACCGTGATGGGATCGAGCCCGAGAGTCGTTGCAGCATTTTCCTGGATCGATCCAAAAGTCATTGCGGACACGGTCGCTGAACCCGAGAAGAATGAGCCCAGCGCGCCTAAAAAGGGGGCGCCCATTTTCCAGCCATTTCCCAGAAGATCGGCGAGCGAGGCACCGATTATCGCCGCGCAGGAAGCGTCTCCTCCATAGCGAAGAAGCTCCACCAGGACGAGCGCTCCAAACAAGGCCACGGAGGGAAGGAACATGCGCCTGGCAGATTCCGACACCACCATCCGGCGCTTCTCTCGATCCACCTTGAACACCACAAAGCTCACCAAGGATATCAGAATGAATGGAATCAAGCAGGGCACATAAAGGGTCATGAAATCCCATCCGATGTTCTCGGTGCCAAGGACATGATCCATCTTCATGGCTAGTGACTTCGACAGGGTGAAGACACCAAGCGATCCGATCGGCGCGGACCATAACGGTTCCATACTCGTCATCATCCCTTTCAATCCAAGTTGGGGAATCCGGGTAATGAGCAGCACCAGCACCGTCCCCCAGATAGGGAATGACGCCTTCACGACGGCCCAGCCGGAGACTTGTTCACGGAGCTGCCACCCTTCGCTGCGCGTCAATCCGACATTGAACTTCGCCAACAGGACTGTCGCAATCAGGCCAACGAATCCTCCGATAATCGCCGGGAACTCGTAACTGATGAACGACAGGGCGATGTAGGGGATCACGCAGCTGAGGATCGACAGATAAATGAAAATGATGTTTTTTCTAATCTCCTCCATTGAGCACAGAAGCCTCAGCGGAATAAGGGGCACGACCAAAGCCGCGACACCGTGCATGATCGTGGAACGCAAACCAACCTGGAGAAGCTCCTCATGGGACAGCTCGAGGCTTTGAAAGCCGAACCATGTTGGCGTCCCAACCGCACCAAATGAGACCGGCACGGTGTTCATGATGAGACAGAACATGGCGGCTCGTATCGGAGAGAAACCCAGTCCCACAAGTATCGGTGCCGCCAGTGCGGCCGGGGTTCCAAAGCCGCTCGCGCCTTCCACCAGAAAGGAAAATGCCCATCCCACGATCATCAACTGCCCGATCCTGTTTCCGGTGATCGTCGCGAGCTTCTTGCGGATCACATCCATCGCGCCCGAATGCTCCATCGTACTGAAGAGAAAGATCGCACCCCAGACGATCAGGATCGGAGTCAGAGCTTTGAAAATGGCCGAAATCATCACCGCGTTCGCCGTGTTGAGCTCGAGATCAAATCCAAAGATCTTGACCGAATACATCAAGACTGCCGCGAAAGGGAGCGCTTTGTAGGCCGGCCATGGATCCGATTTCGTCATCAGCACCAGCAATGCGAGGATTGGGGCGAGAGCCAGAATGACATCCTTCATTTGAGCGCTGGGTGGTTCGCAGGATTCCCCTATCATCCTCGATCCCCCCTGCCCTGCTTCATCGAGAGCGATCTCCGATGCCCGTGTTTTTAGGCAACCCAAATGGGCTCGAAAACCCTTGAGCAAACCATGCGTCCGGAATCAGCCATTCTGCGTGAGAAGCTCTTCACGCTCCAACACTGCTGAAGCCGGCTTTCAGTTCTGAAACCGGCGGACCTCCCTGATCCGTTCGACCCAAGGTCCTGACACCCTGCCCTTGTAGAATGCCTCCGTCTTTCAATCCGCTAATTCTTCAACTCCTTCACACGGATATCACGGAACAGCACCTGCCCCTTTTTCGCCTTGTGCACTTGAAGCCCGAAGAAGCCGGTCGCGTAGGTCCCATCATCCACCCAATGGGCGGCGGGAACCCCGTTGACCCAGGTTTTCACCACCTTCCCTTTTGCCTCGACCGTAATCCGATTCCAGCCGTCGGGCTTCAGCGCGGAACGTGCGGCTTCGTGCTCCTTCAGCCAGAGCGGGTAAAAATAGCCGCCGCAGGACTGGCCATAGACTCCGCCGGACCACTTGCGATCTCCTGAAACCCCTTCCATCTCAGCCTGGGGCCCGAAAACCTCCTCCTGCTTTCCCTTCTCTCTCACCGCCGCCCTGAACATGACACCGGAATTCAAATCAACCGTCCACTTCAACTCACAAGTGAAAACGAAATCCGTAAAATCGGCTCGGTCGGTGCAAAGATAGGTGCTCGGCGTATCAGGCACGACACTCCCAACAATGACGCCATCCTTCACTTCGAAAAGCGACTTGCCGCCCCTAGTCGACCAACCGGTTAGATCCTTCCCGTTGAAGAGTTTGACGAAGCCGTCATTCAGCTCAGGCTCAGCGGTTTCATTCAGCTGCATTTCCCCCGGTTTGGGCACATTCTCCTGGGACTTGTAGCGCTCATACCAATCCTTCTGATTTGAATCGATCGTCCCGGCACCGCTCGTCACCAGGCCCAACACGGTCAGCGCACAAGCCTGTGCGATAAAGCAATTTCTCGAAGGTTTCATCATCATGGAATGCAGTTTGCGTGAGTTTTCGACCGAATGCATGTCACGTATCCAAGCCACATGGCGGAATCCTCCTTAAGCCAGATCATCGGTCACGAAATCCTGCCGAAACCTTACCTTGATCGAGACCCACGCGTCCTCGCACTCTGCTTGTAGCCAGTTTCCGTGACATGACGCGTGTCATGGATGTGCTCAATCTCCCCGTGTTCTGGTAGATCCATCTTCGGATGTTCTGATTGAACCCATCACCCCAAACCCGTCTGAAACCCATCAATAACCCCAAAAATCCATGAATCTAAACTTAGGAAATTCAAGAAATCCCCGTGCGTGGTTCCACCACATCCTCTCTTCCACCAACTCCGTTATCCCCGGAACCAGTGCCATGGTTCTGGCTCTCGGGTTGATCTCCTCGCCGATTGCCTCGGCTGAGGTGATCGCCGGTTGGGATGCCTGGTCCGATGAAGGTGGGAAAACCTACAACGCCACCGTCACTAACGGAGCAAGCGGACAAGCAGTCGGCACGGCGGATACCGTCGACGACACCTACCCGGGCTGGGCTAGCTGGAGTGCCTCTGCTCACAACAACGGAGCAAGCGACGATGGTTCCTGGGGAAGCATCACCACCAGTCCACCAAGCACCGATGTCTCAGCAGCCACCGCGGCCGTAGGCTTGCTGAACAGGACTCCAAGTGGCGAAATGACTTTCACGATCACCAATACCAGCGAAGCCGCCGTCGACCTGACTGGCTTCCACTTCGATGGTGTCCGTATTCGGACCTCTGCTCCCGACGCCTGGACCTTGAGTGTCTTGGAAGGTAGTGCCGTGACGGAAGGTGTCGTCTTGAGCGGAACCATCCTCACCGACGGCAGCAGCCCCTTCCTCGACCGCGACAACGTCGACATCCCCCTCACCGGGCTCGCGGACAGGAGATTGGAAGCAGGTCAGACGGTCATTTTCGAACTGGCCTTCACTGGTGGAACCGGAGCCGTCGCTGGCGGAAACAACACCATGATCGACAACGTCGCGGTGATCGCCGAACCCGCCACCGACAACAAACTGGTCATTTCCTCTGTGCCTGCGGACGCCACGGCAGGAAGTGACTTCTCCGTCACGGTCGAAGTGCGGGACGGTAGCGACGCGCCCTACGCCGTGACCCAGCCAACCGAGATCAGTCTGTCGGCTTCGGGTGCTGGCACCATTAGCGGCAATACCATAACCATCGGAACCGGCCAAAGCACGGCGACCCTGAACTCGGTCCAATACACCAAGGCCGAATCCATCACCCTTACCGCCCTCCAAACCAGTGGCGAACCACTCGTTTCCAGCCAAGCGAGTGAATCCATCGACATCCTCGCCGGCCCCGCGACCAAGCTGACGATTGAAACCGAGCCCGATGGATCGGGTGTTCCGGTGGAAGACCTCACGCTCTTCGTTTCGGACACTCTCACGGTCTACGCGATTTCGCGCGACGACGTGGATAACTTCATCGCCAACGATGCCGAATCATGGTCCCTGGAAAACATTACGGGAAACCTTGATCCCAGCGACCTCACCGACAACGAAGACGGCAGCGCCACCTTCACCGCTTACGATCTGGGGAGCGTCACCATCCGTGCGACTTCAAGCGACCTGCCTGACGCCGTTTCGGGCCTTATTTCCGTCGAAGAACTGGTCCACCGATGGACGGGAGCCGGCGCCAATGGGAGCTGGGAAACCGCAGGCAACTGGACCAGTAACATCCTCCCCAGCTTCGATAGCACCACTGACTTGTTCTTCTCCGCACCCATCAACGGAAGGGGATCTCCTTACATTGCCGATGACCAGGTCGTGCGCTCGATCACCTTTGACACGACATCCACGGCCAACCTTTCGATCAGCCTGGTCCTGCCAGGAAATGCCGATCCGGCCAACCTGACCTTCGACACCGACTCAAGCGAAGATCCTGCGAGAATCACCGTCGATGCTGCGTTCACCGGTGTGGCCACCCTGGGCTACACCGTAACTACCGAAGCCGGCAGAGGCATCATGATTCTGGCAGACGACCTCCTCGTCACCCACAATGGAAGCGGCAACCTCGTCCTGAACGCTGACATCACCGAGGACGGCGGCTCCCACGGCATTACCAAGACAGGAGTAGGAACCCTGATGATCTCGGGAAGCAACACGTATACGGGTGATACCACCATTGAGGAAGGCGTCCTCGCTCTAACAGGAAGCTCGATCGCTGACACGAGCACACTCATCATCGACGGCGGAATCGTCGATCTGACCGGAGATGAAGTCGTCTCGGCGCTATTCTTCGGAACTGAAGCCCAGCTGGATGGGACTTACGGAAGTTCCTCTTCGGACCCGGTTCCGGACATCATCGACGACAGCCGCTTCTCAGGCACGGGGATCCTCACGGTCGATAGCAACAGTGCAGCCGCCGGCTATGACGCCTGGGCCGCCGCCAACTTCGGTGGCCAGACAGCGGACGAGGACTTCAACCACGACGGTGTGGAAAACGGTATCGCCTACTTCATGAACGACACCGGAGTGATCACCCTTCCCGGCATCGTAGATGGAGCGATCACCTGGACCAACGGCGGCAACATCCCGGCCAGCGCCTATGGCACCGAGTTCGTGGTGCAAACCTCGCAAGATCTCGTCGACTGGTCGCCTGTGGCGGAGGAGGACCTGACAAGCAATGACGACAGCACGTTGAGCTATACCCTGCCGACTGGTGAGGGAAAATGGTTCACTCGACTCCAGGTCATCCCGAACTAAGGAAATTGCAATCCTCCTTGAACCGCTCCAACACTATTGTGTGGAGCGGTTCATTCTTGCGCCTCATATTCATCCCACCATCAGGACGGAGTGCCTCGCTTTTCACTAGCGCAACAGGTTCGGGCTCCACGAATGCATCGTCCTCCCGATCTCTAACAAGACAGTTCTTTTCCCTCTTTTCCAAGATCATCTTCCCACCCAAATGAAGTTCAACAAGCCCTTTCACAGAATGTGGATCACCGTCGCGATTTTGGCGTTCGCCGTCCAATCCGCCCATGCCGAACGTCCCAACATCGTCTTCCTCCTGAGCGATGACCAAAGCTACGGCGATTACGGATTCATGGGTCACCCCCATATCAAGACCCCGAACATTGATCGTCTGGCCGCAGCAGGAGTGGTCTACGAGCGAGGATACGTGACGGCTCCTCTGTGCCGACCTTCCCTTGCGAGCATGGCCACGGGACTCTATCCTCACCAAACGGGCATCCGAGGGAATGACCCTGTCGGATACAAGGAATCGAGCAAAGAGAAACAGATCGAAATGCGAGCTCACATGACCAGCCCAATGGCAAGCATGCCTTCGTTCATCAAGAGCCTCAAGGAAGGCGGCTACGCCACCCTTCAAACCGGAAAGTGGTGGGAGGGCGACCCGCTGGATCACGGTTTCACCGATGCCATGACCCATGGCGATCCCAGCAAGGGCGGTCGACACGGCGACAAGGGACTCGATATCGGACGCAAAACGATGGAGCCGATCTACGACTTCATCGATCAATCAAAAGCTGACGAAAAACCCTTCTTGATCTGGTATGGCGTCTTTCTTCCCCACTCACCCCACAACGCGCCCGATCGCCTGTTCAACAAATACAAGGACATCGCGCCAAACGAACCCACCGCCCGTTATTGGGCCAACGTCGAATGGCTCGATGAAGGCTGCGGGCAGATCGTCGACTACCTAAAGAAGGAAGGTCTCTACGAGAATACCATCTTCATCTACACTTGTGACAATGGATGGGTTCAGAACCCTAACAAGCTCAATGCTTCCATCCGCTCGAAGCGTGAACCGGTCGAGGCCGGCATCCGGACCCCGATCTTCATTACCCAGGAAGGCACGATCAAACCCCTTCGCGACTCGGAAACGCTCGCAAGCAACATCGACATCGCCCCAACCATACTCAAGGCCTGCGGCATTGAACCACCGAAGGCCATGAGCGGCCTCGATCTACGTGAGACGGCAGCGCTTAAAAAGCGGGATCGCGTATTCGTTGACGTCTACGAACACGACAGCGATCTCGACAAGCTTGACGATCTGAAGGACGGACTCGTCGCTCATGTCGTCATCGATAGCTGGGACAAACTCACCGCCACCCTGTCCGGCAACGAACTCTACGATCTCAAGACCGACCCGGACGACCGCAGGAACATCGCCGCAAAAAATCCTGAGAAAGTTGCCAGGCTATCCAAGCTCATCGACGAATGGCTGAAGGACACTCCTGCCCTCATGACCGACTGATATGCTGAAGAATCTCCCCAATGATCATCATGCAGGACCGTCGGAAATTTCTAGGAACCCTCTCGTCCGGCTACGCGGGTCTGGCACTCGCTGGCGCCGGCTACTTCGGCAGCTCGCGGAGCAGCGCAGCGGATACCGGCGCGAGTGACTTCGCAACCTTGACGAGGAAGCTGCTCACCGATTGGTGTGATGGCATGCTCGCTCAGCAGATCGATGACCCCGATGATTCGATCCGCCATGGCGGCCTCACCTGCCCGTCCTGCGACTTCATCCACGGTCGCTGCTGGGAAGCCGTCTACCCGTTCCTCCATCTCGCCAAGGTGAGCGGAGACAAGAAGTATCTCGACGCCGGCATCAAGCTTTTCGATTGGTCAAAGAATGTCTCCGGTGCCGATGGTCGTTGGACCAACGACTTGAACCCGAAATCCTGGCACGGGACCTCCATTTTCGGCGCCATCGCCCTGGCGGAAGCCATCCATTACCACGGCGACCTCCTAAGCGACGAGCAGCTTATCGCCTGGAAAAAGCGACTCGATCAGGCGGCTGGCGGCTACCTTTGGAAAGACTTCGTCTCCCTGAATTTCACAAACGTGAACTATGGATTTACCGCCGTCTACGGCTTCGACCTGTTAGGACGGGTACTGGGTGAACAGAAATACATCGATCGCAGCCGTGAACTTGCGAAAGGAGTCAAAGACTACTTCACCGAGCCCAACAAGCTGCTCTTCGGTGAAGGCAAGCCCTACAACAACCGAAGCGATCGAGGGCTTCTTCCTGTCGACCTCGGCTACAACGTCGAAGAGTCATTGAACGGCGTCGTTCTCTACGCCCTCCACCACAAGGATGAAGAACTTCTGAAGCTCCTTCAGAGTTCATTGGAGGGTCATCTGGAATTCATGCTCGCCGACGGCACCTGGGACAACAGTTGGGGAACACGTCAGTTCAAATGGACCTGTTGGGGGAGCCGCACTTCCGATGGATGTCAGCCGGGATTTTCCATGATGGCCGGGCGCAACCCGGCCTTTGGCAGCGCCGCATTCAGGAATACCGAACTGCTCGCACGCTGCACGGCCAACGGCCTGATCCACGGTGGCCCCCACTATGTCTCCCACGGCATCAAGCCCTGCATTCATCACACCTTCGCCCACGCCAAGGTCCTTGCCTTCGTCCAGGACAACCTGAAGTCGCTGCCACCCATCGACACCGCCGCTTCGCTTCCGCGTGAGTTGGCCAAAGGGGTGAAGCACTTCCCGGAAATCGCCGTTTGGCTGGCCGCGCAAGGTCCGTGGAGAGGCACCATTTCCGCATACGATTCGATTTACCGGACAAAAGGCGATCCCGACTACATCCAGCAAGCCACCGGTGGATCGCTCGCCGTTCTCTTTCACAACAAGCTCGGCATGATCTTCGCCGCAAGCATGGCGAAGTACATCGAGGTCGAACCGCTCAATCAGCAGCCGAATCCGGACGAGGATTTCGCCCTGACGCCGAGGATTGAAACGAGGATCAAGGACAAGTGGTTCACGAATCTCTATGACCTGAAGGCCGATGTGAGCCACCGCGAGGAGGCCGGCACCATCACCTTCGACGTCGCGACCAGCTTACGGGACGAAGACCGGAACGTCCCTCAAGGCGAAGTCTCAAGGTTCGACCTCCGCTATTCCTTCGAGGATGAGAAAGTGACAATCACGGCGAAGAGTTCGGACGGGGCGATCGCCGGCTCCACGACAACCCTAGTACTTCCCGTTATTTCGCCCACCGGAGAGAAGGTCCGTCAGGTTTCGGCAACCCGGATTGAAATCAGCAAGCCGGAGGGCACACTGATTGTGGAGTCGACGGTCCCTTTGAGCATCAGGAAGTCAAAGAAGGACCGCGTTTTCAACATGGTGCCCGGCTGCGAAGCCGTCCCTATCCTCGCGCATTTGCCTTCGAACGATGAGATGAAAGTCAGGTGCACGATCTCCCTTGCGCCCTGACTTTCGTGCTCCTGAAGCAATGGGAGGCGCTGGAATCATGCCCGACCAGGGGCTAGGAGGCGGGCTTCCAGGTGATCTCAGCGGTTTCCTTTTCGATATCGACCCGGACATCCGCATGTTCAAAAGAGCGCTCATACACATAAGCGTTCCGCTTCGCCGGACCCTTCGGGGGACCCAGGGGGCGAGAATACTCGGGCGCATCGTTCATCCACAATCTTCCCTCGGTTTTATCGACGCCGTAGCCGTCGGAGAGCATGAAGTAGCTGTGTTTCTCCGCGCACACCAGGAAGATCGCCATCGTGTAGGTGAGACGATCTTGAAGTGATGCCCGCTTGCCCTTCGACTTCGGTCCACCCTCATCCATGTCCGTATCCGCATAGGCTCCGGTGCCGAAAGTGAAGGCGATGATCTTTCCGGAGCGTGCCGCTTTCTGGACCGCTTCGATACCCTTGGCCACATAGTCTTCCCGGGACATCTGGCCTACGGCATGCTCAAAGCCCTCGATGTATGATCCGTCAAAGTAGTCAAGATACTCAAGACCCGAATCATTGAAGCGGGCGCGAATAACATTTGCGACCAGCAAATCGTTTTCTTCCATCACGCTCGGAAGCTGCTTCATCATGAAGTGGTACCCCTCGGTCACCTCATCCCGCTTCTCCGCTCCGATCTGGCTCCGCAGGTATCCTTTCTCCAGTGCTTTAATGTTCCCGTCGATGAATAGTCCATCGATGGCCTTCGAAGCGCAGACTTCCCGCGCATTCTCAAGCCACCACTTCTGCAGCGCATTGTTTGAGAGGTCGTAGGCTGGCACCTTGTTCCTGATGAGCTTCGTATTTCCCGACCGATCGGCAAGGAAGGGACTCTTGATCTCCTTCAGCTTCTTGTCTGCCGCGTAACCGCCGTAGTGAACGATGATATTCCGGTAGTAGAGGATCTTGGCATCTGGATTCACCGCCTTAACGGCCTCGGCCGCCTTCAGGCTCCCCGCTTCGACGCTGCCGGAATCACGCATCCCCGTGGTCTTTTCCAAGGTGATCAGGGGAAACTTCGCCAGGTAGTTGACCTCCTCGGGCGTGAAGGCGGTCATCTTTCTGACATGCATGTAGCGCGGGATCGTATTCCAGCTGAACTCCGGCATCCCCTCGGACGCCACGGCTCCTCCGCTGAGGCAGCCCAGCAGGCATGCGGCCAGAAACATCCCTCTATCAACCGGCAACTTAATCATATTGTTATGGGTTTGGAACTCAGTCTTTTGGACGGATCCACATGCAATGTCCTCCGCCAGGCGCAATACGCGCAGAAATGAGATCACCTTTCTTCACCGTCATTTTTCGAATCTTATAGAGTTCACGTTTTGTCGCGACCGGTTGGAAGGGGACCTTGTTCTTCGCTGCCTCCTTGCGGTTCCAACTGCCGGGAAACTGGTAGTGACTCTCTTCCTGATCCTCATAAAGCGTCACCTCGTAGGTATCCTCAGGGTCGAGAAAGTCCAATTTCAGATCGAGTTTGCGACCGGACTCATCAGCTAGAGATGCCACCAGCCAGGTATCGCCCGTGCGGCGCGCCATGCTGATGGATTGGCCGATCTTCATCTCAAGCACTCTCGTTTCATCGTAATTCATCGTCAACTTCGTGATGAATTCAAAAAGGTCGAGCTTGCGCTTGTAGGAATCCGGCATGTCCGGAAGCGTCAGGATTCCACTTGGAAAGATCAGACATTGAGCGACCTGGGATACGACCGTACTCGGAAGCTGTTTATGAACCTTGTCGCGGGCGATCGACTGATCCAGATCGAACATGCCGCAGCTGCGGTCCACCGGTCCCGCGAGGTTGTGCACCACCGGAAAGACGCAGAGGTCGGTGGGAGTGGCCGCGGGACGGGTGGCGGCATCCAACATGCTGTTCACATACTCGCTCGACATGTAGTGCGGGTAGGTCCGGGAAAGCCCGGTTGGTTTGTTGGGTTCATGCAAAACGTACATGATCTGATACTCCGCGCACTTCTCGAGCACCTTCACGCTGAAGGCGTTCTTGACCTGATTTCCGCCTCCCAGGAAGCCATGCTTGATCCCTTTAATGCCCCATTTCTGGAACTGGGAAAAGGTCCGATCCATATCGTACTGCTTGAGGGCAATATCATTGAGGTAGAGCCAGATACCCACACCCTTTTCCTTCGCATAGGAGGTGATTTTCGGGATATCGACTTCGTGTTCATAAGTGATGGGATCGGACTTGGGATCCCGCTCGGGACCATACCACTCCGCATCAATCAGCACATAATCCAGCCCCTGCTCGTGGGCGAAGTCGATGTAGCGGATGTAGCTCTCGGTGTTGATACCATAGACAAATCCGTCGTCTGCCTTGCCTCCGTGGTTCCGCCAGTCCCACATGCTGACGCCCGGCTTGATCCAGCTGGTATCAGCCAACTTGTTCGGTTCATTCAGGTTGAGAATCATCGATGACTCTGCCATATCAGCGGACGAATCTGCGATCAGGATGCTTCGCCAGGCACTCACACTGCCTGCCTTCTGTTTGCATGAGGAGGAATAGGTTAGAGTACGTTTGTCCTTACCGATCGAAAGCATCGCATCCGACGAATTCACCACGGCAGCCTCGTGCAGCGAAATAAAGCGATCGTCAGCCAGCTTGACGGTGAAGGGTGTCCGGGAGGATTTCCCGAGTTCATCAAAGGGCACATCGTTGAAAAGATTCGTCGACGACTTGGCGTACCAGGCCACGGGGGCGTCCGAGACCACCGAGACCGAGGAGAATTCCTTCTTGAAGTTCACCTCCTTGAGGTCCTTCTGGTCCGGGAAGACATAGCGGAACGCGATGCCGTCATCATATGCCCGAAGAACCACCTGCATCGTTCTCCCCGGGGCCTCGGCTTCCTTGAGATCCAAGGTGAGCTCATTGTAGTGGTCGCGATACTCGCTGAACTGCCCCCACACCGTCTTCCAGGTCTCATCCTTCGAGCTGAGGTGGGATCCTGAGACCTCGATGCCTCCCGCAAAGGCACCCGACTGGAGTTCCACCCCCAGCCGAGATTTTCCGATGATCGCTTTGCCATTGAATTCGACAGAATAGGTGACCTGCCCATCTTCCGCCTGAGTCTGAAGCACGATTCGCTTGTCCGGAGACTGGATCTCCGAAGCCGCTTCGCTCACGCATGGAACGAGTGAGGCGACGCAGAGCGAGAAGGTAAAAGTAGTGGATTTGTTCATTGAGAGTTGCCCTTTGGATGGGAGGATTTGAGTTCGGATTTGGATGGAGGCATCCTGGCGGTGACCCTGCGGCGCCAATCGTGGAGTTTGCGACGCAATTGATCGGCTCGCTCGGGGTTTTCCTTCAGAAGGTTCATCTTCTCCATCGGATCCTTCTTGAGATTGAAGAGTGCGTCCGGAATCGTTCCGTAGCCTTCATACAACTTCCAATCGCCTTCGAGCACCGCGCCACCCATGAAGTATCTGACGTCAGGTCGATTGTGCGGATAGTGCCAGAAAAGCGCATCGCGATCCAAGCTGTCGCCACCTTCGAAGAGCGGCCTGAGGTCCAGGCCCTCCAGCTGGGGGATTTCCCTGGTTGATCCCCCCGCGGCATGGACGAAGGTCGGGAAAAAGTCCATCGAGTTCACCGCCGTGTCGCAGTGGGTCCCCTCCTCAATGACGCCAGGCCAGCTGACCGCCATGGGTACCCTGATTCCACCTTCAAGCAGTGAGCCTTTCTTATCCGCCAGCCATTTCGTCGGTTTGTCGCCTCCATTGTCTGAATAGAAAACGATCATCGTGTTTTCGAGGGTCCCGGTCGCGTCCAGGGCATCCAGCACCTTTCCGATGGCGCCGTCCATGCTTTCTAACATCGCCAGAAAAGCGTTCCCCCCGTTCTTCTTCACCAGCTCTTTCGGGGCCTTGATCGGGGTGTGCACCTGATAGAGCCAGAGCGAGAGGTGAAAAGGGGCATCCCTGTTCTTCTCGATGAATGCCACCGCTTCGTCGCCCAGTCGGTCGGTCAGGTATTCGCCCTTTTTCCGGTTTTTGATGGTGGCATTCCGATACGGATCGAACCACGACCTCGGCTGTCCGTAGGCGCAGCCACCGATGTTGCTGTCGAATCCGAAATGCTCCGGATGATAGCGGCTGTCCACGATGCCGTCCTTCGACTTCGTCGATCCCTCGCCCGCCAGATGCCACTTGCCGATGAAGGCCGTCGTGTAGCCTTGCTTCTTCAACTCCCGGGCGTAGCTGGGCATCTCCAGCGGAAGGTGCGTCAGCGACTCCGCATCCCGTGGTCCGCCTTTCGGGGCCGGACGCTCATTGCCTGCGATTCCTGGAATATGGGTCGTCAGACCGATCTGTGCCGGCGACATGCCCGTGATGCAGGCCGCGCGCGTCGGCGAACACACACTGGCGGCCGCATATGCCTGGGTAAAAACCATGCCGCTCTTGGCCAAGCGTTCCAGGTTGGGAGTGTTGACCTCCGCATTCGAGCCGTCGAAGTCGACCCATCCCGGACCGAGGTCATCGGCCATGATGAAGATGATGTTCGGCTTCGTTGCTTGCTCCGCCAAGGCCGGACTCGGCACACAGAGAAGCAGCATCAAGGATGGTGCCAGATGGGAGAGCATTCGTTTTCTCATGATTGATGGGGATTCCCTGGTGATTTCATCCGACCTTCCCGGCTCAAGGAGCAAAAGAATCCGAACGGAACGGATAGGCTGGCAGGCCGGCCTCATTGACCAGGTTGACCTTCGGCTTCCCGACAAAGGCATAACGGACGTAGAGTGGCTTGGCCAGATCTGCAGAACGCAGCACGACCGTGCGACCTTTCAACTCAGCGCGGGCTTCCACCCATTTTTCGGAATCGTCCGCCAGCCAGAATCCCGAAGGAGCCTCGCCGTCACGGGTTGTCAATCCGTCGGCGTGATCGAAGTGCACTACCAAATGGTCACCTTGACGCTCGACCCGCTTCATCACCGGCCCTTCAGCCACGACGTCTTCATCCAGAGTATCGCGAACCGCCAGCAGTGCCAGACGCTGACCGACCGGCAGTTTGTCCTTTGGATGGACGTTCTTCACATCACCCAGATCGACCGTGTTGGCTACGGAGACATTCCCCAACTCCCCTGCTTTCAGTTGCGATTCCCGCATCCACGCCCATGAATGGCTGGCAGGATGCTCCGGACCCATTTTGGGACCCGTTGGCATTTCTTGGTAATAACCCGGAAGCATGGTGATCAGGAAATGCATCTGATCGTTCTGCCATTCCGTTCGGTAGCGTTGAATCCACTGACCGAGCGTCTCGCCGTACTTCAACATCCCCGAATTACGAGAGAACCAGGGTTCTTTCGGCATCCCGAACATCGATTGAGTATTCCGTTCACCCTGATACCAGACCAGGCCGCGGCAGGCGTAAGGGGCCAGCGGATGCATCATGGCGTTGTAGAGGATATTCGTCTGACGACGAAGAAAGACATCATCCGCTTGGCTCCATGGTTTTGGTCCTTTGAGAATCGCAGCGATCCTGTCTCGGGTTCTCGCATCGGCATCGAACTCCTCCACCATCGTCTTGAAATGGGGAACGCTTTCCGTCATATCGCGCGGCATCCAGGCCTCCAGCGAGGAGCTCCCCCAGCACGTGAGAATTATTCCGACAGGCACATCCGCCGCTTCTTCGAGGAAATAGGCAAATGCAAGGGCGACGGCGCTGCTGGGAGGCCCATCCACCCACTGCCCGTCCAAGCGATCCTGCTCTGTGAAAGCGACCGTCTTCCCGACCTCGAAACTGCGTATTCCTTTCGCCTTCCGCTCCAGCACCCTGATTTCAGGAACCGACTTCGCCGCGAACTGCATGTTCGATTGACCCGAACAGATCCAGACTTCACCGACGACCACGTTGGCAAACGATCGCTTGGAATCTTGTCCGGAAACCTGAAGGACACGTGGTTCTGCCGAAGCGCGCATCGCGTCCAGACGGAGCTCCCATCGACCCGAAGAATCCGCAGCGCAGGACTTCGTCTGACCGGCGAACTCGACGGTCACCTTCTCGCCGGGGTCGGCCTTGCCCCACACCGGCAGAGGCATATCGCGCTGCAGCACCGCGTTGTCCGTGAACGGAGACGCCACGCTGACCTCTGCCACACCCGTCACCGGCCCCAGCCCGACCAGCAGGCAGATGATGGCTGCCGAGCGAACAAGGCCAGATTTCCGGGGTCTACGAGTCATTCTTCTTGCGGGTTGCCATCGATTTGAGTCGAGCACGGAAATCACTTCGACCATTCGACTTCAAAGCGCTGAATGAAGGGCAGCGCGCCTTTCGCTCTGCCAATTTCCACACCCCAACGAATCGCTTCGCCTTTGCCACTGTCGGTAAACGCATCCGGACGATACGCGCCTCCAGCCCAAGGGCTGTTTTTGACATGGTGAGACTTGGCAAAATTGAATCCGTCGTCGGAATACATGACCGAGTTGGTGATCTCCTTTGGCCCGGTGGTGCCGATCATCGCCGCCACTCCCGTGCCCTGCGACCAGACCAGCACTTCGTGATTGCCGGGAATCACGGGATTGTGCTCGGACTTGACATAAGGACCTCCCGGCTTATCCGCGATCGCGACTCCCATCTGGGTCTGCCCCGGACTCTTCCCCTGCTGACGTCCCTTGTAGTAGAGCCAGTATTTTCCGTCGCGCACGATGAGGCAGGCGTCGTCTATCAGGTGACTGTCAAATTGCTCCGAGTCCTTGCTGTTCGTCAGGGCGGGATTGTTAGACAGTCGTTCCCACGGTCCATCCGGTGAGTCGGAAACGGCGATTCCGATCTTTGAATCCGGATTGAACGGCTTCTTTGCAAACGGTCTGGAGGTTCCAGTATAAAAGAGCCAGTAGCGGCCCTCGGCGACGAGGATGTTGGGGGTAAAAACGCTCGCCCCTTCCCAGCTTCCCGGTTTGCCCTTGTCCAGAGCCATCCCTTTCTCTGTCCACTCCATGCCATCC
This sequence comes from Haloferula chungangensis, assembly GCF_042664875.1. NCBI lineage: Bacteria > Pseudomonadati > Verrucomicrobiota > Verrucomicrobiia > Verrucomicrobiales > Verrucomicrobiaceae > Haloferula > Haloferula chungangensis. Next base: position 158,895 of record NZ_JBHTBS010000009.1, on the reverse strand, counting down.
TCCGACGTGGCATACCAGACGGTCGCATCGTACCCGGGCGAGATCTTTCCTTTGGAATACCAGACATAATACCGTTCACCGACTTTGATCACATCGCTGGGATCGCGGCGCATCACGTTCTTCTCCTGACCGATTCCCGTCAGAGCCTGGTGCGTCACTACGGCAGTCCCATGGTCGTCTCCCTCCGCTTTCAAGGAAGTAGTCAGGACGAGCGCGCCAGACACCAAGGCGAGCGGCTTCAGTCTTATCATCATGTTCATTATCTTGATCGATCCCAAGGCGTTCACTTTCCGCCCTTTTTATACTCACTCAAAAGTGCTTTCATCTGCTCCACCACTTCGGGGTTTTCGTTGAACAGGTTCTTGGTCTGGTTGACGTCGGCCTCAAGATCATAGAGTTGCCCAAGTGGGGAGTCTTTCTTGATTTTGCCGTTCTCGATATCGCTGTTAGGTGTGCCGACGAGAGTGGTGACTGCCGCTCCACCCCAGGCGTGCTGGCTCGGCTTCGAACCGTTGAAGCCTCCATCACTGCGCGCCGGGATGAACATCCACTTTCCTTTGCGGACGGCCATGTGGGAGGCTTTGTGAGGCGTGATCACCATCTCCGTGCGCAGCGGCTCGGCCGGGTTGCCGGTCAGGGCAGGCAGCATGCTGATGCTGTCCTTCTTCTCCTCCGCACTCAGATCCCTCCCAATCACATCGGCAAAGGTCGCCTTGAGGTCGACATTGAGAAACATCTGATCGGAAACGCTGCCGGCCTCGATCTTACCTGGCCACCAGGCGATAAAGGGCACGCGGTGACCACCTTCCCAGATACCAAACTTGGAACCTAACAACTCGCCGTTGATCTTGTGTCCCTTGGCGGCCGCGGCGCGACCACCGTGATTGAACATTCCTCCATTATCGCTGGTGAAGACAATCAGGGTGTTGTCGGCAACGCCTGTCTTCTCCAAGCTCTTCCTTACCTCTCCCACGATCCAGTCGAGTTCCTGAGCGAAGTCACCGTAGGGCCCACATTCGCTTTTCCCCTGGAACTGCTTCGCCGGGGTGAAGGGGTGATGCACGTTGGTTGTGGCGAAGTACAGGAAGAACGGCTTTCCACCACGCGATTCGATCCACTCGGTCGCCTTCCTGGTCAGCGTGGTGCCGACTTCGAAATCGTTGAACAATTCGTGAGCTTTGACCGCTCCACTGAAGCGGTTTGAGGTGCGTTGGGCAGCCTCTGGAGGAATTGGCGTGATCGGTGTCGGCTTCACCTTGGAGCCTTTTCTGAGTGGGATCAGTGGATCCGAGGGATCACTTCCAACAATCCGGTCATTCTCAACATAGACGTAAGGCGGCGCGCTGTTCACGACAGGCATTCCGAAATAGTAGTCGAATCCGAGATCCAGAGGTCCGGGCCGCAGCGGCTCCTGCCAGTCGTTCTTTCCCTCGCCAAAGCCTAGGTGCCATTTCCCAAAAACAGCGGTGTCGTAACCCCTACTTTTGAAGACATCGGCGAGCGTGAAGGTCTCAGGATCAATCAGCAAGGGCGACTCGATCGGCGCCGGCCCCCAGATTCCCTTGCCCTGATTGGCGCGAAACGGATATTCCCCCGAGAGCAGACCGTAGCGCGATGGCGTGCAAACCGCCGATGACGAATGGGCGTCGGTGAATCTCCGGCCCTCAGACGCAAGTTTGTCGATATTCGGAGTCTTCAGCTTCGTCGCCCCATAGCATCCCAGATCGCCATAGCCGAGATCATCAGCGAAAATCAGGACCACGTTGGGTTGCTTGGCACTGACAGCGCCTGCAACGAGCAATGCCATTAGAGTCTTCATTGTTACCTTCTTCATGATGTTTTCCGGGGTTTCGTTAACGTGATTCTTGATTTACCGTGACATCGGGCCGGTTCCCCGAGCCCTTCATTCATAAGCGACTGAACTTTCAGACCTGGACCAAAAGCCGGCAAAACGCCGCCTGGAGTCCGCGTCTCGGAACTTCGCCGCGCCCATTTCATTTGTGACGCTGCGCTTCGCCGGAGGTCCCTGCTTCCTTCGACAAGGTGCGCATTTCAGCACCGAACGAGCGGGCATTCTCTCCCCACACATCATGATCACCGATGTCGCGGCGTGCCGTCTGGGCGAGCTTTGTCAGTTCCTCGACGACTTCAGGGTACTTCGCGGAGACATCCCGGCTTTCTCCGATGTCATTTTCCAAGTCATAGAGCTGGGGTTCTTGAATCCGGATGGCATCGCTTCGCTTGACATGGTTCCTCCACTTCGTCGCGATGCTGCCCTCCACCGCTTCGGTATGCGGCAACATCAACTTCCACTTTCCGGAACGGACGGCGCGGAGGCAGTCGTGCTGGTAGTAGAAGTAAGCTCGCTCGACGGTGTTGGTTTTGCCGTGCATCAGATCCGAGATATCGATGCCATCAATGACCCGGTCCGAAGGCGCGGTAGTCCCGGCCAGACTGGCCAATGTCGGCATCAGGTCAATCGTTGCCGCCACCGCATCGGTCTCGGAACCCGCCGGGATCCTGCCCGGAGCCCACATGATGCAGGGCACCCGCAGGCCTCCCTCCCAACAACTGGTCTTCGCACCGCGGAGCGGCTCGGCATGGCCGCCATGCTCTTTCCTGATCCACCAGGGACCATTGTCACTGGTGAAGATGATGTAGGTCCGTTCCGCCAAACCGAGTTCCTCAACCTTGTCGATGACGCGGCCGACATTGAAATCGAGCTCTTCGATCACATCGCCATACAGACCGCCCTTCGACTTGCCCTTGAAATCCTTCGACGCCGCCAGCTTGGTATGCGGCATGGTGTGCGGCAGATAGACGAAGAACGGCCGATCCTTGTTCTCCTGAATGAAGCTCAGCGCCTCATCGGTGTAGCGCCGGGTGAGGGTTCCCATGTTTGCCTTCTTCTCGATCGTTTCCGTACCACGGATGAGGGAAACCTCCTTGTCGTTGCTGCTTGGAGTGCCGAAGTAGCGGTCAAAACCCTGATGCTTCGGCAACAACTCCTGCTTGTAGGATCCGGGATGGTGACCTGCGAGATCCCATTTTCCGAAAGCCCCCGTGGCATACCCCTCGGCCTTGAGAACTTCGGCGATGGTGATCTCATCCGTGTGAAGTTCCGGATGAATCGAGTTCGGATCGGCTTGGCGAGCCACCCGGAGTGGGTAGCACCCCGTCATCAGCGCTGCCCGCGAAGGTCCGCAGACGGTCTGAGCGTAGAAGCTCGTGAAGCGCAGCCCATCCTTCGCCATCCCATCGATGCGCGGTGTCTTGATATCCGGCGAACCATAACAGCCGAGATCCTGATAGCCCTGATCGTCGGTGAAGATGATAATGAAGTTCGGCTTCTTCCCCTGTGCCATCAGCAAGGAAGGCAGCAGGAACAGGAAAAGAAGAAGCGAACGATTCAATGGATTCATCGGATTGAGAAGCACGCGCCGTGCGGCGCGGAACATAGAAACGCGCTCAAGGTGCCTCCTTTTTCATCAAGTAGGCGAGAAGATCGGCGACTTGCTCATCGTTCAAGGCATCGAGAAGACCTTCGGGCATCAGGCTTCGACGGATGAAACGGGTCGACGCGATCTCACTCTTCGGGATTCGTCGGTCTGAGAGACCGATCTGCCGGATGACGACCGCGCTCTTGTCTTCGCTAACAAAGAAGGCATCGATGATCTCGCCGCTCTTCAGCTCGACTCGATAGATCCGATAGCCGGATTCCATGGCCGCATTCGGAGTGAGGATGTTCCGGAGGACACCTTCCAGTCCCATTTCCGCCGCGCCGCTGAGTTCGGGGCCGATCTGACCGCCTTGTCCGTCAATGACATGACAGGAGGTGCAGAGCGCGGAGAGGAGCTTGCCATTCTCAGGATTGCCACCCTTCCGACCGAGCGCCATGTACTTTGCAAACTTCGCGTCGAGAGCTTCTGCCTGATCGAGGGTCAGCAAGGGAGGAAGGTCAGTCGTCTGGCTGACAGAAGCCCCTGTCCCGAGCTCACCCCAGCTCGGTTCCCCTCCGGAATTGTAGAAGACAAGATCGTTCGGACGGCTGGAGCCGGAGAAACTGCGATCGAAGTATTGCCGGATCTCCTGAGCGCTGCGTTCGCGACTCCAGACCCGGAACTCCGCCAGGCTCCCGGAGGTTCCCTTTCTCGGTGGTGTGGAGAAACCCACATTGAGGTTGGAGAATTTGCCGACGACCTTGCTCTCACTCTCGGCATCAAGCTCTCCATCGGTGTAGATCCGGATGACTCCCTGCGCGTTGCGGGTAATCGCGAGATGAGTCCACAGATCGGGAGCCATCGGCTTGGTGGAAACCACCGCATTGCCGACGCCCTGACCGACCCAGACATGAAGTCTGGACTGATGGAAATTCAGATCGAGAGCGTTCCTAACATTCTTGGCACCCAGCAGGCTGTCTTCGCTCCCGATATTCGGGTCGAGACGCACCCAGGACTCGATCGTGAAAGGCCCATCGAGCTCAAGGTTCGTCGCGGCGAAAGAGCTGGGTTTGCCCGCCAGCTTGAGAACTTTTCCAAAGACCTGATCAAGGGAATCCATGAGCACCGCCAGCGCCGGGTCTCCCTCCAGGACGGTCGCCAGCCGCTCCGCAGTGCTGCTGTCCAGATCGCCCTCGGGAATCTCTTCGTTCTCGAACGCCGTGACCAGAGCACGCGCGCCCAGTTTCGTCGACGATAGGGCGGCCAGGACCAGCCGGCGCTGGCCAGGATCGAGATCGGGATAGAGCCCGATCACCTTTGCAGGGGCATCCGGAGCCGCGGAAGCAGCGAGCGCCGCGAGAGCGCCTTCACGAATGACTGAATCCTCCTCCGAAGAGGCTGCCAGAGAGACCAGCAGATCCGTTTGCCTGCTGCGCATCTGGCGGAGCGCGGTCAGCGCTGTTAGACGATCAGCCTGCGGTTGGGAGCTGTCTCCAATGAAGGCGAGGATCTCGGGTTCCAGGTCGTTGAGAGAATAGGCTCCGGCGAGTTCCAATCCGATCGTGGCGGCCTCCCCGCCACCGGCGAGCAACGCCCTCGAGGCTTGAGTGAGGAGCGGCGCGATTTTCTTCGGATCAAGACGGGTCTTCTGGCTCAGTAGTTGCGCTGCGACTTCCGCCCGCGAATCTTCTTTGGCAAGCAGTGCGGCAAGGGCCTCACCACAGTCAGGAACATCTGGAAATTCGGCGAGACGGAACAACTCCTCAGCGTCCGGTGCCCGGTCGAGATCGGGAAGGAGCGCCGCGATGAGTGGCGCTCCAGTCTTGGGCGGCAAGGCAAGAGCCGCGAGAATGCGGCCTTCCAGTGACAACTCCCGGGCGGCATCCGAATTGAGCAAAGCGGCGACTTCCCTGGGAATGCCTTCAAGGAAGAAGCGCACCAGAAAACGTTCGAATTCCCGATCGTACGCTTCTTTTGATGGGATGATCTCCTTCGTCCGGGAATCCACCTCGGTCGGACCAACAAGTCTGGGTTTCACCGAGGCGAGCATGAGCGGGAGGATCTCATCCACGCCCGCCGGCAACTGACGGCCAAGCGTGGTCAGGGCAGCAAAACGCACGTTGGCATCGGGATCATCGAGAAGTTCGGCGGCCAGTGCCGGGTAGCTGGCGAGCTCGCGGCGCAAGTTTCGGTTCTCCGATGATAGCAACTTCTCTCCCACTGACACCGCCGCGTCGCCAAGCACCCACAACGCCTGAATGGCGGTCGCTCCCGATAGGCTTCCCGTCACCAGATCCTCTTGGAGCGTCTTCACGACTTCCGGATCATTCCTGTCGGCAAGTGTCTGCCAGGCGATGTGCGCTCGCGCGGTGGGCTCCATCCCGAGCATCGCGACCAATTCGCTGTTAGAGAGCTGGGTGAAATCGGGGATCTCCACCGATTTGTCGGCCGATGCCGGCTTGATCCTCCAGATTCGACCGCGAGTCTTGTCGCGTTCAGGGTGATTCCGAGGGACTTCGTTGTGGGAAATGATCTTGTTGTACCAATCGACGATGTAGAGGAATCCGTCGGGCCCCTGAGTCAGACCAACCGGACGAAAATAGGGGTCGTCGCAGGTGACGAGGTCTCCAAGTCGCTCGAGATCCCAGTAGGATCCATCACGCTTGATGGCGAGGGTTTGGACCTTCGAAATGATGGGATTGGCGACGAGCATGCTGAGATCGGCCTCGTCATCGCGCAGCGGTCCGTTCTCCAAAAGGGCGAGCCCACTCAAACCCGTGCCACCCATCCGGAACTCTGCGGCCGGAGGAAACGAAGGTTGATAGGACTTCTTGAGCCCCTTCATTCCTCCCGGGTAGTAGGCATAGTCGTGAAATGCCATGGCCGGGTAGCCGTAGTCGTTCGCTTCCTGAATGAAGGTCTCGCCTTCGCCCGTAAACGCCAGCCCCCAGATATTGTTAGGGCCCGTGCTGGTAATCTCGAACTCACCACCGTCGGGCCGCATGCGCGCCATCGAGCACTTCGGCCAATCGATGACATCATCGCTCCCGGGTTGTTTCACGGCGCTGTTGTTGAAAAGCCCCTGGGCCATCCAAATCCAGTCGCCGGGCACCCGGGTGAACTGATGAGGTAAGAGATGGCTGTCCTGAACGCCGAAGCCGGTAAGAATGACCTCGCGTTCGTCGGCCTTCCCGTCGCCATCGCGATCGGTGAGCAGAAAAAGGTCGGGACCATTCAGCACATAGGCAGAGTCACCATTCCCCCAGGGAAGAATTCCCAGCGGGATCGCCAGCCCGTCGGCGAACACCGTCGGATCACTCAGTCCGCCCTCAGGAATCTCGGCAAGCGCCTCACGTGGATAAACAAGCACCTTGTCCTTGGCCTTCGTCTTGTAGAGGGCCTCGGCTGCGGCGGCGTTCTGGTTGCCATCGACCGGATATTCGAGCGCAGTTTGCGTCCATAGGCGGCCGCGTTGGTCGAAATAGACCGAGACAAATTTCCCGATGCCTTCACTTTCCTGAACCACCAGTTCAATCTCGTAGCCTTCGGGAAGATGGAAGAGCTTCGCCTGCTCGGCGGCAGTCCGCGGATCGCCTTCGACATCGTTGTGACCACCCGCCTTCTTGGCACCCGTCGTGGTGTCAGTCTTCTTCGCAGGGGCTTCCTTTTTCGGCGGATTGGGTCGACGCGAATTCGCTTTGCGAGGCTGCTTCACCTTCTTGAGCGCAGCCTCGGTTCCCCCGAGGGACTCCCAGGTCGGCGCTCCCGGAGTCGGGGGCAGTTCACGAATGAACACATCCTTGAACTGCACCATGACTTTCCCGCCCGAGTGGACCTGTGGGGCAATCACCCCGTCCAGCGGGATGAGTGGGTTGGTCTCGGTATAATCACTTGCCTGGATCCCGTTGATCCAGACCTGGATCCGGGGTCCCTCGGCTAGGATCCGGTAATCGTTCCAACCGAAGGTATCGATGCCTGCCAGAAGCTTCGGTTCATCGATCGGCTCAGGGTAGATGAGTGCTCTACGGTGTTCATCGTAGATCTTGCCGAACCACTCGTCCCCGCAGTCGATCTGATAACCGGCAAGGCGACCGTTCGGAAGCCGAGCGCTGCGAATCTGAATGCCACTGTTGATCAGGCCGGTCGCAGGGTCACCGCTGCACTTGATCTTCAAGCTCAGATCAAAATTCGCGTAGCTCTTCCCGGTACTGATGAACTCGTTGCGCGGAAATTTCCTTTCATGGGATCCCCCCGTGATCGCACCGTCCTCGACCCGCCAAACTCCTTCCGTGCTCACCCAGCCATCCAGGGTCTTACCGTCGAAAAGCGAGACTCCTTTCCCTTCAGCGACGACCGGTAAGGCGCCTTTGGAAAATTTCCCCCACTCCACCGGGGTTCCCGACTGTGCCAGATCGAGAGCCTGTTGCAGGGCGACTTCCGTCCATCCCGGATTCTCAGAACTCATGTCCTCGAGCATCCGTGCCGCCGTCGGACGGGACGTCTCAACACCCTTTTCCGGCACACGCCCACCAGCAGCCCAGACAATCCCATTCAAGGCCATCTTGCGCACCTCATCGCGCGCCCAATTCCAGTGAAAATGCCCTCCGGTAAATCCGAAGGCCCTGCCGCCATCCGGACGCTCGAAGGTCCACCCACAGAATTGCTCCTTCTTCTCCTGGATGGCAGCGCGTGCCGCGTTATTTCCTCGGAACGCACTGACACCCTTCTGAATCGTTTCCGCCGGTGGATGGACTGGCAGCACCCGCTCGATCTCTCCGTGCTCATCTACGCACTCCCGCAGATGGAAATAGCACTCGTCATGGAGCTTGAATGGCGGCACGCCGTTCATGACCGGGTGCTTCGACGGCCTCTCGAAATCCGCCGTGAAGAAATTACTGATCGAGTGAAATGGTTCGAAGTCGGCTCCGACCAACTGGCGCCACTCGACGCGACTCGGGTCCTCCTGCTGCCCCTTCCCGGCCTTCGGGCCGATCCCTGTAGCCCAGTGAAACACCACCAGCCCTTTGCCCGCATTCATGAAGGCCTTCAGCTCCTCCAGATGGCCATTGGCCGGATGGAGATGCCAGCCATCCGCGTAAATCACCAGGGCGTCCGCCTTGTCGAGCAGCTCCGCAGACGGCCACTCGCGCACGACCTGTGAGGTAAGCGCCGGAGCCCCTTCAGGCAGCAGTTCGGAAAGCAAATTGCTGCCAGCGACATGCAGGTGCGCCCCCCAGCCGTGCGAGTCCTTGCCAGCGAGAAACAGCACATGCTTGCCCGATCCCTGCGCCATTTCGACGAAGAAAAACAAGCCCGCCAGAACCGGGAGAATGAACGAAAGTCGCTTCATGATGTTTTCGGATCAAACCTCAAAATCGAACACCACCACCCGCTTCAATCGTGGCACCACGATCTCCTTGACGCGCTCGTGCTCGGGATGGGGAAGATACGCATCGCGACTCTCAGGTGTGTCGAAGCTCATGATGAATCCGTGAGTGAAATCCTCATTCAATCCCTCGTCGCTCTTGTAGGGTCCGTGCTCCATTTCCAGCAAACCGGGAATCTTCCCGACCATCGCCATCATCTCACGGAAGCACTCCGCCACCTGTTCTTCGGTGACGTCGTCGTTGAATTGGAACATGCCGTAGTGTCTGACCATTGTAGTATTAGTTTTGATTGTTCTCTCCGCCCTGGGCCACCTTCATCAGCTCCAGCAGCTTTTCCGCGCAGGCCTTTGCAAATGCCGCGCTGTTGATCTCCTCATCGAACTCGCAAACCTCTACGTTGGCGTGTTCACGGATCGCACAAAAAAGCGCCTCGTCGGCATCGGGATCATGAAAAGGCTGTCCTGCCGCGCTGATCACGCTGATTGCCTTCCTTGGCACCAGGATCGAGACCGGCGCCCGGTTCGCATTCGCTTTTTCCGCCAGAATTCTGCCCAACTCCGCGCACTCTTCAGCATTGGTGCGCATCAGCGTCACCTGCGGGTTGTGGATGTAGAAATTCCGTCCCTCAAGCTCATCCGGAATAGTACGACGTTCTCCGTAGTTCGCCATATCGAGACAACCGGGTGCCACCACGGCGGGCACCCTGACCTTGCTCATGGCGTCCATCCTCTCCGGCCCGGCCGTCAAGGTCGCGCCGACCAATTCGTCCGCCCACTCGGTGGTCGTCACGTCGAGCACCCCGGCCACCATGCCGCTTTCGATGAGACCCTCCATCGTCCTCCCGCCGGTGCCGGTGGCGTGAAACACGAGAACTTCGTAACCCGCTTCTTCAAGATGAGCCTTCGCCATGTTCACCAGATCCGTCGTGTTGCCGAACATGCTGGCCACGATCAATGGCTTCGCCCCGCCCGCGTCGATCTCCGCTTCCACCATCCCGCAGATCGCGCCTGCCGCCCTGGCAAAGACCATCCGTGAAATGCGGTTGAGGCCCGCCACGTCGACAATGCTCGGCATCATCACGATGTCCTTGGTGCCGACGTAGTGCGCGGTATTGCCGCTCGCCAGAGTTGAGACCATCAGCTTGGGAAATCCCACCGGTAGTGCGCGCATCCCCGCCGTGGCAACTGCCGTGCCACCACCACCCCCAAGCGAAATCACCCCGTCGATGACTCCGCTTTCCACGAGTCGGGTGAGAAAGATCGGGAGTGCTTGCGCCATCACGCCCACCCGTTCGCCACGGTCCTCACGATCGGAAAACTCAAGCCCTGCCGCCGCCAGCACCTCGTCACGCGTCCGGTCGGGCTCGACCTGAGGAGCGCCGAGCGTGCCGACATCGATCAACAGTGTCTTATGCCCGCGTCGGCAAATCTGCTCGGCGACGTAGCCATGCTCGTGCCCTTTGGAATCGAGCGTTCCGATTACTGCGATGGTAGCCATGGGTTTTGACTTGGGGTTTCTGGGATAAGGGTTCGGGGTCAACCTGACGCCACGCTTTGCCCGACGCGCTTCAGCGGGATTGCCTTGAACTGTCGGGTCAGGTCGGTGAGGGATTCTTCCACCGCCATCCGTTCGAGGCTCGAAGCACCGACAAAGCCCACGGCATCGGTGCGCTCATTGATGAAAGCCGCATCTGCCGGAGTCGCGATCGGTCCGCCGTGGGAGAGGTAAATGACGTCGTCGCGCACCGACTTGCCGGCGTCGATGATCGCCTGCGTCGCGCTCGCCGCTCCTTCAAGTGATATCGCAGCGTCGGTGACCCCGATGGAGCCGCCGACCGTGCATCCCACGTGGGCGATGATCACGTCCGCGCCGGCCTCCGCCATATCCTTAGCTTCCTGGGGAGATGCCACGTAGACGATCGAGAAGATGTCCATCTTGCGGGCCAACGCCACGGCTTCGACTTCCTTGTGCACGCCCATCCCGGTTTCCTCAAGCTGCTGGCGGAAGTCGCCGTCGATGATCGAGTGCGTTGGGAAATTGTTCATGCCGGAAAAACCCATCGCCTTCACCTGCTGGAGCCAGTGCCACATGCGTCGACGCGGGTCGGTGCAATGGACCCCGCAGATCACCGGGATTTCCTTTACCACCGGAAGCACCTCGAATTCGCCGATCTCCATCGCGGTCGCGTTGGCATCGCCGTAGCCCATCATGCCGGCGATCGAGCCGTGCCCCATCATCCGGTAGCGGCCTGAGTTGTAGATGATGATCAGGTCCGCACCGCCCTTCTCAATGAACTTGGCACTGATCCCGGTGCCGGCGCCGGCGGCGATGATGGCCTCACCTTTCGACAAGGTGTCCCGAAGCCGCTCAATGACTTCTTCGCGGGTGTAAGGGTTTCCGACTCCGGTCCATGGATTTGGCATTCCTCGATTAAAAGCCCATCCCGCTGACCTGCAACCTCATTTCATTAGCAGGAAAGCACCATTAACTATCGAAAACGCCCATTTTTCATCCTATGATCGCGGCCATGGAGGAAACCCACGTCCTGGGAACCAGCAAAGTGATCGCCGTAAAGGCCAGCCCCGAGGAACGGCGCGCCTGGCTGGCCGAGGCTCCCGTCTGCACCCAGCTCAATCAGATGAACATCGCGCATGTCGGCGTGATGGAAGCGGTGCCACCCTTCAAGGTCGTCCGCAGTTACCAATCAGGCACCTTCATGTTCGCCTGCTCGGGTGGAGAGGGCGAAGTGCTCATCGACGGACGCTGGACCTCGATCCGCGCTGGCGAGGCCTGTCTATTGCCTCCTTTCGTCGAGAACGCCATCCGTGCGGTCCGCAGCCAGGGTGTCCATGGCCGCCCCGATCCATGGACCTACGCGTGGGTGCGCTATCTCGAGTCTCCCGAGCATTTCCCGATCATTTCCTCCAAGTCCCCGGTAAAAGGTCCCTTCGAGGCCGAGGTCCTGGTCCGGGCCGTTCAGGGACTGCATGCGGAAGCCTGCCGCCGCCAAGCGGCGCCCGCGCAACTGCAACTCTGGTTGAAGCTCATCCACAACTACGTCCTGTCCTTCGCCCAACCGAGCCAGGGAGACGAACGGCTCTGGCGACTTTGGCAAGTCATCGAGTCCGACCTCGCCCGCTCGTGGACGATCCCGGAAATGGCTGAGATCGCTGCCATGAGCCGGGAACACCTTCGCAGAATCGCCACCCGCGAGATTGGCCGTTCGCCTCTTCAACACGTCATCTTCCTGCGCATGCAAAAGGCCAGCCACCTCCTCGCCACCAGCGACGAAAAAATCGAGACCATCGCCCGCGAAGTCGGATACCGCAATCCATTCACCTTCTCCACGACCTTCAAAAAATGGATCGGCCGACGTCCTTCCGAACATCGCAGTGCCTCGGTGGACGCACGCTCGATGTCCTAAATCAAAGCTATTTCTTGAGGGTCAGCGGCACCGGGTTCTCCACCTGCCCAGCGGGCCGCAGCCCGGCTTCCATCTCCTCTCTGAATCCCTGCATGGCGGACTTCAGCCGCTGGACGATCTCGGGGTGTGTGGCCGCCACGTTCTTCTTCTCGGATAGATCATCGTCCAGATTGTAGAGCGCCTCCTTACCCTCGACGACGCGCAGTTTCCACGACTTCCAGCGCACGCCTTCGAGCACACCCCAATGGGCATAAAAAAAGTACTCATGCGGGCTCTCGGCGCCATCCACCAGCGTTGGCATCATGTCCTTGCCGTCAATCACCAGATCATTCGGAAGTTTCGCACCGCTCAGTTTCGCGAAGGTCGGCAGCACGTCCATTGCCGTCAGAAGTTTGTCACTTTTGCTGCCCGGCGGAATCTCCTTGGGCCAGCGAATCACCGCAGACACCCGTTGACCACCTTCCAGCGTCTTCCCCTTCCCTCCGCTCAGAGGTTTGTTAGACCCCTTGCCCGTGCCGCCGTTGTCACTGGCGAAGAGCACGATGGTATTCTCATCGATCCCCTGATCCTTCAGCGTCTTTAGGATTTCGCCGACCGACCAATCGATCTCGAAAATCGCAGTGGGATAGATCCCCGGCTTGCCACCCGCCTTCTTGCTGAGTTGCTCCGCATACTCCTTCTTGATTTCAGGCGACGCCGCCAATGGCCCGTGCGGCAAGGCATGAGCCACATAAAGGAAGAAGGGGCTGTCCTTGTGGCGTTTGATGAAATCCACTGCCCGCTCGGTGAAGCGGCGGGTCAACAGGTCCGCATCAGGGTTCATTTCGATGACCTCCTCGCCTTCCAGTAGTGGCAAGGGCGGAAATCTGAAAACCTGGTTCCGCGGATGCCCCGGGAAAATATCGTGACTGTAGGGAAGACCGAAGAATTCCTCGAAGCCCTGGCGGGTCGGCAGAAACTCAGGCTGGTCACCGAGATGCCATTTGCCAACGATGCCCGTCTGGTAGCCGGCGGATTGCGCGACCTCCGCAATCGTCAACTCGTTTGGATTCAAACCTCGCCCGTCGCCAGCCAGGCAAACAGGAAACGGTTTTTGACTCACTTTCTCCACCGTGATCGAAGATGGAATGTCCATGTCAATGCGCGCCGGATAGCAACCGGTCATCAACGCCGCGCGAGACGGCGTGCAGAGCGGCGCCGCCACGTAGAAGCTCGTCAGCAGCGCGCCTTCCTCCGCCATGCGGTCGATGTTCGGGGTCAGGACATGGTCGCCACCGAAACAACCCAGATCCCCGTAGCCCTGATCATCGGTTAGAATCACAATGAAGTTGGGCGGAGCACCAAAGGCGCAGAGCGACAGTGCCATCCCAACGCAGACCGCAAGACGCACGCGACGTCTGATTCCGAAGCGATAGAATCCCATCATTCCTGTCACTTTCTCTTTTTGTCCTCCGGCTTGACGATTTGAACCGGCACTTCGTTTTCCTGCTTTGCACCGGGCGTGCTGCGGCCATGATTCACGATCTTATCGAGTTGCTTCCTCAACGCTGCGACCACTTCCGGATGGGCTTCAGCGAGATTGGTGGTTTCCGAGATGTCCCTGCTCAAGTCATAGAGCTGGATCGCCGACTTTTCGTCGGTCTCTCCAGTAGTCGCCCCACCACTGCCCTGGCAAAGCAGGAGTTTCCATTTGTCCTGCCGGATTGCAAATTCCCCGTGATAGGAATGATGCACCAGCGCATCCCTCTGACTCTCCATCTCATCGCCTAACAGCGCAGGCAGGAAACTGACACTGTCTTCCCCCGCATCGTCGGGAAGCTTCGCTCCAACAAGCTGAGCGCAGGTAGCCAGCAGGTCGGTCACGCAGATGAGTTCATCACTTTCGCTCCCAGCCTTCACCTTGGCCGGCCAGCGCACGAGAAACGGCACCCGGTGTCCCCCTTCCCAAAGTTGGGTCTTATATCCGCGAAACTGCGCGCTTGGGAAATGCCCGAGCTCCTCGAGCTGTCCAACTCCGATGTAAGCCGCGCAGCCATTGTCGCTGGTCATCACCACGATCGTGTTTTTCTCCAATCCGTTCTCGTCCACCGCCTTGAGCACCTCGCCTACCAGCCCATCGGTCTGCATGACGAAATCGCCATACGGCCCCAATTCGCTCTTCCCCTTCCATTCCTGGGAGGGAACCACCGGAGTGTGCGGCGATGGCAGCGCCAGATAGAGGAAGAACGGCTTGGTGCCTTGCGCGTGCTTGCCAATGTAGTCGACCGTCCTGCGCGCCAATTCCGGCAACACCTTGACCGCCTCGAAGTCAGCAGCAGCCGGTCCCTCACGCACCGGGCCGGTCCGAGCCACCTTCCCATAAATGAATGAGGGGAACTTCTTCTGCTCGCTGGGAACCGCCGTGAAATAGTCGTTCTCGATATAAACATACGGAGGCATATCAAGTGACGCGGAAATGCCGAAATAATAGTCGAAGCCATGCTGCAGCGGGCCGTCGGTAATCGGCTTTGTATAGTCGTCCGTGTCGAAGTTCATGCCCATGTGCCACTTCCCGATGATCGCAGTGGTGTAGCCGTGCTGCTGGAGCAATTCGCCTACCGTCAGCCGCTCCGACTCGATCATCGGCGGGCTCATTCCGTTCAGCACACCGCGTTGGAGCTTCGTGCGCCAGGCGTACCGACCGGTCATGATGCCGTAACGGGTGGGCGTACAGACCGACGAATTTGTATGGCAGTCGGTGAAGGTCATCCCCTCGGCGCGCAGTCGGTCCATGTGGGGGGTCGCGATCTTTCCACGCTCCGGGTTGAGAGCATGCACGTCGCCGTAACCGAGGTCATCGGCGAGGATATAGATGATGTTGGGCTTTTCCTGATCGGCGCCTGCGACCAGCCCCGCCACGGGCGTGAGCAGCAGAGCCACAAGGAGGGTAATGCGATTTTTCATGATCTGAACTCGTGTTTTGGAAAAGGACTTACAGGTTTGAATGAGCTTTGCCGCGCTTCCTCGGCCCATGGGGCGGAGTCAGGCTACCTGAATAAAGGTTCACTGGTCGATCGTTTCCAACCAAATTCCGGTCACCCGGTTCACGCCAGTCTTCCGCCCACGTGACCTGCGAGAAAATCCCACGTCCCATGAACAATCGTGTGGTCGGCGGCATCGGAATTCTCGTGTTAGAGACGCTGCGGACTAGGAGAGGTGAATCCTTAGATCAGCCCCAGCCTGCACTTCGAGGGCCTCGCTGAATTCGATGAGCGCCCTACCGTCCTCAATCTTCAGACCGGCGGCGACCGGCTTTCCGAGATGGTTAACGACAAGCTGGCGAGGAACCAAACCTTGTGGCTCCACTTTCAAAGATCTCAGCGCAAGCTTGCCTTTCCTGAGTTCGATCCGGACCTCCATCTCTCCCTCCTGAATTCGCTGCGAATAACTGCCCCAGCCTTCGGCCGAAATGAACGGCGCCTTGAAATGGTCCGGTCTGATTTTCGGGGCAAATCCCAGCTGCCCCCTGGGTCCGTGGTATTCGAAACCACAAGCTGCCAGAAACACCCCGTAGCTTGCCATCGAGCGCGCATAGTGGTCACTGCACTCGATCTCGTTGTAGGGATTGCGTTTCGCCGCGCCGTAGCGCTCGTGCACGGCCTTGGCGATAGCGAGACCTCTTTCGACAAGATCGGATTCAGGTTCCCCTTCGAAAACCATGTGCGCGGCCACCTGATACTCGAAGCCATTCATGCATTCGTTGAAGTAGCCGCCCGGCCCCGTCCAGAGCTCGGGGTTCTTCTCGCTGCGGAGCTTGTCGCCCGGGATCGCGTCCTTGGCACCGCCTTTGGGAAAGGTCGTCATCAGGAGTCCTGCCTCACCCTCCATCGCATACCAGCGGAAAGCCTGCTCGATCTCGCGATGCTTGATCGCGTAGCCCCCGGCATCCGGTGCGAAGTTGTATTTCCAGAGGCTCTCCAAGGCTGCGACCGTCTCCTTCTTCGGCAGGACCCGACGCAGACCCACCTGCTGCGACCATGCCTGACCCAGCACCTGATCGATGTGGCACCCGACATTGGTATTCAGGTGCTTGCCCAGCTCTTTGTTCGGCTTGTGGATGAAATACTCGCCATCGAACAACTCGGCGACAATCTCCCGGGATCCGCGATCGATGATCCTGCCGCACTTCGCAGCGAAGGCATCGTCGCCGAGCTCAAGAGCCATCGACTCACCGGCGGCGAGGGCGGCGAGATAGAGGCTGCTGAGCCACGAAATCTTACCGGTCCACTCGGCATCCAGAGTGTGCGGCTGAGGGCCTGTTAGAAGGCCATCCCCGTCCGGATCCTTCGCCATCAAATACTCGATCGACTGCTTTACCCGCGGCCACAGCCGCTTCAGAAACGCATCGTCGGGCGACATCTGGTGCTCGCGGTAGACGCGCAGGATCGTGCCGGCCTGGCCGTCGTCGGCGACCAACTGCTTTCGTTCGCCCCGATACCCGATGCCTCCGTTCTCCGGATCGAAGGCGACGCCGTAGTCGACCTCTTCGCGGAGGGTCCGCTCCAGTTCGGGGAAGACCCGTGCGAGCGCCTGCGCGTAGTGGAAGACATGCGTGCAGGTCCCTTGGCAGCAGTCGACGCCCTCCCAAGCCCATGGCCGGCCGCCGTCAAACCAGTGGAAGGTCTGCGTCGCAGTGCAATCCAGCGGGATCATTGCGCGGTCGAGCAACCAGTGCGGCAGAGTGCTGTCATACCAGGCCCGATTCCAAAGCAAGGTGCCGTCGATCAGCTTTTCGCGATGCTTCGCCACATGCGCGGCGACCTCGACCGCCGACTTGAACCAGGAACGGTAGTGCCGAGCGGTGAACAGCCTGGCCACGCCGGGATCCGTCTTCTGGTGATGAGGGAAATACCAGGAAATCAGAAAGGTAATCACCTTTGTCTTCCCCGCAGCGAGCTCGGTCGAAGCAGATAGTCCACCCAGCAAGGTCTCGTCCAGTGGCTTGGCGGCCGGTTCATCCGAGCCGCCGTCGATCTCGGAAAAGAAGGTCTCCGCGTCTCGAATCTTGTTCAGTGAGCTCACTCCCCGAACACGCACGCCCTCCTCGTCGATGACCGTCAGCGCGCTGGATCCGTAGCCGTGCTCCCTGGTGATCGCGCCGGAGCCTTCGATCGTGCTGAGGATCGAGCTCAATCCTTCGTCCCGCACAAGCGCATTGGCCCGTTTCCCCAAGGTCGGGTCCTCGGCGTAGGGGCACACGGCATTCTGAAGCCAGCCACCGAGCTCCACCTCCACGGGCTCGTCGCCCGGGTTGCTCAGGCTGAATCGCATCACCGTCACCGGCAGGGCCGAGTCTTTCGCACTCAGCGGAACGAAGGGGCTGAAGGCCTCCAGCTGCACCTCGACCGGGAATCCGGCGTCCTCGTAGCGGACCCGGCCGACCGGATACTCCCCACGAAAGCTCAGCTCGGGAAACCCTTCGATGTCGAGGGTCCGTTGTTGGCTTTCCTCGCCCTTTTTCACCCGGATCGCAAAGCCCTGATCGACCTCGGCGCCGTTCTGCTCGCAGTATTCCTCACCGATGGCGACCGGCTTCGGGTAGTGCCCACCCATCGTCATGGCATCCATGCGCATCTCGTGCTTCTCCCGCGCATAGTTTGACTTGAAAATATCCCAGAGCCAGAGACGTCCGTCGCCGGCGAGGTAAAGCTGCCCACAACCGATCCCACCGATCGGCATACCGATGTATTTCAGCTCCTTGCCCCTGAAAACCTCTCCCTCCCCCCTCCGGGTCAGCGAAGCGATCCACTCAGCAGTCAGCTTCTTGTCGGCCGGAACCAAGTGAGCTGTTAGATCGCCTGCCGTGAAGGGTCCCGCCATAACCGGCATGCGCCCGGCGAATAGCATCGCCGAGCTCAGCCCCCCCAAGCGGATGAAATCCCGTCGGCCGAGCGGCGCACTTCCCTCCTGCATCCGCCCGTATCTGATTTCCTGGGTTTCATCACGATGAGCTTTCATTTGATCCCCTAATTAACGGTCGTCAGGCTCAGTTCTTTCCTAATTCGACCACTTCACCACAAAGCGTCGAATCAGTCCGCGTCCTCAAGCTCGTGACAACATGAACTTCAGGGCTCACGAACACGAAACACGCACGAGTAGGACCCCTTGCCGCCCTTCCAGTTCGCACCGGAAGCAACATAAAGATGGCTAGGATGACCCTTCTGGAGCAACAGCTGGGGACGCTCAAATTTCTTTCCACGAAGTATTTTGGCAGCGTCGACGACATCACTACCCAGATAGCTCGCCATCCTGTCGTAGCCGAGTATCGGATCACCAAAATCAATTCCGTTCTCTGATTCCCAGAGATATCCGGTTCCGGCGCTGTTGTGCGTGGTTAGAAGAAAGACCCGATCATTCTCAAAGAAAGCGTAGCCATCCTCAATCTCGGTTTGATTGCTGGTGAGCGGCTCTTTGTGGAACACATAAGGACCCTCGATCGTGTCCGCAATCGCCACACCCATGCGTCGCACGTCGCCCTTCTTCATCGCCTTGTAGTACAGAAAGAACCGACCGTCGGGATGGGCAAAGAGGGCCGGATTGTTCACGCCAACCGTCGACCGATAACTCCAGACTTCCGGATCCTCGGGTGGCGACAGGATCAAGCCATCCTCGCCAAGCTTCTTCCACGGTCCTGCCGGATGATCCGCTACCATCATCCCGATGCGTTGTGACGCCGCCAGCTCTTTCCTGCTTCCACCGGCATTGGCGATGAAACTCAGCACATACCGGTCACCGATCCTCTGCACGTTCGGATTGTGCGGTGACTGATGATCCCATGTCTTCTTGCCAGTCCCTTGAGCCACCACCTCCTTGAACTCGAAGGGCCCCTCCGGGCTTTCACCAAGGTAGCGGGCAATCTCGCAGTGCGTGAGCCAGCCGCCGAAGCCCGAGGCAATCGGCCAACGCGCCACAAACAAGTGGGTCTTCCCCTCAGGGCCGATGACCGGAGAGGATCCCCAGACGTGGTAGTCGGGCTCCTCGACGGCAATCCCCACATACTCGAGGCGATCCGCCCACAGTTGCCTGGACTCGAGGGTTTCGGGTGCCTTCTCATCTTCGGCTGGGCTCATCCCGACCATCAAAAGAGTGAAAATGCCCAATCTATAGCGAGAACGTCGTTTCATGGTGATATCCTAACAGGTTGCGCGTCTAGGCAGCTGTTACTCGAACGACCAGTTGCTCGCCTGCCTTGAGTGTCATCCGACCTTGTAAAATGACACGAAGGTTGCGCCCCTCGGATTCAACTTTGGCTGGAAGGGATTGCTTGCCCAATGTCACCTGCACGGACTGAGCTTGTGTGCCTTCGCCTGTTCTGAGAACCACCTGATTCAGGCTGAGTTCGCCTTCCTCCAACTTGATCGAAGCATCAAGCTGACTTGGACTCAGCTTTTGCGAGTAGAGCCCGTAGCCCTCGGCCACGGTGAAGAAGCTCTTGTGATCTTCAGGATGCAGCACCGGACGGAAGCCGATGCGGCCTTTCGGGCCATCGTAGATGAAGCCCTGCAGGGCGAGGAGCGCCGACCAGACACTCAGTGAACGTCCATAGAACTTGCCGCATTCGTCGTCGCCGAAAGGATTGCCGGAGTAGCCCCAGGGGCCGTTTTTAACATTGGAGACCCCCTCGGTGCGCAGGCGGCCGTTGTAGCGATCGGAGATGATCTTGATGACCATCAGCCCCTCCCTGAGCATGCCGTTCTGGATCATCGTCACTGCGGCCCCATACTCGAAACCGGTCATCACCTCGTCGCCGTACTTCATGCCGGGAATCGGCTGCGGGTCATTCGGCCAAGTGATCATCTTCATCCCGCCATCCGTCACTTCGCAGTACTGACGCGGCTTGAGCGAGTGGCCTTGGAAATCGGTGAGGAAGTTGTATTTCAACAGCGACTCCATCGCCTTGCGGGAGCGCTCCTCGGGGTAGCAGCGGTCGATGTCGAGTTGGTCCGCCCACCATTCCCCGAGGATCTGGTCGATGTGGCAGCCGTCGAGGTAGTCCTGACTGCGCTTCTTGCCCTGCGTCTGAATGTAGTATTCGCCGTTCCAGAGACGCTCGTTCTGCAACTTCATCCCCGACTCGCGAATCTTCCGGTATTCGGCGGCGGAGCGGCTGTCGCCGACGATGTCCGCCATCCGTGCGGCGGCTTCGAGCGCCGCCAGATACATGCTGCCGATCCACGAGGAACAACCCATGAAGTCGCCATCCAGCGTGTTGTGCTGGGTGGTTTCCATGAAGCCATCGCGGCTGGGATTCCAGTGGCCGATGCTCCAGTCCATGCCCTTCTTGACCTCCGGCCACTGCGACTCCAACCAGCTGTTGTCCTTCGAACAAAGGTGCTCGCGATAGGTGTTGAGGATCGTGCCGTAGAATCCATCGGCGGCGCCGACCTTGTTGGTGTGGCGGTACGGCGTCAGACCGTTGGGCGTTTGGCGGTCGTAGTCCTGGTCGCGCAACAGACGACCCATCTCCGGCAGCAAGCGCGCATGCGCCTGGGCATAGTGATAGACGTGGGTGCAGTTGCCACCGCAGCAGCCCGCGTCTTCGTTGCAGCCTTCCCACATGCCGAGGTAGCCGTTGTCCGACCACCAGAAAGTCTGACTGCGCAGGACCGCAAGCTGCGAGCTCATCCGATCGAGCAGCCAAACCGGCAGCGAGGAGGCGTAGAGGGTGTCGTGGAAAAGACGGGTGCGCCGGGTGAGTTCGGCGAGGTTCTTCTGAAGATACTCCGCGACCCCCATCGCACTCGGCCACCAGTTGGTGTAGTTCTGTCCCGTGCCGGTCCAAGCGACGCTGTTAGACATGCCTTCGCCCTCCATCGGGATGGCCTTTCCCGAGCCGTGACGGCCCGCCTTGAAATACCAGGTGAGAACAAAGCTCACGGACTTCGACTCACCGGGAGCGAGTTCGAGCGGCGCGGAAAGTGCTCCGTTCACCGACTGGCCGGCTGGAGAAACCTTCGACTTCGCCGGCCCCTGCAGGGAGCCTTCCGAATCGACTTCACCCTGAAACACTTTCGAGTCCGCCCACTCGGCCGTGCCGGTGGCTCCCGCGGCGCTCGTCATCAGCACCATGTCGGCGCTGTCGTTGCCGGCGCGGGTCATGTGCAGGCAGGTGGCATCGCCCTTCTTCAGGATCTCGTTCTGGTTTTTCCCGAACTTGAAGTTCCCCTTGCCTTTGCCCTCGTTGAATCCGAGCGCGTTCTTTTGTGCGGCTAACAGGTCGACCTTGACCTTCGAACTCGACGTGTTCTTCACGGTGACCGTGTAGATCGCGCAGGGAATCGCACAGTCCTTCAGGTCCATCGGGATGAAGGGGTTGAAGACCTCAAGCTCCACTTCCACCGGAAGCGCCGGCTCCTCGAAGAGGTATTTGGCAAAGGGATACTCGCCTTCGAATCTCAGCGACGCCATCGGCGCGAAGGCCCCGGCAGCGGTCGTCTGCAAGGCACGCAGCACCGGCTTGCCACCCTCCGCCTGGGCGCGGATCGCAAGAAAACTGTCCTCCACCCGATGTTCCTCGTAGTTGCAGGCAATCTGCCAGATCGCGGGCTCCGCCTTGCCATTGAACTGGATCCCGCCGGCACCGATCCCGCCGACGATGAAGTCGATCGCCTCGAGCCGTTCGCCTTCATAGACCGTGGTGCTGCCGTGCGCGGTCAATCCCGGATCATTCAGGATCGCCTGCGCCTTGCGTTCGCGCACCGCGTCTCGCTCGGCTTTCACCTTGGCGACGAGCGTTCCCGTTTCCTCGAGCTTCTGCTCCCATCCGGCCGCCTTGATGTGAGCTTGGATCTCGGCCTGGGTCAGGCCACGGGCGAAGCAGGCGACTTCGTCGACCGTCAGCCTGGTCGATCCCCAGCCGTTGGGAACCGTCGTGTCGCCCAGCATCATCGTCGTCTTCTTCGGTCCCCGGCGGGTGTATTCATACGCGCCGCCGACCAGGCTGCACTCATAGCCATCGACATAGGCACGCACATCGAGATCGAAGCTGGTGAGTGCAAAGTGATACCAACGCCCCACTTCGATCGGTTCGTCGGTCGGAAGATTGATCTCGGTCACGACCATGCCGTTGACGTTCTGATAGAGAAGCGAGGACAGGTCGTTCTTCACGCCGATCACGAACAGCGCCTGCTTGCCGTTGCTCTGCGCGATGATCACGGGGTTGCCCTCGACCTGTGGCTTGGCATCGATTTTGAAGAAGAGTTCCAGCGTGGTTGAGCGGCCTTTGAGTTTGTCGGCACCGGGAACCAGAACCGGAGCCTTGGGTTCGAGGCTGATGGCCTTGCCTCCGATGGCCCCATCGACAAAGGATGTCGGACCACTCGCCTTGGCTTGCGATTTGCCCAGGACATCGACGAGATCCCCATCGAAGCGCCAATACCCACGAAGCGTCGGCTCCGATTTCAGCAGCGCGGCATAGGACGCCCTGCTACCTGCGGCCATCAAGGGCCCGGATGAAGCCAGTGCCGCGGCAAAGCTGCCAGCTGCCACCAAGAAGCGCCGCCGGGTCACACCGGGTAGAGCAGGAATGAGGTAGTCGTGGTTGCGTTTGATCTCGTCTCGTTCGGTTCTCATGCTGGTGATCTTCTTTAGAACGGATTGCCGTAAATATCGATGCTTCCCTTACGCAAATCGACCACCCGATCTCACATGGCGAGAAATGAAATCTCACCCATCATTTCGATGAAACGCTCGCATCTCTCCTGCGTCTTTCGGGAAAGACCATGCGCTATTCTCCCCAATTTTTCCTCATTCCGCTGCTAGCCGCCACGCTCAGCGCCCAAACTCGGGAAACCGTCACCTTCCGTTACGATGGTGCCGCGCCCCGAGGTGCAATCTTCATTTCGGGAAACCTTCCGGAGCTCGGCAACTCCGACCTCAGTCGATCCCACGAGCTCATCCAACTTCCCGACGGCAGCTGGGAACTCGATGTCTCGCTGCCGGTCAATCGCAACTACGAATTCCAGTTCTACGACCGTTTCGTCAATTCCTCCCAAACGCCAGACCCCACTCACGGCACCCCCCTCGGGGATCTGCAAATCGCATCTACTTCAAGCGTCGTCCTCGATCCTGCGACCAAGTCCCTGAACTATACCGGCCCACTCGTCGGACCCGTGCTCCACTGGCGGCAGGACCAGACGGTGGATTTCGCCACGCTCCCTCTAACGGACAACGGCAGCGGCACTTTCAGCGCCTCCACCTTCGGTGAAGCCAACCGCCCGCTCGAATTCTTCCTCACCGGAAGTGGCGGCGGACGCGAGCCCGCCGCACTCGGCGGACCGCCCGAAGGCGACCCGGTCTTCGGCACCGAAATGGACGCCATCCATGTCCAACAGGGCCAACTCTTCGCCTACCAGCCCGCCCCATTTGTCAGCCCACCGCGCCGGGACTACGACCCAGCCGCCCTCTCGACTCTCGAATCCGAATTCATCGAGAATCCCCGCCCCTATCGAGTCTTCCTCCCTCGTGGCTACGACGAGCACAGCGACCGCTACTATCCGGTCGTCTATTGCTTCGATGGCCAAGCGCTTTTCGAGGAGGACACCACGGTGCTGGGAAATGCCAGCAATCCCCAATCCGCCCTCGACCCCGATGGAACGACACTCTCCAAGGCCATCGCATCCGGCCAGGCTCACGAAGCCATCTTCGTCGGAATCGATACCCTCAGCCTGCTTGAAAGGCTCAAGACGGGCGACCCCTACGCCGCCGGAGACGGCACCCCGGGTCCCTCGCAGGCATGGCTCGACTTCCTCCGTTTCGAGCTCAAACCTCACATCGACGAGAACTACCGTACTTTAGACGGCGCGGAGCACACCGCCGTGCTCGGCTTTCAGCACGGAGCCGCCATGGCCCTCTTCTGCGCCTGGGACGCCCCTCAGATTTTCGGCAAGGCCGCACTCATCGAACTCGAGAATTATCCCGGCCTCTTCGAAGTGATCTCACTCGACTCCAAGCGCCCGGTTCGACTCTATCTCGATTCCGACCGGTCTCAGGTTCGCGATTTCCGCAGCTCCCTCCTCAGGAAGATCCCCAAACGTTTCGTCGTCGAAGGCGACCTTTCCTACCAATACCTTCCGGCCGCCGAGGATACCCCCGAAGCATTCCGGGAGCGCCTCCCCGACGCCCTTTCCTTCCTCTTCTCCACCGCCGAAACGATCGAATCCAACGCGGCCGCAGCCGCCAAACCTTACTGGCTGACGAACTTCGGTCTCAGCAGCGCCGACTGGGATCTCGATCTCGATGGTGACGGCTGGACCACCCGCGAGGAATACGCCTTTGCCACCGATCCACTCGACCCCGATTCGCAGCCCAGCTACTCGATCACCATCGAGCCGGATCAGGCGATCTTCGACTTCGATAGTCGTCCCGGCGTCCGCTACACGGTGGAAGACTCGGAAGACCTCAGCACTTGGAACCCCTACGGCATGGTCGTCGGAGATGGCGATCCTTTCGCGGCAGTCGTCGACCTCGACGATGACGCCCCAGACCGTCTATTTTTCCGCCTCCACGCCGCAGCCCCTGTCGACTCCGACTTCGATGGCCTCAGCGATATCGAGGAGGCCGCCCTGCTCGGAACCCGGACCGACCGCGCCGACACCGACTTCGATGGTTTCAGCGATGGTGACGAAGTGCTCTATCTCGACACGGATCCTCTCACGCCCAACCTCACGGGTGGTAGCATTTCAGGCACCGTCTATCTCGATGAGGACGGTGATCTTGGCGACGGCACTCCGCTATCCGGCGCGACCGTCTTCATCGATCTCGATCACGATGAAAAACCCGACCCCGAAGAACCGACGCAGGTCACCGATGCCTCGGGGCACTATCAGTTCGATAATCTCGCCCCCGGCACCTATCGACTCGTCCAGCCCATCCCGGCTGGCAGCATTCAGACTTTTCCGGGAAACCCACCGGGAGCTCCCGATGGCCTGCCCGACTCCCTCGACTTCGTCCACGTCCCCTTTGGAGAACACGACGTCCCCCACGGCACCACCGCCCAGCCCGACATCGGCACCATCTTTCCCATCTTTCCCGCCCCCGAATCCTCTCCCGTCGACCCGGAGCTACTGCTCAAACCGATCGGTGATCGCCTCCGCACCTTTGCCCTGGGATTCCAAAACACAACCGAACTGGTGAGCCTCACCGAGGGCAGCTCCGCGACCGTCACCTTCGAAGACGAACTGATTATCGATGGACCTGGCTTTGATTTCCAAGTCGTCACGCCCGACGGGCAGGACGCCGGGGAGACCGCCGAGATCCATGTCGGGGCAGAACTCGATGACATGCGTTACCTCGCCACCATCGGCGAAGGCCGGGGAGCGATCGGCCTCGACCTCGGACGTGCGGGCATCACCTTCCCCATCCGCCACATTCGCGTCACCAGCCTGAACAACGGCGGCAGTTACCCCGGCTACGACCTCGTCGGGTTTCAGGCAATTCACTACTTGCCAACAGGACTCGACGGGCACCTCGTCCACCTGTCGGAAAACGAGACCATCGGCGACATCGACTTCGGTCGCACAGCCCGCGACCTGCCCCCTCGTGTATTTCTGTCGAATGAAACCAGCATCATCCATGCGGGTGATGAATTCAGGGTGCACGTCAGCGCGTCCGACGACTTCGGAAACCCCACGACGACGCTCAGCGTCAATGGCACGCCAGCCTCTCTCGACAGCGAGGGCTTCGCCTTGGTCCGCGCGGAGTATCCCGGCGACCTCGTCCTGACCGCCACCGCCACTGACATGGCAGGGCAGACCGCCGCCACCACACTGACACTTTTGGTTAGAAACCACGACGGATCCCTCCCGGAAAACCCGGACGTCCCCGGTCGTCTTGAGACGACCGAGGGCGCTCCGGAAATCACCGTCCACAGCCCCGGCCCCGGCGCCATTCTAACAAGCGACGTCCCCGTGCTCGCCACCCTCAGCGATGATCAGGAAATCACCACCTGGGAACTCACCTACGCCTCCATCGATCTGGTCGACCCCTACAACCTGAGCACTCCGGATCCCGACTACATCACGCTCGCCAGCGGCAGCGGCAGTGTCATCAACTCCCCACTCGCCACCCTGCCCGTGTCGACGCTGGACGACGGGATCTACCTGTTGCGAATCAGCGCCACCGACGGCTCCGCGACCACCGCCTACTCCGCCCATGTCGTGGCCAAAGGCGTCGACCCCTCCGACCTCTATCCCGCGATCAGCATCATATCTCCCCAGCCCGGAAGCGCCATCACCAACCTCACCGAGGTTCTCGGCACCATCACCTCCGATTCCAACATCCGTGAATGGTATGTCGACGTCGCGCCACTTGGAAATCTTACCCAAAGCGATTTTGCCAACAGCACTAGCGCTCAATTCACCCGCATCGCGGAAGGCACCGAAGCCGTGGAGACCGAGGACATCCTCGCTGTGTTTGACCCGACCACCCTCGTCAACGACAGCTACCTGATCAAAGTCACGGCGTGGAACGACCTCGGTCTCGGCTGGACCGAACCGCTCGAAGTCGA
This sequence comes from Haloferula chungangensis, assembly GCF_042664875.1. NCBI lineage: Bacteria > Pseudomonadati > Verrucomicrobiota > Verrucomicrobiia > Verrucomicrobiales > Verrucomicrobiaceae > Haloferula > Haloferula chungangensis. Next base: position 132,099 of record NZ_JBHTBS010000009.1, on the reverse strand, counting down.
GGTCTCCGGCGAGTTCAAACCCGGACGCCTGCGGCTCGAATTCACCGACCTCGAACTCGACCTCGCCGGCATCCCGCTGCAGGTCCGCCGCATCTACGATAGTTTTAGTAGCAGCGAGAGCGGCGACTTTGGTCATGGCTGGTCGCTCGGCTTCGCCGATCCCGACATCCGCGACACCGACCCTGATGGAGGTGCTTTTCTGGCAACCAACGCCTGGAAGGTCGGCACCCGAATCTATCTCAACGCGCCCGACGGCAGACGCATCGGCTTCACCTTCGGCATCGAAGAGGCCACCAGCGGCTTTCTCGGCACCTATTTCCGCCCGGTCTTCACGCCGGATCCCGGAGTCTACGAGACGCTCGCCGTGCCCGAGGGCGATACCGGTTTCCTCAGCCAGGCCTCCGACGGCTCGGTGACCCTCGCCTTCATCGCCCTCCCCTACAATCCAGACATCTTCATCCTGACCACCAAGGACGGCACCGCCTACACCTACCACGAAAGCGACGGCCTGCTCGACGTGCTCGACAAAACCGGCAACTCGCTCGTTTTCACCGACCAATCGATCCGCCACAGCTCGGGAGCCGAAGTCGTGCTGACCCGGGATGAGGCCGGCCGCATCACCGCCGTCACCGCACCCGATGGCAGCACGCGCAGCTACAGCTACGATTCCAACGGTGACCTGGAATCCACCACCGACCCCGCCGGCAACACCACCACCTTCGACTACTTCGACGAACCGAAACACTACCTGGACTCGATCACCGACCCGCATGGCCGAACCGGCACCCGCTACGAATACGACGCCGACGGACGGCTCGCCGCCATCATCGACGAGGACGGAAACCGCAGCGAACAGAGCTATGACCTCGAAGGCTTCTCCGGAACCATCTCCGACTTCCGAGGCAACATCACCACCATCTACTATGATGACCGTGGCAACATCACCCGACAGGAAAACCCGGACGGCGGAGTGATCACCTACGCCTACACCGACGCCGACCACCCGGATCTCGAAACCACCGTCACCGATCCGCTCGGCAACACCACCAGCTACCGCTATGACGACAATGGCAACGTCACGCTGACAACGCCACCAAGCGGCTCTTCCCTCCGCCAAACTTTCGACGAGGACAACAAGCTCATCTCGCGCACCCGACCCGGTTTGATCAGTGAAACCTTCACTTACAACGAAGCCGGCTTACTCTCCCAATGGGGAAACCACCGGAGCTACACCTATACCTCCGACGGTCGCGTCGCCACGGTCACCGACTCGCTCGGCAACCTGCGATTCTTCGGCTACGGTGGCACCTTCGGCCAGCTCGACCACATCGAGAACGAATCCGGCGCCACTGCCACCGCCACCTACTTCGAGAACGGACTTCCGGCCACGGCCAGCACCCCGTTTGGCGCGGACAGCTACGAATACGATGACGCCGGGCGAATGCTCAGTGTCACCGACCCGCTCGGCGACCGTGTCACCGTCACCTACCTCGGCGAGCACCCCGCCACCATCACCTCGGAAGACGGCATCACTACCAGCTATGTCTACGATTCGGATGGTCAGCTCACGAGTGAAACGACCGACGGCGCCACCACCACCTACGCCTATGATGCCGACGGCAACCGCAGCGCCGTCACCGACCCGCTTGGAAACACCAGCAGCTTCACCTACGACCATGCCGGACGGGTCCTCACCGCCACCGACGCCGCCGGAAAGACCACCACCCACCAATACGACCTGGCAGGAAACCGCGTCGAGACCATCGACCGACTCGGCCGCAAACGCAGCTTCGACTACAATGCCAACGGCGCCATGACCGCCGAGCGCTGGCACTCGTCGGATGACGATTCAGTGATCCGGGAAATCCTCTTCACCTACGACAATGCCGGAAATATCAACACCGTCACGGACGGCGACCTGAACTACGACTTCGGCCACCTCGCCAGCGTGAATCCGACCCAGATGGATGTCACCTTTCCCGGCCGTGACGCGCTCACCCTGCGCTATTCCTTCGCCGATAGTGATCTCTTGATAAAGACCGAACTCCCCGGACCGGCATCGCACGAATTTAATCGCAACTCCACCACCGAGACTGCGATGGTGGAAATCCGCACACCAGACAGCTCCGTCACCGGCCGTGCCGAAATCCTCCGCAATGCCGGACGTCTGCCGCAGGAAATCATCCGCCACAACGACGTCTCCCCCATCACTGCCGGCGACACCCTCATCGGCACCTCCAGCTACAGTTACGACGCCAATGGACGCATCTCGACCATCACTCATCCCGGCGAATCGCTGACCTTCACCCGCGAGCCTGGCGGCCGGATTGAAACCCTCGTCGATGGTTCCGGCACCACGACTATCAGCTACGATTCCAAAGGGCGCCTCAGCGCGGTCGACCACCCCGGCGCTCCCGACGAAACCTTTGCATTCGACGACGGTGGCAATCAGGTCGGAGACATCCTAAGTCCCGGAAACCGACTGGAGGCTCGTGGAGACTTCGAGTTCGACTGGGACGCGGAAGGCAATCTCATCCAACGTCGAGACACCTCAAACGGAGAGATCATGGATCTCAGCTGGGACTACCGCAACCGCCTCACCCGCATCGAGATCCGCCCCAGTACCGGTGCCGATCCCACCGCGACGGTTGAGTATCTCTACGACTTCCGCGACCTGATGATCGGCCGTGTTGAAGACGGCTCCACCCTGTGGTTCATCTACGATTACAATGCCATGCCGGTGATGGAGTATCGCGACAACGAAGCCGACCCGGAAACGGTTTACTACTACGAACCCGATGGACCCGACCGCTTCGTCGGCGAGTGGCGCGCGGGTCGCGGCTTGCGCTGGTTCCACAGCGACCACCTGGGATCGGTCCGCAGCGTCATCGACGAAGCCGGCAATACCGTGGCAAGCATCAGCTACGGTGCCTTTGGAGACATTCAGTCGCTCACCGAAACCACTCCGGGCGACGCCGGCAACATCCGCTACGCCGGCCGCTGGCACGACCCGCTTACCGGATTCTCCTACAACCGTGCGCGTTTCTATGACCCTGCCCTCGGACGTTTCCTATCCGAAGACCCGCTTGGATTCGAAAGCGGCACCACCAATCTCTACGCCTACACCGACAACGACCCCTACAACTACGTCGACCCTAGTGGCAATGTCGCAGCCGTGAGCTACAGCACCTTCACCGAGAAGGTCGCAAAGCGGGCCATCAAGTTTGGCAAGAAAGTCGGCAAACAGATCGATGAGTGTTTCCGCGGCATCGCTGCCGCCCTCGAGGCCGCGAATGCCGGGGGCGGTCCAGCCGGCGACACCTCCAGCTGCAAGAAGACCCCGACACCCTGAACCTGCTCAATAGCCGTGCCCACCAGCCTATTCGCTTCCCCCCTGACGCCCAGATGCTTCACTGGCGTGGTCGTGAAGGAGTTGCATGCCGCCCACGAATCATCCGACAATCCCTGGAACGAGTTGCTTGCCCAGGTGCGCACAGGAGACGACGAATCCGCTCGCCTACTGGTCGACCGTCTCTACCCGCGGGTCGCGGCGATCATCACCCCCCTGCTGCCCCGGCGCAGTGAAGTTGAGGATCTCGCCCAAGAAGTCTTTCTGCGCGTCTTTGAGCACCTCGACCGCTTCCGTGGTGGTTCCTTCCCCGCATGGGTCTCGGTCATTACTCGTCGCGTCTGCTACGATGCCTTGCGCAAACAGCGTGTCCGTCCCGAATGGTCATTCTCGGAGATCGACCCCGATCGCAATTTCGAAGTCTCTGCCACCCCCGCTTCCCAAACCGACTTCGACGCCCCTCGAATCATCGCCACGCTGTTTTCCCGCATGCCCGCCGAACAAGCCTGGCTATTGCGCGAGGTTGAATTACGGGAAAAGCCGATTTCGCAGGTTGCCCAAGAAATGGGCTGGACGTCCGGAGCGGCCCGACTTCGTCTGATGCGCGCTCGCCGCAAATTGCGCCAAACCTACGACCGCTGGAACCCATGAAACCGAAGCCTCCTCTCAACGAGCTCCTCGCCGAAGCCAGTCGCTTCAAGCCCAAGGCCGCCGCCGATCAAAGCGCCCCACTCGGTTTTGCCGCACGGACCCTTCGCGCCCGCCAGGAACACTATCGTGACTCCACCTCCCGCGCCCAACTGCAGACTGCCTTCCTCGGCACGCTCGCCGCCCTAATCATCGCCATCACCGCTACGGTCTTCAAAACCGAATCCACCAACCCAGCCGACTCCTGGTTGGAATTGCAGGATACGAAACCCAGGGATCCATCGTCCGCTTCACAACAATGAGCTCGCTCCAAACCCGTCTTCTCACGGCTCTGCTCGCCGCCGCGATCTTTACCTGTGGCGTCTGGACAGGACGTATGACCGCCTCAGACCCGACCTCCAAGATGGTGTTCACGGGTGAGAGCCAGGACCGATCGCCCAGCAAGGCGGCAGATGAAGTCCTCCGCCGCTATTCGCACGCCCTCAATCTGAGCTCCGAGCAACGCCGCGCCACTCGACAGCTTTTTCATGAAACCGCTCAGAAAGTCATGAGCTTACCCCCACTCTCGCCCGAGCGACTCGCCGAAGTCGAAAACTTCCACAACAAGCTCGAACCAAATCTCGACCCTTCCCAGCGCGAGATCGCCCAGAAACTTCTCGAAAGGACCCGCAAACGTTACAACTCTCAAGGGCAGTGAATCCCTACGAAGATCGCTCTTCGTCGGAAACGCATCGAGATGTCCCTTCTCTATTCCGACCACTCGATCTCGACACGATGGAGATAAGGTAGCTCTTTCCCGGTGTGCTTGCCGATCTCCACACCCCACTGAATCGGTTTCCCCGTGCCGCTTTCGGTAAAGGCCTCCGGACGATAGGAGCCTGCGGCGCGCGGGCCATCCAGCGCGTGGTGGGTCTTTGAAAAGTGAATCCCATCCTCCGCATACATCACGGAATTGATGATCTCCGCCGGCCCGCTGACGCCGATCATGGCGGCGACACCCTTGCCCTGAGGCCAGGCGAGCACCGCGTGATTGCCGGGAATGACCGGATTGGCCTCATGCTTGCGGTACGGGCCCTCCGGCTTCGCCGCAATCGCCAGACCCATCTGGGTTTCTGCGGGGCTTTTCCCCTGCTGACGGCCTTTATAGTAGAACCAGTATTTTCCGTCGCGCGTCATCAGGCAGGCATCGTCGACGAGCATGCTGTCAAAGTCCTGCGGATCATCGCTGTTCTTGAGCGCCGGGTTGTTCGGCAAGCGCTTCCACGGACCGTCGGGTGAATCCGAAACGGCGATCCCGATTTTGGAATCCGGCGTGAAGCCTTTTCCATACGACTTCGTGGTGCCCGTGTAGAAAAGCCAGTAACGCCCCTCCGCCACGAGGATGTTCGGCGTGTAGACACTGCCCGCGTCCCAACTTCCCGCCGGCCCCTTGGCGAGCGCCATTCCCTTTTCCGTCCAGTTCAATCCATCCGGGGATGTGGCGAACCAGACTGTGGCATCATACCCGGTCTTGAGGCGGCCCTTGGAATACCAGAGGTAGTAGAGATCGCCGACCTTGATGACGTCGCTGGGATCCCTGCGCATGACGCCTTCCTCCAGTCCGATGCCTGTTAGAGCCCTTCGGGACGTCACGGCGCTGCCGAAGCTCGGCCCTTCGGCGCGCGCCGGATTAGTGGCGGCAAAGCCAGCCAGAACCAGCACCGCAATGAAGGACTTATTTACTCTCACGGGCATCCTTCCATTTGATGTCAAAACGCTGGATGCAGAGGAGCTTTCCGGCATTGCCGATCTCGACTCCCCATGTCGGCGCTTCGCCTTTGTTGCTGTCGGTGAATGCCTCGGGACGGTAGGTGCCTCCGGCGAAAGCCTCCTCGGAAAGGTCATACGTCTTGCTGAAGTTCACGCCGTCCTCGGCATACTGAATGGTGCGGACGAGGTCCTTGGGGCCGACCTTGCCGATCATGGCAGCGACGCCCGTTCCCTGGGGCCAGACGACCACCTCGTGATTTCCGGGGATGACCGGATTGTCCTCGTGTTTGACATAGGGGCCACCCGGCTTCTCGGCGATGGCCAGGCCCATCTGGGTCTGACTTGCGCTTTTCCCCAATTGACGGCCTTTATAGTAGAACCAGTATTTTCCGTCGCGAACCAGCAGACAGGAATCGTCAACCAGATGACTGTCGAAGTCGGATTCGTTGTCGCTGTTCTTGAGCACCGGATTGTCCGGCGAACGGGTCCAGGGACCATCCGGCGAGTCCGACACGGCAAGGCCGATCTTCGAGTCGGGCCTCACCTTCATGTGCTTCGAGATCCCCGTGTAGAACAACCAGTATTTCCCTTCGGCGACGAGGATGTTCGGTGTGAAGACGCTCGCTTCGTCCCAGGTGCCGGCTTTCGGGTTCTTGCCAACGGCCTCACCTTTCTCGGTCCAGTTCACTCCGTCAGGTGATGTCGCATACCACACCGTGGCGTTGTAGCCCGTCTTGACCGGCCCCCTCGAATACCAGACGTAGTAGAGATCTCCGACCTTGATGATGTCGCTGGGATCACGACGAGAAACGTCCTTTTCGGGACCAATTCCCGTCAGGGCCGAGTGGGTTAGGGTGGCGGTGCCGTAGGGCTTTTCGTCAGCTTGGGCGCTGATGAGGCACGCTGGAAGCAACGCGCTCAGGAGGATGTAGTTCAGTTTCATTGCTTGTTCTTGGCTTTCTTTCCCGAGGAAGTGGCTGGCCTCGACTCTGCGAGCAGGGCTTTCATTTCCTTCACCACTTCAGGATATTGATGGTAGAGATTTTCCGTTTGGCTGACGTCGGCTTCGAGATCGTAGAGCTGGGCGGGTGGGGCGTCCTTCTTGATTTTCCCATTTTCAATGTCGCTGTTCTCACTGCCGACATGCGAGACGCAGGCAGGGCCACCGGCACCATGGCTGCCCGGCTTGCCATTGAAACCGCCAGCACCCCGTGTGGGAATGTACATCCATTTGCCCTTGCGGAGGGAAACATGGCTGGCCTGACGAGGCGCCAGTACCAGGCTCTCCCTCACGGCACCTTCGGGATCGCCCGTCAGGGCTGGCAGCACGTTGATGCTGTCCGCCATCTGATCCTCGTCGAGCTTCTGATCTGTCACGGCGGCAAAGGTCGCCAGCATGTCCACGCCGCTGATCAATTGATCGGATACCGTTCCCGGCTCGATCTTCCCGGGCCACTTGGCGACAAAGGGCACGCGTTGCCCGCCTTCCCAGACGCCGAACTTGAATCCGAGGAGATCGCCATTGATCCGATGACCGGCCTTGAAGGCATCCTGCCCCCCGCGATTGAACATGCCACCGTTGTCGCTGGTCACGATGATCAGGGTGCTATCGGCCAGTCCGTTTTTCTCGAGGCACTTCACCAACTCACCGACCATCCAGTCGAACTCGTGAATGAAATCGCCGTAGAGCCCCGCCTGACTCGTGCCTTTGAACTGCGGGGCGGGCGTGAAGGGGTGGTGGATGTTGGTCGTTGGAAAATAGAGGAAGAAGGGCTTCTCGTTATTCTCCTCAATCCAATCGACGGCCTTCTCGGTAAGCAGCATGCCGGTCTTCTCATCATCGTAGATGGCGTGTGCCTTCTTGGCACCACCCGCCCCGTTGGCGCTCTTCTTTCCGGCTGCCTCTGGATAGGTCGTGGTTTCTGAAAACGGTTTCTCGAAGGTGATCGGGTCACTCGGATCATAGCCGAGGATGGAATCATTCTCGACGTAGACGTACGGGTAGCCGCTGTTCACCTTGGGCACTCCGAAGTAGTAATCGAATCCGAGCTCCAGTGGTCCCGGACGCAGTGGCTTGTTCCAATCGGTCTTGCCCATTCCGAATCCCAGATGCCATTTTCCGATCGCCGCCGTGGCATAGCCCTTGTTCTTGAACAACTGGCCAAGAGTCAGCTTTTCGGTAGGAATCAGCAGGGACTGAAAGTGACCGCAAGGGCCCCAGATGCCTTCGCCTCCATTCGCCCGAAACGGATACTCTCCGGTCAACAGTCCATAGCGCGACGGCGTGCAAACCGCCGAAGCCGAGTGAGCATCCGTAAAGCGCCTGCCTTCCGCCGCCAGCTTGTCGATGTTGGGTGTTTGAACCTTCGTTGCTCCATAGCAACTCAGATCCCCGTAGCCGAGGTCGTCGGCAAAAATCAGAACCACGTTCGGGAGCGATTCCGCATCCATCGGAGTGGTGAGCAAGCCGGTTGAACCGACAGCGACCGCGGGGATGAAACACCAACGACGAATCCATTTTCTTATCATAATCATATCTTCCACGCTGACTGCAGGGAAGTCGGCTATTTCTTTCGCCGTGGCTTGGCCGCCGGTTTGAACTCGGACTTGCCGCGGCCCTTCTCCTCGTCGGACAGCTTCACCCAGTCTTGCTGCTCGTTGCTCAGAATCGGAACTTCGGGGAAAAGCGTCCCGGTCGGACGCTGCTCGGAACCACGCTGCATGAACTCGCCGAGCTTCTCGCGGGTTGCTTCGGCCAGCGCCATCATCTCCTTCACCCGCTCCGGGTGCTGGGCCGCGAGGTTCTGTTGCTCCGCTGCATCCGTTTCGAGATTGTAGAGCTGGGGCTTCTCGAGCGGTTTCTGCTTCTTCTGCGCCCACCAAGGGATCTGACGCGTCTCGCGCGGCAGGTGGAGCTTCCAGTCGCCGACACGGACGCACTGCAGGTTCTCGCAGTTGTAGTAGTAAAATGGTTCGTCTTCCGAGCGAGCGATCTCACCGCCATTGAACAGAGGTGTTAGACTGACCCCGTCGTAGATTCGGTTCTTCGGCAAAGGCTCGCTGATCAACTCACTCAAGGTCGGAAAAAGGTCCATCGCGACCACCGGCACCTCCGACACCGCTGACTGGATCTGCCCCTTCCAGTAGAGGATGAAGGGCACCCGGTGGCCGCCCTCAAGCGAGACGTATTTCGTGCCGCTGTAGGGTTTGGAATACTTCGCCGAGGTGGCTCCGTTGTCGGAGCTGAAGATCACCAGCGTGTTCTCGAGGATGCCGTTTTTCTCCAAGGCCTTGAGAATCTCGCCGATGCCCCAGTCCGCCTCCTGGATGATATCGCCGCGCACGCCGTCCTTGGACGAGCCCTTGAACTTCGGACCCGCCTTGTAGGGTGTGTGGGGGTAGTTGTGCGCGTAGTAGATGAAGAAAGGTTCGTCCTTGAAGTCCTCGATGTGCTTGACCATCCGCTCGGTGTAGAGGGCGTTCAGCTTTTCCAGCGGCGTGCTTTTGAAGATCACTTCCTTCTCGTCGTAGAACGCGGAGTTGTGGCCCATGTTGTCCGGCGCGCCGTAGTAGTGATCGAAGCCCTGATGGTAATAGGAAAACTTCTCCTCCTTGCCCAGGTGCCACTTCCCGACCATCGCGGTGGTGTAGCCCTTCTTCTTGAACTGCTCGGCAAGGGTGACTTCGTCGGGATTCAGGCCCAGAAACCAGTGCGCTTCCCGGTTCTGGTTGATCCCCATGTAAAGTCCGGCCCGCTGCGGGTAGGCGCCTGTTAGGAAAGCCGCGCGCGAGGGCGAACAGATCGAGGCCGCGGTGTGGAAGTCGGTGAACTTCATTCCCTCCGCCGCCATCCGATCGATGTTCGGCGTCTTGACCTTGGTCGCGCCGTAGCAACTGACGTCGCTGTAGCCCATGTCATCCATCAGGATGAAGATCACGTTGGGACGAGGTGCTTTTTGTGCCTCAGCGAAGGCGGAAGCAGCCAGTGACAAGATTGCCAATACTCCGATCAGCAGGAAAGATGGTTTGCGCTGCATGGTTATAATAAAATGAATTCTTAACAAAGAAAGGATGGCACCCAGTGCTACTTTGCGCGCTTGTTGGGTTTCCGGATCGTCGGCACCTTGGCCATGTCGCCCACCTTCTTCTTCAACTCATTCATGATCTTCTCTTGTTCGGCGTTCAGACGGGTAAGGTCTAGGTTGATCGGCGCATAAGGCTTGGAAACATCCGCAAAGACCGGTTTCGACAAATCCAGATTGCAGAGGTAGCGATACTCCTTGGTCCGCGCATAGACCTTTGCGGGGAACTTCCCATGCCCGGCAAACCACAGGTAAGCGTGTGGTTTATGGCGTTCGGCTCCATGGAGTGTGGGCCAAATGCTGACTCCGTCGCCGGGATAATCCGTGGGCAGCGGGATCTTCATGACCTCACACAGGCTTGGCAGGAAATCGGCGAAGTCGACCAATTCATCCGTCACCAGACCCGACTTGATCTTACCCGGCCAGCTGGCAATCAAGGGCACGCGGGTGCCGGCGTCGCTCATGTTGCCCTTGTCTCCGGCGATGGCTTTTCCCTCCCAGCGAGTGACAATCGGCGTGTCCGTTCCGTTGTCGCCGGTGAACAAAATCAAGGTGTTGTCGCGAATGCCCAGCGCCACCAACTTGGCTTCCAATTGGCCGACGATCTTGTCCATGTACGACGCCATGTCCTTGAAGTGCTTCTGGGGTCGCCCTTGATCTCCTTTGTAAGTGGTCGACCCCGGACGGGTCGGGTCCCAGTCGGACGAATCTGGAGTCGGATCAAACGGGCAATGCGTCAGAATCATCGGATAGTAGACGAGAAACGGCTGGTCCTTCTTCGACTCCATGAAGTCGCAGACAAAGTCCGCGCAAACTTGGGGTCCGTATTCTCCCTTGTGGTAATCGACAGGCTCGCCATTGCGATCAAGTTGCGGATTCACGAAGCGCGTGTCCACCCGCCGACCCTTCACCTTCTTCTGATTCCTTCGCGTGTGATTCCAGAGCAGCGATTCCTCAAAGCCGAAATGCTGAGGCGAATCCTTTTCCATCCCCAGCTGCCATTTGCCAGCGATGCAAGTCGCATAGCCAGCCTCTTGCGCCAGACGAGCAAAGGTTATCTGACTGCGATCAAGCTCCTCGAACTTCGTGTAGTTTCGGACATTGTATTGTCCCGTCATGATCGCCACGCGCGAGGGCGTGCAAAGCGGGTTGGCGAAACAGTTCGTAAACCGGACGCCTTCCCTGGCCAACCGGTCCAGATGGGGCGTCCGGACTTGCTCGGCTCCATTCACTCCAAGAGCTTCATAGCCGAGGTCGTCTGCGAGAATCAGAACCACATTGGGACGACTCGTAGCTGCAGAAAGGTTACCACACAAAACGAGCGCGAGAATTAGACCGGGAACTAGTGATACATATTTTGTCACGGGGAATGGGTAATCGTTTCGGGCATCAATTCTTCTTTTGCCTTCCCGCAGGAGCGGGCAATCCGTCGTCACCCTGTTGCCTCATCCAGGTGGAAATCGAGTTTTTCAACTGATCGCGCGTTGCGGCATACTCGGGGTTGCTCGCCAGATTCTCCCTCTCCCATGGATCCTTCGACAGATCGTAAAGCTGGAACTCCGGCTGCTTGCGAAAACGCCGAACCGCCGACTCCGCGGCAGCGTCGGTTTGCGCCAGCTTCAACCATGATTGATAGAGTTGCCGCACGTGACGATCCGGCATCTTGGTATCCTCATAGCCGTAGTCGAAGCCGTTGATCGTTCTCACGGCGAACAAGTTGTCGGGCGTCAGGTTCCACATCAGCTTGAAGCGGCCGTCGGTCACCGCGCGCGACACAAACGGCGGCCCCTCCGGTCCGCTGTTGTAGGTGAAGAAGGCCATGTCCCGGTGAGCTTCCGTCTCACTCTTGATCAACGGCAACAGGCTGCGTCCATCCAGATCGGTTGGAACTTTGCCGCCCGCCGCATCGATCAGCGTCGGCAGGATATCACAGTACTGAGCCACGGCATCCGTGACGAATCCCTTCACACCGGGCCACTTGATCAGGCAGGCCGAACGCACGCCCCAGTCGAAATTCGTCCACTTGCCACCCGGCATCCCGGCACCATTCTCGTCGAGCACGATCAGGACGGTGTTCTCGTCGAGGCCGTGCTTTTTCAGAAGCGCCCCCGCCCTGCCGACCTGGTCATCGAAGAGCCGGATTTCTGCCAGATACTCGCGGAAAAAGTGGCGGCTCTCCGGGGTGTCGGCGAAATGAGGTGGCAGCTTCAGCTCGTCGAGTTCCCATCGCGAGGAATCGCCCGAGTCCCAGGGCGCGTGGGCGTGGATCGAGCAGATGAAGAGACAGAACGGCTGCTCGGAATCGCGAGTCATGAAGCCTTCGACCCCGCCCCAATTCTCGCCCGGCGTTTCCCTCGCGTTGCAGTTCGTCGGGAAGCCTTTCACCATTTCGAAGGGGTAAACCGACTTCGGCTTGATGTGGGTCTTGCCGGTTAGACCCACCCGGTAGCCGAGTTTTTCGAGGCGCTGCACCACGCTCAAGGTGCCCTTCTTCGTCGCCTGGTGGTTCTGCATGCAGCCGTTCCGATACGGCTGCAAACCCGTGTAGAGTTCCGCCCGCGCCGGGCCGCAGATCGCCTCGCTCACGAACATGTTGGTGAAGCGAATGCCCTCGTCGGCGAGCGTGTCGATGTTCGGCGTGGTGTGCGGATTGTCCGAGCCGTAACAGCCCAGGCTGGTGGCGCTGATGTCGTCCGCCAGCAGAATCAGGAAATTGGGCGGAGCCGCAGCCCGGGAGACCACCAGAGTGCTCAGCATCATCACCGCTGTTAGTAGTGTGGCTCTTTTCATATTCTTCTCGATCTCCAGAGCGTCTCGCTCACTGTTTCTCCTGCGGGTCAATCAGGCCGTGCGGACGCTGGTCGGAGCCGACGACATCGATGTCCCCGATCTCTTTGCGCGCGCGATCCGCCTGCTTCTTCAGTTCGCCAACCACTTCAGGATGCTGAGCGATCACGTTTTTCTTCTCGCCCGCGTCCGCATCCAAATCAAACAGCAAGGGCTTCTTCAAAGTCGTGTGCACCCGCTTGCCGCTGTCCTGCTTCGCCCAGTAAGGCTGATCCTTCGCGGTCCTCGGAAAATGCAGTTTCCACCTCTCGTTGCGCACCGCCTGCAGGTTCAGGCCGTTGTAGTAGAAGAAGAACTCGTGCGGGCTTGCCTGAGTTTTCCCGGTGAGCAGCCCGCTGATGTCCTTGCCATCGATCTTCCGATCAGACGGCAGCTCGACGCCCGCCAGATGACAGAAGGTCGGCAGCAGGTCCATGCTGGTGATCATCGCCTCCGAGACCTGCCCGGCGGGAATCGTCTCCGGCCAGCAAAAGATCCCCGGCACACGGTGGCCGCCTTCCATGGTCACATACTTGCCACCACTCAGCGGCTTGGCGGAACCGTCCCGCGCCGGGCCGTTGTCGGAAAGGAACACGATTAGGGTGTTGTCGGCGATCCCGGCCTCCTCGACCGCGGCGTGTACACTCCCCACGCTGTCATCGAGTTCCAGCACGAAGTCACTGTAGACCCCAGCACGGCCCTTGACACCCGAGGCCCCCTTGAAGCTCGCGCTGGGCTCGATCGGCGTGTGGGCGATGTGATGGGCGAAGTAGATGAAGAAGGGTTTGTCGTGCTCGCCCTTGATGAAGTCCACCACCTCGTTGGTGTAGAGCTTGGTCACCTCCGTGAAATCCACATCCTTCTGGAACACCTCGCGGTTGCGATAGATCGTACGCTCATCGACCCGGCTCTTCTCCGTGATGTAGTTGCCGTGAAGTCCGAAATACTCGTCGAATCCGGCATCGAGCGGGTGGGATCCCTCGACATAAAAGCCAAGATGCCACTTGCCGACCATCCTAGTGTGGTAGCCACCCGACTTCAGGAGCTCCGCGATGGTCAGTTCCTCCGGCGAAATACCATACTTCTCGTACTTCGGCAGAGGATGCCTCGAGATCGGATGCCCCATCCGCATCGGATAGCGTCCGGTCAGGAGCGCCGCCCGCGACGGCCCGCAGACATTTGCCGCGACCAGGCAATCGGTCGAGCGAAAGCCCTCCTTGGCCAGCGCGTCGATCTTCGGCGTCTTCACCGGCGAGCCGTAACAACCAAGATCCCCATAGCCGAGGTCATCGGCGAAGATGAGGATGATGTTCGGCTTCGATGCCGGCTCGGCGGCAAGTCCAGTCGACATCAAGGCCGCAGCCATCAGAGCCGTTGCAATCATCAGTCGTTTCATCGATAGCAGGCGTTTCAGAACCATCATTTGCGCGGGACCAAGGTTTCCGCCTTATCCACCTGACCGGCGGGGCGGCTGTTCTTACTGAGTTCCGCTTCGAAATCCTTCGCCGCGGATCGCAGTTTTTCGGCGATTTCGGGCTGCTCTTTGAGAAGATTGTTTTTCTCGGCCATGTCCTCATCCAAATTGTACAAAGCCATCACGGGCGAGCTGGATCCCTTGCCGCGGCGGGACTTGTCGCTGCCGTTCACCCTGCCGATGTGCAGCTTCCATTTGCCGGAGCGCACCGCCTTGAGCGCGTTGGCTTTGAAATAGAAGAACGCCTCGGTCGGACTCGCGGCGCCATCCACGAGCGTGGGCAGGATGTCCTTGCCGTCGATCACGCGATCGGACGGCAGCTCGGCCCCGGCCAACTTGGCGAAGGTCGGCAGCAGGTCCATCGCCGTCACCAGCTCATCGATCGTCTGGCCCGCGGGAATCGTGCCCGGCCAGCGGACCACGGCAGGCACCCGCTGCCCGCCTTCGAAGGTGCTTCCTTTGCCTCCGGAGAGCGGCCCCGTCTTCCCGACTGAGGGCCCGTTGTCGGAGGTGAAGATCACCAGCGTCTTCTCATCGATGCCATTCGCCTTCAGCGCATCGAGGATCTCGCCAACCGACCAGTCGATCTCGCTGATGGCCTGATTGTAGATTTTGTCGCGGGTAGGGTAGTCGATCCCCTTCTCATCCTTCAGCTTCGCCTTAATGGCATCCGGCACCTCTTCCATGAAGGGCGGTGAGATGTGGATCGGGCGATGCGGAATCGGATGAGGCACGTAGAGAAAGAATGGCTCGTCCTTGTGGCGCTCGATGAAATCGACGGCACGCTCGGTGATCCGTTTCGTGAGATAGTCGGCGTCAGGTTCTTCCTCGATCACCTTCTCCATCTCCATCAGCGGGAGCGGCGGGAAGAGATGCCCCTTGTTGCCGTGAAACGGGTGGATGTCGTGGCTGTAGGGCAGCCCGAAAAACTCATCAAAGCCCTGACGCGTCGGCAGGAATTCCGGCTGGTCGCCGAGGTGCCACTTGCCGAACATCCCGGTCGCGTAGCCCGCCGGCTTCAACACCTCGGCGATGGTGATCTCGTCGGGATTCAGGCCGTTCTTGTCGCCGGAAAGGAAGACGCCGCCGGCCAGGCCGACGCGTTTCGGATAGCTCCCGGTCATCAGCGCCGCACGCGACGGGGTGCAAACATTACCGGCGACGTAGAAGCTGGTCAGCTTCGCGCCCTCCTTCGCCATCTTGTCGATGCGTGGCGTCCTCACGTGATCACCGCCAAAACATCCGAGATCCGCGTAGCCCTGGTCATCGGTGAAGATGATGACGAAATTCGGCTTGTCCGCGAGCTTCGCCGCAACAGATAGAACGAGCGCCAGCATCCATGCCAGCACCCCGTGCGCGATTTGAGGTAATTGACTCATGTTGGTTTGCCTCAGCCCAAGGAGACGGCCAAACGTTGTCCCTTGTTGATGGTGACACCGTTATTGAACTTCAGAACATAACGCTCTGCTTCTACACTCAAGGACGTCTCGACCAATCCTCCGTCCAACTCCACAATGGCGGCTGTCGCAGCAAGTCCGGCCACCCTATCCAGTGTGAACTCCTTCAACTGCAATTGACCATAGTGCAACTCAAGCCCGGCGGACTGTAGACCCTTACCTATTTTCTGTGTGAAGCAGCCCCATCCTTCAGCCGTGGTGAAAGCGGCACGGAAATCCTCCGGGCTCAACTTCGGACCAAAGCCCAATTTCCCCTCCGGACCATCGTAGCGATAACCGAGCGCTGCCAGATAGGTGCCGAAGCTCGCCATCGCCCGCGAATAGTGGTCGGAGCACTCGACCTCATTGTAGGGATTGCGTCGGTCCGCCGAGTAGCGATCATAGATTGCTCTACCAATCGCGAGTCCCTCCTCGACCATGCCTTCGCGGATCATATGAGCGGCGACCTGCCATTCGAAGCCGGTCATGCACTCGTTGAGATAGCCGGCGTAGTTCTTGTTGCCGCTCTTGGGCTCGATCTTGCCGTGCGGAAAGCTGGTCATCACCAGGCCGGCGTCCCCCGGCCCCGCATACCAGCGACCATTGGTCATCACCTTCCGAAACGCTCCGACGTCTGGCGTGAAGTTATATTTCCACAGCGCCTGGAGCGCCTTGCGGGTCTTGTCGCGCGGCAAGATCGGATCGAGGCCGACTTCATAAAGCCAGCTGTCGCCCAGCACCTGATCGATGTGACAACCGTTGGTCGAACCGTGCATGCGCTCCTCGTCATCGGGCGGGATGTGGACGTAGTAACCGAAGTCCTCGTTCCACAATTCCTTCACCATCACCGGTGCCCCCTTCGCAACGATGCGCTCGTAGCGTTCGGCCACCGAGTCTTGCTTCATCTGCCGCGCCATGGTGGCGGCGGCTTTGAGTGAGGCATGATATACATTGATCAGCCAATGCACCTTGCCGTGCCACGGTTCGTCGAGCGTGTTGTGCTGGGCACCCTCAAGGATTCCGTCCTCATCAGGATCCCAATGCTCGATCACCCCGTCCATGGATAACTTCACACGATCCCAGATGCTTGTTAGGAACGCGTAGTCGGTGGTCATCTGGCTCTCACGGAGCACCCGGATGATCGTGCCGCAGGTTCCATCGAGCGCGTCGTCTCGGTCCCTCTTGCCGGGGACATTGTAGCGGAAACTGATCTCGCCATTCGACGTGTCGAAACCAAGTCCGTATTCAATCCGGTCGCGGCACTCGCGCTCGATCACGGGAAAGATCCGTGCCAGGCCCTGCGCGTAGTTCCACACGTGGGTGCAGTTTCCCGGACAACAACGGACGCCTTCCTCCATGTTGTAAATGTCGAGGTTCTTCCCCTGAGGGTAGACCCGCTGCACCATCTGGGTCTGCATGCAGTTGATCGGAATGAAGGCCCGCTCGAGGAACCAATAGGGCAAGGTGGAACCGTACCAAGTATCAACCCATTCCCTGGTCGTGCCGTAGAGTTCGCTTTCGCGATCCGCCACCTGAGCCGCCGCTTCAGTCGCGCTCGGCCACTGGGTCGCGTAGTGATAGCGTCCGGATGAAGTCTTGTAACCAAAACCGGTGCCGTATTTCACCACCGGGACGCGCCACGAAACGGCGAAGGACAGGGTCTTCGACTCACCGGCTTTGAGGCTGAACCTGCGGCCAATGGACGCGGCGTCCGAGTTCCCCTTGGTGCGGTCCCTGGCCTTTTCAAAGACTCCGTCGGCACCGGGATTTGTTTTCTCAACATCCACCAACTCCGGGGTCCCGCCACCGAACACGCCGAGCGCCATGCCGTTGCTGTCAGGAGTTCCCCCGGAGCACTCGACGGTCGCGATGTTTTCCAACTCCCGATACTCGCTGACTTTTGGACCCTTCTTGGCGGCCACGAGGTTCTGGATCCAACCGGCCAGGGCGACTTCGCAAGTCTCCGATGTGCTGTTTGTCACGGTGTAGCGCATCACGATGACCGGATAGCTCGATTCATCGCGATCGAGCGGAATGAAAGGCGTGTAGGCTTCGAGTTGCACCTCCACCGGGAAATCCGCATCGGCGTAATCAACCCGCGCCATCGGGTACTGATTCGTAAAGGTTACATCGCGAAATCCCTCGGCATTCAAGGGACGCGTCCTGCCATCGACTTGCAGTGCGAAGCCCTGCCCGGCAGGCCCCATGGCCTTGTCGGGGCTCATGTACGCCGGGCCTTTCGGATTGTTCTTCTTACGCTTCTGGGCTGTTAGATTCCAATACCAGAGTTCGCCATCGCCGCTCAGATAAACCTGCCCGGTTCCGAGTCCGTTGATCGGCATGCCGATGTAGTCGACCTTGCCCGCCTTCACCGTCGTCGGCTTGCCGCGTGCGTAGAGGCTGTCGATCCACTCCTTGCTGAGCTTCTTGTCGGCCGGGATGACCTTGTCGAAATCCTTCCCCTCGAACGGCCCGGCCATCACCTTGATCCGTCCCGCCATCAGCATGGCGGCGGTCAGAGTGCTTGACCTGATGAAACCTCGACGTCCCAGGGTCTCTGTCCCGATTCCACAGCATTGCGGTGAACGGCAGTCCTCCTTGGTCGCGTTATTCACGACTGGAAATGATTGCCCGAGGGCCTGTTAGAGAGCCTGACCCAACTCTTCGATTCCTGTTTCGAACCACGATCCCTCAAACGGATCATGGGGTCTTTTGTCATCAACTGTCTTTTCATACTGGTGGGTTCTCCAAATTCTCCTCAAAACTGGCCGATGATCAACCTGCTTTCCGCATCGATTGGAACCATCTCCCGAAATGACTGGATGCAAGCAAGCTCCCAGCTCATTTCCCCGAATCTGGCAATTCGCCCGCTGCAAGGTGTCTGATTGATTCATCGGACAGGGCACCCTCATAGACCGTCAGCTCATCGAGTTCACCTTTGAAGCTCTGATTTCCTGCCAGGATGCCCTTGCCCACAAGAAGTGGAACTGAATCCTTCGCATCGGTCAGGGTATACAGGTCGCTGAAGCGGTCATTTCCCTGACTCCCGCCGTGGTGGATGAGTTCCCTTCGCTGGCCATCGACAAAGATCGCCAGAGCAGGTCGACCGTTTTCCAGACTCTCTCCATAGGAAACGGCGACAAGATGATGCCACTGGCCATCATCGATGCGGATGTTGTTGGTGGAATACCAGGACTTCCCAAGCGAGATCCGTGCGACTCGACCACCCGCTTCAACATCGTCCACCGCATGGATCTTCCACTTACCATTGTTCAGCAGGGAACCCCAACCGACGAGTGGAACGGCAGGATTGTAGGCCTCGCTTCCGTCCATGCGAACCCATAAAGCCACCGTTCTCGGACGATTGCCGGAGATCCCCGGCCAGTTCGTCCGGACAAAATCACCGCGCCCATAGAGGCGGAGTGCCTGACCGTGCACCCCGGGAGTCAGGGGAGGATCACCCGCCGGCTTCAAAAGACGTGCCTTGATATCCGGAACGCTCGGATGAGTGCCGGTCACATCCAGCCGACCGTCATCGATCGAATCGAACGAGAGATGAAGGTATGGCAGGCTTGGCGGTAGGTAAGTGAGGAAATCTTCCGCCCGGGCGGGTATCGATCTGAAGCGCCCCGCAGGATCGGCGATGAGGCCTGTCGGCACTTCAAGCGCCTCGACATTCTTCACGCCATGGCGGTGCCTTACTTCGATCTTTCCTTTCAGAAGATGCACTTCATCGAGAGTTTCCGGGGCACAGATCACGCCGAACTCGGTCCCCAGGTCGGTGACATCCATGCGCGGCGTCGACACTCTGAAGCCGATCGCCTCCTCAGGCACATGGAACCAAGCCACGCCTTCCCGGACGGACATCCGGTTTTTTCCAAGCAGTGTTAGATCCGCCGGCGCCCGGACGATCGCCATGACTCCGCTGGAAAGATTGAGTTCGACGACTCCCTGCCGGAGTTCAAGTCGGGATCCTTCCACCAACGTGTCCGCTTCAGGCTCCCTGCCATCCTCATAAGCTGCGGGGTGTGTGACGCTGACAATGGAATCCCGAGACGCCCGAAATACGAGTGGTGGCTCCTTTTTCGGGACCACCACCAGCTGAAACAGGATGCCTAACAGGACCAGCATCGCGGCAGCCACCATGGCCGACTGAATAAACGCACGGCGCTTCTGGCGCTTCATCATCCGCTCGATCGGGACGACATTGGAAACGCCAGGATAGACCATGGCTGGTGTGGAAAGCTCGAGGTCGAGGACATTGTGAAGGTCGATCTGGTCCAGATAGCTCGCGCGCGCTTCCTCGGAACTTTCGAGATATTTCTCGAGTTCGGCGAAATCCCTCGGCGAAAGCTCACCGTCGAGATAGCGGGATACCTTTGCCTCAAACTCCCCTTCAGTCATCGGGCCCCCCTTTCCACCATCATGGTGCTGCGGATGCATTGGCGCAGGCTCGCCCGGAGGCGCGACAGCGTCACCCTCAGGGAAGCGCGCGAGCGGCCCGTTTCTTCGGCAAGCCGACTCATTCCGCCCCGCTGGTTCTCGTAGCGAATTTCAAGCAACTCACGATTCTCAGGAGTCAACTTGCCGAGGCAGGTCTGCAAGGCGAGCCGCTTCGACTCAAGTATTGCCGGCTCCCGCTTTGCCGATTCGGTGGCCAGCGATTGGCAGAGCTCTTCGTTGAAAATCAGAAAGCCATCCCGTCTCATTTTCTTGCGATGATTCAGGATCACGTAGTAGGCCACGGTGCAAGACCAAGCTCCGAAATTGGTGCCGAGCTCGAAATCGCTCATTTTCTCCCATAGAACGACATTCACCTCCTGAAGAATGTCCCGCACATCCGGGCAGCTCGGCATTTGAGAATAAATATACGAACGCAGAATTTCCTGATGATCCGTCAGAAGACGGATAAACTCCTGGGTGTCACTTGCGCTTGCTGCCATCCACTTGGGAATAAGCCAGATCGGGGCCGACCGTTAACAAAATCCCGCCCCAAGCCCAATTTTCCTCTCCGATCGGTTGAGACGAATGCCGGCATCAAAAAAGCCTCCGGGGTGACCCGGAGGCTTGTTCGTCGGGTCCGCAGACCTCTGGTATCAAGAGCGCCGATTTCTGCGGAGCAGCAGGAAGAAGCCGCCGGCACCCGCCAGAATGGCCGCTGATGGCTCAGGGACCGCAGTCAGGGTCAGGCCCCCAATGACGACATGATCAGGGTCATTCGCTTCAGTCACGGTAATGACCAGATTTCCTGCACCGTCGGTGGACAAGCCGCTGAGCTTGCCGTAGCCCGCACCAGCTGCGCCCGCGATATCGGTCGTAAAGTCCTTTCCATCGGCCGCCCAATTCATGTTGAAATTGCCGCTGCCATTGTCGTTATCCCAGCCTCCCTCCAACACGTAAGTTAAGGAGTCGTCCAAGCCGCTAAAGGTCAGCACGAAGTTCCCCCCGCTGGGAATCCCCAAGCTACCACCCTGGTTATTCGAAATATAGCCGTCCTGCCAAACCGCCATTTCATTCAGTAACGACGGAGGAAGCGCCCCGTCGGTTCCCTGGTTGGCAAAGGTGGCCCGCAAGGTATCCTGAGTGGTGTTGTTAGTCAGACTGAAGCTGACGCCAGAAACGGTGGCGCCGCTAGTGTTGATCAAGGTGCCGGCCGCAATCGTCGCCGTCGAATCCAGATCGTCACCGTCAACCGCGATCGACAGACCATCGTCGTCGGTATCGATGTCGAACACGTTAAAATTGGTGCCGGTTGCTAATGTGCCGCCGACGGCGTCGGCACGCGCCTGAGTAGGCTGGAAATCGATACCGATGGTATCACCCAGGATTAGTGCGGCGTTGGCAGCCGGTATCAGTGCAAGGGCACCAATGAAGGTTAGAACGAATTGATTTGCTCTCATGGTTTCATTTTTGGGTTTTGGTGAGTCGGGAGAGTTCGGCTAATCATGGGGTTGGCATGACGATAGTGGCTTCCATACGAACGAAGAGTTTCCCCTCCACCGCGAGGCTTGCAGGGAGGCTGACCGTGACCTGTGCGATCCCGGGCTCGTAGACGTCAGGAACAATGGTGATGGTCACTCCGTCGACGCCGTCGGTCGCTTCCGTCCAGCCCGTCAGATCCGAGCCATACTCAATCACAATGCTGGTGTTCGGATCGCCAGCCGCCAGGTCTGATAGACGACCCGTGAAAACCAGGCTTCCCGCCTCGTCCAGCACACTGGTCGGAGCAAGTTCGCGGTCATCTTCAGGGTTCGTAGGATCACCACCCCATACGTATTCGAAAGCGGTTTCAAAGCCACCACCATCAGAGTCAACATTCGGATCGGAGTCCGTTAGTCCCGCGAAGCTGCCAACCCAGAGGTCGTAAATCGATCCCTCTGTGAGGACTTCAATCATGCCTGTTCCGGTGATGAACCCGGATTCGTGATCCGCCCCGGATCCGATGGCGCCCCACGTTCCGCTGGCCTGACCGACACCATTGATGAACAACATGTCGATCTGGTCGGTTCCGGTGAAGTTGAGGTCCAATGTGGCCGCCCCCATCAGGCGCACATCGGCCGTGTCCTCCAGTTCCGTGGCGTTGGTTCCGTCACCGAGCGAGAGCACACCTGCATAGACCGTGGTGTCGCCGATGTAGCTGTTGACATTGGTAAGCATGACGGTGCCAGCACCGGTCTTGGTAACCCCGGCTGCACCGCTGCCGGAGACAACTCCGGAGATTGTCAGGGTGTCGAGAGCCTCGGCGACGAAGAGATCAAACTGTTCGGCGTCCGCATCAAGAACGGAGATATCTCCGGAGATCTCTGCGGAGTTCCCGGCAGAGAGCTGGATAACCTTATTTCCACCGAAGTTGTCGATCACGACGTCCTGAACGAGATTGACCGTATCTCCCAATTCGAGAGTTCCGGTTTCGTCGAGGATGAAGTCGCCGGTGAAGCCACTGGCATCGAGCGTGGATGCAATCACCGTCGTTCCATCTCCAATGCCCAAATCGCCACCAAATCCAGACTCCGCAAGAACCCCGCTCAGAATCACCGTGCGGTTATCCCTGTTGGGATCAATCCGGCTGTAGTCGGTAACCGTGACAGTTCCCGAGTAGTGGCTGGTCGTATCGTTCTGGTTCGCCCTGAGTTCACCACCGTTCAAGGTGATCGCATTGGCAATGTTGGTGATACCGCCTCCGGCACTTCCAATATTCCCGGTAATCGCCCCCCCTGAATTGATTGTCACAACAGCCTCCCCGAAGGAAGCGTCATGACTGGCGAAAAGAATACCCGCGTTGACAACCCACTCGGCAATCGACTTGCCGGCATTGCTGGTTCCCAGAACGGAGCCCGTGGTGTTGTTCGCCGTGATGACAATGTCCGTGCCGGTAACTTCGATGTCACCGTCGATGTCCAGTCGGCCATAACCATCGATCGTCACGTCGCCGCCAAACACCAGTTCATCGTCAAACGCATTCCTTGCGGTGATCGCCGAAGAGTTCGTGAGCGTGGTTCCGTCTCCGAAGACAAAACTTCCCTTAGCATAGCTCTTGTAGCCGTTGTCGGTTGCTCCCGTTCCAGACGCAGGATTGATGTCAAAAACACTACCGTTGCTGAAACTGAAGGTATTTCCGAAGTCGCCAAGGGAGTTGATATCAGCTTGGAATCTCGCGTTCTTGAGAATGCCCTCGCCATCGACAGTGACCGTGCCCACGAAGTCGTTGTCCACCTCGCCACCGCCAAGTGTCAGCGTTCCATAACCGGAGTGGGTGATGTCGGTTTCGCCGGTGATCTTCACGTTAAGATCCACATACCCCTCACCAGTCACATTGATACCGCCTTCGGCGGCACGGATGCTCTGCTCATTCGCCACCAGGTCCTCGACGAAGTAGTCGTAGAAATCGTTGGCAAAGGAAACCGTGCCTGGTGACACGTTTGATTGAACGTCCAGGTAACCCGCACCGTCATCGCCGAAGACCACATGGTCGAAATCAAAATACTTCTTGTCCGAGGAACTCCAGTTCTCCGAAATTCCGACGTCCCAATAGGTCGGATTCGTGGCGTCCTCCCCGGTCCAACTGTGGGTTTCGAAAGCGGCATCATAGGTGATCCGGCCATTGGCCGAATCATTGACGAAGTTCGGGGTCCGATAGTTTGCGGAATTCTCGAGAACAAAGTCCGTATTCACCGTGCCTCCATAGTTCCCGTAGTTGATCACCGTGAAGACCCCGGCAGTGCTGGGAAAGGAATCGAAGACAACGCTGGTTGTCCCTGCAGGTGAGAGCGTGCCTGTGGTGAAGGCTTCGGCGGACACTGGGTTGATACTCAGGAAACTTCCGTCCGCCAGGTTGAGAGTGCCGGTGTGGCTGCCCTCTCCAGCAAGAGTGCTCCCGGTGTTAATGGAAATATCCGCATTGATGCCACTGCTACTCACCTCAAGGGTGCCTCCGTCGGCGATCAATCCCCCGCTGAATCCCGAGAGATCACCGGAAAGCCTCAATCGGCCACCTCCGGCCACGGTCACCGGGGCTCCACCCGAAAGTGCTCCGCTGATATCCAACATGCTGACACCGGCCAGATCCACTTGCAGGGGATCCGACAGACTGACGGCAGCTGTTAGTTCATGAGAGCCGGCGGATGACGAGACATTCGTCTGCCCAGAGCCATCCAAAGTCAACGCCGAGGGCCCGGCAAGCGTGATCGGCTGGGCACTATCCAGAATCAAATCTCCCACGGTCACGGGAGCATCAAGAGCGACACTGATGGGGCCGGTAAGCGGCAGGCTGTCGGAGAACCGTGCGATGGCGCCAGCACCGTTTGGCACTGATGGAATCCAGTTGGCAGGCGTCGTCCAATTGCCATTACCGTCGACCTGCCAAAACGGAGTTGATGGCGTTCCAATGCTTCCTTCGACCACGATCTGATCGTAATTTGTCCGAGAAGAAGATGAATCACTGCTGCCACCCCAGAAGTAGACGCGGAACTCAACGGAATCGACACCCTGAAGCGCGCTGTTGCTGGAAAGATCGACGTAGAAGTCATCCCAGTCCCCCAAACCTTGCACCACGGTGATTTCCTGGTCGGCGGGGAACAACGCGCCGGATGCCTCCCAGGTGTTTCCGCCGTTGACTTGAGCCACGACATTGAAGAATTCAGCCGGTCTGCCATTGGTGAGATTGGCGATCGCCGCGGCGATCGAGAATCCACTGACGTTGAGCGTTCCGGGAACATCTGCGGTGACGGTGACAGTCACGTAGTCACCATCGGCAATTGCAGTGGCAAGGTCCTCTCCGGTGGCATCGTTCGCCGTTCCGCTGAAATTGCCTGCATCCGTCGCCCCGAATGCCGTTCCGCTGGCCGCGAATCCGGTGTTGTCTCCAAGGGTCGTCTGGAGAATGAAATCGCTTGCAGCTCCGGCACCGCTGACGGCCGACGCACTGGCTCCCGAGGCAACCGTTGTCGCGCTCAGGGTGTTTGTGCCGCTGCCGGCGCTGCCGAAATCATAGCCGGCGAGGATGTCGGCATTGGCGGAGGACAGTCCGCCGAGCAGCACAGCCCCCAGCGTCAGCATGGGATTATTCAAGGGTTTATTGGATTTCATTTCAATGGGTTGATCTGGATTTTGGGTCGAATCGTGGGTTATGGATGGAGCCGGCAGAGATGGATGATCCTTCCAGTCATCACGTCTTCCTGAGTCACACCGGGACTCCGGAATTGATGGATTTCTTCAATAATCTGCACTGCTCCAATGGTAATACTCCCCTACCCAATCAAACGTTAACGAGAATTCCTCGAGATTCGACAACTGCGTGCCATTTCCTCAGCCAGCAGGTATTCCGTTAGGGAAACGGGGGCCTGGATCGAACGCCCCTCCGGGCGAATGGGAAGGAAGGATGATGGATCCGACAGACTGATCGCCTCCGCGACAGCACCCTCCAAAAAGAGGGGGGACGTGCTGTCATGACTGCCGGATGCTGATGCAGGCAATGGCTCTTGCGCAGGGAAAAACTGCCTTTCCAGAATACCGGAAACTTTCTGAAACCTACCCGACCCGCTGCCGTATTGAACTGATGGATTCGCCTGTTAAAAAGCCCTTCTCCGCTCAGCGAGCCATGCCAAACAACCCACCACGATGAAACGAACCACCATGCTTCTCACCCTGCTGATCACCGGCTTGGGTGGGACCATCGGCCTTGCCGAGGAAAGCCCTGACAAGAAATCCCCCAACTTCGTGATCTTCGTGGCCGACGACATGGGCTGGGGAGATTCCGAGACCTTTGGCAACGAGCTCATCAAGACACCTAACATGAACAAGCTGGCGGAACAGGGCGTCAAATTGACCCAGTGCTACTCCGCCTGCGGTGTCTGCTCGCCTTCTCGCTCCGCCATCCTGACAGGCCGCACGCCCTATCGAAATGGCGTCTACCGCCACCTCTCCGGCAATCACGAGGCGCACCTCCGAACCAGTGAGATCACCTTCCCCGAACTCCTGAAGAAGGCCGGTTACGAAACCTGCCACGTCGGCAAGTGGCACCTGCTTTCGAGACAGCAGTTCGGCAAGGCCGAGTTCCCCCACCCTGACGCCCACGGCTACGATTACTGGATGACTACCCAGAACAACGCGTCGCCAAGCCACAAGAACCCGGACAACTTCGTCCGCAATGGCGAGCCTGTGGGTGAAATGGAGGGCTACTCGGCCCAATTGGTGGCGGCGGAGGCATCACGATGGCTCGAGGAAATCCGTGACTCTTCCAAGCCCTTTGCGATGACCGTCTGGGTCCACGAGCCGCACTCGCCGATCGCCACGGACTCGAAATTCCAAGCTCTCTACAAAGGTCACGAGAATGCCAAATACATGGGAAACATCACTCAGCTCGACGATGCGCTCGGCACGGTGATGAAGGCGCTCGACGCTCAGGGAGTCAGCGACAACACCTTCGTTTTCTTCACCTCCGACAACGGTCCCGTGCCCGGCTACGGCGGCTCCAGCGGTGGCCTGCGCGGGAACAAGCGCAGCGAGTTCGAAGGCGGCATCCGCGTGCCTGGAATTGTCCGCTGGCCTGGTCACGTGAATCCTGGCACCATCAGTGACGTGCCGGTCATCGGCACGGACGTCTTCACCACGATCCTCGACATCGTCGGCATCCCCCTGCCTGCGGACCGCACGATCGACGGTGCCGACATGCGTCCCGGGCTCGAAGGCAAGCCCATCGATCGCAAGGTTCCGCTTTTCTGGCGCACTCATGTTTCATCGCCACAGGACCGCGTCGCGATGCGCATCGGCGATTGGAAAATCGTCGGCGATGAAACCCTCACGAAGTTCCAGCTCTACAACATTGCCGATGACCAGCAGGAGAAAAACGATCTTGCCGCGAAGATGCCCGAGAAGACCGGCGAGATGAAAGACAAGCTCATCAAACTCTGGGATGGCATCGTCGAGGAAGGTCCCAACGAATGGTGGGAGAACGAGCGACAGAAACCCTCGAAAGGTGGAAAGATCAGCTACTGATCAGAGATTTCCATGAGTCCCTTTCGTTCACTTCCGTTCCTCGCTATCGCCTTCGCGCTTTCTGTTCTGAAAGCGGAAGCATCGAAGCCTAACATTATCTTCATCCTGGCTGACGACCTTGGCGTGCAGGATGTAGGATTCATGGGCAGCAAGTATTTCGAGACCCCCGTACTGGATGAACTGGCGGAGGACAGCCTCGTGTTTGAAAACGCGTTCATGTATCCGACCTGCTCGCCGTCACGTGCGGCGATCCTGACAGGGCAGCAATCGTTCCGCACCGGTTGCTACACCGTGCCGGTGCTGGAAAAGGGAAACGCTGAGGACAACATCTTTTCCCGATGGACGGTCGGCACGGAGCACCCCGTCTACTCACAGCCACTCCGCGAGGCCGGCTACAAGCAGATCCACCTCGGAAAGTGGCACATCGTCGGCCCCCATCCTGATCAAGAATCCGCCACCGAATTCCCTCTGCAGAAAGCCCTTAAGCAGCCGGCAAACGGTGACCTGAGCTGGCTGCCCGCGCACCGTTCGCCGGAGATTCAGAAATACTATCCAAACGGACGCGGCTTCGATGAGAACATCGGCGGCACCTGGTGGGGAGATCCCTCGCGAGGCTATCAGAAAGGCTACAACGCCCCGGGCGGCGGCTACGTCGCGCCCTTCAAAAACCCCTTCATCGAGGAAAAGGAAAACGATGAATGGCTGACCGATCGTCTGACTTCAGACGCCATCGACTTCATCGATCGACACAAGAACGGTCCCTTCTTCGTGAACCTCCACTACTACGCCCCGCACATGCCCTCGGTGCCGAGGAGTGAGGGCTCCATGAGGCACTTCATGACGAAGCCGGCCGACTCCTCCACCGGGCAAGGTCAGGCCAAAGGAAAATCTCGCGAGTCCATCGCCGCTTACGCAACGATGGTCAAATCGATCGACGACAACCTACGACGTCTTCTGGACTACCTCGACCAAGCCGCCCTGCGCGAGAATACAGTGATCATCTTCAGTTCGGACAATGGCTTCAATGGAAGGCAGAGCGTGAACGGGAACTTGCGCGGAGCGAAGGGCCACATCTACGACGGCGGCCTGCGCGTGCCGGCACTCATCAACTGGCCAGGCGTGGTGAAGGCTCGACGGGACGAGACGCCCATCCATGGTCTCGACCTCTTTCCCACCTTTCTCGATCTCGCCGGGATGGACGACTACCAAGGCCCGCTGGATGGCAACAGCCTGCTCCCCCTGATGAAAGGTCAGCCTTTCGCAGATCGCTACCTCTACTGGCAGATCTCCAGCACCTACAAGAACCCACCTTGCTCGATTATCCGCAAAAACCAGTGGAAGCTCATCCAGTTTCTAAAAGACGGCAGCACTGAACTCTACAACACCGACCAGGATCCGAAGGAGAGCAAGGACCTCTCCAAGCACCAGCCCGAGATGGCTCAGGAGCTCCTCAAGCAACTTGAGTCCTGGCGGAAAGAGAACAAGGTTCCCCTCCCCCCCAGCTCGCCATTAAATCATTGAATGCCCCCATTCTCCCATAACCCATCACGACAACATGAGATTCCGAACCCTTGCAACCGTCATCACCTCCCTGCTGGTGGCCAATCCCCTGATCCATGCTCAGACCGCAGACGACGCCCATATGGAGTGGTGGCGTGACGCCCGCTACGGCATGTTCATTCACTGGGGACTCTACTCGATCGCCGGTGGCGAGTGGCAAGGGAAGGACTACGGAAAGGAACAGGGCGGCGCCAGCGCCGAGTGGCTGATGAATAGCGCCAAGATTCCGGGGAAGGAGTATCGCGACACTCTCACGCCCCAGTTCAATCCAACCGACTTCAACGCCAAAGAATGGGTCTCCCTCGCCAAGGAGGCAGGCATGAAATACATGGTGATCACTTCCAAGCACCATGATGGTTTCTGTCTCTTCGACACCGATGCCACCGACTACAACGTGATGGATGCAACACCATTCAAACGCGACATCATCAAGGAGCTATCGGAGGAGTGCGCCCGGCAGGACATCAAGTTCGGTGTCTACTATTCCCAGTTCAAGGACTGGTATCACCGCAGCCGGGGAAGAGGAAATCCCGGGACACTCAGCAACGAGGAATACCTTAAGCTGGTGGAAAAGAACCTCGATGAATTGCTCTCGAATTATGGTGAGATGTCCGTGCTGTGGTTCGACGTGGGTGGCAATGATGTGGTCGAAGCCGATGCCCAGGGCGCTCGGGTCCGCGAGTTGCAGCCGAACTCCGTGATCTGCAGCCGGCTCTACAGCCGCAAGGTGCCGGTGGAGAAACAAAAGTATGCCGACTTCAACTCCCTGCCCGACCGCATGCTTCCCTCGGAACGGATGACCGAGGACACCGAGACCTGCATGACGATGCGTCACAACTGGGGTTATGACCACACTGACGATGCTTGGAAAAGCGAGAAGGACATCGTCGAATTCCTTGCGCTCTGTGCCGCACGGGGAGTGAATCTCCTTCTCAACGTCGGCCCTGATCCGAAGGGCAACATCCTGCCCGAGGAAGCCGAGCGACTCAAGGCCGCCGGAAAGTGGATGGCCGCCAATGGCGAGTCGATTTATGGCACGACCGCGTCCCCCGTAGACTTCGATTTCTGGTGGGGTGCCATGACCCAGAAGGACGAGACGGTCTACCTGCATGTTCTCGAATGGAAGCCGGAAGGCATCGAGTTCAATGGTCTGATCGGCAAGCCAGCCAAGGCTTATTTCCTCGCCGATTCAGAAAAGGCGCCCCTGCCGATGAGCTATGACCCGAAGGGACATGTCACAAAGATCGAAGTCCCTGAGGACGCTCCGGACGCCCGTAATACAGTGATCGCCGTCGAGTATGAGGACGGCGTAAAAGCTGATCCGTCAGCAAAGGGCAAGTATTACTGGTACACCACCCGCGCCAAACGCCACACGGAGATCAGGAACAGCAAGAATGCGGGCCAGCACAAGCTCCCGGGAGCAGTCAAAGCCGCCCGATAAGCACGAGTCATGCACGCTTCATTCAAATCCGCCGTCCTGGCGCTCATCTGCCTGGCTAGCGCCGGCGTGTCCGCCTCGAGCAAGCCAAACATCATCTATATTCTCGCCGATGACCTCGGGTATGGCGACGTCCAGGCACTCAACCCCGAGCACGGCAGGATTCCAACGCCGGAGATGGATCGCCTGGCTAAGGAAGGCATGGTTTTCACCGATGCGCACAGCAGCTCATCGGTCTGCACGCCGACCCGTTATGGGATTCTAACAGGCCGCTACAACTGGCGAACCCGCCTGCAAAGCGGGGTCATCTACGGTTTCGACCAGGCTCTGATAGAACCTGACCGCCTGACCGTGGCAGGCTTCCTCAAGAAGCAGGGTTACAACACTGCCTGCATCGGCAAATGGCATCTTGGCATGGGAATGCCCACCACTGACGGCAAGCCCACCCGTGGCAAGGCCGCTCAGAACATCGACTGGAAGGGAAAGATCACCGGCGGACCGGTCGATCTGGGATTCGACTACTATCATGGCATCTCGGCTTCACTCGACATGCCTCCCTACATTTATATTGAGAACGACCGGTTCGTTGGCGAAGCCACGGCGACCAAGGAATTCCATCCCAACCGCCGGGGCCCGGCGCACCCGGATCTCGAAGGAGTCGATGTGCTTCCGGAAATTGCAAAGCGGTCGGTGGGATATCTTGAGAAGCAAAAGAGCGACAAACCGTTCTTCATTTACATCGCGCTGACCTCCCCCCACACACCGATCGATCCTTCGAAGGAGTGGCAAGGGAAGAGCAAGCTCGGAGCTTACGGCGATTTCGTCATGCAGACTGACGCCGTGATTGGCCAGATCATGGCTGCTGTTGACACGTCTGAATTCGCGGAAAACACCATGATCATCGTGACCAGTGACAACGGCTGCTCCGCGAAGCCCGCCAAAGCGGACGAACTGGAGAAAGCCGGGCACTTTCCCAGCGCGCAGTTCCGTGGCTACAAGTCCGACTTGTGGGACGGCGGCCACCGCGTTCCTTTCATAGTACGCTGGCCGGCAGCCGTGAAAGCGTCATCGACCAGCGATGAAATCGTCTGCCTTACCGATCTGATGGCGACCGTCGCCGAGTTGACAGGGACCCGGTTGCCCGAAACCGCCGGAGAAGACAGCGTCAGTTTCGCCCCGGCCCTGAAAGGAAAGACCATCGAATCGACACGCAAGGGCGTCGTCCACCATTCCATTGGTGGTCGCTTCGCCTATCGCGAAGGAAAATGGAAACTGCTTCTCACAAAAGGCTCGGGAGGCTGGACGAAGGAAAAGATTTCTGATGACTCCCCTGCCCAACTCTACGACATGGTAGACGATCCCGGCGAAACGAAGAACCTTTACAAGTCCCATCCTGAAGTCGTCGATCGCCTACTCGCCCACCTGCAATCAGATGTGAAGCGCGGTCGCAGCACCGCAGGGCCTGACCAGGATAACGACCGCAATGTGAACTTCGCGAAGGGATTCAAGAGACGGTGAGGCGGCGCTCGGAGCCTCCAGAGCGCCAAAGTGCTGACAAGTCCCGACAACACCGCGAAACCCCGAGTGATTTCATCCGTAACCAAGCGAGAACCTACCATGACAACCCCGCCATTCCTCATCGCCCTGTTTGCCACAATCGTCGCACTCGAAGCCGCGCCGAAACCCAACATCGTCTACATCCTCGCCGATGACATGGGCTATGGCGACGTGCGCTGCCTCAATCCCGAGCGCGGCAAGATCGCCACGCCACACATCGATCGCCTGGCGGAGGAAGGAATGATCTTCACGGACGCCCATTCCAGCTCCTCGGTCTGCACGCCGACCCGCTACGGGATTCTAACAGGCCGCTACAACTGGCGCACCCAACTTCAACAGGGAGTTCTCTGGGGCTACAGTGCCCCCTTGATCGAAGCAGACCGCCTGACCGTCCCCGCCTTGCTGAAAAAGCAGGGCTACAAGACGGCGATGGTCGGCAAGTGGCATCTTGGGATGGACCTCCCGGTACTTGAGGGAAAGCCGATCATGGACGGCCCGCCGGACTCGCGGAAACCCAGGCAGACGCACATCGATTGGAAGGGCGAGATCAAGAACGGCCCCGTGGATCGTGGCTTCGATTACCTCTACGGCATCTCGGCCTCGCTCGACATGGCCCCCTACATCTGGATCGAAAACGATCGCTTCGTCGGAGAGGCCGACAACAGCAAGCCGCCCCAACCCGCGCCGGGATTTGTCAAGGCCCAGGTCCTCCCGGAGATCGGACGCAAGACCGTGGAATACATCCGCAAGCAGGACGCTTCACAACCCTTCTTCGTCTACGTCCCTCTAACATCACCGCACACTCCGATCGTCCCGACCGAGGAATGGAAGGGAAAGAGTGGCCTGGGCAGTTACGGTGATTTCCAGATGCAGACTGACCACGTGATCGGCGAGATCATGAAAGCCGTGGACGCTTCGCCATTCGCCGACAACACGCTGGTCATCGTCACGGCCGACAATGGCTGCTCGAAGGCGGCCAAGATCGACCGCTTGGAAGCACAGGGTCATTTCCCCAGCGCGCAGTTCCGCGGATCGAAGGCCGACCTCTGGGATGGTGGCCACCGCGTCCCCTTCATCGTCCGCTGGCCGAAAGGCGTGAAGCCCGGCTCGACCAGTGAGCAGACAATCTGCCTGACCGACCTGATGGCCACTTGTGCCGAGCTCAGTGGCACGACCGTCCCGGATGGTGCCGGCGAGGACAGCGTGAGTTTCGCCCCGGCGCTCAAGGGCGAGCCGATTGCTTCCAGCCGTCAGGGTGTGATCCATCACTCGATCAGCGGTCACTTTGCCTACCGTCAGGGAAAATGGAAACTGCTGCTGGCGAAAGGTTCGGGTGGCTGGACTTCCCCCACCGAAAAGCAGGCCGCCAAGGACGCCCCCGTGGCGCAGCTGTACGATCTGGAAAAGGATCCCGGCGAGACGAACAACCTCTACGACTCCCATCCTGAAGTCGCCGCCCGCCTGCTGGCTCAGTTAGAGGCTGATGTCACCAGCGGCCGCAGCACAAAGGGGTCGGAGGCGAAAAACGACGTTGCGGAGATTCAGCTTTGGAAGAGCGGCAAGTGAAGGTGGACGAGACTGAACTCGTGTCAGGAAATCCCCGCCCTCACCCGATCAAGCCGCGTCCTGACAAAAAAGAGGACATATACCAAAATCCATTGCGGCTATCCTGAAGAAGTTCCCCCCGAGAAATGGATAGCGTATCAATGAAGAGCATCATCGCCATAAGCCTCCACCTTCTCCTGATGACGGACTTCGTCATGGCGGAAACCCAGAATCCGCCGCCGCAGGCGGAAGCATCGAGCAAGCCGAACATCATCGTCATCATGGCGGACGATCTCGGCTACAACGACCTTGGATCCTACGGCTGCAAGGACATCCCGACACCCCATCTCGACAAGCTGGCGAGCGACGGCGTGCGCTTTACTTCCGGCTACGTCACCTGGCCGATGTGCGGACCCTCGCGCGCGGGCTTTCTAACAGGCAAGCAGCAGTCGAAGTTCGGCTACTACGAGAATGTCTCGGCACCCTTCGATCCCAAGCAGGGCCTGCCGAAGATCGAGACGATTGCCAGCCTGCTGAAGAAGCAGGGCTACGTGACCGGCGGCGTGGGCAAGTGGCACATGGGCACCACAAATGACCAGCATCCGAATGCCATGGGCTTCGACGACTGGTTCGGCTTCCTCGGCGGCGGACTGATGTATTTCCCGCTCGACCATCCGTCCTACAAGGGACGCTTCGCGCCGATCAAGCGGCCGCTGAACATGAAATATCTCCAGCACACCATGCCGGTGATCCACAATCGCGAGCCAGTGGAGTGGAAGCAGTATCTCACACGCGAACTGACCGATGCGGGTATCCGTTTCCTCGAAAAGAAACGGAAGGAACCCTTCTTCCTCTTTATGTCCTACAACGCCCCGCATCTCGACCTGGAGGCACCGGAGGAAACGATCGCAAAATTCCCTCCAGAGAAGATGAGCAAAATCCCCGGAGTGAAACCGGCCGATCGCTCGGTCTATGCCGCGATGGTCTGGGAAATGGATCAAGGCATCGGGCAGCTGCTGGCGAAGCTCGACGAATTGGAGCTCAGCGAGAACACGGTGGTCTGGTTTCTGAGCGACAACGGCGGCATGAGGAAGACCAGCGACAACCGTCCGCTGCGGGGAACCAAGGGCGCGCCCCACGAAGGCGGGATCCGCGTCCCGATGTTTGTCCGCTGGCCGGGCAAGGCTCAGCCCGGGAAAGTGCTCGAAGATCCGGTCACCTCGCTCGACATCACCGCCACTTCGATCGCCATGGCAGGTGGCGATCCTCAGGCGGCCAAGCTTCACGGCAAGGACATCCGCCCCTACCTAACAGAGCAGACCAAGGAGCCGCCCCACAGAACCCTCTACTGGCACACCGCCCGCGGTCCGGCTCCTGAGGGCGTGATCCGCGATGGCGATTTCAAGCTGATCATCGGCAAGAAGAGCGTCGAGCTCTACAATCTGAAGGAGGATCTCGGAGAGACGAAGAACCTCGCCGCCGAGTATCCAGAAAAGGTGCAGGCGATGAAGGCGCGCTGGCTGGAGTGGGACAAAGACAAGGCCCCTCCCCTGTGGACCGGCGACAAGAACATCCAGTACGCCGACTACGATTGGCTCAAGGGAAGCCCCCACTACCGGGACGGATCCGAGTGAGATTCGGCCGGGCCGGGGCAGGTGCTTCCACGATCAGAACTGACCGTTCAAGGGGACATTCGGCGCCAGATTGGCGGCCGTCGTTGCGCCTCCCCTCCCTCCTTGCTTCCACCGGGCGATTTGTCGGCGTAGCATCGCGGAATCTTTTCTCTTGGGCACTCTTGCCCTCCTCGCCGGCTCGGTCACCGTGACGCTGGCCGGCGGCCCCCTCAGCAAGACCCGTCATGACCAAGGAGGTGAAACACACCTTCTGGTGATCCTGCGACAAGTGCGTGAACCCGATAATGAAGTGGATCATCCCAAAGGACTACCGGCTCTGCTCTTCATGCGAGGCTTGCTGGTATTACGCCGTTCTAACAGGGGACTACTGACCTACTAGCCTTCTTCGCTTTCACGAAAAAAAGCAGCACCGGAGGAACCGGGGCTGCTTTGAAAGTGGAGGTATTGGATGCTTATCCTACCTACGACGACGGAGCAGGACCAGCCCGCCAAGACCACAGAGGGCGAGACTGGACGGTTCGGGGATGACACTCATCGTTGCGCCCTGCAATCGAATCTGCCCACTACCTGTCCTGCCAATACCCACCCCAATGGGATTGCCGACATCGGCAGCTTCGACGTCAAAAACAACGGTGTAGAGCATGCCTTGAAGGTTTCCGCTACTAAAGGTGTTGGAGCTCGCACCGTCAAAAGTGCCAGTCACCTGGTTGCCCGCAGGATTCGAACTCGCGTAAAGATTGAGGGTGTGTTCTCCAGCCGTTTGCGGGGTGACACTAAAAGTGATTGGCCCCCCGTCACCTGGACCTTGAACATGATTGTCCACTCCAATCGTCGCTGCTCCTGACTGGCCGTCCCATTTGTTAGCTCCGGCGTTGGTGAATTGGCTAATGACGATTGAACTGGTATCAAAGATCGTCCCGCCGACGCGTTCAACGTAGTTATTGCCAGCATCTTCAACCCAAAACCAATCCGCCGAACCAACGGTATCCAAGTTCACGACACCGAATCCTGGCTCGGAGACCACGTTGGTGGTGACCGTTATGGCGGCGTTCGTGGCCGGGATAGCCGTTGCTACGGCAACAACGGTCGCTGCCAATGGCAAGCGGTGCAGGGCTAATCGAGAGATCTTCATTCTTCGTATTTTTTGGGTTATTTAGGGCAAAAGCGATGCGCTAGGGGAATCCGTTCCGCGCTTGTTAGGGCGCCACACAGCGGTGCCATTAGGAAACTAATGACATCTTATTGCGGGGGGAGTCAATGTCCTATTCCAAGCCCCGCGACTCCTCTAGCTGGTGCATTGCAACAATGACCCTTCCCTCAAGCGCCGATTTCAGAGAGCTTGCGCGTGCTAAGCGCCTCAACAAAGGAATCACGATGAAAGGCATACTTTGGATCCTCATGATGGGAGCGCTGGCTTGCGGGATGACGGCTCAGGTGGCGGAGAGCGGTGCCCAGGTCGACGCATCCGGGAAGAAGCGGATTCGCCTGTGGCCGATTGATCAGGTCGGCGGCGAAGCAAACCGCCTCAAGCAGGATTCCGAAGACCGCGGTGGCGGCAAGATAACTTACCGGAATATCAAAGACCCCAACCTGACGGTCTATCAGGTCGAAAGCGATCGCCCGACCCCGGCGGTGATTTATTGCCCGGGAGGCGCTTACAAACAGGTGTCCGTTCTGCAGAGTTACATCGAGTGGCTGAATGGCATGGGCATCACGGTCTTTGCGCTGAACTACACCGTACCGAACGATCGTGAGGCCGCTTTCAAGGATGGGCAGCGGGCGATCCGCCTGGTGCGTCATCAGGCTTCAAAGTGGAACATCGATCCCAAGCAAATCGGCCTCATTGGCAATTCGGCAGGCGGGCATCTGGTATCCCGGCTCAGCCAGAACTACACCACATCCGCCTACCCCGCACTGGATGAGGCGGATCAGGAAAGCAGCCAGCCTCAGTTCGTCATCGTCGTCTCCGGCGCGTACTACGCGACCGAAAGCCCGGGAACCGAACTCGCTGAGGAGTTTCATCACAAGCACCCTGTCGCCCCCACCTTGCTGGTCTACGCGAAAGACGATCACAACCACTACCCGGGCGGACTTGCTTATGCAAGATCCCTCAAAGCGGCGGACGTCTCAGTTCGGATGATGAGTTATGATCATGGTGGGCACGGGATGAAGGGAGTGAACTGGTTCCCCAAATGCCGGAAGTGGCTAAAAGAAGTTGGCCTTGAGGTCCCTGAAGACAAGTAACACCATCCTCTCAGGCCTCCGTCCTTTCCACTCGCCTTCAATAGAGTCGAGCCGTTTGAAATAGCATTTCCTAATCTTCGCGACCTTCGCGACCTTCTGTAAAAACTCCCTTTCAATTCTCCGCGGAAGGAAAATTCCACAGAAGGAAACGAAGATAACGAAGGAGGAGGGTTTGAAATGGCACTTCCTAATCTTCGCGTCCTTCGCGTCCTTCTGTAAAAACTGCCTTTCGGTTTTCCGCTGAAGATGAATTCCACAGAAGGAAACGAAGATAACGAAGAAGGATGGATTGAAATGGCACTTCCTAATCTTCGCGTCCTTCGCGACCTTCTGTAAAAACTCCCTTTCGATTCTCCGCGGAAGGAAAACTCCACAGAAGATCGCGAAGACCGCGAAGGAAGATGATCTGGAATGGCTCTTCCCGGTCTTTGTTGCGTTCGTTCCCTTCTGTAAAAACTGCCTTTCGGTTTTCCGCTGAAGATGAATTCCACAGAAGGAAACGAAGATAACGAAGAAGGATGGATTGAAATGGCACTTCCTAATCTTCGCGTCCTTCGCGACCTTCTGTAAAAACTCCCTTTCGATTCTCCGCGGAAGGAAAACTCCACAGAAGATCGCGAAGAACGCGAAGGGGGCTGTTTTGGAATGGCACTTCCCGATCTTTGTTGCCTTCGTTCCCTTCTGTAAAAACTGCCTTTCGGTTTTCCTCTGAAGATGAGCTCCACAGAAGGAAACGAAGATAACGAAGAAGGATGGATTGAAATGGCACTTCCTAATCTTCGCGACCTTCGCGTCCTTCTGTAAATCTGGCTTTCGGTTCTCCGCTGAAGGAAAACTCCACAGAAGATCGCGAAGACCGCGAAGGAAGATGATCTGGAATGGCTCTTCCCGGTCTTTGTTGCCTTCGTTCCCTTCTGTAAAAAACGCCTTTCGGTTTTTCGCTGAAGATGAATTCCACAGAAGTGGAACGAAGATAACGAAGAAGGATGGATTGAAATGGCACTTCCTAATCTTCGCGTCCATTGCGTCCTTCTGTAAAATCTGTCTTTCGGTTCTCCGCGGAAGGAAAATCCCACAGAAGATCGCGAAGACCGCGAAGGAAGATGATCTGGAATGGCTCTTCCCGGTCTTTGTTGCCTTCGTTCCCTTCTGTAAAAACTGTCTTTCGGTCTTACTCTGAAGATGAGCTCCACAGAAGGAAACGAAGATAACGAAGAAGGATGGATTGAAATGGCACTTCCTGATCTTCGCGACCTTCGCGTCCTTCTGTAAAATCTGTCTTTCGGTTCTCCGCGGAAGGAAAACTCCACAGAAAATCGCGAAGAGCGCGAAGAATGGGGATGAAGCAGACTTTGGTGGCAAGAAGCGCTGTCGGCTGGCAGTATCATGAGAATGGGCAGGAATATTCTCTCGCCCTGTCCCAATCGATCCTGCTGCTGGCCTCGTAGGGGAGGGATTGGAACCCTACAAAAACCATGAAATCCAAACTGACTTTCCTCGCCTTTTTCCTGGCCCCCTTCTCCCTGCTTTCGGCAAAGGATGTTTATGTCGACGCGGCGCTTGGCGACGAGGCCAATCCCGGGACTCTGGAGAAACCCTTCAAGCGGATTCAGCAGGCGGCGGAGGCGATGGCCGAGGGCGACATCTGCCATATTCGGAGCGGAGTCTACCGGGAGACGGTGGTTCCGACGGTCGATGGGGTGACTTTCAAAAACTACGCTGACGAGTATGTGCTGATCACGGGATTGGACGTGATCGAGGGATGGGAGCCCTACGAGGGAGAAATTCTGAAGGCGAGGTCGGAAAGAAAGATCAGCCAGGTCTTTGTCGACGGGCAACGGATGCACTGGGCCCGTTACCCGAACGAGGACGGAGATATGCTGAGCACCGACGAGCTGGCCCCCGTGGACATCCAGACGGAGAAGCCCACGGGGCTGGTGACTTTTTCCCGAATGGAGTCCAAGCCCGACGGCTACTGGAAGGGCGCGTATTTCATGGGTCTGCCGACGACTCGGAACTGGTGGACGGCCCACCGGGGAAAAATCGAGTCCTCAAGCGGTAAGACCATTTTGTGCACGGAGTTGAGTGCCATGTGGAGGAATCCCAACTTCCAGTTCACCGGCGAGGGCGCCGGATACATCATCGGGCACCTGAACGCCTTGGACACGGCGGGAGAATGGCATTGGGAGGAGAAGACCCTGTATTTGTATCCTCCCGAATCATCGGAAGGAGAAACGAGCCTGATCGAGGGAAGGACGCGCACTCATGGATTCAATCTCACGAACAAGAAGCACATCACGCTGGAGGGACTGCATTTCAAGGCGGCCGACATTCATTTGCCCGAATCGGATCATTGCACCATTCGCAAATGTACGGTGCGCTACGGCGGCCCCTTTGAGACCTTCTTCGCGGGTGGCACGAGCCAACGGGAAGCCTGGGCGGACTTTGAGAACGGAGCGTCCTGCATTTTCGTGGGTGGCGACCACAATATTGTTAGAGACTGCTATGTCGGAAGAACCTGGACCCACGGCATATCCCTGTGGGGCAATCACAACCTGCTCGAGAACTCCATCGCCGAGCAATGCAACTGGCAGGGAGAGCGGTGTTCGCCGATCTGGGCGCCCGGAGACGACAATAGGATTCTGCGGAACACCAGCAGGTATGGCGGCCGCGATGGGGTCGAGTTGGGGAATGGAAGACTCGGGATCAAGGTGGCGCATCGTGCGCTGGTTCAGTTCAACCACATCCACCATCACGGTTATCTCGTCCCCGACTCCGGGCTCTTGTATGCCAATAACCAGGGGACCTCTCCTTTGGCGAATACCGAGATATCCTATAATGTGCTTCATGACTTCATGAGCGATCACAAGGGGGCGGTGGGAATCTATCTGGACAACTCGAGCAGTGGTTACAAGGTGCACCACAACGTGATCTGGAAAGCCCACGACGGGCTTCGCACCCGCTCGGCAACGCAGAACTATTTCGTAAACAACACCATCATGGACGTCGCGAAAGCGATCGAGGTTCGCGGAAACGAGAAGCCCGGGGCGGTGATTGTCACCCGGAACAATCTGGTCAGCAGCGATGCCTTTCTTTACGGGATCGACAAGTCGCACAACCAAGTCGCGGATCCGCAGGAGTTCGTCGATCCCGCCGGCCGGAATTACCAGTTGAAGCCGGGAGCTGCGGCCATTGATGCCGGAGCGCCGGTGGCAGGCATCAGCGAGGATGGGGCGGATGCGCCGGACCTGGGTGCCTATGAGTTCGGCAAGCCCGCATGGAAGGCTGGCGCCGAGCTGGAGGTGCCGGATTTCCCGGACGAGAAGAAGGGCTGGATTTCCGAAAGAGGCCGCAATGCAAGTTCGAGGTGATGAGCCACACGCATCCCCCACCCTCCATCGATGAGCTCAAACTCTCCCAACTCGAGGACGAGATCGGTGAAGTCACCCGTGTCGCCAAAGAAGGCATTGGCTATCCCTCAAATGTCGGTAGAAACCCCGTAGACGCGATTCGGCGTCGGCTTTGATCCATGAAAAATTCCATGATGCAGAAACTTGTTCGTGCCTTCGTCTTGCTGGCGACCGCACCCATTATCAGTGCTGGCTCCTTGGCTGCCGAGCGACCGAATGTGGTGATCCTTTACGCCGACGACATGGGTGTGGGCGATGTTTCCTACGGCGACAGCGAGGCGAAGATCCAGACTCCGAACATTGATCGCCTGGCCAGTCAGGGAATGACTTTCTCCGACGGTCACAGTTCCTCGGGGATCTGCACGCCGAGCCGCTACGCGCTGCTCACTGGTCAGCACCATTGGCGGAGTTTCCACGACATCGTCAATGCCTTCGAGCCGTCAGTCTTCAAACCGGGTGAGTTCACCATCGCACGGATGTTCCACAAGCAGGGCTACACGACTGCGTGCTTCGGGAAATGGCATCTCGGCTGGGACTGGGATGCGATTCGCAAGCCGGGAGTGACCAAGAAGGAATGGCCGAAGGCCGAGTCCTACGATTGGACGAAGCGCTTCCCGGGTGGACCGGTGGACCAGGGCTTCGATCACTACTTCGGCGACGGGACGATCAACTTCCCACCCTACTGCTGGATCGAAGATGACCGTTTCGCAACCATTCCGACCAGGCCGGTGATCAAGTCGAAGCCACTTGCCGGGGGCGGCGGCTTCCGCCCCGGTCCGATGGCCGAGGGCTGGAACCCCTACGAGATCCTGCCGACGGTCACGGAGAAAACCGTCGAGTGGATCAAGAAGCAGAAAGCAGACAAACCCTTCTTTGCCTATCTTGCCTTCAACTCGCCGCATTATCCGATCGTCCCTAACAAGCCATTTCAAGGGAAGTCCAAGGCCGGCTACTACGGCGACTTCGTCATCGAGACCGATGCGATGGTCGGCAAGGTGCTGGCGGCTCTGGAGGAGAAAGGCTTTGCCGAGAATACCATCGTCATCTTCACCGCCGACAACGGCACGGAGAAGCACGCCTTCCAGAGGTTGGAAGAATTCGATCAATGGAGTTCGGGAGAGCTGCGGGGACTGAAACGCGACCTCTACGAGGGTGGCCACCGGGTGCCCTTCGTCGTCAGCTGGCCTGGCAAGATTGCCGCCGGGTCGCGCTCGGATGAGGTGGTGAGCCAAGTCGACTTCGCGGCGACCTTTGCCGAGATCATCGGATACGAACTCGATAACAAAGTGGCGATCGACAGCTACAACATCCTGCCCGTGCTCAAAGGTGAGAAATACAAGCGTCCGCTGCGCGTGGCCACGGTTCAGAACACGAACAAGGGCAAGTATGCGCTGCGCCAAGGCGATTGGGTGCTGATCGATGCGTCCTCGGGCTCCCACTCCGGCGAGCCGGCGGCCTACCTCGAGCACTTCGGTTTGGAAAGCTATCCGAAGGACAATCCCGGCCTGCTCTTCAACCTGAAGGAGGATCCGCGGCAGACCAAGAATCTCTATCAGGAACATCCTGAGAAGGTCGCGGCCATGCGTCAGCTCCTGAAGCGCTACACGGAGGGAGAACGCTGCGCTCCCGAGAGAAACTAAAGACCCGAATCATGAGAAAACCCTCTATTTT
Source organism: Haloferula chungangensis (assembly GCF_042664875.1). Taxonomy (NCBI): domain Bacteria; kingdom Pseudomonadati; phylum Verrucomicrobiota; class Verrucomicrobiia; order Verrucomicrobiales; family Verrucomicrobiaceae; genus Haloferula; species Haloferula chungangensis. The sequence goes on along the minus strand of NZ_JBHTBS010000009.1, from coordinate 89,983 downwards.
CAGAGCCATCCTGGCTGGTGGCATGAGCCTGATCGGTGTGGCCATGGCGGCCACCGAGAAGCCTAACATCATCTTCATCATGACCGACGACCAGGGTTACCCGGTAGTCGGGGCGCACGGGCATCCGTGGATCAAGACGCCCCACATGGACGAGATGCATGATCAGGGCATTCGCTTCGACCGCTTCATGATGGGCTCGACCTGCGCACCGAGCCGCGCGGGGATCATGGCGGGCGTGCATTCGATCCGGAATGGAGTGACCCACACGATCTATGAGCGGGAGAGACTCAATCTGGAAGCGACGACGATTCCCGAGGTCCTGAAGCCGGCTGGCTACGTCTCGGGAGTCTTCGGCAAATGGCATCTGGGTGATGAAGCCCCTTACCAGCCGGAGAACCGAGGCTTCGACGAAGTCTTCATCCATGGTGCCGGCGGGATCGGTCAGGCCTACAAGGGTTCCTGCGCGGATGTGCCGCGGAACAGCTACTTCGACCCCGTTTTCAAACACAACGGCACTTTTGTGAAGACCAAGGGTTTCTGCACCGACATCCTGTTTCAGGCGACGCTTTCCTGGATCGAGAAAGTGAAGGACCGGCCGTTCTTCGCCTACCTCTGCACCAATGCGCCGCACAGCCCCTTTGTCGCGCCTCCCAAGTATTCGAAGCGTTTCGAGGATCGGGGTTTCAATCCGAAGGTGGCCGCCTTCTACGGGATGATCGAGAACATCGACGACAATATCGGACTGATGCTCGAGCAACTCGAGAAGTGGGACTTGATGGACAACACCATCGTCATCTTCACCTCCGACAACGGCATGACGACTGGTGGATGCGGCATGAGGAAGAAACAGGGACGCCCCCAGGTGAAGCTCGGTGAGGATGAAAACGGCGACGCGATGATGAGCTACAACGCGGACATGAAGGGGCTCAAGAGTACCGTCGATGAAGGCGGCGTGCGCGTGCCCTTTTTCGTCCGCTGGGACGGGATGATCAAGGAAGGACGCACGGTAGATACGGTGGTGAGCTACTTGGACATCCTGCCGACGCTGGCGGACCTGGCCGGAGCTGAACTCAAGGGCAAGCAGGACTTCGAGGGCAGGAGTTTGAAGCCCCTTTTGCTGGAGAAGGACCCGTCGTGGACGGACCGTTTTCTTTTCCAACACGTCACCCGCTGGGACCTCCGCGACGATCCAGACAAATGGAAATGGAAGAATTACTCAGTGCGCAATCAGCGCTTCCGGCTGGTCGAGGACGCGCTCTTCGACATGCAGAATGATCCGAGTCAAAATGTCGATGTGTCAGACAAGTTTCCCGAAGTCGCCTCTGAAATGAAGAAGGCCTACGAGAAATTCTGGGATGACGCCCGTCCGCTGATGATCAACGAGGATGTTCCTCTGGCGAAAGAGAAACCCTTCCACGTGGACTACAACAAGCAGAAGGAGACCATCGGCATCCCTCTGTGGAAAAAATGAAAAATTCGGGTGTTTCCGAGAGTAGAGGGCTTTCATTCGAGCTGGCCTGACGCCCCCCTCCCCATCCGAATGGCAATAACCCATTCCACCAATCAATTCATGAAAACCCTAACATCACCGATTTCCAGTATCCTGTTCGGCCTCTTTTCCGTCGCCCAGGCGGCGGACATTTACGTGGCTCCTTCCGGGGCTGATTCGAATTCCGGCGACAAAGCCCAACCGCTGGCCTCGCTCGCCGCGGCCCAGACGAAGGCCCGAACATTCGCCGGCAAGGAGTCCGTCACCGTGCACCTCGCCGATGGCATCTACTATCTTCCGGAGACCCTGGTCTTCACGCCCGACGACTCGGGCAGCGAGGCGCACCCGGTGACTTACAAGGCCGTGAACGAAGGTGGCCCCGTGCTGAGTGGTGGATCCGAGCTCAAGCTGACGTGGGAGGCTCACAAGAGTGGCATTTTCAAGGCCGCGACTCCCGAGGGTCTCGTGATCGATCAGGTCTTCATCGATGGCAGAAACCAACGAATGGCGCGCTATCCGAACTACGATCCGAAGAAGAAGGCTGAGCCGTATCAGGGCTTTGCGGCGGATGCTTTCTCAAAGGAACGCGCGAAGAACTGGGCGGATCCGACCGGCGGCTACATCCATTCCCTGCACAAGTCGCGCTGGGGTGGCTACCACTACCGGATCACCGGCAAGGACGCGAAGGGTGAAGTCACCTACGAGGGCGGTTGGCAGAACAACCGTCAGATGGGGATGCACAAGGACTACCGGATGGTGGAGAACATCTTCGAGGAGCTCGATGCCGAGGGCGAATGGTTCCACGACGCCAAGACGAACACGCTCTACTACAAGCCGGTGGCTGGCACCGACCTGAATTCGGCCAAGGTCGAGGTGGTGCGCCTGCGTCACCTGATCGAGTTCAAGGGCTCGGAGGAAAAGCCAGTCGAGCACATCGCCCTGCAGGGCTTCGTCGTGCGTCACGCGGCCCGCACGTTCATGGATACCAAGGAGCAGCTGCTGCGCTCGGACTGGGCAATCTATCGGGGCGGCGCCATTTTCCTAACAGGCACCGAGGATATTCAAATTCTCGATACCGAGTTTGACCAGGTCGGCGGCAACGCAGTCTTCGTCAACAATTACAATCGCAACACCTTGGTGAAGGGCTGTCACATCCACGACGCGGGCGCCAGCGGCGTGTGCTTCGTCGGCGAGCCGGATGCGGTGCGCGACCCCTTGTTCGAGTATCATGAAACCAACGACCTTTCGAAGATCGACCGCACGGTCGGCCCGAAGACCAACAACTATCCTTCGGGATCCGCGGTCGAGGACTGCCTGATTCACGGCATCGGACGCGTCGAGCGCCAGCCGGCCGGTGTGCAGATCTCGATGGCTCAGGGCATCACGGTGCGCGACGTCTCGATCTACGACTGTGCCCGCGCAGGCATCAATATCAGCGAGGGCACCTGGGGCGGTCACTTGATCGAGCGCTGCGATGTCTTCGACACGGTGCTGGAGACCCACGATCACGGATCATTCAACTCCTGGGGCCGTGACCGCTTCTGGCACAAGGACCGTGGCTATTCCCAAAAGGAAATCGACAAGGATCCGGAGCTTCCTTTCCTCGATGCCATGAAGACCACCGTGATCCGCGACAGCCGCTGGCGCTGCGACCACGGCTGGGACATCGACCTCGATGACGGCTCGTCGAACTACGACATCTATAATAACTTGATGCTGAACAACGGCCTGAAGCTGCGCGAAGGCTTCCGCCGCCACGCATGGAACAACATCACCGTCAACAACGGCTTCCACCCGCACGTCTGGTATGTCAGCAGCAAGGACAAGGTCTATTCCAACATCTTCATGACTCCGCACAAGCCGGCACGCATGAGCACGCCTTTCACCAAGGATGGCACGATGGTGGACCGCAACCTCTACGCGGCGGACGAAGCCAGCGTGATGAAGATTTCCAAGAAGTTGGGCTGGGATGCGAACTCCGTCTTCGGCGACCCCATGTTCGTCGATCCCGCCAAGGGTGATTTCCGAGTCAAGGATGGCTCACCTGCCCTGAAAATCGGCTTCAAGAATTTCCCAATGGACCAGTTCGGTGTGAAGAAGCCGTCGCTGAAAGCGATTGCGCGCACTCCTGAGATTCCCGCATTGAAGGCCTCCGGAGGCGAGGGTAAGGCGTCGAGGAGCATGAAGTGGCTGGGCGCCACTCTCACCGACTTGTCGGGCGAGGATTTCTCCGCCTACGGCGTCAGCAAGGAGGAAGCCGGCGTGGCTCTTTCGGAGCTTGCCGGGAATGCCGCGGCGGCCAAGGCCGGCCTGAAGGATGGCGATCTGATCCAAGCGGTCGATGGCCGCAAAACCCCGAACGTCCGGCAGTTTGGCCGGGTGATCCGAGGGGCGAAAGGAACGGTCAAGCTCAAGGTCGTTCGCGATCAGACCGCGATCGAAGTGGAAGTCACCCTCTGAGTTTCTCCCCCACCCCTTGATCTTATGAGAGCCTTCCTGATGGCATTCCTCGCCTGCCTGAGCCTGCCGGTTCAGGCGGCGGACTCGTCCCGACCAAACATCGTTTTCCTGATGACGGACGACCAGCGCTGGGACTGCTTCGGCTGCTATGGCAGGCCGGAGTTCCGCACGGCGAACATCGACCGGCTCGCCGATCAGGGGGTGATCTTCGACAAGGCTTACCACACGGTTGCCATCTGCATGCCGAGTCGCGCCACGATCTTCTCCGGGCGCTACTTTTCAAACCACCGGGTCGGCTTCACCTATCCTAACAACCTGACCTTTCCCAAGAAGGATTTCAACGACACCTATCCGGCGAAGCTCAAGGGTGCCGGCTACCGCACCGGCTTTGTCGGGAAATTCGGTTTTCCCGTGACCGAGGAGGCCTATCACACGAGAGATCAGGTGACAGGCTACGACCTCGAGGAGCACCTGTCCCCCTACTTCGATTTCTTCGCGGGAAACGGAGTTCACTTCAGAGGTGACTTCGCGACCTGGCCGGAGGACGACAAGTTGAAGGAAATCTTCGACCCGAAGCGCCCGAAGAATGAGCGGACGCTCAAGACCGGCGACGCGATGATCCGTTTCCTCGAGACCCAGCCGAAGGACCAGCCGTTCTGCCTTTCAGTCAGCTTTTACGCGGTGAAGAACGACAGCGACCAGGACATGTATCCTCCGCACGTCAAAGAGTTCGCCGATGTCGACTTCAGCGTGCCGGAAAACTGGGTGGAGGGAAAGAACACCAAGCTGCCTGAGGTGCTCGATCACTGGCGCGGCGTCGGCCTGCACAAGGCCCGGACCTCCACGCCGGCACTCTATCAGAAATTGGTGAGACGCTTCGCGACGCAGGGCTACAGCGTCGACCAGCAGGTCGGGCGCCTTGTCGCGAAACTCGAGGAGATGGGGCAACTCGACAACACCGTGATCATCTACACCTCCGACAACGGCCGTTTCCATGGCTCGCATGGACTCTACGACAAGGCGATCCACTACGACGAGTCGATGAAGGCGCCGCTGGTGGTTTTCGACGGTCGTTTGGCACAGGAAAAGCGAGGCCGCCGTGAAACCGCTCTGATTTCGATGGTCGATACGGCCCCCACGATTCTTTCGCTCGCCGGTGTCAAAGTGCCCGAGCGCATGCAGGGCCGGGACTACTCCGGGGTGCTCAACCAGACCGAGGACATGGCGGATTGGAGGAGCGAAGTTTACAACGAAAGCCTGTTCCTCTCGAAGCTCCATGGACAGCGCAGGAATCCGAAGGTCGCGGAGGTGAACGAGCGAATGATTGCTGAGAACCAGTCCTACCGATCGCGGGGTGTGACCGATGCGCGATACAAGTATCTGATCTACTACGAACATAGTCCTGTCATCGAGGAACTCTACGATCTGGAGAAGGATCCTTCCGAGATGAACAACCTCGTCGACAGCCCGGAACACGCGGAAGTGCTGGAAAAATTGCGCGGGCGGACGAAAGAGATCTATCAGGAGATCATCATCGACCACGCCGAGGCGACTGCGGAGACGCCTGCCCCGGCCTCAGCGAAAGGCGGCACGCAGAACCGGACTCCAGCAGCCATGAAGGTGCCGACTTGGAAGCCCTTCGTCATGAAAGGCGCTACGTTGCTTGTTGAGTCGGCTGAGACGGCCGATGGCTTTCGCGAGTTGAAGCCGACGGAGAGCGCTGGTGATTTCACGGCCAACCCGAAGACCTCAAACGACCCGCTCAAGTCGCTTGGCGACGGTCGACTTACCAAGGGCATCGGCCCGGTCTTTCCAAACGGCGTGCGGAACGGTGCCTACCGAATCGACCTTGGCTCGGCGAAAGCCGTGCGAGCTGTCACCAGCTGGTCGCACAACTACAAGGGCGCTCGGGGCGCACAGAAGCTGGCCATCTACGGAAGCAATGCAACGAACGATCCGGGCTGGGATCTGAGCAAGTTCACCGCCCTCGGCACAATCGATACGACCGACCGAGCCAAGTCGGAATTCACCGCCGCGTCCCTGCGTGCCATCGAAGGAAAATCCCTTGGAACCTTCCGATGGATCGTCTGGGCGGTTTCGCCGGTCACTCCCAGCGGTGGTGGCGAGAACACCGCCTTCCAGGAGTTTGCTGTCGAGACGGATCAATAGCGCCGGGCGGCTCGGCGGATCTACCCAGCTCATGATAATTGAGACCTGGGAAGCAGGTGGAGACCCATATGAGTTTGCAGTTTGGCGGCAATCACTTTGGCGCATGACGCTGGAAGACACAAATTCATTACAATTCGATGAATTTGAAATCGGTGAATTGAGGAGTTCGGATCGACTATCCTCATTTTTTGGGATTATCCGATGGATCGATCTCTCATAGGTTCGCGGCAAGTTTAAGAAAAGCCCAACAATGAATCTCCGCCGCAAATTATTCTCCTCTCTGGCCGCATCGCTGTGTGTTTCAGCGGCTCACAGCGCCACAATCTATTCTCAGGATTTCACCGCCAGCAACCCGATTGATGGTTCGGGAACCCCTGAAGAAATCCTGAATAACACCCTTTACGTCAGCTCGGGCCAAACTATCACCGGAGGTAGTTCTGAAGCCCAGGCTACCAATGGAGATTACACCATCGCTCTGGGACGAAATTCCGCCGTTGATGACGGTTATATTTTCAATGCTGACCCAAGCTATGTGCCAGCAGGCCAGAATGGCGGTGCGAGTGGCACCTTTGCTCCAGGCACAGGATTCGCCGGGATTGATCAGAACTATGTGATCACGACGGGGAGCATCACCATCGACGATCAAGGGACTTCTCGCACCGGCACGGTCTCAATTAACGCGAACGCCTTCAATGTTGGTGGCGAATTTTTGAGCCTCAACCTGATCCAGATCGAAGAGGACGATGCGACGGGAAAAGTTACCCTCATCATTGACTATGACGCCTTTGGTGATTTTGACGGGAATGAAAACCCCACCATCACCACGAATTTCGGAGTCAGCGGCGACCTGACGGCCTACAACTTTTTCGATGCTGCTGAAGCCGCCAACAGCATTGGAGCGAATAATGGTTTTGCTGAGGTGTTGAGCTTCACCCTGGTCGAAGGAGTGCCGGAGCCATCATCGGTTGCCTTCCTCGGACTTACCGGTCTCGTTCTTCTGGGCCGCCGCCGTCGGTAAAACTGCGCATATCGACACAGCCTGGGATCCTCCAGATGAGCACCCTTTCGGGAGTGCTCACCTTGATGATGAGCGCCGTCTGTTCACATCAAGAAATCGAAGGATGCTTCCCAGCTGAGTTCCACCAACATTTGCTCCCATAGAGACGCATGAAACTCCATTCAGTCCTGACATTCGCAGCGCTCCTCGCAGGAGGAAATTTCTCCCAGGCGCAAACCATCATCTATTCCCAGGACTTCTCTGCCAGCAGTCCTGTTGATGGCTCAGGAATCCCCGCAACGATCGAAGATGGCATCCTATATGCTAGTTCGAGCCAGAGCATCACCGGCGGGGATTCAGGAGCCCAGGCCACCAATGGCGATTATGCCATCGCTTTGGGGCGAATTTCTGGCGCCGATGACGGTTACATTTTCAATGCTGACCCAAGCTATGTGCCCGTTGGACAGAACGGCACCGAGGATTTTTTCCCAAGCGCAGGATTCGCAGGCATTGATCAGAACTATGTCTTCACCTCTGGCATCATCACCATCGACGATCAAGGGACTCCCCGCACCGGCACGGTTTCAATCAACGCGAACGCCTTCAATGTTGGTGGCGAATACTTGAGTCTCAACCTGATCAGGATCGAAGAGGATGATGCTACCGGAGAGGTGGTGCTGATCATTGACTATGACGCCTTTGGAGATTTCGACGGGAACGAGAACCCCACCATCACCACGAATTTCGGAGTCAGCGGAGACCTGACGGCTTATAACTTTTTCGACGCTGCCGAAGCAGCCAACAGCATCGGAGCCAACAATGGTTTTGCCGAGGTGTTGACGTTCACCCTTGTCGAGGCGTTTCCGGAAATCCCCACCCTTTCATCCATTGTCTACTCCCAGGACTTCAAGGCGAGCAGTCCAGTCGATGGATCAGGAACGGTAAGCCCCATCGAGGATGGTCTTCTTTATGATTCCAGTGGGCAGACCATCTCCGGGGGAGATTCCCTTAACCAAGAGAGCAATGGGGAATACACCATCGACCTCCTCCGCCCATCCATGTCAGTGCCATTCGATCCGGGTGATCCTGATGCGGAACCTCCAGTCCCACCAACACCTGCCGATCAAAACGGCTTCATTTTCAATGGTGACCCCGGCTTTGTTCCGGATGGCGGCAGCATCGCACCTTTCTCGGGCTTTGTGAGGACCGGATTCGCAGCGATTGACCAGAACTACACCTTCACCTCGGGCCCCATCACCATCGACGACAATGGGACACCCCGGACCGGAACCGTCAGCATTACTGCGACCCTGTTCAATGTTGGGGGGGAATTCCTCAATTTGGGTCTCGTTGAGGTCGGCGAAGATGCCAATGGTGATCCCACCCTGATCATTGCCTACGACTCCTTTGGCGATTTCCATCCTGGAGACCCTGACGCGGAGCCCCCAATAGTAATCGGAAATGAGAGCATTCTCGTCACCACCAACTTTGGAGGCATTGGTGATTTGACGAGCTTCGACATTTCTCCTGACACCCTCAACAACTCGACCACTGAGGGAGTCTTTGTTCACAATCTCGTGAGCCTACCAGAAGAGCTTGTGATCATTGATGTAGGCTTCACGCCTTCTGGTGATTTCTTCATTCTGCTGGATTCGGACGCCACTGGCAGCACGGTCTCCGTCTCCACGGATCTGAGTTCGGATTCATTCAGCCCCATTGAAGCGACCACCGAGGGAGCTCTCATTACCGTCGCAGAAGGAGATTTGCCGGCCGACTCGGCTTTCTTCAGGGTTTCCAGGTAGGCTCACTCAGCGCTTGGCTTCCCAGGTGGAATGGCGGCGGGGTGCGCTGGCGCTCAGCTCTGATGTTAGACCGCTCCAAGCGGCGATAGGTGCCCGACCACTGCCCCTGCACCGACCTGCACATGGATGGGCTCTAGTCCTTTGGGGGGAGAATTCCGCTGCGATACGCCTTGCTGATGGCAGCCGGGGCATTCTCCACTCGAAGCTTGTCGTAGATGTGACGGATGTGAGTTGCGACGGTGGCGAATCCGATTCCGAGTCGGTTCCCGATCTCCTTTTTGACGAGCCCTTCCCCCAGAAGTGTGAGAATCTCCATCTCCCGTTCGGTGAGCGGCTTCTCCAAAATCAGTTCGGAGGACTTGTTCCTGATGGCATTCACCATGAAGTTTGCCACGCCTTGATCAAGGAGCGACTTGCCCTCCATCACCGTTCGAATTCCATTTTTGATCTGCTTGACGGTCGATGACTTGAGCAGATAGCCAGCTGCTCCCTCAGAGATCGCACGAAGCACATCGGCCTCACGATCAGATTGACTGAGGATCAGAATTCTGGCCTCGGGCGCCTCCTTTCTCAGGTAGGGAATCGCTTCCAGACCTGACATCCCCGGAAGATTAAGGTCGAGAAGAACGATATCCGGTTCGGGGCGACTCTTTGCATCACGGAGACCGCGCAAAGCGACCTCGGCCGCACCGTAGACGCCGACCAAGTCGATATCGGACTCCCTTTCGAGAGCGAGTTCGACGACCTGACGGTAGTCGGGACTGTCTTCCACAAGCAGGACTCGAATGGGTTGTATCATGAGGTTTTCTGAGGGGTGGTGGGAGCGCAGGATGGCCCCGACCCGATGGGAGAAAATGGTAGCATTCTCCAGCGTCTGCGCAGTCTCAGGGTAATGCAGGTGCCCTCTCCTGGCGAGCTCTCCACCTTCAGCCTGGCCTTCAGCAGGCGCGCCCGGCGCTCGAGAGAGTGAGGAATCTGATCCTTCAGGGATTCCGGGAGCCCTTCCCCGTTATCGCTGATCGTCAGGAGGATCTCACGAGGATCCACTTTGAGATGGGTGCGAAGTTGGCTTGCACCGGAGTGTCGACAGATATTAACCAGGCACTCCTTATAAAACAGGAAAAGATCGACGCTGGTGCGCTGCCTGAGTTGTTGGAGGTGTTCCCTTCCTTCGATGACGAGCTCGTGATCCAGTTGGGGCGAAATTCTTTCCGCGATCCGTTGCATGTCGGGTTCCAGTCCGGAGAACAGTTCCTGGGACTCGAGAAGATCTGCCATGTTGCGAACTGAGAGGCCGGAACGCCGGGTAACGTCGCGAATTCGCCGCATGATGCCCGAAAACTCAACGTCATCCTGACGTGACTCCTCGGCCAGATCGCTCAGCAACCCGATGGTGTGCAGGTTGGCTCCCAATTGATCATGAAGGTCGGCGGCAAAACGCTCCTTGATCCGGGTGATCTCTCGCAGGTGCCGAAAACGATCAAACACGATGACGAATACAATGCCGGCGACGAGCAGAGCCACCAGCGAGGCGGTCCAGCGCAACCTGGCCTTCTGGCGCAGGTAGCGGACCCCCAGTTCCTCAGCAACGAGGGGACGCAAGGCCTCAAGGTCATGACGCCGCGAGAGTTGGTTCATCCACTCCCGTATCGACAGAATTTCTCCGTAGTAATTGTGGGCGTCGGTCATCCGGAACAGGGCTTCTTTTGAAACCGAGAGGGAGCGGTTGGCGGAGACCGTCGCGCCTGCTGCGGCGTTGCGGTCACCGGAAAGGACTTCGATCTCCGAGAATGCGATGACGTTCCGGTTCGGGTTCCGTGAAATGACCGGGCGATGGTCCAGAATGTTGACCCGGACATAGCGGCAGCGTGTTTCCGGAAAGCTACGCGTGATGATGGGACCGTCATCGGCAATCGAATTCAACTGGTACTCGCACAGCAAGGTTTCGTCCGAAAAATCGGGACGCGTGGCTCCCGTGACCTCGACGTGCCGTGGTGTGGCGTAGCCGATGAAGTTTTTCATCGGAATGGATGGCGGTGTGTCGAAGGTATGCAGATTGACCTGATTGACCGATTGAGGTGTCTTCAGGTCGATCGTCAGGGTCGGCAGCGGATTCGAACTGCTGACTCTGATGAGCATTGCCTGGCTCCCTTCCTCATCTCGGGCATCCATCAGGTAGGGGGTGAAGCCATCGGTGAGGAAGCTCGGATGAAAATTGGCTTCAACGAAATCCCGTGAGCCGACCTTGTTTTGAGCAGCCACATTCGCAGATCCGCTGAACACCATGATCTCGGCCAGTTGAAGGAGGTAGCTGTCCTCGAAAATCCTCGACGAGAGAACCGTCGCTTCGACCGTGACCCAGGATGCCCTGACCGGCTCGATCGGCACGGCCAGCGGGGCGATCCGTGGCATCAGCTTGTCATCGGCGGAGAACGATGCCACTTCCGTAATCGTATCGTCCGTCCCTGCCAGAATCCGGAATTCGATCGGAAACCCTTCCGCCACCAAGCCGGCGTGCGGTTCGCGCCAGAGCGTCGGGACGAGCACGACTTGATCGATGAAAAACTCGTCGCCCAGTTCGATGCGAAATGCCTCCTGGGTCTCGGCCTTGGGATGGGGCTTCGAGTGAAATCCCACCGATCCGGTGCCGCCACGCAGAGCGTAGCTGGCGAGTTGTCCGAGTTCGGAATCGATATCGGTTTGCAAATCCTCCAATTCCGACAAGGAGAGTTGATCCAGCTTGGGGGGCGCGTGCCCGACACCGCCGGTCGCAGGAAGCAGGCCTGCCAGAAGCAGAAGAATGACGATGGCTGAGATGCGTCGCACGACGGTGCCCAGAGTAACGGGATCCCCATCTTCCACAAGGCGTAGGAGCGGTCGGAGAAAGGTAGGACAGCGGGACATCCACCGAATGGTGGATGGTATAGTTCGCCAATTCTGCGATATTCGATCTCGAAACCCATCGAGGCGAACCGCCTCTTAAAGAGCCCCGAATTCGAAAAACCCGCCATGAAAGCATCAAAACCCCTTCTCTTCTCCCTTTGCGCCCCCTTTACCCTATCAGGGCTATCGCTTGCCGCAGAACTATCGGCTATCGACGCCGACGTCGCGGTGGTGGATTTCTCCGGTCAGACTTTCACCGGGCCTCAGCCCTTCACCACTACCACCAACAACTGGGCGCGCGCAGACGACTTTTCCGGCGCCAACTTCAGTGGCCTGACCATTGGCATAGGTAGCGGTTCAAATAATGCGAATCAGCCCTTCCTCGACGCCAAGGTTGCGAATGCCGACTTTTCCGGAGTGACCTTCGACTGGGCACCTTACGTTCACCAGTCAAATGGACTGAGGGTCAACATATTCCGTCAGCAAGAACCCTCCGGAACCCAATACTCAGGCGCCACCTTCGCAGACTCGGTTTGGAACATCACCCTCAATAGCACAAGTTTTGATGCCGCTTCCTCTGTGGCGCTCTTCAATGACGGATCCGGGGCGACCGATGCGGCGACCGCTACGAGTGCGGTCGATTTCACGGGGGCGGATTTCAATTTCACCGGAGTAGGCGCCGCCACGCTGGCCAACGAAATTGCGACCATTTTCGTGACCAATCTCGGCGGATTCGACGGTGAGACGCCCATTGGGGCCTTCTTTGATGCGGAATTCGTCAACAACAACTTTGCGGAGTTTGACTACGCGACTGCGGCGGGCCTGCAAATCGACTTGAGTGCTGCAGGGTGGCAATTGGTGGGTCCCGGAGTTCCACTTCCCGCGACGATCTACTGGACCGGCACCGGCGGAGCCACCTGGGACCAGAGCACCACGGCAAACTTCAGCACGAATTTCGAGGCCTCCCCCCTTGCGGTTACTGATTTCGATTCCGCGACTGCCACCTCTGGAAAAGCAGTGTTCGCCGACGAATATTTTGATTCCGGTTCCAAACCTGTAACGGTCAGTAACATCACCGTCGCCGCTGGAGGTGTCGACGTCGATACCATTGAATTCACGAATGACGAGGTCACCTACACGGTGAACAGCTCGGATGCCAATGGGATCAAGACCGCCACGCTCATCTCATTCACGGGCGGAGGTATCACCAATTTCACGGGCACCCACGCCCACACGGGCGATACCAATGTCGTGGATGGCTACCTGACACTTGAGGACGGCGGACGAGTCAGTTTCGCTCCGACAGCAAACGGAACCACCAACCGAATCCATGGTGATCCCGATGCCGGATTCGTGGATCTCAATGGTGAGATCTTCTTCGATTTGAGTGGGGCCGACATTTCCGCTGGAAACCGTTGGACACCGATCGATGTCAGCACCTTGAACGAACTCTATGGTTCAACCTTCAGCGTGAACAGCTCACTCGGAGCCTTCGCGGAAAGCCTGGAAGACCCGAATGTATGGACCCTAAGCAATGGAAACGAGATCTGGACCTTCTCAGAGTCCACCGGCACTCTGGTCCTATCCTTCATCACTTACGATATCGGAACTCCTACCACCTCCCCATTTGATCAGTCGGCGAACTCACTCTCAAATACCGGTAACCTCGCCACCTGGAACTTTGCCACCGGCTACAATCCAAATATTGACGCTAGTGACTTCAGCGGCATCGATTTCACCTCACTCAACGAGCTCACTGCGATTGATTTCTCAGCTTCATCGCTCACGGGTGCTGGGATCGGGAACTTCTCTGGAAGCAACTTCAGCGGACTGACTTTGGACTTGGGGAACCAGAACAACGCATTCCGGGGGGATGACTTTACTGGCGCGGACTTTAGCGGCAGTACGATCAACGTAGGAACCGGTGGCGGTGGCAATCAGCCCTTCCTCTTTGCCACGATTGTGGATGCCGACTTTTCCGGAGTGACCTTCAACTGGATTCCGTCTTCAAATGGGGACGGCGATCATCGAATCAACATGTTCCGCCATGATCCAGTGACAGGCACTGCCTACACCGGAGCCACTTTCGCGGACTCAGTCTGGAATATTAACCTCACTGGAACCTCACTTGTTGCCGGTGCTGCCAACCTAGCCTTTTTCAATGACGGTTCCGGAGCAAGCGATGCAGCCAATGCTGCGAATGCGGTCGATTTCACAGGGGCTGACTTCAACTTTAGCGGAACCGTGGCATTGGGCAGTGATGTGGGTAACCTGCTAATCACCAATCTAGGTGGTTTCGACGGGCCCACTGCGATCGGTGCGTTCTACGACCAGGCCTTCGTTGACAATAATTCTGCTGATTTCGGTCATTCCGGTTCATCCCTGGTCGCCGCACTGAATGCGGCCGGATGGCAGCCGGTGGGCCCCATCGTCGTGACATCCCCGTTTGATTCGTGGGCAGCGGCCAATGGTCTCGACGGCAGCCCCGGCAAGGAAAGCGGCCCCTCGGATGACCCTGATGGAGACGGAAGCAACCTTTACGAATACTTCTTCTGGAACTCCGACCCTCTGGTGGCCGAGGCCTTCGGTTCCGAGCTACGCGGTGTTGACGCAAGCGGGGCCGTCACAGGTGACCTTGTGTTCTCCCATGACCGGCCGGTTGATATCAGTGAGCTTACGGTCACCTATCAATGGTCCACCGATCTGGTCACGTTTTACAACAGCGGTGAAAGCGACGGCACCAGCACCGTGAGCTTCGCAACTGGCGACACCGGAACTCCAGCGAATGGCCATACCCCTGAGTATGAATCGGTGGAAGTCACCGCATCGGTCACCTCAGGGCCCGTGCCCGCGAAACTCTTTGTGCGGGTTAGCGTGACGCTTCCCTGATGGCCGCGATACCGCCTCCAATCGTTTCGGGATCCAGCGAATGCGCCCCGGAGTCATCCGGCTCTTGCCACCATCCACCAAACAGGGGATGGCGGAATCCCTTCCGACCTGTCAGGCTTCTCATGCTGAAATGGCTCGAGCCGAGCCATCCACGGGAAAACACCGGCAATAAACCCAACAAACCCATGATACCACAACACACCAAATGCGCTCTGCTATCAGGCATCGCCCTCACGCTGTTCCCGGTCGCCGTCCAAGCGGCAACTCTCGCCTCGTTCGATTTTGAGGGAGGAACAGCCGGCGCAACCGCTGACACTTTCGTCCCGGATACCTTGACCGGCTTTCAGGTGACCGGTCTGACCGGATTCATCTACCATAACAATTCCGTTACTGGAGGCAACTATTACAACGGAAGTCTGGGCGCGCACCACGTCTCTCCCATCAGGACTTCGACGACAATAGCGGACAGTTCGTCATTCACGACCTCGGGGACATCCGGCCAAACGATCAGCTACGAAAGTTTTTCAGGACAGTTTTCGGAGAATTCCGGTAATATCAGGATTGATCTCTCCTATAGTATCGACGGGGCGGCGGCGGTTGCGGCTGGGACCTTTGACCCTGTCCAGGGTGTCCCGCTTGATGACTCGGGATCAGCCTTTGATTTCGCGGACTTTTCCACAGACAAGTCTGTCGTGTGGACCCTGACCTTTACCGCTCAGAATAACAATAACGACCGGATGCGATTCGACGATTTGGTGATCACTGGCGACGTCGTTCCTGAACCTTCCAGCACAGCACTGTTCGGACTTGGTGCGGTGGCTCTGATGATCCGCCGTCGTAAGTAATCAAGTCATTAGGGCGGTCATCCCCTTGGTTCTTCACGAAACCCCGCCGTGAAGAACTTCAGGGGGGACATTGCTATGTCGCGTTGCGATAATCCGACTTTCCCAAAACCTATCAAATGAAGCGAAACCTACTTCCGTGGCTTGCCACCTTCGCCATCTCCTCGACGTCCCTGGTTCCCGCGCAGACGGACCAGAAACCCTATGACGGCTCGTGGGAGTCGCTGCAGAAGATGCCGGTGCCGGCCTGGTTTGATGACGGCAAGGTCGGCATTTTCATCCACTGGGGCCCTTACAGCGTGATTGGCTATCGCAAGGGGGGGCGCGGATATTCGGAGCACGTGCCGAAGATGTTCTACACCGATCCCAAACACTACTACCCATACATGAAGGAGCGCTGGGGCGCGAATCCGCCGGAGTTCGGTTACAAGGACATCATTCCGGAGTTCCAGGCAGAGAAGTGGGATCCGGACGGCTGGGCGGAACTCTTCGAGCAGGTCGGTGCGAAGTATGTGGTGATGACCGCGGAACACCACGACGGTTGGGCGAACTGGGACTCGGATCTAACACCGTGGAACGCGAAAGACATGGGACCGAAACGCGACCTCGTTGGGGATCTCGGCAAGGCGTTGAAGAAACGCGGGCTCAAATACGCGCCTTCCTACCATCGCGAGCGCCATCAGTCGTTTTTCGCGAAGAAGCAATATGTCGTCGATGCCGTTCCCCAGGATGACATTGTCGAGGAAATCAAGCGGGTCCCGGAGGCGGCCTCGCTCTACGGTCCCTTCGGCACCAGCAAGGAGTTCGTCGACGACTACGTGGCGCGCTGGAAAGAGATCCAGACGAAGTATCAGCCGGACTTCCTGTGGATGGATGATTTTCCGATCTATACGCGGGATGGGAACAAGGTGCGCGGAGGAAAAGCCAAGCCAGAGGTTCAGTATTTCGATGATCAGGTTCGACTGATGATGACCGATTTCATGAACGATGGGGCCGCCCGCGGTGCGGAGGTCTACGTCAATAACAAGGGTGCCAACCGCAACTGGCCGGATGGTGTCGGCTGCCTCGAAAAAGATAACCTCAAGCTGAAGGTGATCGGACCAAAATGGCAGAGCTGCACGACGTTCGGCACCTCCTTTGGCTATCTGGAGGGCGACAAGTATAAGTCCGTCGAGAGCATCATTCGTGAAATGATCGAGGTGATCAGCCGCAATGGGAACTTTCTGATCAACATTGGCCCGAAGGCGGACGGCACGATTCCCGAACCGCAGCTCGAGCGACTGAAGGCGATGGGTGCTTGGCTCACGATCAATGGCGAGGCAATCTATGGCTCGCGATACTGGAAAGAGAGCGGGCAGGCGGATGAGCATCTCGCCTTCACCACCAAGGGGACCAAGCTCTACGCCATCAAGCTTCGGAAACCCACCGCAGCGTTCCTTATCAGCGGAACAGCCGGCTGGAAGGCGGAAGCGGTGAAGTCCGTACGCCTGCTGGGGTCTGCGGCGGCAGTGTCGTCCGAGATGACGCCTCAAGGTCTTCAGATTTCCCCACCATCGGATCTTGGAAAGAGCGAGTATGCCTGGTCGTTTGAGATCATCACCGACGAAGAGCAGCATCATCCGAATGTGGTTGAAAAGAATGTCGATCAGGTGCTGAGCGGAACCAAAGCGGTGGATCTGGACGGAAACGACGACGGCGACACCAGGCGAAAGAGGAAATAGCGGAAGCTGACGCCCATTTCCGAAAGTTCTGCAGTGGGGCTCCGTAGGACTTTCCCTGCGTGGGTGGACCCAGTCACGAGGCTTCGCTCCGGGAACTCCGGAACCACTCGCGCTCGATTCGAAACGATCGCCCGACCATCTTTAGAGGAACATTTCATGAGCACCCCATCAGTCAGACATTCAGCAACTGTCGCGGCATCCGCCACTCTGCTTCTTGCTGTGCAAGGAGTCTCCATCGCAGCGGATGCTTGGACCATCGATACCCAGAAGCAGTGGGCCGAGGAGGTCGGGAATCAGGATGATCTGAAGATCGAGAACGGAATGGCTTCGCCGACCGGCAAGACGGCGACATTGAAGAGTGGTCTGAAAGCCTTTCCTGAGAAGCGTCGCGCGAAGGCCGTGACGATCCGTCAGTCCCCCGTTTGGTTAAACTGGCAGCCGGTGAAAAACATCGGGCCATCGAACCTTAAAGACGCCCCGGTCTTTCTCCAAATGGGACCGGACAACTACTGGATGTTCGGGCGCTATGGAAACACGGTAAAGAAGGGAGAAGGTGTCGGTGCGGTGGCGGAGCTTGAGGGCTTTGATGTCCCGCTGAAAACGACTTCGGATCCCAAGCAGTTCGATGCCCCCGGAGGTCTGGAAAAATCACTGGGCGGTTATCACGCCTGGCAGAGCCGGGACATGGAGAACTGGGTGCACCACGGGCCGGTCTCCGATGCGCAGGGCAAATGGCTGACCACCGCCGAGGTCGCGGACGGGAAAGCCTACTTCTACTATGACTTCCCGAACGACCAGGACCCGCATCTGATCATCGATGAGGATCTAACGGATGGAAAGGTCGGGAAGAAGATGGGCATGGCCTTCAAGGACCCCTCGGATGGATCGGATTGCGCGATCATTCGCGATCTCGACGGAAAATTTCATCTGATCTACGAAGACTGGAGCCCGATCGACGCGAGTCGTCATGCCTGGGACTCGCCGCTGGCGGGTCATGCGGTGAGCGATGACGGCACGGGCGATTTCAAGATCGTGGATCCCGCAGTGGACGAGCGCACCGAACCGACCGGAAAGTTTGCCGAGTATCTTCACCCGCACTGGCACAAGGAGGATCCGGAGAATTTCCCCGGCAAGGTCTACGAAGGCAAGAAGACCTATCATGGCATCCAACCGGGCAAGATGGCTGCCTTTGCCAAGTATGAGATCCATGAGCCGGCTCAGGATGCCTTCGGTGATTGGGCGGCGATCTCGATCGGTGGCCAGCATTACCTTTTCTGTGACTTCGATCCCTCCACCGCCCACGGAGACAAGAAGGCGATGAGCGTGGCTTGGTTCACTTCGCCCAGTATCGACGAGCCCTTCAAGTTTTGTGGCAAGCTCGGCTCGGGACACCCGGACCCCGACATCATGTTTGCCGAAGGCCAGTTCTATCTGGCGACCCAAATGAAAACCGACTACGTGAGCTCCGGACCATGGGTCGATGGCGTGGAAGTGCGCGTTGGCGTGGATACCGACAAGGATGGCTCCGTCGATCAGTGGAGCGACTGGCAGGAGGTGAAGGAAAGCTACGACTACATTCCGGGCTTCGCCAAACAAGTCGCGAAAACTCCCGCTTCGATGGATCTCAGCGAACTCCCTGAGGGTTATGGGTTTCGGTTCGAGGTCAAACTCACCGATACCACTGAGAACGAGTCCAAGCCGATACTGGATGGAATCAAAATGATTTTCGAGTAAGAGCCTTCACGAACCCAATACGATGAACAGAGCGATCACCCTGCTTCTCAGCGGTGCTTTGGCGGTCATGGCCGTCGGGCAGGAGAAACCCAATATCATCCTGGTGATGACCGACGACCAGGGTTATGGCGATCTCGCTTGTCATGGGAATCCCATCTTGAAGACGCCGGAGCTCGACAAGCTTCACGCCGAGTCGGTGCGTTTCACCGACTTCCATGTGAGCCCGTTTTGCACGCCGACGCGGGCGGCCTTGATGACGGGAAATCATCCGGGGGTGACGGGCGCCTACCGCACCAGCTCGGGGCGCACGATGATGCACCCCGATGAGAAAACGATCGCCAACCTGTTTGCCGACGCCGGCTACGTGACTGGCATGGTCGGCAAGTGGCACCTTGGCGACAACGCGCCGCACCGACCTCAGGACCGCGGCTTCCAAAGTGTCCTTTGGCACCGTTGCGGCGGGATCGGTCAGGCGTCGGATTACTGGGGAAACGACTACTTCGACGACACTTACGAGCGGGCGACGTCTGACAACAAGCAGGGCGTCTTCGAGAAATTCGAGGGTTGCTGCACCGATGTCTGGTTTCGCGAAAGCATTCGATTTGTCGAAACGTACAAGGATCGGCCCTTTTTCCTCTACCTTGCGCTGAACGCCCCGCACGGCCCCTATCACGTTCCTCTGAAGTGGGCGAAGCCCTACCAAGGCAACAAGCAGGTTCCGAATCCGAACTTTTACGGAATGATCGCCAACATCGATCACAACATGGGGATCCTGCGTCGGCGACTGGACGAGCTCGACCTGGCCGAGAACACGATCCTGATCTTCATGACCGACAACGGCACTTCTGCGGGCGGGAAGTTCAAGGGATTGGATTCCGAGGCTCTGGTCGGTTACAACGCCGGGATGCGCGGTAAGAAATCCTCGGTCTACGACGGTGGTCATCGCGTGCCGTTTTTCATCCACTGGCCAAAGGGCGGCTTGAGTGGCGGCAAGGACATCGGGACCATTGCGGCGCACATCGATGTGCTGCCGACTCTAGCAGACCTCTGCGATGTTCCGGTTTCCGAGGGATATGATCTGGACGGAGTTTCCCTGAAGCCATTGCTCAAGGGACAGCCGCTGGAGCGAAAGCATCATGTGGTGCAGTACCACGGCGGTGCTCATGGCAAGGCCATGCCACCGGGTCCCCTCGCCTTTTCGACAGTGATGACTGAGCGCTGGCGGCTGGTGAATTCGGACGGACAATATCTTTTCGATATCGAGGCCGATCCGGCCCAGCGAAACGATGTCGCGTCCGAGCACCCTGAAGTAGTTGAGCGTTTGCGAGCGCTCTACGATCCGTTCTGGGAGCGGGTTTCTCCACGTCTGACGCCAGTGCGCATCGACCTCGGCAACCCGGATCAGAACCCCACCGTGCTCTGCTCTCAGGACTGGCAAATGGAAAAGGGCAACCCGCCATGGAATTTCGGTGCCATCAGGAAGCTACCGAAAGTGACGGGACCGTGGTTGGTGAATGTGAAGAGAGCCGGGCGCTACCGAATCACCCTGCGCCAGTGGCCGGAAGAGGCGGACAAACCCGTCGTCGCGGTGCGCGCGAAAGTTGAGATTGCCGGACAGGAAAGGGAAACATCGGTCGAACCGGGAAGCAAAGGCGTGTCCTTCGAGTTGGATCTGCCCGCCGGATCGACCGAACTGGTGACCTACCTTTTCGACAAGCAAGGCAAGGCAGGCGGCGCTTACTTCACCGACGTAAAATTGCTCACGGCGCAACAGGAGGATGCCCCACAACCTTGAAACCCACGACTCCCCTTTTCCTCACAAGTTTATGAATCGTCTCAGTCTCGCTATCCTGGTCGCTGGCATGGCCAGCCTTGGTTTTGCATCCGCGAAACCTAACATCGTTTACATCATGACCGATGATCAGGGTTACGGCGACGTGCAGTCCCTCAATCCGGATCGGGGAAAAATCCCCACACCAGGCATCGATCGCATTGGGCGCGAAGGCATGTCGTTCACCGATGCGCATTCGGGGTCGGCAGTCTGCACTCCCACGCGCTACGGCCTTCTAACAGGCCGATACAGTTGGCGCACGAAGCTGCAGAAGGGAGTGGTGCAGGGCTTTGCTCCCTGTTTGATTGCTGAGGACCGCCCGACGGTCGCCAGCTTTTTGAAGCAGCAGGGCTACCACACCGCGATTATCGGCAAATGGCATCTGAACTTTCAATATGCCGACCCTGAGAGTGGCGAGATCCTGAAGCGAAAAGGCAAGAAAGGTGGGCTTGCACCGGTCGGGAGCAGGATTCCCGATGGCCCGGTAAACCGTGGCTTCGACTATTTTCACGGCTTCCATCACGCCGGCGACATGAAGGGGGTGATCGAGAACGACAAGGTGATCGCCCATGAGGACGAAATCCACATGTTGCCGCGGCTGACCCGCAAGGCGGTCGAGTACATCGATGGGCGTGCCGAAGCGAAGGACCAGCCCTTCTTTCTCTACGTCCCCTATGGATCCCCGCATTCACCGATTGTTCCGACGCAGGAGTGGAAGGGCCGCAGCGGCCTCAATGATTACGCCGATTTCGTGATGCAAACCGACGACGGAGTGCGCCAAATCCTCGAAGCCCTGGATCGCAATGGCTTTGCCGAAAATACTCTGGTGGTTTTTACGGCGGACAATGGTTGCTCGAAGGTGGCTGACATTCCAAAGCTCGAAAAAATGGGCCACTACCCCAGCGCCCACCTACGAGGTTCCAAGGCCGACCTGTGGGACGGCGGTCACCGCGTCCCCTTCCTGGTGAGATGGCCCGGGAAGATCAAGGCGGGATCGACATCGAAGCAGCTGATCTGCCACACCGACCTCTTTGCAAGCTGTGCGGACATCCTCGAGCAAACGCTGCCGGAAAAGGCCGCGGAAGACAGTGTGAGTTTCCTGCCTGCATTGGCGGGTCAACCCATCGTCTCCACGCGCGAAGGCGTGATTCATCATTCGATCAGCGGCCATTTCGGCTACCGCCAGGGAAAATGGAAATTGCTGCTCGCTCGGGGTTCCGGTGGCTGGACCAGTCCGAAGGAAAACGAGGCCACGAAGCAGGGTGCGCCGGTCGCCCAACTCTACGACATGGAAGCGGACCCGGGAGAAACCACCAACCTCTACGAGTCCCAACCGGAAGTGTCCGCCCGCTTGCTCGCACAACTCGAAGAGGATGTGACACGCGGACGAAGCACCGAAGGCCCCGCCGCAAAGAACGACGTGACAGACATCACGCTCTGGAAGAGTGGGCAGAAGTAACACGCCAAATCGAGCGACCTCCCGAACAACCTTACCGATGCCGATCAGACAAATCCTGACGATAGCCTTCTTGATGATTTCGGCCACCGGCGTCCATGCGGATCCGGAAAAGCCGAACATCGTGTTCCTGATGACCGACGACCAGCGATGGGACACGCTGGGATGTTATGGGAGGACCGACGTGCTGACTCCGAACATCGACAAGCTCGCCGAGCAAGCGGTGGTGTTCGACAATGCTTATTACGCCGTGGCGATCTGCATGCCGAGTCGCACGACGATGTTTACCGGTCGCTACTTTTCGGACCACAAGGTGGGATTCACCTACCCCTACAATCGCACCCTCCCCAAGGAAGAGTTTGCCGACAGCTACCCTGCCCGATTGAGAGACGCGGGATATCGAACCGGCTTCATCGGAAAGTTCGGGATTCGATTGGAAAGCATGTCGAAGACCGTCGCCGAGCACTTCGATTTCTTTGCGGGCATCTCCACCACCAGCAAGCATGGACCGCACTTCCCGAAAGACGACGAGGAGCTTCAGAAGATTTATCGAAAAGACCGCGATCCCAAGGAACGCACCCTGATCAAGGGCGATGCCATGATCCGCTTTCTCGAAACCCAGCCGAAAACTCAGCCATTCTGCCTTTCTGTCAGCTTTGATGCGGTGAAAAACGATCGCGACAGCGACATGTATGGCCCGCACGTGAAGCTTTTCGAGGACAAGCAGATGTGGGTTCCCGGGAATTGGGTTGAAGGGAAGAACACGCAGCTCCCCAAGGTGCTGGACCATTGCCGAGGCACCTACCTGCACATGGACCGGACTTCGACGCCCGAACTCTATCAGAAGCTGGCGCGTCGATTTGCCGTGCAAGCTTACACCGTCGACCAGCAGGTCGGCCGGCTGGTCGAAAAGCTCGAAGAGATGGGCGTGATGGACAACACCATCATCATCTACACCAGCGACAACGGACGCTTCCATGGCTCGCATGGGATCTACGACAAGGCGATTCTTTACGATGAAGCCATGAAGGAACCGCTGATCATCTTCGACGGCAGATCCGGCAAGGAGGACCGCGGCCGGCGCGTCGATGCGATGGTTTCGTCCGCCGACCTCGCCCCCACCATGCTCTCTTTGGCCGGGGTGGAGGTGCCGAAAGCGATGAAGGGGCAGGATTTGAAGGGCCTGTTGGACGGCACTCAGGACACCGGCAAGTGGCGGGACTCGGTGCTTATGGAAAATTTCTTCATTCAGGAGATTTTCAAGGTCCAGAACAATCCGAAGAAGGCCAAGGCCCTGAACGATGAGATCATTGCAAACAATCGCTCGTATCGTTCCCGCGGTGTGCGCACGGATCGCTACAAGTATTTCAAATACTTCGAGCACCATCCGGTGATCGAGGAGCTCTATGACTTGGAAGCGGATCCCCTCGAACAGAACAACCTTGTTTCAAATCCGGAATACGCGGAATTGTTAGGAAAGCTCCGTGCAAAAACCGCCGAGCTCCACTCGGAGGCCACTCCCTAAAAGTCGAAACTCAGATAGACAAAAACCCATGAAGAAACTTTCACATGTCATCCTCAGCCTCGTCCTTGGAAGCCTCGCGCAGGCCAGCGCGGAATCCTTGCCCAACATCGTCTTCATTCTCGCCGACGACCTCGGCTATGGCGACGTTCAGTGCCTCAACCCGGAGCGCGGCAAGATCGCGACTCCAAACATGGACAAGGTCGCCGCGCAAGGCATGACCTTCACCGACGCCCATACGACCTCTTCCGTGTGCACCCCTACTCGTTACAGCATCCTAACAGGTCGCTACAACTGGCGAACGAAGCTTCAAAGCAGCGTGCTCGACGGTTACGGGGAACCGCTGATCCCGACAGACCGCATGACCGTCCCCAGCTTCCTCAAGGACAACGGTTACACCACCGCGATGATCGGAAAGTGGCATCTGGGGCTTGGCATTGCGACCACCGACGGGAAGAAGGCAAAGGCAGGCGCAGGCTTGAAAGCAAAGAAGGGCAAAGGCGCCTTTCCCCCGGCTGAACTCTCCAACATCGATTGGAAGGGCGAGATCAAGGGTGGCCCGGTTGACCTGGGATTCGAATCCTGGTTTGGTATCACCGCTTCACTCGACTTCCCTCCATACGTCTGGATCCGCAAACGCAACTGGATCGGGGAAGGCACCCACGTGAAGGCATTCCACCGTGATGGCCCGGCAAGCGAGGACTTTGAAGCCATCGAGGTGCTCGTCAAGCTTACGGAAGAAACCGTTGAGTTCATCGGTGAATACGAAAGCGACAAGCCATTCTTCATCTACATGCCCCTGCCCTCCCCGCACACGCCAATCGTTCCGACGAAGAAGTGGCAGGGAAAAAGCGGCATGGGTGATTACGCGGACTTCGTGATGCAGACCGACGATGTGGTCGGCCAAGTCGTCAAGGCGCTCGATGGCAAGGGAATTTCCGAAAACACGATCGTTATCGTCACCAGCGACAACGGCTGCTCGCCGCGCGGGAACTTCAAGAACCTGGAAAGCCACGGTCACTTCGCCAGCGCCCAATTTCGCGGTGCCAAGGCTGACATCTGGGAGGGTGGTCACCGCGTGCCCTTCCTCGTGAAATGGCCGAAAGTGATCAAGCCGGGCAGCGTGTCCGACGACCTTGTCTGCCAGGTCGACCTGATGGCAACCTGTGCCGACCTCCTCGACAAGGAGCTGCCGAAAAATGCCGCTGAGGATAGCGAGAGCATCCTGCCGATCTTCAAGGGAGAAGAGACGGACTTCTCAAGAAAGGGCATCGTCAGCCACAGCGTCAGCGGCCACTTTTCCTATCGTGAAGGAAAGCATAAATTCATCCTGGCCTACGGATCAGGTGGCTGGATGGCACCGAAGGAAGCTCAAGCAAAGAAACAGGGCTTGCCGAAAGCTCAGCTTTACGACCTCGACGCCGACCCGGGCGAACAGAACAACCTCTACACATCAAACGCTGAAACGGCCGAGCGATTGCTTGCCCAGCTGACCGAATACGTCGAAGCCGGATCCTCCGTCAAAGGCAAGGACTCCAAAAACGACGTCGACAACATCAAACTCTGGAAGAGCGGAAACTGAAGCTATTGTTTGTCGGATCGAGTCCTACTTCGTCGTCCGCCCTCATCCCTCTTTTCTTGCCATGAATCAGCTCCTGAAAAAGCCATTAGTGATCTCCATCTTCGGGGTGTTTGCCCTGCATGCCATTGCACCGGTGGCAGCCGACGAACGTTTCGTGCTTCACTACGACAGCCCGGCCGCCAATGACTTGATCAAGTCCGACGGCAAGAACAAGGAGCCCAATTTCATCAAGACGGCCCTTCCCTTGGGAAATGGTCGACTCGGCGCGATGTTTTCCGGCGGCATCGCGGAAGAGCAGCTGATGCTCAACGACATCACGCTCTGGATGAACACCAAGCGGGGTCAGGATGAGGCGGCCCAGTCATCGGCGCGCAAGGTAAGTCCCGAAGACTTCGAGAAAGTGCGGGAGACATACCGTCAGGAAAAAATGGGATCAGGCCCGGAGAGCATGGAGGGCATTTCCACCAAATATCTCAGCTCGAAGGAGCCGCTGGGCAACTACGCGCCCTTTGCCAACCTGGTCATTTCGACCGGGCACGACGCCAGCAAGGCAAAGAACTACAAGCGCTCACTCGATGCCCGGAATGGCGTGGGAAACGTCAGCTACTCACTGGATGGCGGCGACTTCACCCGCGAGTATTTCTGCAGCTTCCCCCACGATGTCGTGGCGATGCGCTACACCGCGGATGGAGCTCGGCTCGATCTGACGATCAGCGCTAATACCTTTCACAAGGACAGCAAAGTGACGGCCGAGAACGGCCGTATTTCCCTGCTGGGCGAGGCTTCCATGGTCGAGGACAACATGGAGTTCATGCAGCTCGTCCAGATCGAGGCTGCGGATGGCGAAGTGAGCGCCCAGCCCGATGGTTCGGTGAAGGTCTCCGGTGCCAGCGATGTGCGGATCTTTCTCGCAGGCCATACCGACTATCTGCCCAACTATCCGACCTTCAAGGGTCGTGACTATCGCGGCGACTGCGACAAGGCAATCAACGCCGCCACCACCCTGGGCTATGATGCTGTTAGAAAGGCGCATGTCGCCGACGTCACCGAGCTGATGGAACGCTGCCGCCTCGAGCTCGACTTCAAGCCCTCCGGTGTCACGACCGACAAACTCGTCAAGAAAGCGAGTCGTGAGCTCGAGAACCTTTATTTCAACTTCTCCCGATACCTTCAGATCAGCTGCTCGCGCGGCGCGCCGGTTCCCTCGAACCTGCAGGGGCTCTGGAACGCCAGCCTCCAGCCGGCATGGAACTGCGACTACCACACCGACATCAACCTGACGATGAACTACTGGATGGTGGAAACGGCCAACTTGCCGGAATCCTTCAGCCCGTATTTCGACTACATGAAGGTGATTTCGGAATCGGGAAGACACACCGCCCGCACGACTTTCGGAATCGATCAGGGATGGAGCATGGGGCTCAACGGAAACGTGTTCGGTTTCACCGCGCAGAACGAGCATGGCCGTCGCGCGCAGCAGGCGGGACACTGGCTGAGCCAGCACCTGTTCGAGCACTACGCTTTTGGTGGTGACCGGAAGTTTCTTGAAGAAGCCTACCCGATCATGAAGGGCGCGGCCGAATTCTTCGTGGCCCATCTGGCACCGTGGAAAGACGGCACGCTGGTTGTGTTTCCCACCTGGTCACCGGAGAACAACTACGGAAAGGGCAAGCTGAACAAGCAAGCCTGGGGTGCGGCCTGGGACCAGCAGTTGATCCTCGGACTCTTCACCGATTGCATTGAGGCCTCATACCTCCTCGGCGTGGATGAGGAATTCCGGAAGGAGCTTCAGGAAATGATCCCGAAACTCAGCCCGCAAAAGATCGGCAAGCACGGCCAGCTTCAGGAATGGCCCGACGACCGCGATGATCCGAAAAACAAACATCGCCACATTTCCCATCTGATCGCCCTGCACCCGGGGCGCGACATCTCGCCGCTCACGACGCCGGCGCTCAACGACGCGGCACTCATCACGATGGCACACCGCGGCGACGAATCGACCGGTTGGAGCACGGGCTGGAAGACCAATTTCTGGGCACGGCTTCACAACGGCGACCGGGCCCACAAGATCTACCAATTTCTCACCTCGAAGCGGGCCTACGCCAACCTCTTCGATTTCCATCCACCATTCCAGATCGATGGCAACTTTGGCGGCGGCGCTGGGGTCTGCGAGATGCTCCTCCAAAGCCATCTTCGGAGCGTCGATCCCGCCGCCGAGACGATCGGAAAGGCAGCCTTTGTCGCTTACAAGCAAAGCCCGCAGAACCCGAAACATTTCGTTCCGGTCGTGCCGGATGAAAGGCTGGTCGATGCGCCCTATATCCTTCACCTACTGCCCGCTTTGCCCTCGGAATGGGCGAAGGGCAAGGTCATGGGCCTGCGTGCTCGAGGCGGTCTCGAAGTTGATATTTCCTGGGACGAGGGCAAGCTCACCCAAGCGCTCTTCCGCGCGACTCGCGACAGCAAATTCCGCGTCTACCATGAGGGCGAGCTGAGCGACGAGATTCAGCTCGAAAAGGGCGCCTCGCTCCCCTGGCCTGCGAAGCGCTAGGATCTGTGGCAATTGACCCGCATCAGCCCCGCCCTTTCCTGAGCGATGGGGACCTGCTGCAGGGCGATCAAGCCACGAAAGGAATGGGTCCAAGGAGGGATGGGATCGTTAGGATGAAGGCAACGAGATTCGACGACCTTGATGATCCTCATGGTTAAACCTCAATTCTAGCCTGAACCGAGGACCATGATTTCAAAATCCTACCCACCTGTCCCGCCATAGCCTTGGCGACGGGGGATCCTATCCATCTTGGTCCGAAAAGATTCAGATGGAACCGGCTTTCTCCCGAGCTTGATCGCTCTGGGACCTGCTGCCCCCTCGTTTCAACGGATTTCCCGCTCCGCCTCACCCGGTTCTTGCCCCCGGCGGGCTCATAGCTCGGAAGACCTGGAGACTTCCTCCGGCATGCAACGTGTTTTTCGTTAACGTTTCGTATCAATCGGACGTATTTACATATGATGAGTCTTTTTCTGGGGGTTCCGGTGTTTTCGCCGGTCCCGTCAGTCAGGGATTTTTCCAAACCCAAACAACGAAAATCACCAACGGCTTTGCCACGACGTGAGTATGCAAAACAAACCCACCATCTCCAGGAGACGGCCTTCGTCCTCTGCCCGCCAACCACGCGGATTCGCGCTTCTTGTCACCATTTCCTTAATGACAGTCCTCGTGCTGCTAGCCTTGGGCCTGCTGAGCCTCAGCTCCATCTCGCTCCGCGGCACGAAGTCGAACAGTCAAGCCATTGCCCAGGCGAACGCGCGGCTCTCACTTCAGATGGCCTTGTCGCAATTGCAGCTCATGACCGGTCCCGACGCCCGGGTTACGGCGCCTGCCTCGGCTGTGGCCAGCGTCAATGGTCCCCGGCAACTTCATGGCGTCTGGCGCTCCTGGGAGGGTCTCGATCATGATCAAAGAACCGGTCGGCCGATCAGCCCGGATTATGATGCGAAGCTCCAGGAGGGCGATCTCTCATCGACCAGTGGTGGCAGGTTTCTCGGCTGGCTTGTTTCGGGAGAAGCGGGCGAAGCCGGAGCGGATTCTCCTGCCGATCTCAAGGAGGTTGCGAATACCGTGGCACTCCTCTCTGAAGGAAGCGTCGGAACCGAGCCGAATCTGGAAGTCCACGTCACGCCGACGGAGATGGAAAGCGGTGGGGCCTATGCCTGGTGGATCTCAGGCGACAACACCAAGGCCCGTCTCAAGCCGATTGTAGAACCGAACGGAAGTTTTGAAACCAGCGAGCAAATGCTCGTCTCTCCCGGCCCGGACGGCTCGGCCTTTAGCATCGACGATCTTACGGAAATCGACAAAGCGATCTCCCGAAGCTCTTTGGATTTTTTCTCAAAACAACCGTCCGAGAAGCCCTCCCAGTATTTTCACGATGTCAGCACCTTCTCCCGAGGCTTGCTGACGAATACCGCCAATGGCGGATGGCGTCGTGACCTCTCCCTGCTCGCCGAGAATTGGAACCGCGTTCCCCAAGGCTTTTCCTCCTTCACACTGAGCCCCGGGAAGGTCGTCCAAGCCGGCAAGTCCAATACAACCGCCCGCAGCTCACAACTCCCGCTGATCTATCCCTGGGTTAATGACTGGACGCCATCGATGGCATTTCCCGACTGTGTGAGTTGGGCGGCCCTCGTCGATTACGCCACCCAGTACAAGCAACTCACGACCTCCGGCCGCGAGGTTGCGCGGATCATGAATGCCACGGAAGCCGTCCACCCAAACTGGGCGGATCAGGTCCGCAGGATCCCGGTGCTCGCTCGGGTCCACCTGGTCATTGCCCTCACCGCCGAACCCGATTCCACCGCCGCAGGCAAGTCCTTCCCCAGTGTCCAGGTGAATCCCGTCATCACCCTCTGGAATCCTTACAATGTCGCCCTCGACATGAGTAATCGCGACAACATGCCCCTCAGGCTCAGCGACGCTGCTTGTCCGATCAATTTCGAATTCAGGCTCGGCGGGAAGTCCTATACTCAGGATCTTGCCATGTTGGCGGCAGGGTCCGGAGAGAGGAACCAGTACAACGTGCAGGCAAATATTCCAGTCAATGACCCGCCCTTATGGCTGCCCGGCGAGGTCAGGGTCTACTCGCCGGAGGGCGGCGGGGCGCAAACCCTGGATGTCGGAAGACCCATCGCATTCAAAGCTGGCTACCGTCCCGACAGTGGTCGTCGCTATCGGCTCAGGGACACCACCACCTGGCAAGGCAGCGGGAAAAACAAGATCCGTCCGGTCCTGGCATCCCAGCCCTCGAGCACCCAGTTCTCCGTCGGTCGGGCAACTCTGGACGCCACCTTCGAAGGCCCGAACGTCGAGGGAGTCGGCCTGTACTTCACTCATAAAATGGGGGGAGGTTCAAACAACAGCACGACCAACGTCCAGTGCATGCTCGATAAGGAAGACTCCAAGCACATGCTGGGAGAAGAAATCAGACTGACCGCCACGACCTCCTCGTCACTCTCGAGTCTGGCAAGCACGCCCCAGCCGATTGTCTGCGCCATCAGCGGCCTGCGCTTCGGACGCGACAGCAATCCGGATCGCAACGACATCGAGGTCAACGGAATTCACAACATGAACCCCACCGTGGGTTTCATGGTCAACGGGACCGACCGAACCAGCGCCACCGACCTCAAGGGACGCTTTGATGTGTTTCCCTATAACATCCAGCTGTTCGCCGTGAACGATCCAAGCGATCCGGGCATGCCCAGCGGAATCATCAACGATCTGGAAGGCTATCTCGGTAGCGGATTCAATTCCAGTGACGGACTCTCCAATCTGGTCTTGTTGGAGCTGCCGACCCGACCCCTCCGCACGCTTGGAGATTTGCAGCATTTCAACGTCAACGCCTGTGATGACTCGGGCCCCTACACCCTCAACGCCTTTGGAAACAGCCGCCCCAGCCCCTTCATCGAAAGCGACAGGATCCGCGTCTCGGGCAGCGGTGGCACCGAGATCGGCCATGACCATAGTTATGCGATCAATCATGTGCTGTTGGACGACTGGTTCGTCTCCTCGGTCGCCCCGGAGACCCGGGAATGGTCCGCCAGGGAAGACCGCAGCATGGAGGACGTCTACGCCGATCACCTGAGCGGCCAGGAACCCCTCCCCAATCACTACTACAAACCTGCGACTCCCTTGGATTCATCCGAAGCATCCTCGGCGGCCTCTGATTTCATACGACAGTCCGACGCCTGGGAGAAAGTCGCCGCGGAACTGGAAGTTGAGGGCATGTTCAACATCAACTCCACCTCCGAGCTTGCCTGGCAAATGCTCCTCAAAAGGCATTTTGGTTCCGGCAATGCGAACGTGCTCACGCTGGATGATTCGACTCCCGGCAATTCCGCCGCGCGCGCCAGCTTGAATTCCTACGGCGGCAGCCCCTTCCCGCGCACCACCCTCAGTTCCGACCCCAGTGCCGGCGGTCTGGGTGGTGGCAGCCTGTTGTCCCAGCCCCACGACTTCACCGACAAGGAAATCGAGGCTCTCGCCCGGGAAATCGTCGTCGAAATCAAGGAGCGTGGCCCCTTCCTCTCGCTATCCGAATTCTTCAATCGCCAGCTATCGAACGATATCGAACTCGCCCGCGCTGGAGCGGTCGAATCCGCGCTCCTTCGTCTCTCGGAAGGTTCATCCAGCGAGAACCCCTATAGCGAACTTCAGGCAAATTTCTCGAGCCAGGCCTCATCCACCGACGTGATCGGCTCTTCTCTCGACTACCCTTTCCCTGAGGCGGCAAAGGGAAACATGGCCTATGGATTTCCCGGCTGGACCCGTCAGGCCGATGTCCTGCGCTCGATCAGTGGAGTTCTTTCCGCACGGGATGACACCTTTACCATCCGCGCCTACGGGGATGCCCGCGAGCCGGGCTCGAATAAAATTATCAGCAGAGCCTGGTGCGAAGCCGTCGTGCAGCGGAAGGCCGAATACGTCGACAGCTCGTCCAATGGAGGAGATGACAAGTACACCCTTCCTTCGGAAAGCACCCTCAACTCTTCCGCGAATCAACGCTTCGGCAGGGTCTTCGAAATCGTCAGCTTCCGCTGGCTCCATCCCGACGAAGTCTGAACGCCCTCCGCCACCACGACTCACCCCATATGTCTATCCATCACATTTCTCGCCCTTGGATCATCGCCATGATGATCAGCCTGCTTACAGGAATACTGCATGCCGAGCGTCCCGTTCGCATTCTCTACTTCCATGCACCGGTGAACGCTCCCAAGAAAGCTTCCGTCTACGGAGCCGGCAAGATGCTCGCTGAAACGGAGCTGCCACGGGACAACTTCTCGGAAAGCTTCGAAATTCCGGACGGAAACCTCAATCTGAGCTTTCTCCCAAGTGCCCTGGAAGAAGGAGCCAAACCACCGAAGAACGCCCCATCAGTCGCGATTTCAGAGAACTGGAGCAAGGTTCTGCTGCTGGTACAGGAAGACAAGTCCAACGCGGCGATGCCGATCAAACTCATGGCCATCGATGCCAGTGACAATGTCTTCGGTCCCGGAAGCATCTACATGATGAACCTCTCGACCATCCGCATCGGCGGAACCCTCGGCAACAAAGAGCTCGATCTCAAACCAAGATCAGTCCAGATCGTCAAGAGCCCCTCCGCCAAGGATGGTTATTACCCGGCGATCCTCTACGCCCAGATCAAGAAGGGCGAGAAACCCCAACGTTTCATCAAACAGATGTGGGGCCATGATGACAACATCCGCAAGGTCCTCTTTGTTCTACCGAAGCCACCTCCCCACTACGCAACCTACTACAGCGCGCCGATCCGGGATTTCTAACAGTCCTCTCGGCTTTCCGCGGCCCTGTCTCCCACACTGCCGCCCAGCGGGCGACGACTCACCGGCACGGACGCCGCGGGAAGCTTCGTCAGCCTGCTAGAGAAGTCCGGACTTGTAGCCCTTGGCGACGGCTGCGGGGGCGTTCTGGACTCCAAGTTTCTCGTAGATGTGCTTGATGTGGTAGGCCACCGTGGTCACCGCAATCTCAAGGCGCTCGGCGATCTCCTTTTTCACCAACCCTTCGCCGAGCAGCTGGAGGATTTCCATTTCGCGCGCCGACAGCGATTTTTCAGGTTTCGGGGACCGCGTTGCCAAGGTGTTCAGAATGAATTTCGCCACGCTGGGGTCGATGGTCGCCCCGCCATTCGCCACGGTCACGATGGCATCCTTGATCTGAGCCGCAGTCGATGACTTCAACAGGTAGCCACAAGCCCCCTGCGACACGGCGCTCAGGATATCGGCTTCTTTATCGGACTGGGTCAGAACGATGATCTTGATCTCGGGAGCATAATCGAGAAACCAGGGAATCGCCTCGAGTCCGGAAATCCCGGGCAGATTCAGATCGAGAAGCACGAGATCGGGAACATCCGCACGCTTGGAGCTCTGCAGGTTCCGCAGCGCGATCTCGGCCGTTCCGAACTGGCTGAGCAACTGGATGTTCCCAGCGGAATCCAGGGTGCGGGTGATGACCTCGCGGTAACCTGCGTGGTCTTCAACAAGCATGACTTTGATGGGTTCTTTCATGATACGGTGGGTTTTTCCTAGGGATCAACTTCATGGAAATCCGAGAAGCCGGGGGATTCTGAGATGCAAGGTGATGCAGGTTCCGGAATCCGTCGACTTCTCGTTCCAAGCATTTGCTCGGAGCAGTCGGGCTCGTCGCTTGAGAGAACGTGGCACCTCGCCCTCAAGCCCAATGCCGTTGTCGGAAACCTCAAGTGTCAAGTCGCTGCGCGTCGACTTCAAGCGAGTGACGACGCTTGTGGCACCGGAATGACGAAGGATGTTGCTCAAGCATTCCTTGTAGAAAAGGAAGATGTAAATCCGTTTGCGCGGACTGAGCTTTTCGAGATGCTCCTCGCCCTCGATCGAAAATTCATGATCAAGGTCCGCAAGTAGGCTGGCAGAGGCCACTTTCATGTCGTTGACCAGATCCTCACACAGACCGCGGGCTTCCAGCCTCTTCGCCCAGTTGCGAATGATGAATCCGCTGCGCTCGGTGAACATTCTCGATCGGTCGAGCAATTCGATGAGTTCCTCGCGCGAGTTCGCATCCCTGGCCAAATCACCGAGCAAGCCGATGGTGTGGATGTTTGCTCCGAGCTCGTCGTGCAAATCAGCGGCGAAGCGCTCCCGCATCTTCGCGGTCTGACGCATGCGCAGCATTCGGTCGATGAGAATAATGAAGGCCACTCCAACAGCCAGCAGTGCTGCGACCCAACTCATGATCTGAAGATTCCGCTTCTGTCGCGCATAGCGACGGTTCAGCTCCGCCACAATCAGCGGACGCTCCGTTTCAAGATCGTGGCGACGCGCCAGCTGGTTCATCCACTCGCGGATGGAGAGGATTTCGCCGTATAGATTGCGACCGTCGGTCAGGGACGACAGGAATCGCTTGGTGCCTTCGACCTCCTGCACCGGCTGCACGTTCGGAACCACACTTCGGTGCAAGGCAACGTTCCTGTCTCCTGAGAAAATCTCAATCTCGGCGAAGCCGAAGCGAGCACGAGTTGCCTCGTCAGGAGTGCTGATCCGGACGTAGCGGCACAGAGGATCCGACAGCCGCCACATGTTGATCGGGCTCGTGTCGGTGAACTCACCAAGATCTTCGGAAAGCAGAACGACGGCATCGGAAAAATCGGGCTTGGTGGCACCTTCAATCAACAACTTCGGCGGAATCCCGAGATTGCCGGAATATGCCTGGGGAACCGTGTCGCTCTGGTCGACGGCATGCAGACTGATGCCCGAAAGCGGAACTACTTCGCCCAGATCAACGATCAACGCCGAGTGCTTCTGCACCGAGGCAATGTAAGACACGCTTGGCTCACCTTGAGCAGCAGCCATCAGGTAGGGAATGTGACCATCGACGAGAAACTGCAAATCCCAGGCGTGACTGAGATCTCTTCCATGATTTGAGAAGGACCTCGCTGGCCGACGCAGCGCGACGTTCCGCGAACCACTGAAAACCATGAGCTCCGAAAGCTGGAAGATGAAGCTGTCATCAAATGCGCGACGAGTCAGCTGGCTCGCCTCAACCCGCAGCCAGGAGGCGGTAAAGCCGTCGATGGGAACCACCACCGGAGCAATCCTCGGAAGCAGATGGTCCGTGCCGTCGTAGCTCGCGATGACGACACCCTCCTCGCGGCTTCCACTACCCGCGATGATCCGGAAACCCTCGGGAAAGCCGTCGGCCTGAAAGCCCTCGTTCGAGTCCCGCCAGAGTGTGGGGACCAGGATGACTTCATCGATGGGATAGGCCCGATCAAAACTGATCTCCACCCACTCTTCGGCGCTGGGAGTCGGGTGAGGTTTGGAGCGGTAGCCGATCGACCCAACCCCGCCGCGCAGGCTGTCATGGGCGAGATGACTGAGCTCGGCATCGATCTCCCCTAGCCGCTTTTCAAGGGCCTGCAATGAGTGGGTGCCAAGATCGCCCTCCTGCCCTGCTCCCACGTCGTTGTGGGAGAGGAGAGCTGCTATCAGGAACGAGATCCAACGGTTCCTTACGAGAGACATGCGTCTTTCTAGCAGAATCCCAGGGCTCTGTGGCGACCAAAATCCCACCATAGGCGAAGCTGATTCGTTTCAAGGGATCTTACCATGCTCCAAATGGAACAGGCTTATCACCGCCATGAATCGGATCGCTCCAAAAAGCTCACAACCTCCGGCGACGGAACGCCATGCCGGCGATGCCAATGCCGATCAGCGTGACGCTGCTCGGCTCCGGAATGTTGTAAGACACCGAGATCCCACCGACGGACCAGCGGTTATTCGACTGATTCCCGTCCGGCTGAATGTAGAGCGTGGAGGCTGCCGAACTGAAGTTGCCAAGAGTCGTCAGATCGATCGTGGTAGGATTGTCAACACCCACCTCGCTATCCCCGAAGCCGGTAAAGGAAACAAAGATCCCGTCATTGCCCGCGGTGCCATTGATGATGGTGAGCTCGCTGAACTGGAAATCCGTGATATCCCCGACGGTAAGTCCACTGGAACCGGCGTTGAAATTCGTGATCGCAATGGTGATCGACAGTTGTTCGTTGTCATCGGCATCGAGCGATTGCTGCTGACCCACTACCGCACCGTCGTTGGAAGACCCCACACCGAAATAGCTCCCCGCAGAATTGATGAATGGAGCTGGATCCGTAATGGCGGCGAAGGCATTCAGGGTGTAGCTGATATCAAAAGTCACACCCGCGATGCTCTGGGACGTAATGAAGCTTGCCCCACTCGCGTGGCTACCACTCGCAGGCATGTCGAGGGGAACAATGGTCGCGGCAGAAGCCGCACCAGCTGCGAGCAGGCCGGCAATGGACGAGAGATGGATTTTGTTCATATCGGAGTTTCTTCGGGTTTGGCGGAAGAGCCCACGAGGAGCACTT
This sequence comes from Haloferula chungangensis, assembly GCF_042664875.1. Taxonomy (NCBI): domain Bacteria; kingdom Pseudomonadati; phylum Verrucomicrobiota; class Verrucomicrobiia; order Verrucomicrobiales; family Verrucomicrobiaceae; genus Haloferula; species Haloferula chungangensis. The sequence goes on along the minus strand of NZ_JBHTBS010000009.1, from coordinate 53,672 downwards.
GAGTCACCAGCCTAAAAAGCCATCTCCTCCCTGCCCACCCCCTGTTTGAAGGGTGATCAGGGGGAGCAAGATCCATTGCACCATTCATCAGCCGCACACCCTCCAAACAGGGAGGAGACAAGCACTGGCTCGATCGACGACACTGGTAAGCCCTCGCAAAGATCGCTTCCGCTTTGGTAAGCGTCCTCAGAACGGATCGATCCATCATAATCCAAAGATCCCTAACACCTGTGCGAACGGCAGACAGACTCCTTCAATGAAAATCCTGGTTCAGCTCGGCGCGTGTCTCATTTCCGGAGTCGGCCTTCAGGCCCAGACCGGTCCCCTGCCTCCCGGTCAGGGTGAGCGGGCGGACTGGATGAGGGGGGCATGGGGCGCGTTGTGGCTTCCGGAGCGAAATTACAACGGCAATATTGAGGGGGTGACCATCGATGGTTTCCTCACCCAGATTGCTCATCTCAGGACCATCGACTATGTCCAGGTCGCCCTCACCAGCCCCAACATTTTCTCGCCGGTGCACACCGGACCTCATCCGATCATCGAGAATCTCTGGCAAGGTGACACTGACTCAAACGGCAATCCCATCAACCTCGTGGTGCCACGGGCGTCTTCTCCAGACCCACTCTTGAGTTGGCTCAAGGCACTTGATGCGGCGGGCCTCAAGGCTGAGGTCTATGTGAATTCCTACAACCTGCTGGCACGGATTCCGGAAAACATCCCCACTGCCTACCCCGATCTTTCGGCACGCTGGGAGACCTATTGCGACACCGATCCCACCGTCCAGGCTTTCATCGACCAGCACCCGCATCTTCAGGAAGGTGATCCTGAACGGCGGAAATACATGTTCTGCTATGCGGAGTTCATCCTTAAGGCGTATGCGCTTCGCTACGGGAATCTGATCGACGCCTGGTGCTTTGATTCGGCCGATAACATCATGGAGGCCTGCGGCGACGATGCGGGCAGCGGCGTCCTGAATGATCAGAGAATCTATGAGGCTTTCGCGAATGCCTGCCACGCAGGAAACCCCAATGCCGCGATCTCATTCAACAATAGTGTCGGCACCGATGCGGCTCCCCTCGCCACGCCGACCCTTTTCGACGACTACGCCTTTGGCCATCCCTTCGGCGGCGCCGGGAACATGGTGGTTCCCGAAATCCTCTACACGAGGAACTTCGCCATCTGCTCGTTCATGAAGAAACACCAGGGCCTGCCCTTCGCGACGACCGACAATCGGCCATGGAACGATGCGGTGGTTGCGCATTTCTTCCCCAAACAGAGCACCACGTCATGGAATGCCGGCGCCGCACCCTGTCTAACCGACGAGCAGTTCGTGGAGTGGACCGCTGAAGGATGCATCAATGGAGGGGCGATCACCTGGGGGACTCCACTCGTTCGAACAAACCTCGAGAACTCGCCGGTTCTCGAGCTCCGGGATTATGCGCTCACTCAACTCGAACTGGTGGACGCGCATTTCAGCGAACTCCAGTATCCGGGGGTGCCCAATTGGAGACGGGCGGACACTCCCCTGCCCGAGGCCACGAGCGGGGCCGCCTACCGCCACACCTTGACAGACGGAGTGGATTTCTGGGACCCCGCAGGAGGATCCATCACCGGAATGAGCCTGGAGAATCAGCCATCCTGGCTAACGGTGGCGGAATCCAGTCCCGGTTCAGGCAACTGGGTGCTGAGCGGAACTCCCACCGAATCAGTCGCGACCGAACACCGCTTCGAACTGCGGATCACCAATGGCAACGGGGAGTCGGCGAGGACACTGCGGCTCGCGGTTGCAGGCCTGCCAGGATCGGGACTTGTGGCGGATTGGCCATTGGACGATGCAACGGGTTCCCTTGTCGCCGATGCTTCGGGTAACGGCTTTCACGGCACGCAAGCCAGAGCTCTCCCGGTTCCCGGCGTGGTCGGTGGCGCTCTGGCATTCGATGGAACCGATGCCGAAGTCAGCTTGCCGGCGGCGGCTTTCGCCTCCCTGAATGATGAAATCACGATTGCCATGTGGGCCAAGGGTGGAGCCACGCAGCCCTCGAACGATGCGGTGCTGCAGGCCATCGACAGCGACGGAAATCGGGTGCTGAACATACATTTGCCATGGGGAAACTCACGCGTCTTCTGGGATGCCGGGAGCGGAGGGTCGCCCTATGACCGCATTTCGAAAGACGCGACTCTCCATGAAATCATAGGGCGCTGGAACCACTGGGTCTTCACAAAGAACGCGGGCAGCGGGGAAATGAAAATCTACCTTAATGGGCTGCTGTGGCACAGCGATGTCGGGATGATCAAGGCGGTCGGGGGGATCTCCCAGATCGCCCTCGGGAGCGGGGTCGGCGCGGCCCGTTATGATGGCGCGATCGATGAAGTGAAGCTCTACGATGTCGCTCTCAGCGCGCGGGAAGTGGCCGAACTTCACGAAAGTTACAAGGGCTACGCAGCCTGGCTCAGCCGCTACTCCGGTTTGCTGGACATTGGCGAATCGTCTGATGATGATCGGGATGGTATCCCCCTGCTGCTCGAGTATCTCCTGGGTGGCAATCCCTTGGTGAATGATCGCCTGATTCTGCCGACAGCGGAGGCATCGGGTGATCACTTTATCTTCAAGTTTACCCGGCTCGCCGAATCCGCCGATGATACGGATCAGATATTCCAGTACAGCACGAACCTCGTTGATTGGAATGAATTGAGGATCACGGAGGAAACAGCAGCCGAAGTGAGCATCAGCGAGGAAATCGGTGGAAATGAGGAGGTGACCGTGACACTGCGCAAGGACATGGCTGTCGATGGCCGCTTGTTCGGACGCCTGAAGGTATTCCGTTAGATCGTGTTAGATTACGGACCGGATGATTCACTTCTCGCGGATCTCGAAGACGAGGCGTGACTCACCCGTCGGGTCCTTTGCCTGGTCCGAGGTCCAGTCGAGGCTGTAGCCTTCGTAAAAGGGACCTTCTTCCGGATGGAAAAGGTGAACGTCGATGAGCCCGTCGCTTCGTAGAGCAGCATTCGTTTGTTCTTATCGACGATGTTCGCCTGGACCTCCACCTTCCGAATACCAGCGCCGTTGAGCTCTTTCTCGGTCGTGCCTTCGCAGATATCCGTGAGTTGCCGTTTGAACCTTTTGCCATCGAGTTGCTGCAGTTCGAACCAATCCTCTCCGACAATCCGCTCGAATTCCTCTTTATCCCCATCGAGCCGTTGCAGGAGTCTTCCCCGAAAATGACTGAGAGTGGTCTCGTAGTGAAAACTCAGCGGGAATCTGGTCTCATTGCCCGCAGCGGTGATCCGTCCGCCAAGAGTGAGGACATCCCGCTTGAGTGCGATAGACATTTCGAAAGTCGCGCCATCACCTGCGACACCGCGAATAACGGTTTCGCTAAAGTCGCTTGTCGCAGGGTCGTCTGAATTCAGGCTCGCTGGATCCACCGTCAGTTGCCGCAGCTTTCCATTGGGCAGCGTTTCGCGAATGCTGAACCTGAAACGAAGTCGAAGGTAAGCCGTGGGCTCGCCCTGTTTGTCGACGGGATTGATGGTGATCAGGCCGTCGTTGGAAACCCTGAGCTGGAAAGTCTCGCCCTCCTGGCTGGCGAAGTTTCCCATCGTGGGACCATCCATGATGGTCGGAAGCTCGGCGCTGGCGTGGTTAAGGGCTAAAACGCTGCCAAGAAGGCTCAGGAGCCGGGTTCTGAAATAGGCTTTCATGCTTTGGGTTGCTGGGTGGGATGTCGCCGCGCTCCACTGCTGACACGACGGACATCCCACCTGGCAAGTCGACTGAAGGTTCACGAAGCGACGTCCGCAAAGCTTCTGTTAGTTTTCCGTCGCCCTGAGGCGGCTGAACAGTTTGCCGTCGACCGACTTGGATGCCGGGATCGTGAACGACACGGAGCCGGGAGCGATAACGAAGACGACATCATAAACCGTGCCACTGGTGGCCGGGACTTCCACAGAGTTCCAAGGAGCCGTGGCACCAAGGTCATTGCTGTATTCAATGAAGAGCCGGGCCGGAGCGATTGCGTCGACGACGGGAAAAGACATGCTCATTTCCCCGCCGCTGACCACAGGAGCTGGCAACAAGGAAACGGCGTCAGCATTCGGGTCGGCGGCTCCAAGAATCCAAGCGATGCCATTGTCCACGCCGTCGTCATTGCTATCTTCGTCGAACAACTCGCCTCCGGCCCAGATTTGAAAGGCAGTGCCGGCAGTGACGATGAAACTTCCTGAACCGGTAAGGAAGGCATCGAGGGCACCGACACCAAGTCCGCCATTGTCCGCTCCGGAAGCGCTGTTGCCATACTCGCCATCGGGAAGTGGGGCATCACCATTGATCCCGCTGATGGTGAGGGAGGCAATGGTATCAATGACGCCGTCAGCGAGGTCGATGACTCCACCATCAATCGCGACGCTGGATCGGTCGGCGAGGCTTCCACCCACCTCGAGTGCCAGAATTCCGCGGTTTACCGCCGTGGTTCCGGTGTAGCTGTTCGCGCCATTGAGGATCAGGGTGCCCGCGCCGAGTTGGGTGACTCCGCCGCTCCCCCCGATCACGCTGGCAAAGTCAGTGCCCTGCGCGATGGTGTCGCTTCGGTTGAATGCCAAGGTCCCGTTGGTCGTGATGTTGCTCGAGGGTGAAAGCGAACCGGTCGTGCCTGCGGTGCCGATTTGCAGCGTGCCTCCCTCGCTGATCGTGGTCGCGCCCAAGTAGGTGCCTGCTCCTGCGATGGTGAAGGTGCCGGTGCCAGCGTAAGTGAAAGCATGGTTGTTCTTTCCACCACCACCTCCATCGATCGCCAAGCCTGAAACTTCGCCGAGGACGGTGACATCTGCCGAGCCAGCCCAGCTGTTGGTTCTGGCGCCCGATGGGTTTCCGTTCAAGCCCAAGGCGCCCATCACAAGGGTGCTCGATTCTCCGTCCACCACGATTGTCTGCCCCCCTGCGCGGTTGGATCCTTGAACGTTTCCGCCGAAGGTCAGGGTGCTTCCGGGACCATTCAAGTAGATGGTTCGGCTCATGCCAGTGGCGGGAAGAGCCAGCGAGACCGGGCCCGTTCCGAAATTCAAGTCCTGCGTGCCATCAAACTCGAAGTCCGCGTTGCCGAGCGACACCGGGTTGTTCGTCATCAAGGTGATCGCCCCCCCGCTGGTGTTGTCAATGATCCCACCATTGATGGTGAAAGTACCCGTGCCGATTGCCGAGTTGGCGCTGCTGCTGCCGCCATTGTTGATGTTCAATATGCCTCCGTTGAGGGTCATCCCTCCGCTGAAGCTATAGGCACCGGCCATCGTCAATTCGGCAAAGGCACTTTTTGATAGCGAAGTCGTGCCGGCAATATCTCCGCTACCATCGAAGATGTAGTTATAGACATCATTCGCGATCTGCACGTTCCCCGAGCTCACGGTGCCGGAAACGCTCACCGTGGTGTCATCCGTGAGGTAGCTGTCATCGAACCTCAGCTGATCCGTGGAAATGGCGACGACGTCGTTGCCAAACGTATCCTTCCAAAGAGTGGTCGTGTCCCAATCACCGCTCATATCAATCGCCCAACGAAGCGGTTGCTCTGCCGGGTCGCGGATGATCGCGAACGCCGGGCTGGTGTCCACGGCCACAACACCCGGACCACTCAGCGTCGCGGTAGCCGTCAGCACCTTGTCGGTGCCAAAGTCATCGATGCTAAGGTCCGAAAAGTCGGCCTGACCGTCCACAGCTGCCACAGAAGTTGTTCCGCCCAGATTACCGGTGCCGGAACTCAAGTTCATCTCGACCGTCGCGCTCGCATCCGCTCCGCTGGTGATCAAATTGCCAAAGGCATCCAGGATCTGCACAACCGGCTGGCTGGCGAAGGGGACGGAAATGGTGGAGGCCGGCGATGGTTGTCTCGTGAACACCAGTTGGCTGGCCGCAGCTGGTTCGACCGCAACGACGGAGCTTGCCACGCTGTCTTCAAGCACATCGCCACTGATGACATGCGCCGTCAAAGTGATGGACTCAACTTTGGTATACTGGACACCGCTCAGGGTTACCGAGTCAGAGCCCATCGGAATCGTTGCGGTGTTGCCGCTCAAGCTCCCATGACCCAGCGCTGTCAGGGAAATGTCCGTGTCCGCCGTCACGTTGATGGGGTTTCCGCTGCTATTCTGAGCCTGAACGATCACCGAGAAATCAGCACCGGCCGTGACACTGCCCGGCACGGACGTGACCACCAACTTATTGGCACCATCGACAAAAAAGGTCAGAACCACCTGTCCGTTTCCGCCTGGACCACCATTTTTCTTTCCGGCGCTATTTAGATTGAATCCGCCGCTGCCGCCGCCTCCCGGATAGCTTCCGGCAAAGCCGGCACCTGCAACGGTTTGACCACCGGCACCCGCGCCGCCGCCCGCCCCGGCAGACCCTCCGACGATGGTTTGATCGGTGGGGCCGGTGGAACCGGCGGTGCTGTTGCCAGCTTCGGTGGCAGACCCGCTGCCCCCGCCGGCACCGCTTCCCGCAGCGCTTCCTTTTCCTCCCGATCCGCCGGGAAAGGTGCCTGTGCCTCCATCACCACCGACGCCATTCGAAGCGCCATTGCCCCCGCCCTCGGTGATACTGAATGGGGAACCCCCCGTGGCCGTGGTAGCTCCTGGAAAGGTGGAGTCTTCTCCTGGTTGCCCCGCATCGTTGTTTCCACCGCTGACGGGACCACCCCCACCGACATAAAAGGAAATGGTTTCACCCGGCGTCACCGCCACATCCGTCACCGAATAGCCGCCACCACCGCCGCCGCTTCCACCGCCGGTATTGGCATTGGCAAATCTCTGATTCCCGCCTGAAGCACCCCCACCCCACAACTCGACCTGAACTGAAGTGACGCCCTCCGGAACCGTCCATGATTCGGTGGAGCCAGCACCACCGGCTCCAGCGGTGCCAAAGGTAAGCGTGGTCGCGTAAGCGCCCCCAGCAAAGACCAAGGGTAGCAGCAAGGCACCGCAAGCGGAAAAAAAGCGCCAAGTTCGATTTCTAATAGTGGTTTTCATGGATCTGGGTTTTTGGGGAATCGTCTGGAGAGATCATCATCAAACTGGGGGTTGGCTGCAGGTCATTGCTCTCATTCTCCACGGACCTTCAGATAGGAAGTCGCAGGAACTTCAGATGAAGGCACGAAAAGAATCCACAGCGCGGCATCAGTTTGATGATCTCTCGATTCGATGATAGTGCGAGGATTGATCAGTTATCAGGAACCGACCATCCCCCTTTTGCAGGGTATCCCGAAACTACTGGCCGAACCTCCTTTCGGAATCTTCCCCCACTGTCCTTCCATTTGTCCCAAGACGCATCCTTCAAAGAGAGGGTATCCAAACCCAATGGAAATATATCATCATGATAAGGTCGATTCTTGGAAGGACGACATTTTCGCGTCCTTCAGCAGATCCACCAAACCCATCAAACCCAACCCTATGAATAAGAACCGGACATCAGTGCCGAGCGCTTTCCGAGCGTCATGCGGACAAACCAATCGGCCCACCATTCACGGTTGCCCTCGTGCCCGCGCCGGCTTCACCTTAACGGAGTTGCTTGTGGTGATTGTGATCATCGTCTCACTTGCAGCCCTCCTCTTTCCGCTGGCAAACAGGATCAGGAAAAAGGCGGAGTCCGCCGCATGCATGAGCAATCTCAGGCAATTGACATCGGTCGCCTTCGCCTACGCCTCCGATAACAATGGCGAAATGCCCATGCCCACCGAAGCCGCGGGCATCCTGACATGGCCGGACACGCTGGCCTCTGGGCTCGGCAAGGAACGACCATTCCTCGCGGAGCAAAGCGTGAAGTGCTGTCCAACTCAGTTTAGAATCTTCCCGCAGAGCCGCACCTATGCCATCAACCGACAAATTGATGCGAAACGTCAGGGCGCTACTGCCAATGGTGCCGAGACGCGACCTGCAAAGTTGATCATGTTCAGCCGTCCTGGAGGACGAGGTACCAGTTTGTCGGAGATTCCCTACTTCATGGACGGATCATTCACCAGTAACTGGAAAGTCCATCGCGCCTGGCCGGAGAGTGAGGCGAATGAGAAGAATTTCCCACACGACGGCTACTGCAACATGTCGTTTCTCGACGGACACGCCGAGGCGACACGAGCCGGAGAAGGAATCTGGGCCGAACGATCCAAGTTCAACGATGGATCGCCGACTTTCTGAGGAATCTCCCGGCCTAACACCGCCTCATTCCGGCTGAAGCTCTGACGATTCGAAACGATCCAGCGCGCGATGGACACCACCGCAGCGAGGAAGACGCCTCAGCTCGGTCCACCCTCCAAAAAGGGGGGATACCAATTTCTTGGCAAAGTTAGTCTCGGAGGACCGACGGGCGGCGGTCTTTCCCAGCCCACATGAACCACTCATGAGAAATCCAATCAAGTTCCTGCCAGCCGCTCTTGCGGCGGGCCTTCTATGCCTCAACGCTGCGGCCATTGAAACGTCATCCTTTTGCAAATCCCAATCGCCTGGAAAATATATTCTGGATGCCGAGGAGGGCGAGTGGACCTGGGGCATGGCTCCGATCTACGACGAAGACGGCAAGCTCCACATCTTCAATTCGGTCATCCCAAAGAATGGCAGCTGGATCAAGAACAGCAAAATCGTGCATTGGGTCGCCGACAGCGTCGAAGGTCCCTACAAGCGGCTCGGTGATGTCTTCGCAAGCGACGAAGCGAGCTACCACAACCCCCAGATCTCCAGAATTGATGACACCTACGTGCTCGTCTTCCTGCTGAACCGCCACAGCGATGCCAACGGCTCGAAACAGGAAGTCGGAATCGCCACCGCGAAATCGCCTCACGGCCCGTGGAAGGAGAGCCCGCTCAACCCCGTGATCCCGGCATCTGGAAAATTGGGCAAGCACAACATCGTTCACGCTTCCAACCCAACCCTTGTCCGGACACCGGAGGGCAAGTTCCGGATCTATTACAAGTCCATGACCGACCAATTTCCCATCAAGAAGGGCTTTCGGGAAATCTCATTTGCGGAAAGCGACAAGATCGAAGGCCCCTACCGGAACTACAAGGGGAACCCGGTCATCAGCTATCTCGAAGACGAGGTGGACATCGAGGACCCCTACGCATTTTACTACAATGACCACTATTACATGATCGTCGAGGACCGCCGAGGCGTGAAGGATCTTCTGGAGGGAAACCCCATTCCGCAGGATCAGATCAAAAACGGGGGATTCCGGCCGGGGCTGATCTATCAGTCCAAGGACGGGATCGACTGGGGAAAACCCATGGTCGGCTATCAGACCAATGAAATCTACTTCGGCGACAAACTGGCGCGGAGCGAACGTCCCAGCATCCTCTGGAAAGACGGCATGCCCGAGTATCTCTTCCTTTCCTGCCACGACGACAAGCCATCGGCGGGCTATTACATCAAACTTGAAAGCTGGAAGGGTGAGTAGACGGTATCGCTCACATGCCTCCCCAGCGGAGAAAAAGAACATGAGAACCATTTTTTGCATGATACTCGCAGTGGCGCTGCCTTGCAGCGCCTCTGCCAAGACAATTGAAGGCAGCCGACCTAACATCATTCTGGTCATGACGGACGACCAGGGAATGGGCGACCTTTCCTGCATGGGCAATCAGGTTGTTAGAACACCGGAGATCGACCGCTTTCATGACAAGGCCACACGGTTCACCGACTTTCAGGTCAGCCCAACCTGTGCGCCGACTCGCGCGGCCCTGATGAGCGGACGTGCCCCGTTCAAGAATGGCGTGACCCATACCATCTTCCAGCGTGAACGCATGGCTCTGGACACCTTCACCCTGCCCCTGGCTTTGAAAAGCGCCGGCTATGCGACCGGCATTTTCGGCAAGTGGCATTTGGGTGACGAGGAGGAATACCTCCCCGGAAGCCGCGGCTTTGATGAGGTGCTGATTCACGGTGCAGGCGGCATCGGACAGGTGAACCTCGGAGATTTCCCTCCGAACAAAGAGAACCTCTATTTCGACAACGTCCTGCTTCACAACGACACAATCGTGAAAACCAAGGGCTTCTGCACCGACCTGTTCTTCGATGCCGGCCTGGCCTGGATCAAAAAGCAGAATGCGGCCAAGCAGCCATTTTTCGCCTACATTTCCCTGAACGCGCCGCACGCCCCACTGGTCGCTCCGGAGAAAAACATGAAACGCTTTCTCGATCTTGGCTACGACAAGGGCACCGCCGGGCGATACGGCATGATCGAAAACATCGACGAGAACTTCGGCAGAATGATGAAGAAGCTTTCCGAGTGGAGCGCACTCGACAACACGCTTGTAATCTTCATGACGGACAACGGAGGCACTCACCTCAAGGGCACCCTGAACGGAAAGAAGGTCACGCACTTCAACGCCAAGCTGCGCGGTGGAAAAAACTCGCCATTTGAAGGTGGCACTCACGTCCCCGCCTTCTGGCAGTGGAAAGGCGTGCTGGGCGAGGACATCGATGTCGATTCCCTAACAGCGCATACCGATCTCTACTCGACCTTCTGTGAACTGGCCGGTGTCAAGCTGCCTGAAAAGATGCAGGAGATCGATGGCCGTTCGCTGCTACCCCTACTCAAGGACCCCAAGGCCGAGTGGGCGGATAGGAACCTGTTTTTCCACTGCGGACGCTGGAATCCCGGAAAGCGCGACGACTTCAAATACAAGAAGTGCGCGGTCCGCACCGAACGCTGGCGTTTTGTGAACAATGAAATGCTTCATGATATCTCGAAGGATCCCTCCGAGACCACCGATGTGGCAGCCTCCCATCCCGAAGTCGTCGCGGAACTTCGCAAAGCCTACGATCAATGGTGGAGCTCCGTTCTGCCACTGATGGTGAATGAGGACCTTCCCAAGCTCGATCAGGAGGAGTTTCCACTCAACATCCGCTACCAGAAGCAACTCAAGGAAAAGGGCATCCCGCAATGGGCGCCTGACAAGTTTTAAACACTTCCCACATGACATCGATGAAACCCATCCACCTTTCCCTTCTCGCCCTCCTGGCGGGCACCACCATCGGCCTCGCCCAGAAAAGAAATGTAACTTTCGAACACCGCTTCGACGACAGCCTCAAGCAAACCCCCGACTCGATCGAGCGTCAGGAGAAATGGTTCCGCGACGCCAAGTTCGGCGCCTTCATCCACTTCGGCGTGTATTCAACCCTCGAGGGCGAATACCAAGGCGGCGGCAACGGCTTTCGCTACTCCGAGTGGATCATGGTCTCCGCCGGGATGTCGGTGGCCGAGTATCACGAGGTCGCCAAGGGCTTCAATCCGGCGGAGTTCGACGCCGATGAGTGGGCGAAGACCTTCAAGGATGCCGGGATCAGGTATGTCGTGATCACCTCCAAACACCACGATGGTTTCGCGCTCTTCGATTCGATGGTGAGCGACTACAACATCGTCGACTACACGCCTTTCAAGCGCGACATCATCAAGGAACTGAGCGAGGCCTGCCACAAGCAGGGACTGAAGTTCGGCGTCTACTACTCGCACGCGCAGGACTGGGACGAGCCCGATGCGCCCTACCTGAACAACCGGACCAAGCGAAATGTCCTGCACCCCGATCTGCCTGCCGACTTCGAACCGGACTTCGACCGCTACCTCGCGAAGAAGAGCCTGCCACAGGTCGAGGAGCTGGTGAAAAACTACGAGCTCGACCTGATCTGGTTCGACACTCCGGTCGACATGACCTTCGAACGGGCCAAGCAGTTCGCCGACGTGGTGCGCAAGTATCGTCCCGACTGCCTGATCAACTCGCGCATCATCCACAGCGGCAAGGACAAGATCAACGGTGAGAACCTGTCGCTCTTCGACTATGTGTCGATTGGTGACAAGGAGGTGCCGACCAAAAAGCTGCCGCTCTACGTGGAGTCGCCGGATAGCGTGAGCACCTCCTTCGGCTACAAGACCAAGGGCAATCACCACTACCACACGAACAAGGAGATGATCCAACGTTTCGTGAACACGGTGTGTGCCGGCGGCAATGCGCTGATCAACAACGGCCCGATGGGCAACGGCAAACTCGACCCCAAAGCGGTCGAAATCTATGAGGCGATGGGGAAATGGCTGAAGGCGAATGGCGAATCGATCTATGCGACACGCCGCAACCCGCTGGCATCGCGCCCGGAATGGGGCGACATTTCCGCCAGCAAGGACGGCAAGTCACTCTACCTGCACATCCTCGAATGGCCGGAGTCCGGCAGTCTTTCGCTGGGCGGCCTGCCCGCTCAGGCAAGCTCGGCGACATTCCTCGCGAACGGAGAGAAGGCGGAGATTTCCCAGGAAGGTGCCAACTTGAAGCTCACGCTTCCGGATCAGCCCGTGGATGAATACGACACGGTCGTGAAACTGACATTCACCGAGGCGATCGAGGATAAATGAGCGCAAAGCCCCTGCGATGTCTGGCGCTGGCGTGGCTCCTCAGCGGAGTCACGACCTTCGCCGCAGACCGTCCTAACATCATCTTCATTTTTGGGGATGATTGGGGCTTCGGCGACGTGGGAATTCACGGTAGCAGCTTCTGCAAGACGCCGAACCTCGACCGCATGGCGAAGGAGGGAATCGACTTCGCCGACTTCACCGTCAACAGCCCGGTCTGCTCGCCCAGCCGAACGGCGGTGATGACCGGTCAGTTTCCGGCACGCCACTCGATTCACCAGCATTTCCAGAGCATCAAGGCGCACATCAATCGCGGCATGCCCGACTGGCTCCCGAGCCAGGCGCCGATGCTGCCGCGCATGCTCCAGGAGGCCGGTTACACCACTGGTCATTTCGGTAAATGGCATCTCGGCAGCGTGAAGGATTCACCGACCGAAGACGCTTACGGCTACGACCGCTTCGCGACCTTCAACGGCTCGGGAAAGAACGAGATCTCCAAGGGCGGGCTGTCCTCGGTCGATCACGCGGAGAAGTTCATCCGCGACCTTGTTGGTTCGAATGAAGCTAGACAGCCGTTCTTCGTCAATTTGTGGCTTCACGAGGTCCACACCCCTCACCTTCCGCAGGAGCGCTACATGGAAAAGTTCAAGGACCTCAGTGAGGCCGAAAGGGTCTACGCTGCGGTCATTGCCGAGGGAGATGAAGCGGTCGGGCGCATCCTGAGCCTGTTAGATGAGCTCGGCATCGACGATGAAACGCTGGTCGTATTCTCGACCGACAACGGTCCGGAGCATTCGACCGACGACAAGGGTCACAAGGGACAAGGCATGGGGAAATTCTACTCGGTGGGAGAAACCGGCGGCCTGAAAGGCGAGAAGCGTTCGCTCTTTTCCGGCGGCATCCGTGTGCCCTTCATCGTCCGCTGGCCCGGCGTGGTGCCAAAGGGGAAGGTCGACAAGAACTCGGTCGTCACGGCCGTCGACCTGCTTCCAACCTTTGTCGAGATCGCAGGCGCCAAGCTGCCGGAGGGCTACGAACCCGACGGCGAAAGCGTGCTCGCCGCCTTCAAGGGCGAGGATTTCAAGAGGACCAAGCCCATTTTCTGGGAGTGGCGGGGTGGAGACAATCAGGCTTTCACCTGGCCGTCCCAGGCGCTCAGGGATGGAAAGTGGAAGATGCTCTACAACAAGAAGACCCAGAAGCTCGAACTTTATGACATGGAGAAGGACGGGGCGGAAACCAAAGACCTCGCCGCGGAGCAGCCTGAAACGGTCCAAATGCTGAAAAGGAAGCTCGAAGCCTGGGAAAAGACACTGCCAGCCAGACCATCACCCGACGGGCTCTCGCAACAAAGAACCAAATGAGCGTTTTCTTCGCAATATAGCCGGAATATCCTGCCGTATTCCCCTCCCTCGGCATCCTAACCCTTTATCCCAACCAAAATGACCCGAACCATCGTCGCCGTCGTCACACTGCTTTCCGCGGGATTCGCGGCCGCAGGGAAACCGAACATCATCTTCCTCATGTCCGACGACCAGAGCACCTACACCATGGGATGCTACGGCAATGCGGATGTGAAGACGCCCCACCTCGACCGCCTTGGAGCCGAGGGCATGATCTTTGACAATCACTACGTCACCACCGCGATCTGCATGGCCTCGCGCGCGACCGCCATGACCGGCATGTATGAGTACAAGACCGGCTGCAACTTCGACCACGGCCACATGCTGAAAAAAACCTGGGAGAAATCCTATCCGATGCTGCTGCGCGAAGCCGGTTACCTGACCGCCTTCGCCGGCAAGTTCGGCTTCGATCTGATCGACGAACCCGGCGGCCAAAAGCTCCCCCTCCCCGCCGAGGATTTCGACAAATGGGGCGGCGGTCCCGGGCAGACTTTTTACGAGACGAGGAAAAACAAATCGATGGCGGCCTATGCCAAGGAGTATCCGCACTCGACGCTTTCCTACGGTGCCTTCGGCCGCGACTTCATCTGCGAAGCCGCGAAATCGGAAAAGCCCTTCTGTCTCTCCATCAGCTTCAAGGCACCCCACAAACCGGCCACCCCGGACAAAAAGTTCAACGAGGTCTACAAGGGCAAGACCTTCAAGAAGCCGGAAAACTATGGTCGCGAGAAGGGAGTGCACTTTTCCAAACAGAGCAAGCAGGACCGCCAGTACGACCGCTTCGAGTCATGGAACTACTCGGACAGGTATGACGAGGTCATGGCAACCTACCACCAGCAGATCCACGCAATTGACGTCGCCGTCGGGATGATCCGCGATGCGCTCAAGGAGCAGAAACTCGCTGACAACACCGTGATCATCTACACCTCGGACAACGGCTTCTTCTGTGGCTCGCACGGTTATGGCTCGAAGGTTCTTCCCTACGAGGAGGCGTCGCGGGTGCCGCTCATCATCTTTGATCCCCGCAACCCGAACTCCGGCAGGAAGCTGCGGACCGACGCACTAACAGCCAATATCGATTTCGCGCCAAGCATGCTGAAGCTCGCAGGCTTGCCGGTTCCCGAAAACATGGATGGCCGCGACCTGATGAAGATCTACGATGACCCCAAGGCATCGATTCATGACTCCATCGCCCTGATCAACGTCTGGGGCAAGGCGCCCACCCACGCGATGGCAGTGGTGACGAAGGACAGGAAATACATCCACTGGGGATACGCCGCTCCCGGATTCGAAGTCACCGAGGAACTCTACTTCCTCGGCAAGGATCCGCTCGAGTTGACCAACCAGGCGATCAACCCGGAGTCCGCGCCCGCCATGGAACAGATGCGCAAGATCTACGACACCCATCTCTCACGCTGGAAGAAGGACGCGGTGCCCTACCACAACTATCAGCCCTACGGCACCGTCTTTGATCGCACCGTCGCTTGGGAAGAACGCGCCGCGCAGCTTCCGAAACGAGGCAAGGCAAAGAGCCAGGAATGAACCACGCCAATGAACTTGCTCCCTTTGCTGTTAGGCACCCTCGCAATCGCGACATTCCTCCCGACCGATGCTCGAGCACAGGGCGGAAACAAGGTCGAATGGCAGGGCCAGAGCCTTCTCGATGTTCCCTACAAGAGAGCCGGCGGAAGAGAGATCCGCATGGATATCTATCAGCCGAAGGAAGATCATTCAAAAGCAGCACCCGTCCTCTACTACGTGCACGGCGGCGGATGGGCTGCCGGAAGCAAGGACAAGGGCGGCCTGCCGCTCATGCGTCCCGTCTTTGAAATGGTCGCCAAACAGGGATTCGTCTGCGTGTCGATCAACTACCGCCTTTCGAAAAACAACGGCGTGCTGATGCGCGACTGTGTGACCGATGCGTTCGACGGCCTGCGTTTCCTGACGAAGAATGCCGAACGCTATCAAATCGACGCGCAGCGGATCGTCGTCTGGGGGGATTCCGCAGGCGGACAGATCGCGCAGATGCTGGCGCTCGCAGATCCTGCGAAGTTTCCGGGCGACCCCGCGCTCGCCGGTTTCGATGTCAGACCACTGGCAGGCATCTCCTGGTACGGGCCGACGGACTTCACCGACCTCGAGCTTTTCAAAACCGACGACACCGACAAAAAGGCGGATCGCTTTGGAAACAGGATCGTCGGCCATGCCCGGAGCGTCACTTCGAAGCGCGAAGCCTACGAGGAAATGAGCCCCTATTTCTGGCTCCGCAAGAACAGCCCGCCGCTGCTCCTGCTCCAGGGCGACAAGGACACCACGATTCCCTTCGCCCACGCCCCTCATCTTAAAAAGAAAGCCGACGAGATCGGTGCGGATCTCAGCTTGGTCGTGGTGAAGAACGCCGGACACAACTGGCGCAAGGCCGGGGGGTCACCGGAACCCGGCGTGAAGGAAATCCAGAAGATTACCGCGAACTTTGCCATCGAGCAGGTCCAAGCGAAGCCATCCCGGAAAACCACAGAACCATGACGCGCACCCTCACAACATTCCTTGTCGGGATTTGCCTTTCCCACACGGCGATCGCGGCGGACTACTACATCTCGCCACAAGGCTCCGACGCCTGGTCGGGAACTTTGGCAGAAGCCAATGCGGATCGCACCGATGGTCCCTTCGCCACCCTCAAACGCGCTCGTGATGCGGTCCGCACCTTAAAGACAAGGAAGTCCGGCGAGCTCGTCGTCGAGATTCGGGGAGGCACCTATCAACTCACGGAGACACTCGTTTTCAGCATTGAGGACTCAGGGACGGAGCAAGCCTCCATCACCTACACCGCCTATCCCGGCGAAACTCCGATCTTCACCTCCGGCCGCGAGATCAATGGCTGGCAGAAACCGACCGAAGAGCTTCCCGGTCTTCCGGCGGCGGCGCGGGATCATGTGATGGTGGCGGAGGTGTCCGGAACATTCCGGACGCTCTATGATACGGAGGGCATGCTTCCGCGCGCACGCTCGAAAGGATTCGTGCCCCTCAAAGGAAGCAGCCGCAACCGACTTCGTTTCCCCAAGGGTGCACTCAAGGAGTGGAGCAATGTCGAGGATGTCGAGATCCATGTGCGCCCCCACCACGCCTGGATCCTGAACATCCTGCCACTCCAATCGGTCGATGAAAAGGCCGGGACCGCGACCACCGCCATCGACGCAACCTATGCGATGAATGAGCTCCATTTCCTGAAAGGCACCGAGTCGTGCTGGGTCGAGAACACGCTCGAGGGTCTCGACGAACCCGGCGAGTGGGTGCTCAACAGCAAGGAGGGAAAACTCTATCTCTGGCCACGAAACGACCTGCCGGTGCTGGCTCCGGCATTGACCGAATACTTCCGTGTCGAGGGAAAGGTCGACAAGGAGGGCCCGAAAGACTCGCCGGTTAGAAACCTCCGCTTTCAGGGCCTCACCTTCATGCACGGTGAACGCTACCTGCTCGGGCCGGACGACGCCGGCCTGCAGCACGACTGGGACATGCTCGATAAGGACAACGCGCTTGTTAGATTCCGCGGCACCGAACATTGTGCGATCGAAAAATGCCATTTCCTTCACAGCGGCAGCGGCGCCATCCGTGTCGACCTGCATGGCATGGAGAATCGCATTTCCGGCAACCATATCGAACACATGGGCGGCGCCGGCATCCTGCTCTGCGGCTACGGCCCCGGAACCAAGGACGTGAACCGCAAGAACCTCGTCTCAAACAACCACATCCATCACGTCGGCGAAATCTACTGGCACTCCCCCGGCATCATGCTCTGGCAGAGCGGCGAGAACCGGGTGGCCAACAATCTGGTCCACCACACGCCCTACACCGGCGTGATTCTCTCCGGCTGCATGACCGAGTTCTTCAAGAAGAAGGGCCGTGAACTGGGCCGAACCCTCAGGCATCACGAGATCGGCAATCTCCCCGCCAGGCTCAGCATCGACGACGTGCGCCCCTTCCTGCACACCCACGACAACCTGATCGAGTACAACGAAATCCATCATGCCATGGAAACCATGGGCGATGGCAACGCCGTCTACATTCGTGGCGCCGGCGCGGGCAACGTGATCCGCCGGAACTACATCCATCACCTCGTCGCGCCGATGATCATGCAGTGCGCCGTCCGCACCGACGGCGGCCAGATGGACACGCTCTTCGCCGAGAACCTGATCTACAAATGCACCTCGCAAGGCATGATGCTCAAGCTCAACACGCGCTGCGAAAACAACATCGTCGCCGATATCATCGCCCCGCCGCGAGGCTACTACCTCTCCCTGCGCGAAGGCCCGATGACCGGTGCCACGATCAAGCGCAACATCCTCTACTCCACCAACAAGGAAACCGATTTTATCAACATCCTGCCGGTAAAGGGCGGCCAGGGCGAGGACCGGCGAGGACGCAAAGTGGCGCGAATCGAAGACATCGAGGTCGATCACAACATTTACTTCTGCCCAGCTCGACCCGGCCTGGCCGAGGAGACGCTCAAGAACAACCAAAGCAAAGGCGCAGACACGAACAGTCGCGCGGTCGATCCCCTGTTCGTCGACCCCGAGAACGGCGACTTCCGTTTCAAACCGGACTCCCCTGCCCTGAAAATGGGCATCAAGCCCATCGACTTCTCAAAAATCGGACTTCAGGAATGATGCCTGCCAAAGCCCGCATGAAAGGCCTTCTGATCTGCTCGCTCGTCGCCTCCCTGACAGCTGCACTTTCTCCTGCCAAGGAGATCGAAGCCAGCTGGGAATCCCTTGCGGAGAACTACCAGGTGCCCGACTGGTTCGTCGATGGGAAACTCGGGGTCTGGTTCCACTGGGGGATTCCTTCGGCGGCCGATGAGAACCGCCCCAACGACGGCTCCCACTACGGACGACGGATGTATTCGCCTCCTCCCGAAGGGAAAGCGGACAGAGAGCTCGACATGAGCGAGACGCTCACGAAATGGCACATCGAGCGCTACGGCCCGATCGAGGAATTCGGCTATGAAAAGCTCGTTCCCCTTTTCAAGGGCGAGAAGTGGGACCCGGATGCGCTGGTCAGATTCGTGAAGGAGAAGGGCGCGCGATTCATCATGCCGGTGGCGACCCATCATGATAACTTCGACATGTATGATTCCTCCCATCCGTGGAACTCCCTCAAAATGGGGCCGAAACGAGATACCTTGAAGGAATGGAAAGCCGCCGCCACGAAACACGGACTCAAGTTCGGTGTCTCCACCCACCTATACTGGTCGCCCCGCTTCTTCGCGGACGCCCGGAAATATCAGAAGCCGGGAACTCCGGAGTGGAGCCTCTTCAACATGGATTATGATCCAAGCGGATACGCCAGTCAGGACAGTTGGAACGAGCACTGGTATGCTCGCTGTTGGGAAATCATCGAGAAATACGATCCCGACATGTTCAACAACGACTGCCCTTACCCGAGCGAGCGGACCGGCAAGGGACTCGGCATCAAGTTGTTCACGAATTACATCAAACGTGATCTCGAGGAGAACGATGGCCGGCAAACCGTCGTGCTCTCATGCAAGGACGGCAAAGCCGACCGTCGGGCCTTCACCTACAATCT
This sequence comes from Haloferula chungangensis, assembly GCF_042664875.1. NCBI lineage: Bacteria > Pseudomonadati > Verrucomicrobiota > Verrucomicrobiia > Verrucomicrobiales > Verrucomicrobiaceae > Haloferula > Haloferula chungangensis. The sequence continues at coordinate 34,316 of NZ_JBHTBS010000009.1, read as the reverse complement.
CGAACGCGGCAGCGCCGGCGAGATCCAACCCGAGCCCTGGATCTGGGCGACCGATCTCTCGGGTGGATGGTTCTATCGCGCCACCGCCGTCAACCGCATGTCGATTCCGGTGATGATCGGAAATGCCATCGACGCGATCAGCAAGAACGGCGTGGTCATGCTCAACATCGCGCTCAAGGGCGACGGCACGATTCCCGACACGCAGGCTGCCTATCTCACAAGCTTCGGAGAGGTTCTAACAACCTGCGGCGAAGGCATCTACGGAACCCGCCCCTGGAAGACCTACGGTGAAGGCCCGCTCAAGATCAAGACCGGCCGTCAGGGCGAGAACAAGCAGACCTATTCCCAGCAGGACATCCGCTTCACCACCAAGGATGACGTGCTTTACGCCTTCGTGCTGGCCAAGCCGAGCGACGACATCGTGATCAAGACCCTCGCCACCGGAGGTCTCTTGGAAAGCGACATCAAGAGCATTTCCCTAATGGGTAGCGATGAGCAGATCCAGTGGGAGCGAAAGGAAGACGGCCTTATCATCCGCCTTCCCAAAACCCTTCCCGACCATGCCGTCACCGGCTTCAGGATCGGCAAGTGATCGATGGCTGCTGGCAATTCGTCGCTTTTCAAGAGGCCGATAGCTCCGGATCACCATCCAACGCAATTCATTGTCACCACTGGCACACAGGGGGAGCCACAGGAGGCACTCATGGCCGTGCCTTTTGCGGATCGCCCCTACCCAGACACCAAAAAGCCCTGCAAGTCGACGACTTGCAGGGCTTTAAAAGTGGTACACCCGAAGGGATTCGAACCCCTGACCTCCTGATTCGTAGTCAGGCGCTCTATCCAGCTGAGCTACGGGTGCTTTGGTGGTGTCGCGCCTCGCGGCGCGGGCGGAGGAAAGCGAAAAATACCCGGGGGTGTCAAGAATTTCAGTGGTCAAATTTTGGATAAATTAACAAGAGCCGCCCATTCTCTACCGATTCAGGCATTTTCAGGTGGACCGAATCTCCAGAAGCTGCGGTCGCGTGGATCTCAAATGGCGGGTCTTTCGGGAAAGGCTTCCTCTCGCACAGGCCCGTAAACCCCGGCCTCCTCCAGGCAGCGGCGCCTCCACTCGGCCTCTTCAGACATGCGTGAATCCCATGCTTCAGGGAATCCCAGCGCTTCGATATCTTCCTCCGCAATGGCGTTCTGATGCGCATTGAAAACCTCAGCAAGCCCTCCACCCACCACCGTTAGATCGAATCCCTCCGGCAGGGGTCGTTGCACTCGCTGGTTGCTTGTCAGGCGGAGCGTTCCGTCTGGGCGCCACGACCGGAAAGTCACCTCGCCGATCACTCCGGAAGTATGGGCCGTGGCCACCCGGACCACAGCTCCTAGCATGGACTGCTTCCCGTCCTCGCTAACATAGGTGAAGCACTGGGTGAGGGTGTCGCCGCTGGGGGCATCGATCCATCCCGCACTCAGGAATTTCCACTCGGAATCCCCTTGGAGCGCCAGCCACTCGTCACGCAGCTTCAGCAACTCGGAATCCCAGTTCTTCTCGTCGAGTTTCGTCGCCTCCGACCAGTGAAAGCGATCCCGCACCAAGCGCTTCGAGCGTGTCAGCTTCATGAGAGCAATGATCAGGACGAGCAACGGACTTTTCCAACTCATCCCGAGCAGATCCCGCAATGGAGCTTGATACCCGCGAAATGCATGGACTTTCCGCATCCGCATGAGCGGTGTCGACTCCATGAGTTCGCGATTCGCCTCGGACTGACGTGAGGCAAGTGCCTGAAGTCCCGTCTTGGGAATTCCTTTCAATGTGAACCATCCATCCCTTTCCCCCGAGCATTCCAATTTGTTCGGCCACTGCCCCATGGCGACGACGCAGATCAGGGACAGGGTCATCACGCAGAATCCAAACAGCCTGATATCCAGCGGACCGATCAACGCGGTGACCAAGCATACTGCGATTCCTGAACAGGCCACCGCGACTCGCAGTCGAAACCTTCCTCGTTTCTTCTTCTCCAATTGCGAGGCGACCGCCCAGCGCAGCCGCGCACTTACCACATGCCCCCGGTGGAAAAATGCCACAATCTTCAGCACCACCATGATCCCGAAGGCGATTGGAAAGGGCGAATAGTCCCATGGACTGCTAGCGAGCAGCGCCCCCAGAACCAAGGGTAGCCAAATCCACTGCAAGCAAATCGCCATTGCCCCCTTGGCCACCGAAAACTCACTTGAGGCCGGTGTTAGAGGGAGGTCATCACGTCCCGTGAAAAGATCGATCTCCGGCAGACGCGCTCCGTCTCGGAACAGCAGCACCGACTCCCTCACCTGCCACAGGCCGGCTTGCACGGTTCCGGGCTCCTGGGATTACGGTGCCGCGTAGGGATTGAAATCTGGCTCGACCACTCCCGTCCTTTCAATCCTCCTCATGCCAATCCGGCAAGCTTTCCCGCGCTTGCTTCCCCAGATCATCCATGTTCGCCTCGACTCATGAAAAAACTGCTGCTGCTACTCGTCGTCCCCCTCCTTTGTCAATGCGGCGGCGGATTTGGCGGAACCAGCGTCAAGGACTCGCCAGCCGTGCTCAATGTTTCCGGCTGGGATCCCAAGGAAGTCCAACGCGGCGGCGACCGATTCTCTCAGCACGACGTCTCCGCGATGCGTCGCAACGGAGCGCTCGGTCTCATCGCCCGCTCCGCCAAAGGCCCGCTCCTCGATGACAAGTTCTCCGACTTCATGGCTTCCGCCAATCGCGAAGGACTGCTTCTCGGCGCCTACCATTTCGTGACCCTCGAACAGCCCGCCAAGCTACAGGCAGAGAATTTCGTCAGCCGCGTCCGCTCCGTCGCCCGCGCCCGAGGAATCACCGGCAGGAAAATCCTGCTCGTCGGTGATTTCGACACCAAGTCATCGCCTGACCGCCTGGTCGACTTCATCACCCGCGTCGAGCAGCTCACCGGCGTCACCCCCGTGACCTACCTCGAGAACAGCGCCGCCCTCCGCACCAGTCTCAACAACGCCAGCCCCTCACAAAAGCGCGTCATGCGTCGCTCCCCCTTCTGGCTTGCCCTTTACGGCCCCGCGGGCACTGAGCGCAGCATGGGCGGCGACCTCACCCCCGACGAACTCACCCGCCAGTATGGCGTCTGGGATGATTGGGCGATGTGGCAATACGGCGGCGTGATCTGGGGAAATGGCCGTTCCCAAGCCAAGCATTACAACACCAGCTCATGGCGCAGCCCCCGCTATTTCGGAAACATGGCCCACCCCATGGAGCGTAACGTCTTCCGGGGAGACCTCCGCGACCTCCAGTCCTTCTGGAACCGACACGGCCTCGCACTCTGAAGGCCTGCGATGTCGGCCACCGATAACGATTGCTCGGGCTTTGGGGTGGCGGATCCAGAGGCCAGTGGTCAGAAAGGCAATGCGCGCCGGTGCACCACTCTTCCCGCCTTTCTGATTCCTGAATCCCGTCCCCTGACCCCAAAAGCCGAGACCCATCAGCCGGCCCCCAAATATCCTGAATTCGGACTTTTCCCTTGATAAAGGGAAGCTCCGCCCCTATCCCGCGCGTCCCTTCTCACGCCGCTGGCAACCATCGAGAAACCGGAGGGATCCCAACGCGGCAGTTTCTCAACCATCGCCTGACCTGAATTAAGGCGGGACAAACAACATGATTAACGAACTCATCAACGACATGGTGGACGCTGGCGTCCACTACGGGCACCAGACGAAAAAGTGGAATCCACGCATGAAGCCCTTCCTCATGAAGGACAAAGGCGGGATCTACATCATCAACCTTGATAAGACCGTCAAGTGCCTCGACAAAGCCTCCGACTTCCTCACCGGACTCGCAGGCAAGGGCAAGAAGATTCTCTTCGTCGGCTGCAAACGCCAAGCCCAGGAAGCCGTCCAACAGGCTGCGGAAGCCACCGGACAATTTTACGTCAATCACCGCTGGCTCGGCGGCATGCTCACCAACATGAGCACCGTCAAGAAGTCCATCGAGCGCCTCAAGTGGCTCGAGAACCTTCAGAAAAGCCCGGAATTCAAGATGATCTCCAAGAAGGAGTTCGCTGCCCTCACCCGTGAAAAGGAAAAGCTTCAGCGCAACCTTCAAGGTATCCGCAACATGGATGGCCTTCCCGACGCCGTCGTCATCGTCGACTCCGCTCGCGAGTCCATCGCCGTCGCCGAAGCCCGCCGCCTCAACATCCCGATCGTCGCCATCGTCGACTCGAATGCGGATCCGGCCAAGGTCGACTACCCGATCCCGGGTAACGACGACTCCGTCCGCTCGATCCGCGTGATCCTTCAGAACCTCGTTGACGCCCTCGTCGTCGGCAAGAAGCGCTGAAGCTCTCATCACGTCATCGTCACCTAATTGGCGCTGCACACCGAGGTCTCCTCTGTGTGTCATGCGCCCATCCAAACCTATCCCTAGAACAAAATTATCATGATCACCGCCTCACTCGTTAAAGAGCTCCGCGACAAGACCAACGCGGGTATGATGGACTGCAAGAAGGCCCTCACCGCCACCGAAGGCGACCTCGACGCCGCCGTGACCTGGCTGCGCGAAAAGGGCATTTCCAAGGCCGCTGCCAAAGCTGACCGCGAAGCTTCCGAAGGCATCATCGCTGCCCGTCTCTCCGACGACGGCAAGTCCGGCATCCTCGTGGAAGTGAACTGCGAGACCGACTTCGTTTCCCGTAACGAAGGCTTCGTCGCCTTCGTCGACGACATCGCCGACACCCTCGCAGCCAGCGACGCCAAGAATCTTGAAGAAGCCCTCAAGGTTTCCAAGGGAGACGGCACCATCGACGACTTCGTCAAAGGCAAGGTCATCGAAGTGGGTGAAAACCTCCAGCTCCGCAAGTTCGAGCGCTTCGACATCGCTGACAACGGCGCCATCGCCCAGTACATCCACATGGGTGGCAAGGTCGGCGTGCTCGTCGAAGTCGGATCCGAAAAGGGTGACACCGCTGCCAAGGAAGAGTTCCGCGACCTCGTCAAGGACATCACCCTTCACATCGCCGCAGCTGCACCGAAAGGCCTCGCTCGCGAGGACATCGATGCCAGCGTCGTGGAAGCGGAGAAAGAAGTCTTCCGCGCCCAGCTTGCCAACGAAGGCAAGCCTGAGCAGATCATCGAAAAGATCATCGAAGGCAAGATCGGCAAGTTCTTCTCCGAAAGCTGCCTTCTTGAGCAAGCCTTCGTGAAGGACCCTGACACCACGGTGAAGGGCCTCGTTGAAGATGCCGGCAAGAAGATCGGCGACAAGCTTGTCGTCCGTCGCTTCGTCCGCTTCGGCCTCGGCGAATAAGGATCTTCAATCCCCTCTCAAACGCCCGCCTCCTGCAAAGGAAGCGGGCGTTTTGCGTTGGAGGATCAGCAGTCCGCTCCACCTCGCTCTGAGATCTCTCCGCAAGATCCAGCTCGATCAGTCCAATCACCGCTCGAACGGAATCATCTTTCATGCCTCCGCGCCCCGTGCGCCTTCGATGAACATCGGCGGCCCAATCGTCGCTGAGCCCGCGAGCTGGCACCGGGCGACGATCTCCCTTCGTCCACACGGCTTGGCTCTCCGTGAGCGACCAAGCAAATCCCATCATCCCTCCACCTCATTCTCTTATTCCGGAGTTCTTTGTCTTTTATTATTGTGATCTTCAGCCGGTCCACCTACTTTGTACGAGCCAGACAGTCTTGGCAGAATCGAAACCTCCGACCATCCATCACCATGAAAACCACTCTCTTGACCCTCGCTCTTACTGCGATGGCCCTACCCCCATTGGCGACCGCTCAGACCACGATCACGGTTCCCACGACCCCTGCAGCGGAGGCGGAGGACCTGCCTGTGCAGGGTGAAGAGCTTGCCGTTCTAACAGACGCCCCGAACGTTCCACCTCCGATCACTCGCAAGCACCCTACCAAGGTGAAGGTTGAACTTGAGGTCACGGAGTTGGTCAAGCGCATGGCTGATGGCGTCGACTACACCTTCTGGACTTTCGGCGGAAGCGTCCCCGGCAAGTTCATCCGCGTGCGCCAGAACGATGAGATCGACTTTGTTTTGAAGAATCATCCGTCGAGCAAGATGCCTCATAACATCGACCTCCACGCGGTGACCGGGCCCGGCGGCGGAGCCAAGGCAACCTTTACCGCCCCCGGCCACCAGACCAACTTCAGCTTCAAGGCCCTCAACCCCGGTCTCTACATCTATCACTGCGCCACCGCTCCCGTCGGCATGCACATCGCCAATGGCATGTACGGCTTGATTCTTGTTGAACCGAAGGAAGGCATGGCCCCCGTCGACAAGGAGTTTTATGTGGTCCAGGGCGACTTCTACACGTCGGGGAAGTATGGCGAACCCGGCCTCCAGGGATTCAGCATGGAAAAGGCCATCGAGGAGAATCCAGACTATGTGGTCTTCAATGGCTCAGTCGGTTCGATGACCGGCGAGAAAGCACTGAAAGCCAGCGTTGGTGAAACCGTTCGTCTGTTTGTCGGCAACGGCGGACCGAATCTCGTTTCATCCTTTCACGTGATCGGCGAAATCTTCGATCGCGTCTATCAGGAAGGCGGGTCCCTCTATCAGGAGAACGTTCAGACAACGCTGATCCCTGCCGGCGGGTCGACCATTTGTGAGTTCAAGCTCGATACCAAAGGTGAATTCATCCTCGTCGATCACTCGATCTTCCGAGCCTTCAACAAGGGAGCACTCGGCATCCTGAACGCCGATGGCGATGGAGATCTGCTGGTCTTCTCCGGTCAGAAGAAGGATGAGATCTACCTTCCGGAAGGGGGTGCGATCCAGACCATTCCGAGCGACACGGCCACCGCTCCTGTGGCCAGCAACAAAGAAGAACGCATCAAGGCGGGTCAACTCATCTACGACCAGAACTGCGCCGCTTGCCACCTGCCTACCGGAAGCGGTGTGCCGGCAGCTTTCCCGCCGTTGGCAAAGTCGGACTACCTCAACGCCGATGTTGATCGTGCCATCAGCACCGTCCTCCACGGCTTGCAGGGTGAGATCACCGTCAATGGCGCAAAGTATAACAGCGTCATGCCGATCCTCGGACTCAATGATGAGAAAGTCGCCAACGTCCTGAGCTACGTCTACTCCCAATGGGATAACTCTGGCGTCGAGGTCACGCCCGATCAGGTCGCCAAGGTTCGCGCATCGAAGTAATCCGAAGCCCCTTCCCACATGAAACTCTCCGCCCTCATCCTCATTCTTCTCACTGCGGTGGCCAGTGGGGATCCGGATCCTGCGATTCCTGCCGAGATGGTGCTGGTCGAGGGCGGCGTGTTCACTCCGATGTTCGGCGAGATTGAAGAACCCCGTACCGTCGGCGCCTTTCTCATCGACCGCCGACCCGTCACCAATGCCGAGTTTCTCGAATTCGTCCGCAAGCACCCGAAGTGGCAACGTTCAAACGCGAAACAGCTTTTCGCCGACCGGGGTTACCTTTCCCACTGGTCGGGCGATCTTGATCTCGGAGAGAACGCGCCGCCGAATGCCGCCGTCATCCGTGTTTCCTGGTTCGCTGCCCGCGCCTACCTGAAAAGCGTTGGCAAGCGCCTTCCGCGTGAAGACGAGTGGGAATTTGCAGCCCTCGCCGACGAGAATCAGACCGATGCCAGCAAGGACCCCGCCTTTCTCAAACACATCCTCGATTGGTATGGCAAACCGACGCCTCAACGCCTCGCCGAGGTCTCCACCCTACCCCGCGATGTCCGCGGCATCGCCGGTCTTCACGGCAACGTCTGGGAATGGGTCATGGATTTCAACAAGCAGATGGTTACCGGTGCCGCGCGCAGCGACACCTCGCTCGACCGCTCCCTCTTCTGTGCCGGCGGTGCCGTCAACGCTACCGATGCCGCCAACTACGCCGCCTTCATGCGTTACGCCTTCCGCTCCAGCCTCGAAGGCAACTACACCACCAACAACCTCGGCTTTCGCGGCGCGCGCGATGTCGAAAGAAACCCAAACAAACCATGAAAGTCCGCCCTGGTCTGATCGTCGTCCCGCCCCTTGGCGCACGACTCGCTCTCACGCTTCTCTTCCTTCTAACAGCATCTGCTGCCGTGAAGGCCGAAGAAGCTCTCCCTCCTTGTTGCGCCGAGAAAGAGAGCGCAGGCGAGGCCGAAGGCTCGGTCTATGAACTCGATGCGACATGGACGAATCAACATCACAAGCAGGTCCGCCTCGCCGACTTCAAAGACCAACCTGTGCTTCTAACGATGGGCTACGCCAGTTGCCAGTTCGCCTGCCCCCGCCTCGTCGCCGACCTGATGGCCATTGAACGCGGTCTTACCGCCGAGCAGAAAAAGGCCATTCGTATCGTCTTCGTGTCCATCGACCCACAGCGTGATACGCCTGAAAAACTCGCGGCTTTCTTCAAACAATACAATCTCGACCAAACCCGCTGGTCCGGCCTGCGTGGTACGGAAGACGCCGTACTTGAGCTCTCCGTCGCCCTCGGAACCCGCTACCGGAAGATCGATCACAACGACTTCGCCCACTCGAATCGCCTCACCCTGCTCTCCCCGGACGGTGTGATCCTTCACAATCAGGAAGGCCTCGGCACCGATCCCAAGGAAATGATCGCAGCCATCCGCCAGATGCTGCCTCCTTATGAAAAAGCAGGAAAAGCAGGAAATGCGGAGTGAGTCACACCGCGAGCGTTGAGCCAGAAGGCCGATAGAGTCCTATATTCATGCAATCCCATGGTCGGAGCCCTTCCATCACCGACGCCTGCCAATGATCCCTTCGCGGAGCGCCCCTTTCTTGTCTTCTGGGAAGTCACCAGAGCCTGCGCCCTGGCCTGTCGGCACTGCCGAGCAGAAGCCCAGCCCCAGCGGCACCCTGACGAACTGAGCGAACAAGAAGCCTTCAGGCTCGTCGATCAACTTGCCGAGCTCAAGCCCCCCATGCTGATCCTCACCGGCGGAGATCCGCTGATGCGGCGCGACGTGCTCGCCATCGCCCGCCGGGCCAGTGATGCCGGCATGCGTGTCGGCCTCAGTCCTTCAGGCACCGCCCGCCTGATGCACTTCGATTTCAATGCGATTCGCGAAGCCGGAATCGAGCGTATTTCCCTGAGTCTCGACGGTGCGTCCAGGCAAACCCACGACGCCTTTCGTGGCGTCGGCGGAACTTTTGATCGCACCATCGCGGCTGTGGAGATGGCTCATCTAGCCGGACTCTCGGTCCAGATCAACAGCACTCTAACACGTTCCAACCTTCACGAGTTCGATGCTTTTCGCGATCTCATGTTCGAGCTCAGACCGGCGATGTGGAGCGTCTTTGTCCTCGTTCCCACCGGCCGAGCCCAAGCTGCCGACGTCCCTGATCCTGAAGATCTCGAGGGAGTCTTTGAACGCCTGGCCGACTTGGTGGGCAAAGCACCTTTCACCATCAAGACCACCGAGGGCCATCACTTCCGCCGAGTCCTCGCCCAGCGAGGCAAGGGCGGCAGGAAAGGCCGGCAAGGCATGCGCTCGCCACTTGGCATCCGCGATGGCCGTGGGGTGATGTTCATTTCCCACACCGGCGTCGTCAGCCCAAGCGGATTTCTCCCCTTCCATTGCGGCAATGTGCGGCAACGCCACCCTGCCTGGATCTACCGCAAGCATCCGCTCTTCGTCAGCCTGCGCGATTCCGATGCCCTCGGCGGCAAATGCGGCCGCTGCGAATTCCGCAACATCTGCGGCGGTTCCCGCGCACGCGCCTATGGCGTCTTCGGGGATGCCTTCGCCGAGGATCCCTCCTGCTCCTACCAACCCTCCGATCGGAGCGCGGACTTTAGTCCGCAAGTCTTTCACTAAATCACCACGCTCAGCAAATGATCAACATCACCCGACTCTGGACGGGAGAAGCACAACCCGCCGACGACCTCCGCTACGGCCAAGGACACGGCGCCGCGCCAAACTCCCGTGCTCGCAAGCCGATCGTCGTCTGGAACATCACCCGCACCTGCAACCTGCGCTGCGTACACTGCTATTCGGACTCGATGGCCCAGCAATATCCTGGCGAGCTGAACTGGGATCAGATGCGCGCTGTTGTCGATGACCTCGCCGCTTACAAGATCCCCTCACTGCTCCTCTCCGGTGGCGAACCGCTCATTCACCCACGTTTCTTCGACCTCGTCGATTACGCCACAGAACAAGGACTGAAGCTCACTATCTCAACCAACGGCACGCTCATCACTCCGGAAAAGGCAGCTCGTTTGAAGGCAGCCAACGTCGCCTACGTCGGAATCTCCCTCGATGGCATCGGGGCGGTCCACGACGAGTTCCGCGGAAAAAAGGGCGCCTTCGATGCCGCCGTGAAGGGCTTCCGAAACTGCGAAGATGTGGGCCAGAAAACCGGACTGCGGATGACTCTAACAAGACACAACGTCGCCAACATCGACCGCATCCTCGATTTCATCGAAGAGCAGGGCATCCAGCGCACCTGCTTCTATCACCTCGTGCCCGCCGGACGTGGCAGCGAGCTTCAAGTGCTCGATCCCGCCGAGTCCCGTCACGCCATCGACACCATCATCCGCCGTGTCGAGCACTGGCAGGCCAGCCATCAGAACCGCGAAGTCCTCACCGTCACCCAGCCCGCCGACGGAGCCTACCTTCTCCACCGCATGGATCAGGAAAACCATCCGAACCTGAAACAAGCCCGTCAGCTCCTCAAATGGAATGGTGGCGGTGCCAACAGCTCCGGCCGCGCCGTTTCCAACATCGATACCCAAGGCAACGTCCACCCCGACCAGTTCTGGCAGGACGTCCAGCTCGGCAACGTCAAGAAAACGCCTTTTTCCGCCATCTGGGAAGGCGGCAACCCGCTCTCCGCGCCGCTACTCGATGAAATCCGCTCCGTCGGCGACCTCACCCCCGACCAGCGGCAGAGCCTGATGCATGGACGCTGCGCCGGCTGCCAATGGTTCAGCTCCTGCGGTGGCGGATTCCGCACCCGTGCCGCCTTCGCCAATGGTGACCTCTGGGGCAGCGATCCCGCCTGCTACCTCAGCGATCAAGAGATCGGCACCGAAGCTCTGCTCTGTTAAGACATGGTCCGCGTGACTCCGGTCGCGCACCCGAGACATGAACGTCACCGAGAAACTCGATCGCATTGCCACCGAACCGTTCCGGCTGTTCTTCCCGCTCGGCATCATCGCCTCGATGATCGGCGTGCTGCTCTGGCCTGCGACCTTTCAGGGCTGGATCGACTACTATCCGCTCGAGGCCCACGCCCGCTGGATGGTGCTCGGCTTTGCTGGCAGCTTCATCGTGGGCTTCCTCGGCACGGCAGGCCCTCGCCTGTTAGGAACCAAACCGTGGAGTGTTCCTGAACTCGTCCTCCACAGCATCATGGCCCTCGCCATGATGGGCAGTCTTCTCTTCAACCTCATTCCGACCGCCGACCTGCTCGCCGGCCTTTGGCTGCTCGGCGTGCTGAGCAGCTTGCTGGTTCGTACATTCTTCGGGCGTGAAGACATCCCGCCACCGGGACTTCCGCTGGCGGTCCTCGGCATCGCAGGTGCGGGTCTATCAGGTATCGCCCTCAGCATGGGAAGCGCCCTCAACTTTTCGCTTCCGACCTACCTCTTCCTCCGCCTGCTCTATTTCCAGGGTCTCCTCTGGCTACCCATCCTTGCTGTGGCTCCCTATCTCCTGCCCCGCTTCTTCGGCCGGTCATCGCCTCACTCTTTTCCCGAAAGCACGACCATTCCGGATGGTTGGATGCGCCCCTTCATCGAGTCCATCGTGGCCGGTCTCCTGCTGATCGCCAGCTTCGCACTGGAAGCCTGGAGGCCCGGCCCCTTCGGCATGATCCTGCGCAGCGTGGTGGTCGCGCTTCACCTCACTCGCTCCGTCCCCGGGCTCGTCGCCTGGAGCAAGGTCAATGCGCTGGGTCTTGCCGTCCGCTGGGTCCTGCCCTGCGCCGTCGGCGGATGGCTGCTCGCCGTGGTCTTCCCGCCACTCCGCATCGGAATGCTCCATCTGATGTTCATCGGCAGCGCCGGTCTCCTCATGCTCGCCGTCGCCAGCCGCGTGATTCTCGGTCACCACGACCGCCACGATCGCCTGGCCTCCCCCTTGAAATGGTTTCACTGGGTCTGGGGTTTACTGATCTTTACGGCCGCCACCCGACTCACCTCGGACTTCGTTTTGGAAGTCCGCATCACCCATTTCATCTACGCTGCAATTCTGTGGGTCCTCATTCTCGCCTTCTGGTCATGGAAGATCCGTCGCGAGCTCAAGCAACCCCCGTTCGAAGAAGGCGTGATCAAATCCAGGTGTCCGAGGCGCAGACAGGCAGCGACCCGTTCGGGAAAAGCCGGCCATCCAACAGCACCTGAAAAGGGAATTTCCCGATAAATCCGAGGAAATCATTGAAAGTGGACTCATTAAAGACGACGTAGTGCCCGCCAGCATACGATGCCAAAATCCAGCCTGATCAATCGCCTCCTCCCCACCCTTCAGTGCCTAGGAATCATTGGTGCGGGGTTGATGTACGCCATCACCCTGAAATATTTCGTCTTTCCCTCGACGGTCATTCTGACGGGCTTCGAAGGGATCGCCGCCGCCTCTTCCTATTATTTCGACGACCCCTCGCTGTTCCTCTGGATCTACGCGATCGCCCAGACCCTGCTGCTGATCTTCGCCTTTCTCAAGATCAGCAAAACCTTCGCCTTTCGCACCTTTCTCACCGTCGGCACCGTCACCGCCGCTCTGGTTTTTCTTCCCGAAATGGAATTCGCCAGCCCGGAGCCTCAGAACGAGCGGATCATTTTGGTGCTCTTCGGCGGAATTCTCGCCGGACTTTCCAAAGCCATGGCGCTTCGCCTCAGAGGCTCCGTCGGTGATGAGGACATCCTCGCAGCCTGGTTCGCGATGAAGTATCTCAAACCCGTCGGCCGCATCGGCATCGCTGCGGGTGCCGTCTCCACCACCTACGGCGTCGCCTTGGAACTCATCAAATCCGGCGAAATCGAACAAGCGGTCAACACCCTGATGTACACCGCGATCTTCATCTTTGCCTCAGCAGAAACCCTCAACAACTTCTTCCGCAAGTTCAAACTCGTCGTTCTAACGGCTTTCGCCAAGGACTACAAACCGATCGGCGATGCCATCGTCGAATCGACGCCCCACCGCACCTATACGGTCCAGGATGCCGTCGGCGGGTTCAGCGAGGAACCCGTCCAACTGGTGCGGACCATCGTCACCCACGAGGAGCTTCCCCAGGTCCTCGATGCGATCCGCAGCCGGTCACCGGATGCCTTCTGGTTCCATCACGACATCGAGGGCATTTCCAATCGCTATCATATTGAACCGATCGGATAATCGAAGTTCGTCGGCAAAGCATCACGTTCTCACCCATGCCATGGGCGCGCCTCCCGGCACATCCCTGGTATCATCTCATCGATGTCGATGGGAATCCACCGGAAACCCATCCATGGAGATCACGCTTCCTGCATCGCTCTAGCCGCTGGGAAGAGCACCGAATTTTCCAGATGGATATGCACATGAAGGTCCGCCTCGAGATCCGCCAACCCTGCGAACAGGGCCCGGTAGGTGTTGCAGGCCTCCGCAGGGGGCTCGAAATCGTGCGTCAGCTCCCGTAGCTTTGCCAAGGCAGCACCGGCATCATCATGCTCGTGCAGCATGCAGGCAATCGGACCGTCCAGCGGCATCTCTACTCGCTGACCACCAGCCATCGATTTGATTGCAGGAAAGAGAATCTGTTCCTCCTTCATCATGTGATCGGCCAGCTCCATCGCCATCGCTTCGAAAGTTTCAAAGACCGCGACCAAGGATCGATGGCGAGGCCCATGCACCTGAGCCACCCGCTCCGCCATTTGGTGAATCCGCGGCAGCTCATCCCGAAGAAAACGGTGATGAGTGCTGACGATGTGATCGACCAATTCGCCTGGCGGAAAACTCGCCGGATTCACCCCCGGCTCCGGCTTGTCGCGCAACTCAGCCTCCAGTTGCTCCACCACCGACTCACTGGACACCCCTTTCTTCTCACAGGCCTCCCGCAGGGTCTTCCCTCCCTGACAGCAGAAATCAATTCCGTAGGATTGAAATATCCGCGACTGCGCCGGCCGCTCGGCGACGATCTCTCCCACCGTCCGATCGAGTAAAGGCGTCCCTGCTGGCGATTTCGTAATCGTATGATGACTCATGGCAAATGAACCATGCCCCCAAATCCCCGGCCCCGCAATATTTAAAGAAGTTTTTTTCTTTTTATTTCATGATCCCTCTAAGCGGAGTACGTCGCGATGACTTTCCCGCTTGGAGAAGTATCAATCAACTCGTGATCCGAGCTTTGAACATCGGCGTCGCGACCTGCCCCCCCTTACCGACTGATGGCGGAAAAATGATGCAATCGAGACTCCTTCTTTGCGCTCATATGAGCTAGCGTCGCCCCACCCACCATGCTGACTCTCATCATCAATTGCGGTAGCTCATCCGTGAAGCTCGCCCTCTTCGAACGAGACAGATCTGAGCCGGTCGCCACCGCGATGGTCGACCGCGTCGCCACGGATGCCATCGAAGGCAGCTACCGCATCGGAGACGGACCACGACAAGCCCTCAGCTGCCCGGCATATGGTGATCATGCCGCCGCGCTCGACGCCGCTCTCAGCGGACTCCGCTCCGAACCCGCATTGCACGATCTAAGGGTCAGCGCTGTCGGCCATCGTATCGTTCACGGCGGACAAAAGTTCTCGGCACCCGCCCTTGTCGATCCCGAAGTACTCGCCGAGATCCGGGCGCTGGCACCGCTTGCACCGGTCCACGCCATTCCCAATGCGCTCGGCATCGAAGCCGCCACCCGGCTCTTCCCTGGAGTCCCTCAGGTTGCCGTTTTTGATACCGCCTTCCATCAGAGCATCGCGCCGGAGGTTTACCGCTACGCCATTCCCGACGATCTTTATGAGCGCTTCCAGATTCGTCGTTATGGATTCCACGGAACCAGCCACGCCTACGTCGCGGAAGAGGCCGCTCGCCGCCTCGGACTGGATTTCAAGAACTGTCGATTGATCTCCGCCCACCTCGGAAACGGCTGCAGCGCCACCGCCGTGCTCAATGGCGAGTCGGTCGACACCAGCATGGGCCTCACCCCGCTCGAAGGCCTCGTGATGGGAACGCGCAGCGGCAACGTCGACCCCAACCTGCACAACTTCCTCGCCCAGCAGGCGGGTCTCAGCCTCGATGAAATCACCGATCTCCTCAATCGGAAGTCGGGTCTAACAGGCCTGAGCGGCATCTCCAACGATCTTCGAGTGCTGACCGATGAGTATCACGCGGGAAACAAGTCCGCGAAACTCGCCGTCGATGTCTTCTGCTTCCGCCTTGCCCGCGAACTCGCCGGCCTCACCGTGGCCCTCGGAGGCATGCCGGATGCCCTGATCTTCACCGGTGGCATCGGAGAGAACTCCTGCCTGGTCCGTGGTCTGACCCTTTCTCACCTCTCCGCCTTCAACTTCGAACTCGATCCAGAACGAAACAAAACCGCAGGCGCGGATACCAATGGCATCATTTCCTCGGGCTCCGGACCTACGGCAATCGTCGTACCTACCAACGAGGAATTTGCCATCGCCCACGCCACCGCAGCCCTCTGCCCATTCTGACCAGCACCATGCCCCGTCACACCTTCCTCACCATCCCCGTTGGCAACTGCGTCGGCCTCACCTCCGTCAGCATCGGCCTCGTCCGCACCTTCGACCGGCTCGGAGCCCCTGTTGGTTTCTTCAAGGCACTGAGCCAACCGCATGCCGGGGAGGATTTCGACCGCTCGTCCGCCTACCTCGAGGTCACCAACACCCTCGAACCAAGCGCCGCCATCTCCTACGAGCGAGTCAAGGACGCCACCGCCAGCGGTCGCCTCGATGACCTGATGGAGGAAGTCATCAGCCACTTCGAAAAAATTCCCGCAGAGCAGGAATCCATCATCGTCGAGGGCCTCGTGGCCACGCCGGACCTTCCCAATGCCCAGGCGATCAATGCCGCCCTCGCCCGGGCCCTGAATGCCGAAGTCATTCTGGTCACCCGCCCTCACGAGAACGGACCGGAAGCGCTTATCCGACAGCTCAATGAGATACTCAACACCCTTCCTCCCGCCATTCTGGAAGTGCGACCCGCCGTGGTGCTCAATCACGTCAACCTTCCTGCCCTGAGAAAAAGGCTCAATCTCGAGTTGGCCACGGCCCACCAGGCCCTCCTCGCCCTTCAGGAGGAAATCTCATCCGACCACCTTCCCTACGACCTCATCGGACTCGTCCCCTCCAGCCCCGACCTCGCGGCCACCCGCGTCGCTGACATCGTCTCCCAGCTGGACGGCCGGATCATTTTCCCCGGCGACATGAAATCCCGCCGAATCCGGGAAATCACCCTCTGCGCGCGCACCGTGCCGAACATGCTCGGCGCGCTCAAGACCGGAACCTTGATCGTCACGCCATCCGACCGCTCCGACATCATCACCGCCGCCGCCCTCGCCGCCACCCGATCCATCCAGCTCGCCGGCTTGATTCTAACAGGTGGATGCAAGCCGGACGAAGCGACGATCGCCTTCTGCCGCGATGCCTTCGCCCTCGACGGCGGCTTGCCGGTCATTCAGGTGGAAAGCTCCTCCTACGAAACCGCGCGCAGTCTCTTCAATCTCAACCCCGAACTTCCCGTCGAAGACATCGAGCGCGTCAACCTCGTCATGGAAACCGTGGCTCTCGGCATGGACACCTCCTGGCTCCGCAAGCGGTGCTCGACGACCGTTGAAAAAAGACTATCGCCGCCCGCCTTCCGCCATCGCGTCACCACCATCGCCCGGCGCTCCCCGAAGCGCATCATTCTGCCCGAGGGCGAGGAGCCCCGCACCATCCAGGCCGCCATCCGCTGCGCGGAGAGAAGCATCGCCATCTGCCAACTCATCGGCGATCCCGCCCAGATCGCCGAAGTCGCCCGGGTCAACAACCTCAGCCTTCACCCCGAGGTCGGCATCATCGATCCCGCCACCGTCCGCGACCGCTACCTCGAACCCCTCCTGGAACGACGCCGCCATAAAGGCATGACCGAAAAGGACGCCGTCGAAAGCCTCCGCGACAACACCGTGCTCGGCACCATCATGCTCGAGCTCGGCGAGGTCGATGGACTGGTCGCAGGTGCTGTCCAGAGCACCGCCAACACCATCCGTCCGGCGCTGCAACTCATCAAGACCCGCCCCGACGCGCGAGCCGTCTCCTCGGTCTTCTTCATGTGCCTTCCCGATCAGGTGCTCGTCTATGGCGACTGCGCCGTGAATCCCGATCCCGACGCCGAACTGCTCGCCGACATTGCGATTCAGAGCGCCGCCTCCGCCAAAGCCTTCGGCATCGAACCCGTCATCGCCATGATCAGCTACTCGACCCTCGGATCCGGCAGCGGCAGCAATGTCGACAAGGTCAAGGAAGCCACCGAAATCGTCCGTCAGCGCGACCCTTCACTCGTGATCGATGGCCCGCTTCAGTATGACGCCGCCAGCATCCGCGAAGTTGCCCGGACCAAGGCACCTGACAGCAAGGTCGCCGGCCGCGCCAACGTCTTCATCTTCCCCGACCTCAATACCGGCAACACCACTTACAAAGCCGTCCAACGCTCCGCCAACGTCGTCTCCATGGGCCCCATGCTCCAAGGTCTGCGCAAACCGGTCAACGACCTCAGTCGCGGTGCCTCCGTCGATGACATCCTCTACACCATCGCCCTAACAGCCGTGCAAGCCGGACAGACTTCAGTCAGCTGACTTTCGGTAGGCCGCATACCTCGCACGCTGCTCATCACTCAGCTTCGCGGGATCGAATTTCTCGTTGGGAAGGCCGTTGATCTTCGAGTGAATCACATTCGCCATGTCAGCAGCGCAGGCCTTGATGTGGGTCGCGTTCTCGCCGACAAAGAGCTCATCGACGGTCGACTCGAAGATCTCCAACCAGCGATCGAACTGCTCGCGTCCCATCATGGTTAGAAGGACGAGCCGTGCATGCTTGCCAATCGGATCCCCACGAAATCCGCCATCGCGGAAAAGCACCGTCTGCCAGAAGGCATACATCCTGGGCAAATGCGCGTCCCAGTCGACGCCTGCCACCTTGTCGAAAATGAAGCCAAGCTTTTCGTCGCTCCTGACATTTTCGTAAAAGCGATCCACAAGGCGGACGATCTCATCGCGTCCGAGAATATCAGTCCTGCTCATCATTCGAAACTCGAGTCCAAGTTACCCAGCCAGACCGCTCATAGAAAGAACCTGCCCCCTATTCAAGAAAGATTTTTCTTTTTTGGGGAAAATTGTGGACCTTTGGTGGTGATGCATCATCCTGAAAGGCCCTCGAACCGGGCCGATGCAATGTTTGGATACGGAAAAATGAGCGGCTGTGCCGTCGCGGCGATGAGCGCATTGGCCGAGCATCACCAGAATGGTGAGCGGCTGAGTTCGCAGCAGATTGCGGAATCGAGAAACCTCTCGCAGCCCCTGGTGGCCAAGGTCCTGACGGTGCTTTCTCAAGCGGACTTCGTGGTAGGAACGCGCGGTCCCGGTGGTGGCTATCGGCTCGCCAGGCCCCCTTCCCAGATCACCGTTCACGATGTGGTCGAGCTTTTCGAAGGCCACCGCGATCCGAGCGCCTGTCCTTTTGGTCCAGGATGGTGCGGTGTCGGCGACCCCTGCCCGCTTCACGACACCCTCTTCGGGATGGCTGACGCCGCTGCGAGCAAACTTCAGAAAAAGACCTTTGCGATTTTTGCCACCCATTCGAAACCTCAGTAGCCAATCGGAACCGATGAAGGAAACCGGCCGGATATCCATGCTGATCCGAGCGCTCTGCCTCCTTCTGATCGTCCTTCCCTATTCGCCCCTCAAGGCAAAGGATCCGCTGTCCCTCGATCGCATCGTCGTCATCGGCGCCAGCGTCTCACGTGGCTTTACCGAGAGCGAACCATTCGGTGGTGAGAAGTCGAAGCTCCTGCGCTTCGATCGCTATCTTGACGCCGCCCTGAGGGCTCCACACGGCAAGATCGTCAACGACTCCAATCACCTCTTCTTTGTCTCACCTGAGAAGGAATCGGCGAAGCAACTCGAGCGGCTCAGGCACCGGAAACCTACGCTCGTCATCGGCATCGATTACCTCTTCTGGTATCTCTACGGATACCCGGAGAACACCGGCGACCGGCTCGAGCTCTTCGATCGCGGCCTGGAGTCGCTTTCGAAAATCGAAGTGCCATTGATCATCGGGGACATCCCCGACGCCTCGGCCTCGATCGGCCACATGCTTGCCCGCGCCATGGTCCCGGATGCCGAGACCAGATCTGAGGCGAATCGCCGGCTGGCGGCGTGGGCCGCCAAGCGACCTCAGGTTTCAGTCATCTCCCTCAGCTCCTTCCTCCGGTCCTGCGAAGCCAACGCCGCGATCACCGTTGGACCGCTCAGCTTGAAGCAAGGCAGCACCCGAGAACTCCTTCAAGCCGACCGACTTCACCCCACCCCGATGGGCTGTGCGACACTGGCTCTGGCCGTCTTCGCCAGCTTCGACGGTGATGACCTGAAGCCGGATCAGATCGTTTGGAACCCTGCGGAGATCCTTCGTTTGATCCCAGTCGACTGATCACTGCTCGGCCTCCTGTCTCAGCCTTGAGACACCTTTGCCAGCAGTAGCAACTCTCTCAATCTCGTCTCCTCGCTGGCTGAAGTCTTCGCCACGAATCCGCGCGCATGCGCAAAATGCACATCATCCTGAGTCTCGATCCGGGTGAAATCGAAACGGGGATCATCATTGAATCGAGACATGCCATAACCTGATCCACGCCGATCAGGATAAACCATGCCGGCCACCTCGTCCTTCAACCCGATCGACTCAATGTAGCGACCAAGTCCGGCGGATGCCTCCTCCGGCATCGGGTCCGTGCGAGGCATGAACAAGATCTTCAATCCGCCCACTTCCCAGATCGATGCATTGCCAGCGACAAACTCAAGACGCTCACGCAGAGACCGAACAAAGTCCAGAAGGTCCTCTCCGATCCAGCGCATGACTTCATAAAGGGGATCGCCAGCCTGAAGTTTTGATGACTTGGCGAAGCGCCGCAGCAGCGTGATATCAATGGGGGAAATCAGCCGGGAAAGAACCTCGCGCTCCACGCCCAGCCACTTCGCCGTCGAGATCGGTCCTGTGACATCAAAACGCTCCGCAGTTTCCAACCACTCACAGAAACTACGTGCATCTTCGTAGACCCCGAGATCCATCAGCACCAGACTCAGTGCACAAATCGGTTCATGATCCTTCGGGAACTGATGGTGATCGAAATTCGATCGTGTTGGATCGTGTTCTCCGCCGACATCGATCACCGCCGTCGAGATATCATCAAGCTCCGCCTGCTCCGGCTCTTTTCTTACGATTTCGCATCCATGGACGGATGCGAGCACGCAGCAGGCAAGAAATTCGTCCTTATGGGCGCCGCCGGGGTGAGTCAGGATACGGGTGATCTTCATGAGGGGGCGGACCCTAGCCAAGCTATCGCCGCATGCAACCCCGCGCACATGACATCCGGACACAAAAAAAGCCGCCGCAGGACCAGAGGTCCCGCGGCGGCCATTGAAATATCAGTTAGAGGCTTCCCTTGAGCTGCTCAAACTTGGCTTCGAGGGCCGCGAGCTCCTTGCGGGCAGCTGCGATTTCCTTGTCAGCCTGGGCCATGGCGGCGAGCACTTCGGAACGTCCACCTGATCCAGTAGCCGAGGCCTTGGCCTTGCTACCTGGAGGGCGTCCACGACGGGCAACCTTACCGGCTTTCTTGGAGACCTTCGAAGAAGCCTTGCCGACTTTCTTGGCGCCGCCTTTCAGCCACGCACCAACCGTCAGTTGGCTTACTCCGAATTTCTTTGATGCATTAGCAGCGCCGCCACGTCCGTTAGCCGCATTGTACTCATTGACGAAATCAATGATCTCCTGCTTCTCCTCGTCGGTGTAGCGCTTGCCCTTGGTGCTTTTCTTATTAGCCATGGCCAAAGCTGTTACGGGTAAGAGATGAACTCAAGCAATGTTTTTTTTACATATCGAAGATATTTTCCCTGAAGCATCAAACATTGCTCCGGGAGAATTCACTTATACTGGATCATCAACTTGCCCTTGCCGCCCGCGTTCTTTGCAGGGTCCGGGGTCCAAACCAGTGTAAAACCCTGGGCAATCGGATTCGTCTTGGGATTCTCAATCTCAAAAGATCCGATATCTCCGGCATCAAACTCAAACTTGTCACCTTTGTAGTAACTGATGTCCGCTTCCGCCCAGCGAATCGCCTGACATTGCTTCGCCACGACGTCTTCGGGGACTTCCCCTTTGAATTTGGCCTTCGTCTTGTCCACCATCACAAATTCGAAACGGTCATCCTCGACCCGCTCCATAAGTTCCTCCTCATCCTTGGTGTGGCGATAGGAGTTCGGCACCGTGACGCGAACGGCAAAGCGGATCGGATTCTCGGTCAACTCGCCCTTATCAAGTAGCTGGCCACTGCAGTAGACTTCATCGCCATCGATCTCGATGTGCACTTCATACTTTGCACCACCGGTCACCGTGCCACGGAATGAGACTTTTTCTGCTTCATTCGACTCGGGAGTAATGGCCTCCCAGCCGTCTTCCAGCGGCTTTTTGACAATATCCCGACCACTCGAGCTCGTTTCCAGGATCACCGGCTTGATCGAAATCCAGCCATGCTGGGAAACCCGCTCCTTGCTCTTGTTATCAATCGGAATCAACGAAGCCTCGCCGTCGGGATTCACCCCGAAATGGAACTTCTTCCCTTCATAACCGGAATACCATGCAGTCCACGGCTTCTCGAAGAGTTCAGGAAGTTCTCCGGCAAAAACGGAGGCGGATGTCAGCAGAAGTAGAGCAATTGACTTTTTCATGACGTGCTGTAGTCAAGACTCGGACTTCAATCTTTGCCAGTGGTTTCCTTACATGAATGCCGAAAAACTAGCTCACTCAGCTGACAACGACCGCCAAGCGCCCGATGATATCGCTCCGGAACTCCATGCCATGTGGCTTGCTAGAAACGGACAATGGGACAAGGCCCACGACCTTTGCCAGAAGATCCCCGGCAGCGCCGGCTCCTGGATCCACGCCTGGCTCCACCGTCAGGAAGGCGATTATGGGAACGCATGTTACTGGTATTCCCGCGCAGGAAAACCTGCGCCCGCCGCCGACGCCTCGCTGGATGACGAATGGTTAGGCATTGTTGAGAGTCTCATCTGATCGATCCAATTATTTAAAAATCATCGGAGAACTCGCTTGAGATCCATCACCATCCCATCTTTCCACCCCACTATTTTATCGTTCTCGGAAATCTGAACTCTGAGGATCGTCCGATCGCGAGGTGGGGCCCGCTTTCCATCGATTCCAATCCGGCCACTTATTCGAAAAATCGATGCCGATCGATATCGCGACGGTCTTTCTTGGTGGGCCGCCCCTGTGATCCTTCCTTCCGACTCGTTCGATCCACGGACCACAAACGCCGAAGCTCCATCACGTCCTCGGACGTCAGATCTTCGCAATTCATGCGTGCATCAGCAGCGCCAACCCTGCGCTCGATCAGTCCCAAGACCCGCACCACCCGGGTTCCTGGTCCTTCCTGAAAGGGAAGTTCAATCAACTCTCCCCCACGAATCGGACTGGCGGCCTTGAGGATTCGGCCACTCGATTTCACCCGACCACTCTCGCAGGCCTGAGCGGCGAGCGAGCGCGTTTTAAACAAACGCACCGCCCAAAGCCACTTGTCGAGTCGCACCGATTCCACGCCCCATTGATCGCGCATCATCGACCTGAGTTCAAGTCATCACATCCGGGGTTCAATCCTCCAGTGAGCTGATATCGTCCTCCGTATCAAACACCCCATCAGGTCCCGACGACCGGAGTTCAAAGGGTTTCTCGACACTCGTTTTGCTTCGATTGATGTAGCGATATTCTTTCTGCCACGGATCAAGCGGAATCCGATCCATCAGCCTTACCCAGCGATCACTGGCCGCCATGCCTGCGGGCCTGTTCACCAATACCGAAAGCCCCTCCGCCGTTTCCGGGAATCGCCCCATGTTGATTTCAAACATCCGAAGCGCGGCACCAATGGAAATCCAGTCGCTTGGGATCCGGCGATGCACGGTGCCACTGACCGGCGACATCACTCCGCTATAGTAGATCACGCTCACCATTGCAGCCCCACATGAGAACGCACCAAGCCCTGCAAATGTTGACTTCTTCATCCCCTGCTGAATGCCGCCGCATTCACGGATTGTCTGAAGCCATTCGAAGTGGCTGCTAGACCTCCGAAGCCCGCCGCTTCCTCGTCGTGCTCAGCTGCCCGCAACCCGCACCCACATCGATCCCGCGTCTTTGCCTGACCGTCACCGGCAGGCCCGAGTCGAGCAGCACTTTCTGAAATGCCTCCACCTTGTCCCATTCCGGAGCCGCGCCGCCGTAGCCATCGGTGGGATTCAGAGGAATCAGGTTCACGTGGACCGTCATCCCCTTCAGCAGCTTCGCCAGCTTTTCGGCCTGCTCCAGACTATCATTCACGCCCCCGATCAGCGTCCACGCAATGAAGACCTCAAGCCCCTTGATCTCGGTGTACTCGCGACACGCCGCCATCAAATCCGCCAGCGGCCAGCGCCGGTTCACGGGAATGAGCTTTCCGCGTTCCTCATCCGTCGCCCCATGCAAACTAACAGCCAGCGAATATTTCTGCGGATGACGCGCCAGCTTGAGGATGCCGGGAATGTGACCAACGGTGCTAACCGTGACCTTCGTCGCACCGATCCCCATCCCGCGAGTGTCGGTTAGAATGTCCAGCGCGCGCATCGTTTCGTCGAAATTGTGCAACGGTTCACCCATCCCCATCATCACCAGATTGCGGATCTTCTCACCATGCTTCACCTCCACCTCAGCCGCCACATGCTTCGCCTGAGCCACGATCTCGCCCGCCGTCAGGTGTCTGGAAAAACCCATCTGCCCGGTCGCGCAGAACACGCATCCCATCGCGCACCCCACCTGGGTGCTCAGGCAGGCCGTGAAGCGTCCTGGAAATCCCATCAGCACCGATTCCACCTCGGCTCCGTCCGGCAGCCTCAGCAGGAACTTGTTGGTCCATCCATCACCGCTCGGCGTCTCGGCGACCCGCTCCACCGCCGTCCTCAGATCTCCCTTCCAGGCCTCGATCCAGCGCATCAGCGGCGGGCGCATGTCCTTTTCGATATCCCGCTGGAGCCAGCGGAAGAGCGGCAGCGTGTGGCTATGATTCACCCCGTCCGCTGCAAGCATTTCGCCCAGCTCCTCGAATCTTCTGCCGTCCAGTGCGCCGTCCACCCGCGCAGCTTTTCCGATCCGCAAGAACGATCAAGTTCGATTTGCCCGCAACTCTCCCTTCCGCAGCGAGCAAGCCGCTGTCAATCTGCCCGTTTCAAGCCGCTTTTCCCTTTGCCTCGCCTACGCATTCCTTCAGTTTGCTGACGTTCCGAACAACCCATGACCCACCCAACTTTTCCAGCCCTCGCCATCCTTCTCACGGGCCTGACTTCCGCCGAATCCCTGGATTGGCAGAACCCCGCCGTTTTCCGTATCAATAAGGAGGCTCCCCGAGCCACCAGTCTTCCCTTTCCCGATCGGGACACAGCGCTTGCCAAATCCCGCAGCGAATCCCCCTGGTTCCAATCCCTCAATCATCGCCCCGAGACCCAAGGCATGAGCGCGGTGCCCGTCCTGTTGGATGACGATGATGGCCCATGGAAATTCCACTACAGCGGAAACCCATCCAGCCGCCCGGTCGATTTCTACAAACCCGACTTCGATGCCTCCGGCTGGAAAAGCATCCCCGTCCCCTCGAACTGGCAGATCCACGGCTACGGCCTCCCCATCTATACCAATTCCGAATACCCCTTCGAAAAGAATCCACCCTCGGTGATGGACACGCCTCCCGGCCACTTCACCAACTTTCCCGAAGCCGATCGCAACCCCGTCGGCAGCTACCGTCGCCACTTCACCATTCCCGCCGACTGGAAGGATCGCCACACCTTCATCAACTTCGGCGGTGTCGACTCCGCCTTCTACATCTGGCTCAACGGCCAAAAAGTCGGCTACTCCCAGGACTCACGCACCCAGGCCGAGTTCGAGCTCACCAAGTACCTCAAGGACGGCGAGAACCTGCTGGCAGTCGAAGTCTATCAGCACTCCGATGGCTCCTACCTCGAAGACCAGGACATGTGGCGCCTCAGCGGCATCTTCCGCGATGTCTATCTCTGGTCCTCCGCCCCGCTCCAGCTCCGCGACTTCTGGGTCAAGGCCGGACTCGCCGATGACTACACGACCGGCACCCTCGAAGTCGAAGCCCATCTCCGCGACCTTTCCGGCGAAGACGCCAAGGGAAAACTCAGCTTCGAGCTGCTCGATCCAGCAGGCAAGAAGGTCAGCGAAACCTCCAGCGACATTTCCGGCCCCACACTCAAGCTCTCCCTTCCCGATCTCCCCGGAGTCGACGCATGGTCCGCGGAAATCCCGACACTCTATACTTATATCCTCACCCTCAGCGATCGCAGCGGCAAAACCCTCGCCGTCCACTCCGGCAAGACCGGCTTCCGCCGAAACGAAATCAAAAACGGCAACTTCCTGCACAACGGAAAGCCAATCCTCATCAAAGGGGTCAATCGTCACGACCACCACCCGACCACCGGTCACTACGTCACCGAGCAGGACATGCGCGCCGACCTCCTTCAAATGAAGCGCGGTAACATCAACGCCGTCCGTTGCTCGCATTACCCGAACGATCCCCGCCTCCTCGAACTGTGCGACGAACTTGGCTTCTACGTCGTCGATGAAGCCAACATCGAGTCCCACGGCATGGGCTGGGGACCAAATGCCAACTCCATGGCCAAAGATCCCGCTTGGGGACCCGCCCACATGGACCGCATGAAAAACTGCCTCGAACGAGACAAGAACCACCCATGCATCATCATGTGGTCGATGGGCAACGAAGCGGGTGACGGCATCAACTTCCAGGAGATGTCGAAATACCTCCGCGAACGCGACCCATCACGACCGGTGCACTACGAACAAGCGCAACAGCGCCCCCACGTCGACCTCTTCGTGCCGATGTACGCGCCCATTCATCATTCCCGCCAATATGCCCAGAAGGAGGAGAAGAAACCTGCGGATCAGCAACGTCCGATGATCCAGTGCGAATACAGCCATGCCATGGGCAACTCGTCCGGCAACCTCGCCGATTACTGGGAGCTCTTCCGCTCCGAAAGACTCCTTCAGGGCGGCTTCATCTGGGACTGGAAAGACCAGGGAATCCTCACCCTCAGCCACCCATCCGATTGCGTGGAGGACCGCTCTTCTAACAAACTCACCACCAGCCTGATGGGCTCCCTTTCCCCCAGCGAAGGACTTTTCGGCGGTGGACTCATTGTGGAAAACAGCGACAAACTCGAACTCGAGAGCTCTCTAACATTGAGCGCCGTCGTGCGCGGGAATTTTGGCGGCAACAAGGCGAATGGAGGAGGCGACAACAACCGCAACGCCTCGGACGGCTACCCGATCCTCACCAAGGGCGACACCTCCTATTCGCTGAAGATCAACGCTTCCGGCACCGGCCTGGAGTTCTTCATCTACACCGACAAGTGGCAGACCGTCAGCGCACCCCTCCCCGAGAACTGGCGGTCGGAATTTCACCACCTCGCCGGCAGCTATGACGGCAAGGAAATCGCCATCTACATCAATGGCGAGAAAGTCGCTTCCAAAGCTGCCAGCGGAAAAATCAATCGTAACAGCCACGCTGTCGCTGTCGGCCTCAACACCGAAGAACCCACCCGCCGTTTCGACGGATCGATCCAACAGGTCGCCATTTATGCCGAGGCATTCAACACCGCAGCCGAATCAGATGCCCACCCCGCCCCCGTGCTCGAACTCGATTTCACCAAGGATGCCGCGAAGCCCAAAAGACGTCCCTACTTTGCCTACGGCGGCGACTTCAATGACCGCCCGAATCAGCGTTCATTCTGCCTGAACGGCATCGTACTCCCGAACAACGCTCCCGGACCGCAGTTCGATGAAGTGAAGAAAGTCCATCAGGACATCCATGTCTCCCCGGTCGATCTCAGCACGCCTGACATCAAGCTCAGCATTTTCAACGAACGCTTCTTCAAGGTTCTCAACGATTTCAAGGGATCATGGAAATTGCTCAAGGATGACCAGGAGATCGCCCAAGGCGTGATCGACTTCCCCGCCATCGCTCCCCAGCAGAAACACCAGGTCACCATCGCCACCGGAGTCACCCCGGACTCAACTTCCGAATACCTCATCCGCGTCCGTTTCGACCTCAAGGACAAGACCGAGTGGCACCCCGCCGGCTACCCGATGGCCTGGAACGAACTGGAACTTCCCTGGGGCAAGCGCACTCCTCCCACCCCCAGGAGCGATGGGGAGGCGGTCGTTGTCAACGAGACCGACACCGAGGTGATGCTCGAAAACAAAACCTTCAGCGCCACGATCGACAAGCAAACCGGAATGTTGAGTCGCTGGAACCTGGGAGACGAGTCACTCATGCTTTCGCCGATGCGATTCGATTTCTGGAGACCCATGACCAACAATGACGAAGGGGCCGGCTTCCAGCGGAATCTCAAGGTCTGGCGAAATGCCGGAGCCCATGCCCACGCCACCTCGGTGCAGGTCAGCCAGCAGGGGTCAAGTGTCGTGGTCACCTCGGAGCTCCGCATCCCCGCCGGCTCCAGCACCGCCACCGTCAAATGGACCATTTTTCCCTCCGGACAAATTGCCGTCGATGCCACATTCGAACCGAAGGGGCAGCTCCCGATCATCCCCCGCATCGGCATGCGCTGCGGCATCAGTCAGAAAAACCTCAAGTGGACCTGGTTTGGAAAAGGTCCCCAGGAGAACTACGAGGACCGTCGTAGTGGCGCATGGACCGCCGTCCACTCCGGCCCCGTCTCCACCCTCTTCAATCGCTACCTCGACCCTCAGGAAGCAGGCATCCGCACCGAGGTCCGCTGGGCAACTTTCACCTCACCCATGGGCGGTGCCGGATGGCGCGTCGATGCCACCGGAGACTCCCTTCTCGACATCGCAGCCATCCCCTATGACCCCCTCGATATCGAACTCGCCCGACACGGCATCGACCTCCTCAACCACGAGGAAATCACCCTTCGAATCGATCACAAGAACATGGGTGTCGGCGGCACCAACTCGTGGGGCCAGAAGCCACTCGAAAAGTATCAGATCAAACCAAAGGGCCGATATCAGTGGTCCTTCCTGCTGAGCAGCGAAGTCACCGCCAAACCTGCCAGCCGGCCGATCAGCCCCATCCCGCGGCAGATTCCCCGCCGTCCCGGCACCCTCCCGCAGCCAAAGACACCGGATGCCCCGCCTTCTTCTTCCCCAGCAAATTGATTTCTGATCCCCTAGCCCCAGAAACCCATGTCTCTGCAACTCAATCCACCTCTCGCCGATCTCGCCAACGACGCCGCCACCCTCCTCAGGGAGAACTTCCAGGCCGAAGCAAGCGTCACCGCCGCCGCCCCCGGTCGCGTCAACCTCATCGGCGAACACATCGACTACTGCGATGGCTTCGTCCTGCCTTTCGCCATCGATCGCTACGTGGTGATCGCCGCCACGAGCAATGACTCGCGCGAGGGCCGCATCGGCACCACCTTCGACGAAGCCGTCACCCTCGATCTCAACAAACGCAAGGAGCCCGGACAACCGAAGTGGGCCAACTACATCCGAGGCGTCATCCGTGGCTTCCAGGACCGCGGCCACCACATCCCGGGATTCGATGCCTTCATCGTCTCATCCGTCCCTCTCGGTGCCGGCCTTTCCTCTTCCGCCGCACTCGAGTGCGCCATGGCCACGGTTCTCGAAGGCCTCCTCGACACCGTTCTCGAAACCCGAGAAAAGGGACTGCTCTGCCAGAAAGCCGAACACGATTTTGCCATGGTCCCCTGCGGCATCATGGACCAGTTCGCCTCCGCCTTCGGACAGGCAAACCGCCTCGTTCTCATCGATTGCCAGACCGGCGAGCCCGAGCTCGTCCCCTTTGAAAACCCGGATCTCACCATCCTCGTTTCCAATACCAAGGTGAGCCACGAACTCTCCGACGGTGGCTACGCCGCCCGCCGAAAAAACACCGAAGACGGCCTCGCCATCATCGGAAAGAAGTCGTGGCGCGATGTCACCGCAGCCGATGTCGAAGCCGCCTGGGACAAACTCGGTGATCCGGTGAACCGCCGGGCGCGCCACGTCGTCGGCGAGATCGAGCGCACCATTTCCGCCTCGAAAGCCCTCGCCGCGAACGATTTCGAAGCCCTCGGCCCACTGATGGCTGCCAGCCACGCATCACTTCGTCACGACTTCGAGGTGTCCTGCAAGGAACTCGATCTGATGGTCGAAATCGCCCACAAGATCGGCCGCGCCGGCGGCGTCATCGGCGCCCGCATGACCGGCGGAGGATTCGGTGGTTCCACCGTCACTCTCTGCGAGTCCGGCAAGGCTGAAGCCATCGCTGCCACCCTCGCTGCCGAATACGAAGCCGCCACCGGCATCCAGCCCGACATCTTCGCCTCACGCCCATCCCGCGGCGCGCATCTGATTTAGCACAAGGAGCGGCGACTTCAGTCGCCATCGCCTCCTCACTTCATCAGCCGCGCTTCCAGCTCCTCGAGCGGCACCCCTTTGGTCTCCGGCACCATCAGCTTCACCCAGATCAGCTGGAGCACCATCATTCCCGCGAAGAACCCGAACACGGTAGCGCCAGAAAAAGCCTCCACCATCTTCGGAAAGAACAGGGTCAGCAGCGCCGCGAAAACCCAGTGCGTCCCGCAGCCAAAGGCCTGACCCGTCGCCCGGAATCGGTTCGGGAAGATCTCGGAAATGAACACCCAGATCACCGCCCCCTGCCCCACCGCATGCGCCGCGATGAAGGCAAAAATGCAGTAGGGAACGATCGTGAAATTCTCCGTCTGAAAGGCCCACGAGCATAGCCCGAGCGAGAGAATATATCCGGCCGAGCCGATATAAAGAAGCGTCCGGCGCCCCAGACGGTCAATCAACCACAGACCGACAAAGGTGAACACCAGGTTGGTGACCCCAATCCCCACCGACTGCAGCAGAGCCGCCTGCTCACCAAGCCCAGTCATCTGAAAAATCCGCGGAGCAAAATACAGCACCGCATTGATTCCCGAAAGCTGATTGAAGAACGCAATCAGAAAGGCCAGCGAGATCGGCGTCTTGAGCTGGGCACTCCAGAAGCCCTGAACCTTCGACTCCTTCGCCACCGCCGCCTCAATCTCATCCGCCGTTTTCTCCAGATCCGCACGGCTGCTCTCCGGATTCACCATCCCAAGCACCGCCGTTCCCGCCGCCCGATCACCCTTCTTGCCAATCAGCCAGCGGGGGCTTTCCGGAATCGTAAAGCACAGCGCCGCGTAAATCAGCGCCGGAATCGCTTCCACGCCCAGCATCCAGCGCCACGCATTCTCACCCAGACCTCCAATCAGGGTGTTCGACAAAAACGCCACGAGAATCCCGAAAACAATGTTGAACTGGAACAGACCCGTCAGCTGACCGCGCCTCCCCGGAGGCGAAATCTCCGAGATATACAGCGGTGCTGCCACCGTCGAAATCCCGACCCCCACCCCACCGATGAAGCGCGCGATAAAAAACGAGTAGGGATCATTCGCCAACGCCGACCAAAGGGCCGAAATCAGGTAAAGCGCTCCAACCGAAATCAGCGTCTTCTTCCGTCCGAAGGCGTCCGTAGGAATCCCCCCGATCAACGACCCGAGAACCGTTCCCCACAAGGCCGCCGAGATCGCCAAACCATGCGCATACTCGCTCAATCCCCACAGCTTCTGGATCTTCTGCTCCGCCCCGGAAATCACCACCGTATCGAAACCAAAAAGAAAGCCCGCCAGCGCAGACGTCAGAGACCAAAAAAACAACTTATTCATCGGTGGATTTATCTATCAGTCAAGAGCCCCACTAGAAATAGAGAACTCACAGGTTTCGAAAAAAATGCCCTCTTCATTCCAAAACACGAGAGTAAGGTGTCATCGATGCAATCACCCTGTAAACTCCGACTCGGAGCGCCAGTATCGTCCGACCATGCTCGCCCTCCTCGTCTTGCCAGCCCTGCTCGCCGCCCCCCTGCTCCACGCCGCCCAGCCTAACATCGTCATCCTCTATGCCGACGATATGGGCTACGGAGACCTCCGCGCGAATAACCCCTCATCGAAGATCCCCACCCCCAATCTCGACCGCCTCGCCGCCGAAGGCATGCGCTTCACCGACGGTCACTCATCGTCCGGCATCTGCACCCCCTCCCGCTACGCCCTCCTCACCGGCAGACATCACTGGCGCGACTTCCACGGCATCGTCAACGCCATGGGAGGCCCTGTCTTCAAACCTGGCCAACTCACCCTCCCCGCCATGCTGCAGAAAAATGGCTACACCACCGCCTGCATCGGCAAGTGGCACCTCGGCTGGGACTGGGATGCCATCAAACGCCCCGACGCCCAAACCAGCAGCACCCAGCAATGGGGAAAAAAGACCCCGGTCTGGGGCCACGAGGATTTCGACTGGTCCAAGCCCATCCCCGGCGGCCCCCTCGACCGAGGATTCGACCACTACTTCGGCGACTCCGTCATCAACTTCCCCCCCTACTGCTGGATCGAGGACAATAGAGTCACCCAAGTCCCCGACACCACCCTGCTCCCCGGAGAAATCACCGCCACCACCAAGGAAGGAAACTGGGAGGTCCGCCCCGGCCCCGCCCGCTCCGATTGGGACTTCTATCAAGCCCTCCCCACCCTCGCCGACAAGGGCGTCGCCTGGATCGAAGCCCGCAAGGACTCCGCGCAACCCTTCTTCCTCTACTTCCCCTTCCCCTCGCCTCACGCCCCGATCATCCCCACCGACGAATTCGACGGCAAATCCCAGGCCGGCCCCTACGGCGACTTCGTCTATCAGACCGACCACATCTGCGGCCGCATCCTCGAAGCCCTGGAGAAAGCCGGAAAGGCCGACAACACCATCGTCATCTTCACCGCCGACAACGGCCCCGAACAGTACGCCTACGCGCGCGATGAAAAATACGACCACTGGTCATCCGCCCCCCTCCGTGGCTCCAAGCGCGATATCTTCGAAGGCGGCCACCACGTCCCCTTCATCATCAAGTGGCCCGGCCTCATCAAACCCGGCAGCGCCTCCAGTGCCCTCATCTCCCAAACCGACATCATGGCCACCCTCGCCTCCGAGTTGAACTACGATCTCCCTAGTAATTCCGCCGCCGACTCCTTCGACTTCCTCCCCTACCTTAAAGGAGACACAGCCAGCGGACCTCGCACCACCATGGTCCACAACACCTACAAAAACGCCTATGCTCTCAGACAAGGCGATTGGGTCCTGATCGACGCCAAGTCCGGTGCCCAGAAAAAGACTCCTAAAGCCTGGCTGGAGAAGCACAACACCCCCGCCGAAGATCAACCTGTCGGACTCTACAACCTCAAGGAAGACCTCGGCCAGCGCCACAACCTCGCCGCCAAACACCCCGAAAAGGTCGCCCAACTCCAAGCCAGACTCAAAGAGATCCGCGCCAGCGACCACACCGCACCGAGGCTCGACTAAAGCCCGTCCCAGACAGCCTCCCGCATCTCCCGCAAATGAATCGCATGGACCCAAGCTCCCTACGATCAAGGAAGTCAAAGCCCTTCGCGCGGAAACCCCATGAGGAGCAGCCCTTCCGGAGCAGCAACCTGACTGTCGCTGGCCAACCCCGTGCCTTTCCGCGCAGCCCCAGAAGCGACCGCCCAAACGGACCGACGACTTCAGTCGGCATGTAAAACCAAGCCCCCCCAATCCCGTGCCTTTCCCTCAAGCGATCAAGCAAGAGAAGGAATGGGACCAGGATGAATGAGATCGATAGGATAAAGGCAACGAAATCCAACGATCGCAATGATCATCATGGTCGACCTCAATTCCCTCCTGAAGCCGAGCTCAACGGCTCCAAAATCCGATCCGCCTGTCCCTCCACAGCCTTAGCGGCGGAGAATCCGATCCATCCCATCCATCCCATCCATCCCATCCATCCCATCCATCCCATCCATCCCATCCATCTTGGTCCGAAAATATTCAGATCGAACCGCGGGAAACCGCGTGAGGCACAGCCTTTTACGCGGGAACCGCGTGAGACGCAGCCTTTTACACAAAGCAACGAGTTTTTGGCAGTGCCCGCCACGATTTCCAAGTGTCCTGACAAGAATTTCAAGAGTTCCTACTCCCTAGACGAGAGACCAAGTTCCTCTTACTGGAGGAATGGCTCCCTATACGGGAGGATTGCCTCCTCTTACGAGTGCTTTCATTCTCCGCACGGGAGTCATTACTCCTCTTACAAGAGAACTCACTCCTGAGACAGGAGATCCGGTTCCTTTCCCCGAACGAAAAACCATCCCTAAATCGCCAACCCTCCTCCCAGATAAGCCAATGAGCGCTTCCGCATCTTCACCAACTCCCTCCAAGGGGCTTCCCCTCGCTCAAGTCCTGCCCGCGATCTCCAGTCCCGTCCGTTGCGCCATCCTGCGCGAGCTTGCAAAGGGAGAATCACTGCCAAATGTCGAGCTTGCTAGGAGGCTGCGCACCACCCCCTCCGCCATTTCCAAGCACTTCAGTGTTCTCTATCGGCAGCGCGTCGTGAGTTTCAAGCATGGCCGCTACGTGATCGCCTCTGGCCTGCTTTCCGATGACCGCCAATCCATCGACTTTGGCTGTCTCCTCATCCGCCTCCATCACCGAGAGTGATTCTCAGATGTCTTCGAACTTATCGCCGAGTCACCGTTGCTTGAGGAAAAGGCGCGAGGAAGGAATCGGACCAAGATCTCACTTCTCACTTCTCACTTCTCACTTCTCACTTCTCACTTCTCACTTCTCACTTCTCACTTCTCACTCGTCACTGCCGCACAGCGGCCTCGAACCCATCCAGCGGACTCGTCACGCCCAAACCGCTCACCCCCATCGCCACATGCAGATAGATTTCTGTGGTGGTAATGTCCTGATGGCCCAACAACTCCTGGATCCTCCTCAAATCCACCCCCGCCTCCAAGAGATGCGTCGCAAACGAATGCCTCAGCGCGTGACTCGTTACCCACTTCTCGATTCCCACCTCCGCCGCCGCCCGCTTAATCGCATCACTATAGACCTGCGCGTGGAGATGATGCCGCCTCCTTACATTGCACTCCGGGTCCACCGATGTCTGCCGCGCCG
>NZ_JBHTBS010000008.1:0-242812 GCF_042664875.1 Haloferula chungangensis | reverse complement strand
TGGCTTGCCGGCACGGCTTCAATACGGGGCGGGATTGCGGCGCTCTGAGTTGGTCAGGGTGCGGATCAAGGACGTTGATCTGGAGCGTGGGACGCTGACGGTCCGCAAGGGCAAGGGCGACAAGGATCGAATGACGGTGCTACCGAAGAGCTTGCTTGAGGCGGTGGCTGGGCAGGTGGAGATGGCTCGCAAGGTCTGGGAGCGGGACCGGGCGGCGGGGCTTACCGGGGTGCACATACGGGGAGCTTTGGGCAGGCAGATGCAGCGTGCGGCGGAGAGCTTTGAGTGGTTTTGGTTGTTTCCGGCGCGGCAGACATCGGTGGACCCGGAGTGCAATGTAAGGAGGCGGCATCATCTCCACGCGCAGGTCTATAGTGATGCGATTAAGCGGGCGGCGGCGGAGGTGGGAATCGAGAAGTGGGTAACGAGCCACGCGCTGCGGCATTCGTTTGCGACGCATCTGTTGGAGGCGGGGGTGGATTTGAGGAGGATCCAGGAGTTGTTGGGCCATCAGGATATCACGACGACGGAGATTTATCTCCACGTGGCGATGGGGGTGAGCGGTTTGGGGGTGACGAGTCCGCTGGATGGGTTCGAGGCCGCTGTGCGGCAGTGACGAGTGAGAAGTAGAAAGTAGAAAGTGAAAGGCTGCGCCTCACGCGATTTCCCGCGGTTCGATCTGAATATTTTCGGACCAAGATGGATGGGATGGATGGGATGGATCGGATTCTCCGTCGCCAAGGCTATGGCGGGACAGGTGGATCGGATTTTGGAGCCGTTGAGCTCGGCTTCAGGCGGGAACTGAGGTCAACCAGGATGATCATTGAGATCGCTTACTCAATCCGCGCTGGGCGATCCATTTTTTCCCGGGCTCTGAGGCGATGAAGCTTTCGAATCCTTCAGCAGTGAGGGCACCGCTGAAGTCCATGTCAAAATCCGCTTCGAGCTTGGTGAGGGCTTCGGCGGTGACTTCGTGCTGGTCCGCTCCGAATCCCGATTCGAGCAGCATTTCATAGCCCTCGCTGTCCTCAGGCTCGATCTCGATGAAGGTGCGGGCACGCGTCTCGGCAGATTCGTAATCCTCTGCGTGAAGGTCCACGTAGCCGAGGTAGAAATCGAGGTAGGGATCGGGGATGGATTTGCGGAGTGTTCGGATCGCGTTGCGAGCGCCGTCGTAGTCCTTGCGGATGATGTTCTGGTCAATCGACATCAGGGCCAGCGCGGGGTCGCCCGGGTAGGCCTGTTCGAGTTCGTCGATTGCCTGAAGGTAGGGGCCGGCTGACTCGATGTCTTCGAGCAAACAGGACTGGGCGAAGATGTGGGCAACCATCGCGAACTTCGCCTTGCGAACTTCGGTCGGAATCGTCTTCCAAATCTCGAGTGCTTGTTTCCCTGATTCTGGATCGCCATTGCGACCGAGCTGCATCATTTGGGAAATCTTCGGGACGTTTTCGATGTAGGCGCTTTTCGGATTTCCACTGAGGATTTTCTCAACGAGCGAACGGTCACTCTCTGCAAGAACCGGCAGGACCATGGCGCGGAGGAGGTCGCTGACAAAGCTGCCCATCGAGTGGGTGTAGGCGTCACTGATGACCCACTCGGGGTCCTTCTTGCCACTCTTGGAAATCTGATATTCGACGTAGTCCATGCCGCCATCGATGCGGAAGCGGAACAGCAGACCGGGTTTCCCTTTGACGCTGCGGTATTCGACGAGATGGACTTTGGAGGCGAAGAGGTTCTGGATGGCGTTGTCCCGGCCCTGCTGCATTCCATGCCTCATGCCCTTCCGGAAATCCGCGGGCAGTTCGATTCCGGCAAAGGAGTCTTCGATGATTCTCTCGAAGTCGAAGATTTTTCTCAGGTAGTCTTCGTCCTGGGATTCGACGGCTTCTTCGAACTTCTTTCCGAAGGCGATGGCCGCTGCCTGGTCGTCATCCGAGATCGGAGCGGCGGCCGTGGTCGAGTTCGCGGAAGAGTCCGCGGCAGCACTCGACGGGCGCTTCGTCGCGGCTGACTCGTCTTTGCAGGAAACGAGGAGGCAAAGGGGGATGCCGATGGCGGCGACGATGGAGGGCTTCATGATCAAAACGCTAGGTTTTGATCCCTCCGGATGTCGAAGCAATTCAGCAGGCGAGGAGTGACGGAAGATCAGGAGATGATCCAGTTCCAGGCTTGATGCTCGTCGTCTTCATCGAAGCCCTTGACTTCCATGGCAAAGGGGTTCGGCAGGGAGGTGAGGCGCTTGATCCATTTCTGGTCACCTACGATGGCGATGCGCTTGATGTGCTTGATGTGGCTGAATCCGAATTTGGTGTCGGCGATCATCGCCCCGAACTCGACGCCCTCGAGATCCTCCAGGTCGACAAGAAACGAGACGGGGGAGTTTTCCTTGATGATCGGCTCCAAGTCATTGAGGAGCGCTCGGTATTCATCCGTGCTGACTTTGCCGTCGACGCTTACCCAAATGAGTTTCTCCCTCGGGAACCATGCGTGGCGGACGGCGTGCTTTGGAGCTTCCAAGGGGCTTTCGAGCCACTCGATGGCGTCGGCCGTTTCGCCAGCATTGTAGCGACGAAACTCGGCTTTGACGAAATGCCGGGCAAGTTTTGGCATGGCGATCAGAAAGTCGTCGTTGGAAACCACGGCGACCCGGGGGATTTCCCGGTGGTGGTCTTTGACGAATTTGAGGTGGGCGCGGAAGCCGGCGAAGTTTTCCCAACCCGGAAAGTCGGGAGCATCGATGAGCAGCCCTTTGAGCTTGCCGCCACTTTTCAGCCATGGGTCGACATCGCTTTGCACGGCGGCGAAATCAGCCTCGGTAATGGGGCCGGAAGGCTGGACGACAAGGACGCCAGAGTCAGTCACACGGAAGTTGATCATGGTATGCGAGTGAATCTGAGATTTCTCCGCAGCGCAAACTCATTGTCGGTGTCGACGGCGGGCGGGCGATGGGGTAGAGCTGGCGCGTGAGTTCTTGGGAAAAAGCGGTGGAAGTCGTCGGTGAGTGTCTGGAGCAGGGTATCCGGGAATTTGTCGTCTGTGCGGGTGCTCGGAATGCTGCGCTGGTGGCGGTTTTGGTTCAGGCGGAGTCGGCAGGTCACGTGACCTTGCGCCGGCACTTTGAGGAACGCAGTGCGGGTTTTTTCGCGCTCGGACGGACGATGTCGAATGGAGAGCCCTGCGCGGTGGTGACGACGAGTGGCACCGCAGTGGCGGAGCTGTTGCCGGCGGTGATCGAGGCGCGCTATCAAGGTCGCCCGCTGGTGGCGATCACGGCGGATCGCCCGGCGGCCTATCGAGGAAGTGGCGCGCCGCAGGCGATCAATCAGATCGGGATTTTCGGCGAGCATGCGGGGAGTGGAGATCTTGGAGGGTGGGATCGGCGCTCGCCGTGGCATCTCAATGTCGAGCTTGAGGAAGCATTTGAAGCGGGCGAGTGGCAGGGGCCGGGGCACGTCGCCATGAGTCACCAGATTGTCTGGCCACGTCTGGCAGTTTCGGGGCTGGCCCGTTGGTTGAAGGAAGATCTTTATCGGGGACTGGTGCTGATGATCGGTGGACTGGATCCGGATGAGCGGGAAGAGGTGTTTCACTTTGCCCTGGATCTGGAAGTGCCGGTGGTAGCGGAGGGAACGAGCGGCCTGCGAGAGGCGCTGGCGGCGCTGGCTTTGCCTGACCCGGATCGCACGCTCAAAGCGAAGCCACCGGGGAAAATCCTGCGCCTGGGTGCGGTGCCGAGTGGTCGTTTCTGGCGGGACCTTGAGGACTTGCCGAAGGTCGATGTTTGGAACGTCTGCCGGAGCGGTTACTCGGGGTTGGCACGCGGGAGCCAGACGATCACCGGCGATGTCGGGCGGGTGGTCAAGGCGCTGGGTGAGATCGAGAGTGCGGATGATGCGCTGGATTATCTACCCGGGTGTTCGCGACGTTACGCGGAGATTGACGAGCTGTTAGAAGCTTATCCCGACAGTGAGCCGGCGATGGTTCGGACGATTTCCCACTATGCCGCCTTGGGCTCCGGTGTGTTTGTGGGGAACAGCCTGCCGATCCGGGAGTGGAACCTTTTTGCTCAGCGTGATCGACCGATTCCGGAAGTATCGGCGAATCGCGGGGTCAATGGCATCGATGGCCAGATCTCAACCTGGCTCGGTGCCAGCGCGGCGAAAGAGGACTCCTGGTGTGTGCTGGGCGATCTCACCGCGATGTATGACCTGGCGGCGCCGGCAATGCTGGGGCAGGTCGTGACCAAGGGGCGCGTGCTGGTGGTGATCAACAACGGCGGCGGACAGATCTTCAGCCGGGTTCCGCGTTTGCAGTCGATGGGGCAGCGGGGCAGCGAGTTGATGCAGAATCCGCACAGCGTTTCTCTCGAAGGCTGGGCGGCGATGTGGGGGATGGACTACCTCAGCATCCGGACGGCCGATGATTTCGACGCGCTCGAAGCTGCTGAGAAAATGCTGCTGGTTGAGCTCGTGCCTTCCCCATCCGAGACGGTGGCATTCTGGAAGCGGTGGGACCGGTTATGAACGGCACAATCTGGTGTTTGCACGGCGCGGTGGGAATGGCGGAGGACTGGAAAGGGTTCTCGGTTCCTGGCTGGGCGGTGAAGCGGGTCGACCTGTGGCGCTTTCTGGACTGCTGCCCGATGTCGATGCCCGGATTTGGCGCGGCGCTGAATCGGGAGGTGGAGGCGACGGAGGGAGTGAACGTTTTGTTGGGCTACTCGATGGGTGGGAGGCTGGCCTTGCATGCGCTGCTGGAAGGCGGGCCATGGGCGGCTGCGGTGATCGTTTCGGCGCATCCGGGACTGGAGGATGAGGGGGAAAAGGCGGCCAGGCGCGCGAGCGATGCGGAGTGGGCGGCGAAGGCTCTGAAGGGAGATTGGAAGTCCTTTTTGGATGAGTGGAATGCTCAGTCGGTGCTGGGGCCAGCTCGTGAACTGGGAGGGAATCGGCAACTGCTTCTGCAGCGCCGCCAAGCGGTGGCGCGGAGCTTCATGGACTGGACGCTGGGTGAGCAGCAGGCGCTGGGTGGCCGGTTGGCGGAGATCGATTGCCCGCTGCGGTGGTGCGTGGGGGAGAGGGATGCGAAGTTTCGCGCGCTAGGCGAGAAGACGGTCGACTCGTCGCAGCTCTGGGTCGCAGAAGGTGCCGGGCATCGTCTGCCCTGGGAGGCGAGGGAGGCTTTTGCGAAGATGGTCGGGGAATTTCTTGAGCAAGCGCTTTCCTAGGACAGACTGTCGCCGCTATGTGGACCAGCGTTCGAGAATTTGAGGACATCCGTTTTGAAAAAACGGATGAGGGGCAGATTGCCAAGATCACCATCAACCGGCCGGAAGTGCGGAATGCTTTCCGTCCGCAGACGGTGAAGGAAATGCTGATCGCCCTGGAGCTGGCTCACGAAGATCCCACGGTGGGCGTCGTCATTCTCACGGGTGAGGGCGATCTGGCTTTCTGCTCGGGGGGGGACCAGAAGGTGCGAGGCCACGCCGGATACGTCGGCGATGATGGGGTGCCGCGCCTGAACATCCTCGATGTGCAAAAGAAGATCCGCCAGATGCCGAAGCCGGTGGTGGCGATGGTGGCGGGCTACGCGATTGGTGGCGGGCACGTGCTGCATGTCGTGTGCGATCTGACGATTGCCGCCGAGAATGCGCGCTTTGGACAGACCGGTCCGAAGGTCGGAAGTTTTGATGGGGGGCTGGGATCGAGCTATCTCGCCCGGATCGTCGGCCAGAAGAAGGCGCGCGAGATCTGGTATCTCTGCCGCCAGTATGACGCCAAGCAGGCGTTGGAAATGGGCTTGGTCAATACGGTGGTGCCGCTTGAGCAGCTTGAGCCGGAGACCCTGCAGTGGTGTCGTGAGATGTTAGAGCATTCACCGCTGGCACTGCGCTGCCTGAAGTCCTGCCTGAATGCTGACTGCGATGGTCAGATGGGGCTGCTCGATATGGCGGGAAATGCCACCTTGCTCTACTACATGAGTGAGGAAGCGAAGGAAGGAAAGCAGGCCTTCATTGAAAAGCGGAAGCCGGACTTCTCGAAGTTTCCGAGAGTTCCGTAGTGCGTTCTGGAAGGGCGTCACATCGCCCGCCCTAGCTTGAAAAATCGACTTGAGGACTGGCTGATCGATCAGGAACTCAAGACGCTGGATCGTGACTTTGTCGAAGAGCGAGGTCGCAGCGAAGGCATGACTCGTGTCCGACTTGAATGCCCTCGCCATTGGAGCGGTGACTAGCGAGGGCGGGGCGGAGTGGATAGGGTTCTTATGGGTAACATGGCTCTTATTCTCCCCCTGGGAATCAGGGGAGAAGTGCGGGTCACGGATCCCGGTGAGGAGATTTCTTGGGATCCCAAGAAGCCTGTTGCGGTGACGAGTTTTGGTTGGTTGGGTGGATTGGTACAGGTGACCTTTTAGGCTGCCTTATTTTGTGGAAAGGCTATTCAAAATGATGTTGTGCGGTTGGTTCCCTTGTGATAATTGCACGGAAATCTATTCAAATAAATAGAGATTGGAATGCTTGCCTCCCGGTATCATGAAGACAATAACATCACCACGGTCGCGATTTGCGAATGTCCTCGCTACAGCTGCTGCGCTGGGCGTTTCCGCCAGTTTGGCTGGCACGAGCTCCATCCTGACGGACTTGGAGTTATCATTGGTTACGGATACCTCCGGCTCTGTGAGCTCGGCTGAGTATGATCTCCAGATGGATGGGTATGCGGCAGCATTCCGTAACCCTGTGGTCCACTCCGCCATCTCTTCGGGTGCCCGAGGTTCCATTGCAGTGAATCTGATCTTATTCGACAGTAATGCGTCTGTCGGGTTGCCGTGGACGATTCTTACCGGTGCCAGTGATGCCAATGCCTTCGCTGATCTTCTGGATAATCTCGCACGGCCGAGTTCTGGCGGTACAAATCCGGCGTCTGGCATCGATCTCGCGACTTCGGAAATTTTCGGGAACAACATTGAGAGTACCCGTCAG
The DNA here is from genome assembly GCF_042664875.1 of Haloferula chungangensis. NCBI lineage: Bacteria > Pseudomonadati > Verrucomicrobiota > Verrucomicrobiia > Verrucomicrobiales > Verrucomicrobiaceae > Haloferula > Haloferula chungangensis. Next base: position 235,830 of record NZ_JBHTBS010000008.1, on the reverse strand, counting down.
GTGATTGACGTATCTGGGGATGGGGACGGATTTTCCTCGACCGATGCGGCAGCTCGTGATGCGGCGCTGGCTGCGGGTGTGGATGCCATCAATGGATTGCCGATTCTTGATGGGAGTACCAGCTTGGAAGACTACTACAGGAACTATATTCAAGGAGGAGCCGACTCTTTCGTGCTTCCTGCGAATAGCTTTGCCGACTTCGAAGCGGCGATTCTCGATAAGCTATCGCGTGAGATCGGAGGGGATACAGGAGTAACGGGTCACTTGATAAGCTCGACGCTTCGTAGCACGTCGATCACGACGGCTCGAACGGTGACGCGCGATGTGGGTGGTCGCCTCTATAAGATGCGCGCTGGGCTGCGTTCGGAACCGGTGATTCATGCAGAGCCGGCTCCATCCAGCTCAAAGGGTGGCATGGCGAAGGGTGGCATGCCGACGTCTCCGATTACGCATAGTCATATTTGCCGCTGGGAGGTCTATGGTCAGGTCTTCTATTCGACGGAGGATCTGGATGCCCAGTACACGTCTATGCCAATCGGTTCGGTGAATGTAAGGCGTTTGCTGCAAGCTGATACATCGGTCGATGTGTTTGGTGGTACGGTGGGCTTTGACTATGACTTCAATGATACCTGGACGGCAGGCTTTGCGGTTAGTGGTGCCCAGTCGGATGTGGATATGAATCTGGTGGGCACGTCGGACATCGATACTCTCGCGCTAATTCCTTACGTTTCGTATCACCGAGACCTCAATGGTATGGGCTTCTATGCTGATCTGCTTTACGCCTATGGCATGAATGATTATGACACGAGGCGACTCCCTGCTGGCGCGGTGGGCAGCACGGAAGGCGAGTTTAATAACTTCGAATTCAATACCGGGCTGGTGATGAGAAGTGGTCAGGTTTCCCATGGGCCATACGCCCAAGTTCGCTACCTTGATGGTGACATCGATGGATACACTGAAGTGGGTCCGGGCGCGGCGGTCTTTCCTGATTCTGATTATGAGTCGCTGGCCACGCAGCTAGGCTATCAGGGGTCGTATGTCGTCCAAATGGGATCCGGGGTGCTGGTGCCCCAGGCACGGGTGGCATGGGAGCATGAGTTTGAGGCCGATCAGGGCAACTTTGCGGGTGTCCCGCTGGGGACGCTGGATGAAGACCTCGCGGTCCTCGGTGCGGGTATCGGCTACTTTATGAACTGTGGGTGGAATATCTTGCTCGATTATGAGGCTCGTCTCGGTGACGAGAGCCAGTCGCACTACGTCGGTCTCAAAGCTGGCGTGGAGTTCTAAGCTTTCTGTGGTTGCTGCGACGTCGTGACCGCTTCGGCTTTAGGTGCCGAAGCGGTCTTCTTTTGCTTGGCAGATGGAGCGGGGTGGGGATTGCTGCGGAGGTGTTTCGTGCCATTCTTCTCGCTACCCGTCCGAAGACCCTGCCTGCCGCCGTCGTGCCGGTGTGGGTCGGTTGTGTCCTTGCTTGGAAGCTTTCGGGAAATTGGAGCCCGAAGCTGGCGGTGGCGACTGTGCTTGGCGCGGTGTTCATTCAGATTGCGACGAATTTTTTCAACGACGCGATCGATTCGGCGAAGGGTGCGGACACGGATCGGCGGATCGGACCGAAGCGGGTGACGGCGAGCGGCATGCTTTCACGCCGAACGGTGATGTTGTGGGGTGGGGTCTTTCTGCTGCTGGCGATCGCCTGCGGGGTGGTGCTGGTGCTGGCTGCGGGCTGGCCGATTCTGGCGATCGGGATTCCTTCGATATACCTGGCCTTCGGCTACACTGGTGGGCCGTTCCCTCTGGCATACCGGGGGCTGGGTGAACTGTTTGTGGTGCTGTTCTTCGGCATCGTGGCGGTCTGCGGCACGGTCTACGTGCAGATGCTTGAGTGGCGGCCGGAGGCGGTGCTTCTCGGGCTGCAGGTCGGACTTCTATCGGCCGTGCTGATTTCCATCAATAACCTGCGGGACCGGGAGGAAGATGCCTCGACGGGAAAGCTCACCCTGGCGGTGCGCTGGGGGGGGCGGGCCGCGCGGATTTTGATTTGGTTTGAAATCAAGGCGGCGGCCATCCTGGGGCTTGGCTGGATCTACTTTGGTGAGCCCTGGCTGGTGCTGGGGACCATGCCGCTGTGGCTGGCGGGCTTCCGGATCATTTGGGGCGTGCTGACCGAGCCTGAAGGTCCGCGGATGAACCGCCTGCTGGCCATTGCCGCGGTGCAGCTGGTGGCCTTTGCGGGGATGTTCCATTTGTTCGCTCTGAAGTTCTGAGGTTTGCCTGTCCGGCGTATCCGTGGCAGTGATCGGGCGTGGCTGATGATCTCTGGTTCTGGAAGTACAAGCTGACGGCGCGTCAGCCTCTGAATGCGAAAAGCATGCGGCGTGATCACGTCGGCGCGCTGGTGAGGATTGGCGAGGGCTTTGCCTGCCTGCACCCGTGGCCGGAGCTCGGGGATCCGAGCTTGCAGAAATGTCTCGACGATCTGGCAGGAGCGCGGCGGTTTGCGCTGGTGCGTCGGGCGGTCCGATGTGCCCAGGAGGATGCGGATGCGCGCTTTATTGGTGACCCGCTTTTGGAGGAAATCGATGTGCCGGAGAGTCACGCGACCTTGCCGTGGCAGGATGCACGGATTGTCGAAAGCGCGGCGAGCAAGGGCTTCAGGCGCCTGAAACTGAAGATGGGCAAGGATCTGAAATCCGAGACCGCCTTCTTTCTGGAACAAGCGTCAATCCATCCGGGCCTGCGCTGGTGCATCGACTTCAATGAAACGCTGAATCCGGATGACGTCGACGGGTTTCTAACAGAAGTGCCGGACGACATTCGCCAACGAATTGATTTTCTCGAGGACCCCTGTCCTTATTCGCCGACAACCTGGGCGAGGTTGCGCAGCAAGTTCAGGATTCCTCTGGCGGTTGACCGCGAGGCGGTGCCGGCATGCGATGCCGCGCAGGTCATGGTCGTGAAGCCGGCGGTGGACGAGCCGTGGCTACTGGCGGAGGCTGCGGCGGGACGCGGCCAGCAGGTCATCGTGACCAGCTACATGGAGCATCCGCTCGGTCAGGTCTTCGCCGCCTGGGAAGCAGCCAAACTGAACGTGCAATTTCCCGGGATTGTGGGTATGTGTGGATTGCAAACCCACCAGTTGTTCACGCCGAGTGATTTTGCCGAGAGGCTCGGGCGATGGTCTCCGACCTTCCATCCGCCCGGGGGGACCGGGCTCGGATTCGACGACCTGCTAGAAAAACTGCCATGGAAACCACTTACCTGAGGGACCCCGCATTCTGGACTTCCACCCGGCCTGAAGCGCCGGGCTCGAATTTCGTTGTGCCGAATCTGCAGGACGGTGAGCTTGACGGCTTGGTGTTCTTTCAGACCTCGGGCTCCATGGCCTGGCCCCACTGGGTGGGGCTGTCCCGCGAAGCGCTGCTGCTCTCGGCGGCCGTGGTGAATGCTCATTTGCAGGTCGATTCCGCTTCATGCTGGGGACTCGCGTTGCCACTGAACCACGTCGGAGGCTTCGGCGTTGTGGCACGCGCCTACGAGGCGGGTTGCCGCTTGGATTGCTTTCGGGAAAAGTGGGACCCGGCGCGCTTTTCCGCATGGCTGAAGGCGGAGCAGGTTTCCCATGTTTCGCTGGTTCCGACGCAGGTTCATGATCTGGTGCGGGAATGGCTGCGGCCACCTCCTTCGCTCAAGGTCGTGGTGGTGGGAGGCGGTGGTCTCGATGAGGAAACCGGTCGCGCCGCCCGGGGGCTTGGATGGCCGGTGCTCGCGAGCTACGGCATGACTGAGGCAGGTTCGCAGATCGCGACACAGGGGGTGGAACTACTAGATCAACCGTACGAATGCAGCCCCATCCCGATTCTTCCTCACTGGAAAGTGCGGATCGAGGACGACGGGCGTATTGCCTTGAGCGGAAGGGCGCTGTTCGCCGGGGAGTTGATCCAGAGTGGAGAACGCTGGCACTTCTCGAAGCGCAGGGAGGAGTGGTACCGAACCAAGGATCTTGGCAGGCTTGATGGTGGAGACCTGAATCTAACAGGTCGGGCTGATGCGGTGGTGAAGATTCTTGGCGAGCTGGTCGACCCGATTGCTGTCGAGCACGAACTCGCCATTCCGGAAGTGACGGTGATTGCCGTGCGTGACCCGAGGAAAGAACATCGGCTGATGGCGGTTTACGAGAATGGCTCAATCAGCAATCGGGTGGAGAGTCGAGTGCAGGCTTACAACGAAAGCGTAACTGGCGTGCGAAGGATCGATGAACTCGTGAAGGTCGATGCCATTCCCCGGAGCCAGCTCGGAAAAGTGAGACGCTTCGAGCTCTCGAGCATGCTGGAAAGCCTGCGAGTGTGATGACAGACGTTCTCCAGGAGGCGTGATGTACGAACCCAATTTGATTTTGGTTGATTCTTCAGAATCAAAGCAGATACTTCATCCATCTTGATATTGTCAGGGTATAAATTTCCGCACTTGAGCGGATTGGCGGAGACCGCGGGCGGCGCGGTTCTTTGTCCCAACTTAGCCGCCATGTGTTTCTAACTTGAACCTCAACCTGATCCCATGATCCCAAGCGCCAACGAATCCCGGTCAAAACGCAGCGTTAAAAGCAAGGAAGGAGGCGGGGCGGGGGGAAAGAAGGCGTCGACGGGACGAGAGCGAATAGCGCCGTCTGAGCTCGGCCTCACGGCGCCGAACCAGGAGGTGAAGAACTACGTGCTGGATACGAACGTCCTGATTCACGATCCGGGCTGTCTCGGTCGATTCAAGGAGAACCATATCTGCATTCCTGCCGACGTGCTTTCCGAGCTGGATCGTTTCAAGTCGGAGCAATCGGAGCGCGGTGCGAATGCGCGCCGGGTGCACCGCAAGCTGACGGAGCTGTTCTCGTGTTCGGAGAAGATAACCGAAGGAGTTCCTACCGAAGGAGGAGGCAGTCTGCGGATGGTGATCTATGACCCGGAGGTCTGCCCGAAGAACTCCGATCTGCTCAATCGCTTTCACCGCGTCTTCCCTGATCGTGAACGGGTCGATCACCGGATCATGGCGGCGACCTTGTTGCTGATGCAGCACAATGAGGCGCCGGTGGTGCTGGTGACCAAGGACATCAACATGCAGCTCAAGGCCCGCGCGATGGGCATCGAGTGCCAGGATTATCTCAACGACAAGGTCGATCCTCAGGAGGTGTCGAGCTACGACATCCGTCGTATTCCCGTGGATCCGAGTGAGCTGCAGCGATTCGCCAGCTCCGGTGAACTGCAGCTCCCGCACGAGCGGCGTGTGGAAGTGGTGCTCAATCAATACGTCCTTCTCGAAGCCTCGGAAAAGCAAACCATGCCTGCCCGTCTGGCATCGGAGGGACGCCTGGTCCGCCTGCAAATCCCTGAAGCCCTGAAGATTCCGGATGGCATCGCGCTGAAGCCGCTCAATCTGGGCCAGCGTTGTTTGATTGATGCCCTGCTGAATCCGGAAATCTCCCTGGTTACCTGCTACGGCCATGCCGGAACGGGTAAGACGCTTGTGGCGGTGGCAGCCGGCCTGCACGAGATGTTCAACCGCAATTTCACGGGTCTAACCGTAAGCCGTCCGGTGGTCGCGATGGGCGAGCAGCTCGGTTTCCTTCCGGGAACTCTGGAAGAAAAAATGCGGCCGTGGTTGCAACCCATCCACGACGCGCTCGATCTGCTGATGCGTCCACCGGCGCCGCTTGGTCCGAGGCGCAAGCAGGGGAAGAAGGATAATGATCCCTCGGCCAAGAAGCCGTACGAAGCGTTGATCGAGCAAGGCATCGTGGAGATCGAAGCGCTGGCCTACATTCGTGGTCGTTCGATCCCCAATCGCTATTTCGTGCTCGATGAAGCCCAGCAGCTCACACCGCAGGAGGCCAAGACGGTGGTGACGCGGATGTCGCGTGGCTCCAAGCTGGTGCTCGTGGGTGACCCCGCACAGATCGACAATCCCTATGTGGATAGCCGGAGCAACGGGCTGGTCTACACGCGCAATCGCCTGAAAGGTCAGCCCTTTGTCGCGCACATCGCACTCAATCGCGGTGAGCGCTCCGAGCTTGCTGAAGCGGGTGCGACGATGATGTGATGATGGAACCTCAAGCAGATCTGATTAGCCTTCCTAGCTAGTCAGCATCTGCAGCTTTGACTCCACCCAGCGATTGAGGCTGATTCCTTCTTCCCGGCCCAGCGCAACGAGCTTGCGGTGAAGTTGAGGGTCGATTCGAAGAACGAAGGTGCCCGAGTAGGGCTTGTCCGGTTCTTCACCTCGGTCCCGACAGAAGTCGAGGTAGTCGTCAATCGACTCTTGGAATGCTTTTTTCAATTCGTCGACACTTCTCCCCTGAAACGTAACGACGTCTCTCAGGTCGGTAACTTCGCCGTGGAAGATCTCTGACTCATCGTCAAAGCTGACAGTGCCGTGGTATCCTTTGTAACTCATCATGGTTTGAATCCTGCCTCCGTTAAAAATCGTTTCATTGAGGTGACCGCACCTCGATCTGTTTTGGGGTCGGGGTGAGGTCTGTGAAAAACAGCTCTAACGCCGTTCAGTGCCAATCGAACTCGGGAACCGCTGCCTTCTCAAATTTCGCATCCCAGAGCATCGAGCCGCGACTCGATATCCTTCCACGTCATGTTAGCGGAAACGGGTAGCTTGAAAATGGCTTCAAGCGTCTTCCGTTGCCGATTGTTCACGGCAGAAACGATACTACTAAATGATACTGCGTCGAGTGAAAGGGCTAAGTGCCTTTGGAAGCCGGCCCGCTTTGTAGCATCGGCTCTCGAACAAGTGGTGGGGGACTAGCTTTTGAGCTCCTGCCGCAGCTCGGCCGCGAGGGCTTCAAGGCGTTCGCTGAGGGGGGTGGAGTCGGCCGAGGGATCGAAACGGATGGCTCGATGAAGGGCGATGGCTTCGTGAAGCCGGGCCGGCTCGGAAATGACCGATGATAGCCCGACCAGCCACGAGCCCAGCGGCATGCCGGGCGGGCGGGGGCCCAGGTGGATTGAGGCGGCTTTCTCGATTCCGCTTAAAGCCGTCTTCGGATGGGCGGTGTTGGCAACCCGGCGCTCGGCCGCGGGATCGATCCGGCGTTTCGATTTCCAAAGACGGCGACTGACCAGGAAGCCTCCGAAGAGGAGGGGAAGCGTGATGATGACAAAGGCGATGGCCAGGTTGCCCGGCTCGCTTCGCCACACAAGAATGTCGTCACGAAGGATCTGCCAGCGGTCCAGAAGGTCCTGCCAGGGAGGCGTGCGCGGAGTTTCAAGCCCCGTCCAGTCAGGAGGGGTGAGATCGACGTCGACCCATCTCTTGTTCACCTCATCCCATGCTTCGCACCAGGCGTGGGCATGGGTGCCGCGAATGATCGCTTCACGGGATTTCGGGTCGACTTCCACAACCGCGAAGCCGGTGGCATAGCGGGTCGGGACTCCGACTTCCCGAAGCAGCAAGGCGGTGGCGGTAGCGAAGTACTCGCAGTGGCCTCGCCGCGTTTCCGTGAGGAAGATGCTGATGAACTGATCGGGATCGAATTTCGAGCTGGGGTCGGGACGGTCGAGGTAGCGGGTGTAAGTGAACTGATCGAGAAAGTGATTTCGAATTCGGGTGACCTTTTCGTCGAGGGTTCCCTGATGCAGGTTCAGCTCACGTGCCACCTCGGCGAGTGTTTCGGTTTCGTGTTTTGGAGTGCCGAGATCGGGACATTTGAGCCCCGAAACCTTCATCGTTTCCCAAGGCGCCTTGCTGGTTGAGATGTTTCTTTTCCAGAGCACCGTGGCGTTTGCAACCGGGTGCTTTGGGTCGATCCGGAGGGAGCCGAGTGTGTTGATTTCCAGGTTCTGCGCGGGAATGACGAGGCTTGCCGCATTCGAGGGGATGGGTAGCAATTCCTCGGGTTGGATGGCTCCTCGAAGGATGAAGCGCGGGAGGTAGGAGGCGCTGGCGATGTCGCCGGAAAGGAACTCGCCATTGGCCTCGCGACCGACGATTCGGTAGGGGTTCTCGACACCGATGAAAGGAAGCTCCTCAAAGTCCTGGATGATTCGGGTGCCTTCGTCGTCTGGCGGAACCTCTGCTCTCCACGTGGCGTTCAGATAGTTGTTGTAACTGGCGATTCGGAGATGACGGGGGAGGCTCCCCTGCAGCGGTTTGACCCGCCAGATGATATTCGGGGATTGTTTGAGTTCCTTGAGTTTGCCGATGGAGGTATGGGTTTCGCGAGCAAAGGCCCCGTTGTGCTGATCGAGACCGATCAACTTGTGATAGATCATGTCGATGACCGTCACTCCGGTGTATCCGCCGAGAACGGAGAAGCCCAGGACAAGTGCGGCACCGAGGGGTGCGAAGCGCTTCCTCCAGGTGAACTGCCGCTTGAATGCCCAGACGATGAGGAGCACGATGCAGGGGAAGAAAATCGGAGTCTTGGCAAATGTTCCCAGCGAAGAAGAAATGATGATGAGAGTGAAGTAGATGTGACCGAAGGCGATCTGAACGTCGCGGAACGGCAGGCCGTGCCTGCGCGCGTGATCACGACGCTTTCTAACAAAGATGGAAAAGGTCGCGATCGGCATGGTGGCCCGCATGCCATAGGACTGGACGAACTGAAGGGGAAAAAAGAGCAAGGGCAACCAGACCACCGTTTGGGGAAGTGCGGAAACAACCGAGGAGTTCATCCACACAAGCACACCTGCAAAAAACAGCAGGAGCACCGATGCTTGCCACGCCCGGTAAAAGGCGTGTTCACCAAAATCCCAACGAAAACGGGTCCAGTGCGCGGCCTCGGTGGCGATGGCTACCAGCAGGCCGATGAGCGGGTGGCCGACCATGCCTCCCCAGAAAAGCAGGCTGATCCCCAGCAACAACCGGGGAGGCCCGGGCTTTGCATTGGTGGAGCGACTTGAACTTGGCATGATCGATCGGCTTTTAATCTTTGGAGTCTAGAGATTCGGAGGAAGGCGCATGAGGTCCTTGGCCAGCTGGGAGGAGCGGACAAAGTGAACTCGCGGTGGCGGCATGGGAGGAGGCTCATGGCAGACGACAATCGCGGCAATCTCGATCCCGAAAGCAGCAATGCGATTCAGGAGTCGGGCTCGTTCGTCCGACCACCCGGAGAGGATCGCTAGGCAGCCCGCGAGGTCTTCCGAGTGACGGAAGACGAGTTTCCTCAGGGAATCAAACTGAGGTTTGGCAGAGACCTCGACACCTGCGAGAACTTCTAACAGAGTTTCGGCGCGACCCACGCCGCGCCCGGCGGTGACCACCCGTTCACGGCCGGAGATGAACATCAGATCGATCAGGCATTCCTGGGTATCCACGGAAGCGACGAATGAGGCCGCAACGGTGACGGCGTCTTCAAAGAGATCTTCGTCGCCCGGATCAGGAAACGTGTCGAGCACCAGGCCATGGCGGGGGAAGTAGCTGTCCTCGAGTTCCTTGACGATGGGTTGCCCCGTGCGCGCCCAGCTTTTCCAGTGGATGAGCCGCAGCGGGTCGCCGGGGCGGTACTCACGCAGGCCGACAAAGTCACCCGCCGGGCCGGTGGTGCGGGAGGTGGCGTCGCCTCCCGGTTGGAAACGTGCGCTGCCGGGGAGCTCGAAAGGTGGCAGACGGTGGCGATGAGGAAGCACGGCGAGCGTGGCGCTGGGTGCCTTGACCCGCATGCAGCGCTGATAGAGACCGAAGGGGTCGGGCAGCAGGACACGGAGGTCGTCAAGTCGAATGAGCCCTCGGCGCCGTGGAGTGATCTCGGCAAAAAAAGTGTGCACCGCACCGGCCTTGAGCTGAAGGGGATCATCGTTTTCACCGACATTGAAGGCGAGGCGGCGGTCCTGAAGCCAGTTCCAGCAGTAGTAGGAAAAGAGGCGGTCAAAGGCATTTCGAGTGTGGCCCCCAGGTTCGCGAGCGGCGAGGAAGCTGGCTTTCCGGGGCCTCGAATCAGGAGGGGTCTCGGTGAGCCAGGCGTGATGGAGGGAAAGCATGGCGAGGTTCTTGACCCGGTAGCGGAGCTTGACCGGCTCACCAGCAGTCGCGTAGCGCGGCAAATCCCTGACAACCTCGAGCCGTGCCCGGCGGAACGGCAGCGCGAGCAGGGCGAGGATGCCGAGCGACATGCCAAACGAAAGCAGCATGAAGATCGGATTGGCGTCCTTGGGCGCCTGGCCGCCAGCGATGCAGGTGACGACCATGCCGATGATCAGCAAACCCATCCCCGCAGGACGAATGCGCCGCCGGAGAAAGTGGTTGATTGCCGCACCGTGGAAATAAAAGGGATAGAGAATGGATCGGAATCCTACGAGGGCTTCCGGATTCTTGGGAACGTGGATGGATTTGGCCGTGCTCAAGCTTCAACATCCTCGCCTCATTGTCGCGGCTTCACCAGTAAAGATCGCGCATGGTGGCGGACGATGAAGTGAAATCCCAAATTCAAACCACGGAATACACAGAATACACGGAAACCGAATCGCTCGGGGCTCTCCCCATTTTGAACCCAAAATCCAGCGCCCATGAATCTTAACTTCCGTGTATTCTGTGTATTCCGTGGTTCGACTTCTACCCAATTTTGTTTCCAGAGCGAAAGGGGTGCTGGTGAGTTGCTTTGAAATCGTGGGGCGCTATTTTTGCGGGGCATGGGTGGGTGGAGCGAGAAGATCAGACGTCAGTTCGGCGGGGGAAAGCCTCTCCCGAAACGCCGCAGACCCAGTCTGCTGGTGATGGACGAGGCACTGAGCGAATGGTGCCGGGAGGCATCCCTGACGATCGGACTGGAGAAGCTGGCCGAGCGGGTGCAAGTCGGCTGGAACCCGCGCTTGCAGACGACGGCAGGTCGCGCCTGGTGGCCGGACGGAGTGATCGAGCTGAATCCAAAACTCAAGGAGATGGGCGACGAGGAATTGTGGCGGACCCTGCGGCACGAGCTGGCGCATCTGGTTGCCTACGATCGAGCGGGTCGACGTCGGATTGCCGCCCATGGAAACGAATGGCGAGAGGCCTGTGCGGAGCTGGGAATTCCGGGCGAAAGCGCGAAGCACAACCTGCCCTTCGGCGGCAGGCGGGTGGCGAAGAGGTTCGCCTACGATTGCAGGCACTGTGACGCGACGATTCATCGAGTGCACCGGCTGCGCAGAACCGCGGCCTGTTACGACTGCTGTCGCCGCTTGGCCGGCGGGAAATTCGACGAGCGTTTCCGTCTTGTGGAGCGGAAGTTGTAGTTGGCGGGGTCGGGATCTGATGGGAACTCGGATGGCTGAGTTGCATGGTTTGTGGAGAACTGATCCGTTGGGCAAAGAAATGAAACTTTCGAAGCGATATGTACCGGTTATGATTTTGTTGATCGGTCTTGAATCGCTGCTAACATGCGATTCGAATTCACCTAATCGTTTGATTTCGTAAACGAGATGACAGGGATCGCAGTAGCATGGGTTGTGGCCGCATTTTTCGGAGCTTGCTTCTATTGGGCCCGGCGACTCACGGTTCGCTCCCCAGATGAGATGATGGGCTTCCTGAATCAACGCTTTGACGTCATCCGGCGGAAGGGATTCTGGGGTGAGCAGCGCGACTACATTGATGTGTCGATGATCAAGCGTTGGGGGCGCTTTGGATGGCTTCTGATCCCTCTGCCGTCGTTCAATTTGTCGCTGAATATTGATCAGCTCGGAACTGTCGGCGGATTGTCATCCATACTACTGCTGATATCTGCCGGAATGTTTTTTGGTGACTCACGAGCCGGGACCCACTTCATGAGGTCGATGGGCATCAGCCAATACACAATAGAAACCGATGGAGATGCGACATGACAGATCCAGAAGGAAGACCTTTCTGTTAGTCGCGGCTTTGCTCGTTGTGGTTTCGGCAATCGCTGGTTGCGCGGGGGCAAGCCATCGCGGGGAGCACCGGGTTTGACTTGCCCAAGCGTGCAAGTTTTCGAGCTGGGCACTGGACAGTCCTGTGCGGAGTTGTCTACGCTAAGTCGTCATATACAAGAATCATGAACATGAGCGATTCCCTATTTGAAGATCCAAGCGGCCATGCTGCAGATTTGTTTGAGGGAATGGAACAGGGCGGCTTGGAAGCTGCAATCCAGATACTCCATCACGACCAATGGGACATGGGCCTCGGCTGGGGGACCGCGCAGCTGATGGCGGTCGAGGCGCTTGCTGCCGCTGCAGGAAGGCCTTCCGCTTCGGATGAGTGTCATTACCTGGTGGAATTCGGCCAGGCAAATCCCACTCGTATCGACGAGGAGACCCACGATCGGATGCTCTATGTGATCGACCAAGTGCTTGAAAAAATCAAGAGCGACCCGGACGTCGTGGGCCTTGATCCTTCCGCGGTGGAAGAGTTCTTGGAGGCTGGAACCCTCATGAAAGATCGGGTTGCCAAGATTGAGCGAACGGGCGAAAAACTTACAAAGCCCATGGGAGTCCGTGATCCGAGGACAGGAGAGCTGCGCGATCCGAAGAACGGCGAGCTTCTCTAAGATAGGAAGCCTCAAAATCGTGCGGTAGGATCTCTCATTTAAGCGTGAATGATCGAGCGCCAATGAGCAATTTTTCCAGGGCTGTCAGTTTGGGATGTCGATCAGGCTCCGACGTCGTGTCGTGGCTTGATCGGGGAGCATTGGTCTCATCGAAATTTCGTCAGGGAAATTGAAAACCGGCAAGGAGGGTCGGAGCTCTGTCACCAATGATTCCAAAACCGAAAATGAGGTGGTGGAAATGGAAAGAATGGGAGAGAAACAGCAGGCGATGGCGAAAAATATCCTAATCTTTCTTTTGTCGGCTGGTCTGGCGGTTTGCGGGTGGTTTCTCTGGCAGAAGCCGAAATCTGTTAGGGAGACTGTGGTTGTAGAGAAAGTGGTGGAGCCCGAGCGGGTGGTGGTTCTGGAAGAGCCTGAAGATGAAGTTGAAGAGCTTCCGGTCCCCGAAGTGCGGTGGGAACTCGTGGACCCTTTGCAGGAGTTGGTCGACAGGGCAGAGGCCGATTTGGCCGGAGGAGTGGTCGGATTTTGTTTGTTGGATGGGGAGGGAAAGGTGCTTTCGCAGCGCAATGGCGAGACGCCGATGATTCCGGCATCGACATTCAAAACGCTCACGACAGTAGCCGCGCTGGATCTGTTAGGGCCGGACTTCAAGTTCACGACGAAGGTGGTTTCGGCGAAGGCGGTGGCTGGGAAAATTGTGGGGAACCTGATGGTCCGGGGTGGCGGTGATCCAATGCTGGCGATGGGGGACTTGGAAGCGTGGGCGGATGCTTTGAAGAAGGCGGGGGTGACTGCGATTGAGGGCGGCGTGGTCGGGGACGGCTCGATCTTTCCGCCGAGCATGGCGGGGGACTTCTGGGGCTGGGGAGATGTAGGGAACGGTTATGGGAGTCCGACCTCGGGGCTGAACCTGGAACACAACCGCTTTGTGGCTGGGTTTCGTCCGGGGAAGTCGGTCGGAGAGGCGGCGGAATTTCTTGGGCCGCAACCGGAGGTGCCTGGGGTGGAGTGGCTGAATCAGGTCAAAACGGGCGCGTCAGGGAGTGGAGACGGCGTGATGGTTTATGGCGGTCCGCTGGCGACGCGGATGCTTCTAACAGGGACCGTGCCGATGGGGGGGGATTTCGGGGTAAGAGCGGCAGTTCCGGATCCGCCGATGTTTGCGGCGTTTCACCTGGATCGGCTGTTGAAGGAGCGTGGGATCACGCTGGGGAAGGGGCCGAGGGCGGGTGGTTTGGGTGAGGGGGTGGAGGCGTTGGAGGGGGAGAAGGTTTGGGTGGTGCATGAGTCGCCGAGTCTGGCGGACATTCTGCCGGGCTTGCATGGTCGGAGTGACAATCATGAGACGGAGTGTCTCTTTCAGATGATGGGAGTGAAGGTAGCCCAACCGGCCGCGGAAGTACTGAAGGATTATTGGGAAGAACGCGGAGTAGAGCGGATTCGAGTGGTCGATGGCTCGGGACTGTCGCGGGCGGATTTCGTTTCAGCCGAAAGCCTGGCGCGGGTTCAGTGGGTGGCATCGCGCGGGACGGAGGCGACGGTCTATCGCGATTCGCTCAGTGCGGCTCACGACGGGAAGGTGCACTGGAAGGGGGGAGCGATGTCTTCGGTGAGAAGCTGGACGGGTTATGTCCAGGGAGCAGCGGGGGAAACGCTAAGCTTTGGTCTGATTTTTAATCACTATCAGGATGGGTCGCGGCTGGACTACTGGCGTGATGAAATCATGAAGGCGATCACCGCTGGCGAGTGAGCTCGGAGAGCTGTCGGTCCGAGCTGTTAGGGGGAGGTTTCGAGGGCCTGTGCGAGATCCTCGAGAATGTCGCTGATGTCTTCGGTGCCGACGGAAAGTCGGATGAGGCCGTCGGGGATTCCTGCGACTTGTCGGGCATCCGGTGTCATGCCGCGGTGGCTGGAGCCGGCGGGCCGGGTGGCGAGGCTTTCCATGCCGCCGAGGCTGACGGCGTGGACGATCAGTTTGAGACGGTCGAGAAAGCGGCTTGCGGCTTCGAGTCCGCCCTTGAGTTCGAATGACAGGAGGGCGCCGGGATGTGTCATCTGCTTGTCGCGGATCTGAATTTGATGGGCATCCCGGAATCCCGGATAGTGGACCGTGGCGACTTCGGGGCGCTGTTGAAGCCATTCAAAGACCGCTTGGCCGTTGAGGTTGTGCTGCTGCATCCTCAGGGCGAAAGTGCGGATGCCGCGATGGGCCAGCCACGCTTCCATGGCATTGACGGTGCCACCGAGGTTCTTGTGGATGGCGCGGTCGCGGGCGGTGAGGGGCTCACGTTTGATCACGCATCCGCCGATCAGGTCCGAGTGTCCGTTGAGAAACTTCGAGGTGGAGTGGATGATCCAATCGGCACCCCATTTGAAGGGCTGTTGATTGTAGGGAGTGGCGACTGTGTTGTCCACAATCACCGAAGCTCCCCCTGCTTGGGCGCGAGTTACGGTTTCGGCGATATCGATGAGCCCCATCAGGGGGTTCGAAGGGGTTTCAAGCAGCACCGCAGCGGCGCTTGTTAGAGACTGATTCCATTGTTCGGAGTTGCCCGGGTCGACGCTTTGGACCTGGAGTTGATAGACCTCGCTGAGTAGTTTCAGCAGTTCAAAGCTTCCTCCGTAAATCCCCGGATGGGTGACGAGGGGTCCGGAACGGCCGGCCATGGCGGCGGTGACGGCGCAGAGGATCGCAGCGTTTCCCGAGCTGGTGATCAGGGCCCCGCTTCCCCCCTCGAGGTCCGCCAGGGTGTTGGCGAGTTGATCGACCGTCGGGTTTCCGAAACGCGAGTAGGCATGCCCCGGCCGTTCTCCGGAAAAGATCGCTTCGGCATCGGCGGAGGTACCGAGGCGGAACAAGCTGCTCTGAGCGATGGCTTGATGAAAGGGTGGGTTTTCGGACGCGGGAGCATCGCTGGAGCCGGCATGAGCGCAGCGGGTGGCAAGGGATCTGAGTGGATGTTTCATTGGAGAAATGAGGATGGATTCTTGAGCTTGAAACGAGGCGAACTAGGCTGCCAATTCATGAAAGTGGGGCTTTATCAATATGGTGAGGGAGGTGGACTCGAGGGACTTCGGATCGGCGTGGCCCGTCAGGTGCCTCGTGGAGTGAAGCGCGAAGAATATGTTCCGGGCGGCTATTTCGACGTCTGGCTGCCACTTGTCGCGCCGAGTGCGGAATTGGTGAAAAACTATCAGGCTGGAGAAGTATCGACCAAGCAGTTCTTTCGCAGCTACCGCAGTGAGATGCGGGTTGTGGATAAGAGACATGTGATCGAGTTGTTGGCCGCAATGGCGACCCGATCTCCGATCCATCTGGGTTGCTTCTGCGCTGATGAATCCCGCTGTCATCGGTCGGCGCTGCTCGAGTTGGTCTTGGAAGCACTCGAGGATTTGCCTCCGAAGGACGGTTCAGGAGCACGCTATTCAAGCTCTCCCTGTTCGATGCCGGATCCAGAGGATTGATTTGGCACGGCACAAACGTGGTGCGGTGACGAAGAGTCGCGATGGTTTGTGGTGCTTCATGAAGTGGTAGCTCACCGCGAAACCCTAGATGGGTGGGGTATGATTCGAGTTGGCTCTGCCAACGGCCTCCAGCAGTGGAGGTCGCTGACAGTTAAGGCTGGCGAGTGAGGGGAGTTTATCCCGCGCTCACTGCAAGGTCCGGCTTGCCGACTGAGGTGATGGTCATTTCGCGATGCCCTACGGGTGTTTCCCATGACACCAGACTTCCCTTGGACCGGCCGAGAACAGCGAGAGTGATCGGCTTTCCAATGGCGATCAGGTCGTCATCGATGTTCTCGTTGTGCGGCATGACAATGGAGAAGGAGTAGCTGTCGTTCGAGTCATCAGGCGCGAGCAGCCGGATCTCGTCGTTGAGGTCGACGCGGTCGGAGCTGAGTTCATCGTCTGGCACCACGTGGGCGGATGTTAGAAGCTCTTCGAGAGCTTGCCGTTGGGCGGCGGGGATCCGGGGGTTCTGGTGAGGTTTGTCGATCAGGGACTTAAGACGATTGGCAAGGGATGTACGGAGTACGATTGAATGATTCATTTTTACAAAAAGAGATGGAGAGCCCCTCGCAAATGAGGGACCCCGGGAGTTCAAAGAATAGGGGTGGAACTCAGACGGTTTCGGCACAATGGCCTTTCCTAAGAAACCGTCTGCTCATGCCCGAAAGGCAGAGAGTCGGTGCGCAATCCACCCGCTGGAAGGCCTCGTCAGCTGACGAACTTTCCTGTCGGATCGCGTGTGATTGATAGTGCGCACGATTAAAGACTACTTGAGCTTATTTCTGTTATCTTGCAAGTTCGAAGATTGCTTCCTTGATGAATTCGGAGAAATGGCATCTCCGGATGAAAGATCGACCGTGCTGCGGAATGGTGTCGAGGCACCCTGATCGGGAATTTTTTTGAATTTTCACCGAACGGGAAAGCGTCGCAAAGGGGCGGGTGAGGGGCGCGGTACACCGGAACACACTGGATCGAGAGCCAGTACACCGACGCTGGGATTTTTCGAATGATCGGAAGGAAATGGGCGGATTTTTTCAAAAAAACTTAAAATCGCGTCGATGTCTCGGGCTTGGATGCGCTGCTTGTGCACTGAAGTGCCCTTTGTAATTCACTGAAAATCAGGGATGGAAATCTTTGAAAGCGAAATTATCAATAATCCTTGCGTGCTTTGGTGTACTCTGGTGTATTTGGGCGTGTCAGCGAAGTGACACCTGTATCATGTCCGTATCCGCCAAAGTCTACGAAAGTGACTACGACTATAAGATGGACCCGAAGTATCGGGTTTCCGTCCCAGTCGCTTTCCGTCCGGACGAAGGGGATGCGGTTCGTCTTCAGGTTTCGAAGGAGCACGAGGAGAAGGTGATCAAGGTGTTCACGCTGGAAGCTTTCGAGGACAAGTTTCGCCAGATCCAAGAGGCGAACATTCCTCAGGGTAACAAGATCAAGCTCGCTGGTGCGTTGCGGATGACTTCGAAGGAGGTCTCCATCAATGCCCAGGGCAAGCTGACCATTCCCAAGGACTGGGCGGACAAGATCGGTTTGAAAGCCGATGGCTCCGTCAAGCTCGCCGGCCGTGACAGCTACTTCATCGTCTGCACGGAAGATACTTTCACTCGGATCAGCGAAGCTGATCTCAACATGGATGACGGTGGACTTGGAGTCCTCTGATCCCCAAAGAATTTCACCCACGAACGACAACATGCTGTTCGCCCCACCAACTCTGACATCCGGACCAAGCCGTCCGGTGGCACCCACCGCCGAAGTATCGGCTCCGGTGTCAGGGTTGGGCGTATTTTTGCCACAGATCGGATCTCTCGGGACAGTGATCCGCGATGTGGTTTGCAACACGACGGCTTGCTCCGCTTTCCATGGCTGGTTGACGGAGCGGCAGTCGGTGACTTTCCAGGCTGAGCGTAAGGAGTTTCTCGGGACAGTACTCCTTTCGCCAATTAAACCGCTGGTCCGTGCCGCTTTCCATGGCTGGTTGACGGCACGGTCCGCGGAATTTTTTCCCGCTGAGAAGAAGACGCCATTCGGGACAGTGGCTTCTTCCGATCGACACAACACGACTGCTCGCTCCGCTTTCCATGGCTGGTTGACGGAGCGGCAGCCGGTGACTTTCCAGGCTGAGCGTAAGGAGTTTCTCGGGACAGTACTCCTTTCGCCAATTAAACCGCTGGTCCGTGCCGCTTTCCATGGCTGGTTGACGGCACGGCCCGCGGAATTTTTTCCCGCTGAGAAGAGGACGCCATTCGGGACAGTGGCTTCTTCCGATCGACACAACGCGATTGCCCGCTCCGGTTTCCATGGTTGGTTTGCGGAGCGGCAATCGGTGACTTTTATGAGCGCCGACCCGGAAAAGGGGTCGGGCTACCATGTTTCGGTTCTCCCTCGTGAAACCGATGAGTGGATGGGTGCGGACGAGAGCAAGTTCATCATCGATGGAACTCTCGGCGGCGGTGGGCACAGCGAAGCTTTTTTAAAAGCTGGCGCTCGCGTGCTCGGCGTCGATCGTGACCCCGAGGCTCTGGCTCACGCTTCCCAGCGACTTTCTATGTACGGGGATCGCTTCCGGACATGGCAGGGCAATTTTGCGGATCTCGGAGATCATCGCGAGACCTGGGGGGGAGAGTTGGCTGATGGGCTGCTGCTCGACCTCGGGGTGTCGTCGCGGCAGCTCGATGCTGCGGAGCGGGGATTTTCGTTTCGTGGGGAAGGACCACTCGACATGCGCATGGGGCCGGCAACGGAACTCACTGCGGCTGAGGTGGTCAATGAATGGTCGGAAGAAGACCTGCTGAAGATTCTCTGGGAGTACGGCGAGGAGCCCAAAGCCCGCCGGATTGTGGCAGCGATCATCAAGCGCCGTGCCGAGCGTCCTTTTACGACCACCACCGAGCTCGCCGCATGTATCGAGAAGGCCGTGCCGCGCTTTGGTCGCACTCATCCTGGAACAAAAACTTTTCAAGCCATCCGGATCGCGGTGAACGATGAACTCGGCTCGCTTGAGCGGGCTTTGGAAGCCTCCGTGCATCTTCTGAAGCCAGGAGGGAGGCTGCTGGTGATCACCTTCCACAGTCTTGAGGACCGGATGGTAAAAAGATTTATGCAGGACCGATCAAAGGTCTGGCTTGACCAACCGGACTGGCCTGAGCCAAGGCCCAACCCGCGACGGGCCTTCCGGCTGCCACAGCGTAAAGCGATCGCGCCAAGCGACCAAGAAATCCGAGTGAACCCCAGGGCCCGCAGCGCAAAACTGCGGGTCGCCGAGCTTCTAGACCCAGCACAAATTCCATCATGAATCGCCGTCGTTCCGAGGACCCACGGTCCCATTACTTTGCGTTCTTCGCCTTGGTGATCGCCTTCGTTGCGGCCACCACGGGAGGAGCGATGCATGCCATTTTCCGCAACGGTCAGATCAAGACCGAGCGCAAGATCGCGGAAACGCGCCAGCGCATCGAGCAGCACCGCCTCGACATGCAAATGATTGAAGTGCGCCGCGAAAAACTCATCGACCGCTACGAGATCCGTGAACAGCTCGAGCACTGGAGCTCGGATCTCATTCCCGTGACTCACGGAGTGGTCGAAAAGGTTCACCCACTCCCTGCGCCGGTGGCGGCCCCCGTCGCTGCCCGCTCCTGATCCATGTCCACCCGCTCCTTTCAGGTCAGATGTTTGATCCTGTGCCTGGTCTTTGTGACCGGGCTCAGCTTTCTATCTGTCCGGCTGATTCAGATCCAGCTGTGGGAGCGGAAAAAGTATGCGGACCGGGCACGCGCCGCCTATGACCGCAGCGAAGTGCTGCCGGGATTGCGCGGCAAGATTGTCGATCGCCATGAGGAAGTGCTCGCAAAGAGCATCGCGCTGAGCACGGTGATGGTGGATGCCAAGCTGCTGGGCGATCCGGTGGTGGTGGTGAAGGCGTTGGCCTATGAGCGTGTCTCGATGGAGGAAGGCTGGGATCAGCTCAGTGCGGTCGATCGTGTGCGCCGCCTGAAGGCGGAACGGAGCGTCATCCTCGAGCAGGAAAAACCGGAGGCGATCGTCAGCAAGAACCTCGCGCGTGCCGTGGGAGTGCTTGCCCGACCACTCGGGCTTCGCCGCGAAGAACTTCGGGCACGGATCGAGGATCCGATGAGCAAGGGCCGGATGTTTTTCCCGATCGCCAAGGATCTTCCCGAGGATGCGGCGGATCAGCTGCGCGAGCTGATCGAGGAAAACCACCTGAAGGGTTTTCAGTTTCAGAATTCGATCAAGCGATGGTATACCTCGCCTGATTTGGCGACCCATGTCATCGGTTACACGGGTGAGGAAAAACGAGTCGGCGTCAATGGCAAGACGACTTTCGTTCAAGTCGGGAAGTTCGGAGTCGAGGCGGCGATGGAAGAGTATCTTCACGGCAAGGATGGCCTGTGGGATCACCTCAACATTCCCATGCCGGGTGAAGAGGGAACAATGGTGCCGCCGGTCCATGGTTTGAATGTGCGCCTGGCGATCGATATGGGGCTTCAGACGATTGTCGAAGAAGAGCTCGATGCCGGTCTCAAGGAATTCAAGAGTGAGCGGGGATGCATCGTGGTGCTCGACCCGAAGACCGGTGAGTTGCTGGCGATGGTAAACCGCCCGCACTTCAACCTGATTCGCAAGGAAGGCCTCGCTAAAGGTGCGATGAACTACGCGCTCCAAGGGGTGTACGAGCCGGGTAGTACTTTCAAGATCGTGGCCGTAGCGGGAGCCCTCAATGAAGGCCTCGTCAATCCGCAGACACAGATCTTTTGTCACAACGGTTTGCTGACGGAAGGGAAGCTGCGGATTCCCGATCACCATCCTTACGGCTACCTTTCGGTTGAGGGAGTGCTGATCAAATCGAGCAACATCGGAGCCTTCAAGATCGCTCGTCAGATGGGCGTGAAGAATTTCTATGACTACGCGAAGGAGTTCGGATTCGGGCAGCCGACCGGCATTCTTCTCAGCGGTGAGTCCTCGGGCGTGGTCAGGAATACCAAGAACCTGATCGACTTCAGCCGTGCCTCCTACGGCTACGCACTGAACGTCACACCGCTGCAGGTGGCAGCTGCCTACGGCGCGATTGCGAATGGTGGCGAGCTGATCAGGCCACGGGTCATCCACTCGATTGTCGCGGGAGACGGAACCGTGCTTGAGAAGTTTCAGCCGGAGGTGGTGCGCCGCGTCATCAGCGAGAAGGTTTCCAAAGACATGCGGGTCGCCCTGGGGAAGGTGACCGAGACCGGCGGCACCGCGACTCTGGCGCAGGTCGCCGGATTCAAGGTTGCGGGCAAAACCGGAACGGCGGTGCGTATCAAGAATGGTCGCTATCAGCCTGGTCACTACACGGTTTCCTTTGCGGGCATGATGCCGGCTGAAGACCCGGCCTTCGTCTGCCTGGTGGTCATTGATGACCCCCTGACCGATGAAGTGAGCCGTTATGGAGGCACCATTGCCGCTCCTATTTTTTCCAAGGTTGCCACCCGGCTAGCTACTCAAATGAATCTCACACCAACCGAGCCCATCGAGCCTGAAGAGGCTCTCGCCAACACTTCCGAATGATGACTGTTCGCGACATACTTCCTTGCCTGCACCGTCCCCTTGCATCGGGTCCGCTCGATGCGCTCGTGACTTCGGTGAGCTCTGATTCGCGGGTGATTGGCGAAGGATCGATCTTCGTCGCCATTCGTGGAAATCAACTGGACGGTCGAACCTACATTCCGAGTGCCAAGGAGCAGGGTGCGGTGGCAATCATTGCGGACTGTGCACCTGAGACCGGAGACCCCACGGACGTGGCGTGGATTCAGGTGGCTGATCCCCGCCTGGCGCTGGCATCGGTGGCGGCATTTCTGGAAGACCATCCGGCCTCAAAGCTCCGCCTTGTAGGGGTAACGGGCACGAATGGAAAGACGACGACGACTTTCCTCACGCATCACATCATGAAGCGCTTCTGGCATCGCGCCGGAGTGCTGGGAACGATCATCGTCGATGATGGTGACGAGGCCTCCGTGGCGAGCCATACCACGCCGGACCCGGTGGCACTTCAGTCGCTGTTAGGACGGATGGTGGACAATGGTTGCCGCGGTGCGGCACTGGAAGTTTCATCCCACGGCATCGATCAGAAACGCGTTGCCGGCATGGCATTCGACGCGCTCGTTTTTACCAATCTAACACAGGATCACCTCGACTATCACGGAACCATGGAAGCCTACGCCTCTGCCAAGTTTTCGTGGTTCGAAGACGCGGCCGAGAACCCACGTGGCAAGAAGCCGGTGGCGATCATCAATATCGACGACAGCCGGGGTGCCGAACTCGCCGAGACGCTCGACAGGCGCATGTCCGTGATTCGTTTTGGCTTTGGCCTCGAAGCGGACTATCAGGCTCTGAACTTCCGTCAGTCGCCACGCGGGATGCAGTTCAAGCTGAAAGCCAAGGGCAGGGAATTCCTCGTGCGGGCTCCCCTGATCGGGCGTTTCAATGCTTACAACATTCTTGCGGCGCTGGCTGCGACGCAGGCCGCGGGCATTCCTCTGCGCGAAGGTGTCGCTGCGATTGCTGAGGCACCGCAGGTGCCAGGGCGGATGGAGAACTGCGGAAACCGCGATGGCATTTCCATCTTCGTCGATTACGCGCACACGCCGGATGCCCTTGAGAATGCCTGCCACACTTTGAAGGAACTGGAGCCGCGTCGCTTGTTCACCGTCTTTGGTTGCGGTGGCGATCGGGATCGCAGAAAGCGCCCATTGATGGCGAAGGCTGCGGCGCGGGAGAGCGATGTCTGCATCATCACCTCCGATAATCCACGTAGTGAGGACCCGGAGGAAATCATTCGGGAAATTGAATCTGGAATGGGTTCGGCACGTTACAAGAGTGTGACGGATCGTTCTGAAGCCATTCGAATCGCCATTCATGCGGCAGGCGCGGGAGACATCGTGCTGATCGCAGGAAAGGGCCATGAGACCTATCAGAAGTTCGCGGATCGGACGATTGACTTTGACGACCGTCGAGAAGCCCGCCGTGCCATGGAGGAGCGGCCAAACCCTGAAGAACCAAGAAGATGAAAGCACTCAATGCCGATACCATTGCTCAAGCGACCGGAGGTCGTCTGATTGCCGGTGCCGGCAGTGTGCTGGCGAATTCGATTTCCACGGATACCCGGACGATTCCGGATGGAGCGGTGTTTGTCGCTCTGCGTGGTGATCGATTTGATGCCAATGATTTTGCGCCGCAGGCGCTGAGTGCCGGTGCCACGGTCGCGGTGGTCGAGCGCTGGGACGGGGGTGACCCGGGCGACCGCGCCGTGATTGAAGTCGGCGATGGATTGGCCGCTTTGCAGAGACTTGCTCACTGGTACCGCATGCAGCACGAGATGCCGGTCGTTGGCATCACCGGATCGAACGGCAAGACCAGTACCAAGGATTTTACTTCGGCGGTTTTGAGCGGAGCCTATCAGGTCTGTGCCACGCGCGGGAACCTGAACAACCACATCGGCGTGCCTCTAACGGTGCTCTCGATCAAGGAAGGCGACAGCGCAGCCGTGGTGGAAATGGGCATGAACCATGCGGGTGAGATTGCGCCGCTGTGCGAGATCGCCCGTCCTAACATCGGGATCATTACGAATATCGGCACCGCGCACATTGAGCATCTGGGAAGCCGTCAAGGCATCGCCGAGGAAAAGGGATCGCTTGCGAGGGCGCTTCCTGAGGATGGAGTACTGTTCGTGCCGGCAGGCTGTGATTTTTACGAATACTTCAAGTCGAGGACCAAGGCCCGCGTCATCCCCGTGGGAAATGGTCGTGGTCTGATCCGGGCGGAGAACCTCCGTCAGGACGATGGTCGTGCGCAGTTTACTCTGGTCATTGATCACCAGCCCGTGGCGGAGGTGGATCTCCCCGTCGCCGGCAAGCATATGGTCACCAATGCGCTGCTGGCTGCCGGCTGCGGATGGTTCCTTGGCATGGAGCCCGAACTGATCGCCGAGCGTCTTTCATCGACGGTCCTGACAAGTGGCCGCCTGCGTCGTTATTTCAGCCGGGGCATCACGGTCTTTGATGATACCTACAATGCGAATCCCGAGTCGATGGCGGCGGCGATCGAAACGATGGCGGATACGCCTGTGAATGCCGGGGCTCATCGCTACGTCGTGCTTGGGCCGATGGGTGAGCTGGGATCCCATGCTCCGGAAGCCCATCTTCGCATCGGTCGTCTCGCCGCGGAGCGCGGGCTCTCGGTGATTGCCGTGGGTGCGGGTGCGGAAGGCATTGCAGAAGGGGCGGGCGAGGCAGATTTTTTTCCTGATGGACAAGTGGCGGCGACGGCGTTGGCCGAGCGGGTGGTGGCAGGAGACACGGTGCTTTTCAAGGCCAGCAGAAGTGCGGCCATGGAGCGGGTCATGAACGAGGCATTTCCCCCTAACGACTAATGTTATACTGGATTTACGAATGGTGGCGGGCGGCATTTGACGCGGAAAATGCGGCGGGAACCGAGGGCTGGGCGCATGCGGTGAGCTTTCTCAACTTGCTGCAGTATATCACGTTCCGAGCGGCGCTTGGCTGCCTCATGGCATTCTCATTGAGCATCATGTTCGGCCCGCGGGTCATCCGCCGACTCATCTCGCTAAAGGTCGGTCAGCCGATCCGCAATGCGGAAGAGGTGCACAAGTTGGCCGAACTTCACGGCGGAAAGGTTGGAACGCCGACGATGGGTGGCGTGCTGATCATTGGTGCGGTGCTGATCTCGACTCTGGTTTGCGCTCGTCCCTTCAATCCTTTCGTCGCGGTTTGCGCCTGTTCGATGGGTGCGCTCGGATTGCTTGGTTTCTGCGATGATTATAAGAAGGTGAAGGAGAAGAAGTCGGATGGCGTCAGTGGCCGCACGAAGCTCTTCTGGCAGTTGGTGGTCGCGCTGGTGGCGGGCTCCTTCCTCTACTTCAAAGTGGAGATCTCCGGCTACGGAGCCACGGCGGAGACGATTGAAAAGCTCGGTTATACCCCGGGTTACAAATTCGACGGCCTGCCGATGAAGATCAGTGAAGTGACCTTTCCTCTCTTCAAGGTTCCGATCATTGATCTCCACTGGCTGATCATTCCGTTCTTTGCCTTGATCATCATCGGGTGCTCGAACGCGGTGAATCTAACCGACGGGCTCGACGGTTTGGCCAGTGGCTGCACGATCACGGTGTCGCTCGCCTACGGCATGCTGACTTATCTCGCTGGCCATCATTTCATGGCAAACGAGTACCTGACGATTCCCTACAACCGTTTTGTCGGAGAGCTGACCGTGTTTCTTCTGGCGCTTGCCGGTGCCGGCTTTGGCTTTCTATGGTTCAACTGCCATCCTGCGAAAGTCTTCATGGGTGACACCGGCTCCCTGGCCATCGGTGGAGCGATCGGCACCGCCGCGATTTGCGTCAAGCAGGAGCTGCTGCTGGTGATCATCGGTGGCGTCTTCGTGATGGAAGCGCTTTCCGTGATGCTGCAGGTCGGGAGCTTCAAGCTGCGGAAGAAACGCATCTTTGCGATGGCACCAATTCACCACCATTTCGAACTTCGGGGCTGGCATGAAAGTCAGGTGATCATCCGCTTCTGGATCATCTCGATCATGCTCGCGCTCTTCGGTCTCGCCCTTTTGAAAATCGTCTAATGGATATCACAGGAAAAACCGTCACCATCCTCGGAGCTGGCCGTAGCGGTCGGGCTGCGGCGGCGCTTGCCTTGAGAGGCGGGGCCCGGGTGAAGGTATTCGACTCGGCGGCGACCATCGAAGGAATGCCGGAAGAGGTCGAAGTGCATCCTTCCGCCTCTGTCGGACATGCGCGCGACGGACGTAGCGATCTGCTGGTGGTAAGTCCGGGCATCGATACCTTCGGGCCCTTGGTGGCGGCTTTCTCGGCTTGTGCGGACGAGACGATCGGCGAAGTCGAATTTGCCTGCCGTCATTTCAGCGGGAAGGTCATCGCGATCACGGGAACGAATGGCAAGACGACGACCACCGAGCTCGTCGAGCGGATCCTCAATGCCGGTGGCATCAGCGCCGTCGCCTGTGGAAATTATGGCGTGCCGGTGTGCGAAGTTGTCATGCGCGATCCTGTCCCGGATGCGCTTGCGCTGGAGGCCAGTTCCTTCCAGTTGGAGACGGTGGTGGATTTCAAGCCGGACGTGGCGGTGTGGCTGAACTTTGCGCCCGACCACATGGACCGCTACCCGACGGTTGAAAAATACAAGGAGGCCAAGCTGCGGATTTTCGAAAATCAGACGGCTGCCGAATGGGCCGTGGTTCGACTGGGCGAGAGCCTGCCCGAGTTGGCGGCACAGGTTGTCCGTTTTTCGACAGATGATGAATCGGCGGACTGGTTTTCAGACGGCCGTTTCCTCATGCGTGCCGGTGAAACGGTGCTCGGTATCGAGACGGGTTCCCACCTTCGTGGAAAGCACAATGCCGAGAATGCCATGGCGGCAATTGCGGCCTGCCTGCCACTCGGCGTTTCCATCGATGCTGTGATGAAGGCCTTTGATGGCTATGCTCCGCCGCGTCACCGCTGTGAGCTTGTTAGAACCTTGGACGGGGTCGAATGGCTCAATGATTCCAAAGCCACAAACCTGCACGCCCTGGAAAGCGCGCTGCGTTCGCAGACTCGTCCGGTCGTGCTGATCGCGGGTGGCAAGGAGAAGGGACTCGATTACCGACCTTTGCTGCCGCTGCTTTCCGAGAAGGCGCGTGCTGCAGTGACCTTTGGTCAGATTTCAGCCCCACTTGCAGAGTTGCTTTCCCACGTCGTTCCGGTAGAACCCGTCACCGATCTAGGTGAAGCGGTCGATGCGGCACGCCGCCACTGCAAGAGGGGGGATGCGGTTCTGTTTTCCCCGGGAACATCCTCCTTTGATCAGTTTTCAGGTTATGAGGAACGGGGCGATACCTTCTGCCGGCTCGTTCACAAACTTTCCTAACATCACTCACCCTTATGAAATTCCAAAGCATGCCCGTGAAACGTCGCCCCAAGAAAAAGGGGGCATTCCGCACGCTGTTTGCCAACGTCGCCAACAAGAGAAAGCGTCAGCGCGCTTCGACGGCGGCAATTCCGGCCGGTGATCTCGATGGCGATGTCCCCAACCTCGGGGTGGCACGTGCCCTGGTCGTCATTCTGGTGATCCACGTCGTGGCCATCGCAGGGATCTTTTTCCACAGCCACTGGCTCGACGGTGAGTCAGGAAAGGAAGTGGCCGAGGCCACTCAGGTGAAGCCGATCGCGGTGGCGCTGGCGCCTCGGGAGGACGATGGCATGCCAAAGATCAGATCCGGAGATTCGATTTACACCATTGGCACGGGTGACACTTACGAAAATATCGCCAGGCGTCTGGGGGTAGACGAAGCGGAGCTTCGCGAAGCCAACGGTGACGTCGATCTCAGCCCTCAAGTCATGTATCTGAGGATTCCTTCGAAGAAGATCGTGGCTGTGGAGCCTGAAGAAATCACCAGCGTTCGGGAGAGCAGCAACGCACCGTCGTTTGAGGCACCACCGGCTGTCGATCCCGGTCCACCCATGATTCCGACTGCCGCCGCCTTGCGCGCCGATGCAGCACCGGCTCGTGCGACAGCTGAGTCAACGACCGCCGGCAGTGGATCGAGCGCCACGCACGTGGTGAAATCCGGCGACACCCTCTGGTCGATTTCGAGAAAATACGGAAGTACGGTGGATGCCGTCATGAAGGCCAACGGAATCAGCAATGCCCGCCACCTCAAGATCGGCATGAGCTTGACGGTTCCCCAATAATTGAGGTTCCTTAACCAATGGCTCGCTACTGCAACATTGCCCTCTGTACCGCGGTTGCCGCTTTGGTGGCGCTCGGACTGGTGATGCTTGCGAGTACCAGTGCCTGGGTGAAGGGAGTCGAGGAACCTTACCACTTTTTCTGGCGTCAGGCCGGGATGGCGGTCTTCGGGGTGGTGGCGGCGTTCCTGCTTGCGCGCCTGGATCCCAAACACTTGCGTCAGTGGTGGCCGTGGATTCTCGCGGTATGCTGTGTGCTGCTGTCGTTGTGCTACGTGCCCGGTATTTCGAAGACGATCAATGGCGAGACCCGCTGGATCACCTTGCCGGGCATCGGGCAGTTCCAGCCATCCGAGGTGGCCAAAGCGGTGACGATGATTGCCATGGCGGGATGGTTTGCCCGCTGGCAGACCGAGACCCGCACCTTGTTTCGCGGGTTCATCGTGCCGGCGCTGTTGTTGGGGATTCCTTTTGCACTCATTCTGTTTGAAACCGACATGGGCACGGCTGTGGGTCTTGGGGCCGCCGGTTTTTCAGTGCTCTTCATCGCTGGCAGCCGATTGCTGTTTCTCCTGCCTACGACAGGTCTTGGTGCGTTGGCATTTGGATTCCTGGTGAGGTCGAACGATAACCGCTGGGAGCGAATCGAAGCCTGGTTGAATCTTGAGGATCCCCATCACCAACTCGACAAAGGACTCCAGCAATGGCGTGCCTTGCTCGCCTTTGGCAATGGAGGCGTCAATGGCCAGGGCCTCGGCAACGGCTTTGAGAAGTTCGGTCACATGCCCTATGCCCATACCGACTTCATTTTTCCGAACATCGGCGAAGAGCTTGGTCTTTGGGGAACGCTGGGAACGGTGCTTTGCTATGTGGTCATCGCCGTCGCTGGCATCGGCATCGGCGTGACGGCCCAGAATGTTTTCAACCGCTGCCTGGCGATCGGTCTAACGGCCGTGATCGTGGTTCCCGCGATGATCAACATCGCGGTGACAACGGCGGTCCTACCGAACACGGGTCTGCCGCTTCCTTTCGTCAGCTTCGGCGGCACGAACCTGGTCTTCACCCTGGCGTCCGTGGGACTGCTCTGCGGGATTCAGCGCCGTTCAAGACTGGAAAAAGTCCGCAGTGAGCCACTGACGGCGAACAAGACCTACGAGGTAAGGCTGTGAGAGGGCCTTCGCCCCCGAGTCGAAATTCCGGAGTGCGTTCGTTGGTCGTAGGGGGGACGTTCTTCACGATTGGAGGGATGCTCGCGATTGCGAAACCGGTGAGCTTGATGACTTCAGGGGGGCTGGGACAGTATGGTGCTCATCGAGTGACATCTCACTTCGGGCCTTCTCAATCGCAGATCTTCGGAGCGGTTTTTCTTCTGATTGCCTTGCTGCTGTTCGCCACCGCCAGACACCTGTCGAGGGGGAACTAGGGTTTCGAGCTGGCGAGGGAGGAAGGGGTCAGATGAGTTCGCTCGGTCGCTTCCATCAGAGCTGCCCCCACGAAGTCCGTTTCAAGCGTCGCAGGGTAGTTGTTGGAAATTCGCCAAATAACTCGCGATAGTATCCTGCAAACCGGCCCATGTGCCGGAAGCCTGCTTCGCGGGCGAGACCTTCGACACTCGTCCGGTTCGGATCGCCCATTTCCAGGCGCTGTCGCGCATGATGCAACGCCAAGCAGCGCGCCCACTCGATCGGCGTGACACCCAACGCCTCCGCAAAATGCCGCTGCAGCGTGCGTTCGCTCACTCCGACTTCCCTCGCCAGATTGCGAGTCGCGTAGTCCATTCCGATCCGGCCGCGCAGTTTCATGTCGACGCATTCGATCAGCTTCCGGCGCTTTGCCGCCCTGCGAATCAGGGGCTCGGCATCACGCGGATGCAAATGAACAAGCAAGCCGCAAAGCTCCGCGAAGAACCGCTCCACCGCGACCGAGGTCAGATGCTTCGCCGTCATCAGCGCTGTTAGGCGTCGGTCCAGAGCCTGTCTCAATTTCACCGGAACGGGGAACGACACCATCCCGTCCTGCGGCATCCGCAACTCCTGTCCCAGGTGTCTTAGCGCCGCCGCCTGCAGCCGCTCTTCAGGAAGCTCGATCGCCACCCAGTGCCCCCGGCTGCCGGCCCGGTAGTTCAACTCACAACCCGGAGGGTAAAGCTCCAGAGTCGTGGTGTCGGCGAAAAACCCGTTCACCCAGGTCGGCTCGCTCAGCTCGCGCATGTAGCCGATGCTTACCCGGTTGCGGGGAAATTGTCCGAGGCTCCGACAAGGGAAGCTGTAACGGCCGGTATCAATGCTGAGATCTCCACAGCTCCAGTGCTGGTGCTCCACATCGCAGGCACCCGGCGAGAGAATGTAATGCTCAAGTCGCGCCGCCGACAGCAGCCCGGCCAGGACTTCCGGATCGAAGCCCGCCAGTTTCAGATCATGTCGCTGCGTTTCGAGTCTCATCCCTTCATCTTCCCCTGCATGAACCCAGCAGGATCCTTCGATTCGAATTAGCGGGATTCCCAGGCTCGCTCAATCTCCAATTGTTTGAAGCGACGCCTGCCCAAAGACATCGTAAGCCTGGATTTCTGACAAACGCTGAAGAGTGTCTTATGTCACCGACTGATGCGTCTCATGAAGGTGTTTCATGGATTCGGCTCAGCCCCGCCTCGCAGGATTGCGACAAAACTGTCGGATTTCGGATAGGAAACTTCCTTGCCGTCTGCCGGCCAGGTCTGCTTTCGTTTACGTATTCTTTCGCACCCTTATCTAACAGCTCAAGGCCCATGGAACTTGAGGCCTTTCCCGGCCCATTTTTTAACCACCTCACCATCTAACAAAATCAACCCATCCTGAAACCCTCGTGAAAACAAGATCCACCCTGCTATGTCTCGCCGCGACTGCTTTTCCTGTTCTTTCTCAGGATTTGCCAACCACCGGCACCATCGATTCCCGCCTCGGAAAACTTGAGATTGAAAACGGCTTTCCTTCGCAATCGACGGTCCAGAAACTTTACGACGACCTCGATTTCCAGCGCGCCTGCCAGGCCTATCTTTGGGCTCTGCCCTACACCTCGATGGGTGAGTGGCAGCGCGAGCAGAAGGAAACATTCGGAGCCGGCAACTTCGATTTTGTCGATTACCTCGACTACAAGGACAAGCTCGGTCTGCTCACCGCCAATGCGACCACCCCATACTCGATGGCGTTTCCGAACATCGAGAAAACCGGCCCCATGGTGGTCGAGGTTCCCGCGGGAGCCATGGCCGGAGGGATTCTGGATTTCTGGCAACGCCCTATGACGGACTGCGGCCAAACCGGTCCCGAAAAAGGTGCAGGAGCCAAGTTCCTGATTCTCGGTCCCAACGACAAGGACATCACTCCGGCACCGAAGGGTTATTACGTGTTCCGTTCCGCGACGAACCCCAAAGATAGCTTCGGGCGATAGCCCCGATGCTATCCGTTGTTGAACTGGCCCAGGTGCTTGGGTGGGCGCGGCTTCTACCGCTCTTGCGGTTTCAATTCAGTCCTGAGAGTCAATGACTTGCCGGGATGAGTGAGCGGCGCTTTGGAAGGCAGCTCTCTTTGCGGGGGCCGCGAGGCGAATGACGAAGTGATTCGCCCGGCGCCGGGGACGCTTGCTCCCTTCGAGTGAGTCGCTCTTGCCATCTGGAGTTGTGATTGGAGCGAATTACGAGGTTTGTCGTAGTTCGTGGGTGCTCGTTCCCTGGGCACGGCGGGTTGCGATGCGCTTCGAGATGTCTGGAGCGGAGTGATCATGATCTAACAAGTTGCTTCCGAGGCGGCCCGCGCATGAGACGGATGGGTGCGATTTCTCGCAGAAAGGTGAGTTCGCCACCGCAGCTTTCGCAGGTGAAGGGTGCGGTTTCGGGGAGTTCGGGGAGCGGCTCACCGAGTTGACCGAGCTTAAGGCGGATGAAGAGTCGCTTCTTCCGCGCGGCGCTGGCCAGAAATCCGTAGTGGCGGATGCGGGTGAAGCCTTTGGGCAGGACGTGGAGCAGCCAGCGACGAATGAATTCGTGCGGATGCAGGGTCATGACGGAGGTCCTCTTGGTGCTGCTGCATGTCCAGAGGAGAAGGACCTTGCCATGCGCGTCGTAACCTAACAGGCGCTTGGCCCCGAAGGCGCTGCGCTGGACGTAGCGGGAGAGGTAACGAAGCGCGGTCTTGCCCTGGCCGGCGGGCTGGAGCTGGACGTTCCATGTCTTGGCAGGGCTCAGGACGTGGCGTTGCTTCGGGCTGAGCTGTTGGCAGATCTCGGGATGATCGGCCTTCAGGGCGCTGTGGAGCCGGCTGCGGAAGCGCTGGGCAAGGGGGCGAAAGTGAACAAGAAACTTATTGCTGGCGGGATGGACGAGCTGGCGGGTGGCGGCATTGAAGGCGATTCCGGGGATGATGATGTGGACGTGCGGATGATGGCCGATCTTCCGGTCCCAGGTGTGGAGCACGCTGGTGAAGCCGCATTGCGCTCCGTGGTATTTGGTGCCGACTATGTCCTGCAGGGCGGCGGCGCTTTCCTGTAGAATGAGATCGTAGAAAGTTTTGGGATGCTGCTGGCAGAGGGTGCGCAGCTCCTCGGGAATGGTGAAGGTGATGAGGAAGTACGGGACAGGCAGTAGACGGGCTTCCTGCTTGGCTGTCCAGATCTGCTGATCGAGGGCACCGCAGCGTGGGCAGCTGCGGTGGTTGCAACTATGATAGGCATAGTGGTTCTTTTCGCAGCCGCCGCAGCGGTAAATGCGACCACCCATTTCCGGGGTGCGGCACGCAAGGACGCGCTGCACGGCCCGGTAGTGGGCAGCGCATAGGTGCTGCCGGTGGGCACGGGCGTAGTCTTCCCAATGCTCACCGAGCAGCTCTGCTAGGTCGAGGGCCACGAGTGGCGGACTCGCGGATGTTAGATGCCCTCCGATTCCCCCGGGTCTACCAAGGTGTCGAGTGCCTCCCTACCCTTCTGATCGCTGATCTCGGTGACGTGGAGGTAGCGGATGGTGTCCTTGAGCGAGCTGTGCCCGAGGTAGCTGGCGACCTGAATGATCGACGCATTTCCTTCCAACATGTGCGTGGCAAAGGAGTGTCGCAGTGTGTGGGTGGAGATGTGCACATGGGTTTTCGATAAGCCGCATTCCGCCACGGCAACCGCAATCGCCTGCCAGACGGAAGATTCGCTCATGGACTTGGTGCTGCGGTGCATGGCCTGCTCAACGCTCAGTCCGGAGCTCTTCCAGCCGCGCCCCATGCCAGGAAAGAGCCATTCCCTGTTGCGGTGAGAGAGCCAGAAAGTGCGAAGGCGCTTGAGGAGTCGAGGCGTGATCGGGACTTCCCGGGCCTTTCGGCTCTTCGAGTGGGTTTCGGGGATCAAGATGACGAGCCGCTCGCCATTGATGTGCTTCGGTTTGATGTGAAGTGCTTCATTGAGCCTCAGTCCACACTGGTAGACCAGGGTGAAGAAGGTCTTGAAGCGTGGGCAGCGAAAGGTCTGGAGCAGACGCAGGACCTCCTCGCGGGTGAGCACGTGGGGCAGTGGTTCGTCGAACTTGATCTGGATCTTCTTCCAAATGTCCCAGTCGATGCCGAGGTGGTCGCGGTAGAGGGTGCGCAGCGAGCAGACCGCCTGATTGACGGTGCTGGGTCGCAGTTTTCGCTCGTCCTGGATATGGATGAGGAAGTCGAGCACGCTCTCGGGTGGGAGCTCCGGAAGGTCGGATTTCGGGTAGTGGTCGGCGAGTTGATGGACCCACCCGAGGTAGGTTTGACGAGTGCGCTTGGCGAGGCCTTTGAGGTCGACAAAGCGATTGAATTCCTGATACCAAGTGGCTGAGGCGAGTCGTTTATGTGCATTATCTTTTTTACGCATTAGTGAGCCATGACGGCTTCGCCTCACCTCTGCAATACCCACCAAACGAAATTGCCGCGCAGCGGCTCTGTTCAACAATGTCTGGGTCGCGATGCGCGGCTTGGACGCCGACGTGGAAAAGGCCAAGGCCCTCTGCGCCCAGCTTAAGATCTATCCCTACAGCCAGCGCGAGAACCCGCCCGAATCGAAACACCTGCGGCCCGAGGGCAGGCCGTGGACCGGCGAACAACCGCGCGGCATGAAGTATTGGGAAATGCTCGCGAAGCTGATCGACGAGGAACCCCCGGTCGAACGCGACCGCATCATGCTGGCGATGCTCGCCCCGATGGGCATTCAAAAAGGTAAAGCCTTCGAACCTGATGAACGCCTGACCCGCATTCTCACCGACGCCGCCAATGTGGGTGAGCTCATGGCGCGCTGCAACGGCTACGCCAAGCGCTTTCCCGGCTCGACGGTCTGGCCCGGAAAGCAATGGGAATATTCGCTTTTCCTGAAGGAGACCAATCAGGAAACCCCGAACTACACGGAATTGGACGAGCGGGCGAGCTGGCTCTACGAAGCCGTTGGCATCTCCATCGGAATGATGGGCCGCCTCCACGGTGCCGGCCAAGTTTATCTCGAGTCCCAGAAAGACGCGACCGGTGCCTGGCTCGACGGCGGAAAGAACTACACTCTGCACGTCCCGTCCGATGTGCCGGTGAAGCAGTTCTGGTCCTTCACCGTGTATGACAACGAGAGCCGCTGCCTGATCGACACCGGCACCTACCCGGACCGCTCATCTCGCGACGACATCGAGACCAACGCCGACGGCTCCGTGGACCTCTACTTCGGCCCCGAGCCACCCGCCGACAAGCCGCAGAAAAACTGGATCAAGACGCTGCCCGGCAAAGGCTGGTTCACCTACTTCCGCCTCTATGCTCCGACCGAACCCTACTTCGACAAGACCTGGAGCCTGCCGGACATCGAACTCGTGAAATAGAATCCAACGACATGTGCCAACAAAACGGAATCATCCATTGAATCATCGAAGTTCAATCTAACAATCCGCCATGAGAATCTGCTCCATCTTCAAACCCCGTAGTCTCACCACGCTCGCCTTCGCTCTAACAGCGGGACTCTTGCCCGCCCAGGACGCCAGCCGTTTCTCCGCCCTCGCGGAGCTTCCCTTGGACCACAACCGCGCCACTCCGGAAACCGCCGCCACTCTGATGGACGAGCTGGTCTTCCAGCGCGCCAGCCAGACCTACTTGTGGGCCATGCCATTGCTCAACACGATGGGCATGCGCGATGGTTTCGACGAGGCCTTCGGCACCGGCTACAACGTCATGGCGATCTGGGAAAAGCGCCTCGATGCCAAAACCCTCATCACCACGCCGAACTCCGACCTGATCTACGGCATGGTTTTCGAGGACCTCTCGAAGACCGGCCCGCTGGTGTTTGAAGCGCCCCCGAAACTGCAGGGCATCCTGCTCGACTTCTGGCAACGGCCCATCCCGGTCGACGGTGGCAAGTTCTTCGGCGACCTCGGTCTGCCCGGTCCGGACGAGGGCAAGGGCGGCAAATTCCTCATCCTGCCGCCGGGCTACGACGGCGAGGTGCCGGAGGGCTACTACGTTTACCGTTCCGGAACCAACAACGTCTTCATCTTCCTGCGCTCCTTCTATCAGTCGCTCGACAACATCCAGCCGGCCGTCGACGTGCTGAAGCAATCCGTGTTATACCCGCTCGGAAAGAAGGACAGCGCGAAGAAGATGGAGTTCAGCGATGCCTCCGGAAAGCCGCACAACATGCTGCCGCGCACCGACGTCGAAGCCTTTAAACAACTCAAGTATCTGGTCGACACCGAGGGCTCCCATCTCGCCGGCCCCGACTGGCTCGGCATGCTGGCGGGCCTTGGAATCATTAAGGGACAACCTTTTGACCCGGATGCGAAAAAGCAGGAAATCCTCGGCGCCGCCGCCAAAAGTGCCTACAAGACCTCGCGTGTCATCGGCACCGAGTATGGCCTCGGTGGTGCCGACTTTCGCGTTTACGACGACCGCCAGTGGCTCAATCCGATCAACAACCTGACCTCCCGTTGGCCGGATTCCTTCGTCGACCTCAGCTTCACTGACACCAAGCAGGGCGTCCGCAGTCTCGATGGCCGGGCGTGGTTCTTCACCGACTATTACTCGATCAGTCCGGGTATGGTCTCGATGACCCCCGGTAAGGGCGCCTACTACATGATCGGCTTCAAGGACGCCGACGGAGAATGGCTCGACGGCGAAAACAACTACACGCTGGACCTGCCCAAAGACATCCCCGCGGCGCTGTTCTGGTCAGTCACGCTCTACGAAGCGGAGAACGCCTCGGGACTCGACAACGGCCAACCATTTCCCTCGCTCGGCAAGCTGAACAAGCCTGCCCAGGAAGCCGATGGCAGCACCATCCTCCACCTCGGTCCGAAAGCGCCGGAAGGTAAGGAAGGCAACTGGCTCGCCACGGTGCCCGGTCGCGGCTACTTCGCCATCCTTCGCCTCTACGCGCCCACCGAACCGGCGCTCGATGGCAGCTGGAAGCCGGGTGACATCGAAAAGGTGAAGTAGCCGAATCACTCAGGTGAAACTCATTCAGGTCGCGTCGGCACACCCGGCGCGGCCTTTTTTGGAGCGAAGCGACCAGACCTCGAAACGAATCCGCCCTCAAATACAAGTCGCCCTTTCCCTACCTCCGCTCGATCTCATGGTCCTGCGGCCGACCGAGTTTGAAGACCCGGAACAGGAAGATGAGACTTGGAAAGATGAACAGGCTGCCGATCAGCAGCGCGTACATCAGCTGCCGGATGGTGGCGGGTGGGGCGGCTTCGGCATAGAAATCAAGTGGGCCTTCCGTGGTCGTCGCAGCATTCGGCGCGTAGAGGATCCACCAGCCGAGCAGCACCAGCACCACTTGCCCGGAGGCCACCACCCGGGTCAGCATGACCTTGCGCTGCCCGACGTGAAACCAGAGCAGCACGCAGAGCGCCGTCGCCAGCAGCATCACCCCAATCGCCAGCGGATGACTCACGAATAGCCGGAACAGGCTCGGTTCCTCGCCGAGGGATGCGAGAAATACCAGCCCGCCGGTAACGATCGCCGCGCCATTGAAGACGGCGGCACGTCGACGGAAACGCTGACGCATGTCCTCATCCTGCGCCTCGCCGACCAGAAAGATGCTCGCCAGAAAGGCGAACAGACAGACGACAAAGATGCCCATTGCCAGCGGATACCAACCCCACCAAGGCGCCACATAGGCCGTCCAGAAATCGCGTGCCCCGGGGTCGATTTTTCCCCGGTGCAGACTGGCCGCGATGATCCCCAGCCACAGCGAACTCCACAGGCTGGATAGGCCGAAGAGCCAAGTGTAGACCCGCTGGCTGACCGGCGCCTGGACCGCGTCGTAGTGACGGAAAGTGAAAACCGTTCCGCGCACCACGATCCCCACCAGCAGGGCGAGCATCGGCAGGTGCAGACTGACCATCAGGGTGGTGAAAATCTTCGGGAAGCCCATGAAAAGGATCACCACGATCAGGATCAGCCACATGTGGTTGGCCTCCCAGACCGGCCCCATCGCTCCATTGATGAGCTTCTTCTGGGCCTCGCGCTGGCGCCCGGCGGGGAGCAGCTCGAGGATCCCCGCCCCGAAGTCCGAACCACCCAGAAGGATGTAGAGCAGCAGCGAGGCCGCCAGGAAGAAGATGAGGAGACTGATCATGACGCGTCGAGCTTCGCCTGGGTGATGCGGATCTGTCGTCCGAACAACCAGAGGGTGACGATTGCCAGCCCCGAATAGAGGGCGACGAAGAGATAGAAGTGGTAGACCATTCCGGGAACCGGCGTGACGGCGTCTTTCGTACGAAGGATCTCGTAGATGATCCATGGCTGGCGTCCGACCTCAGTGACCACCCAGCCGGCCTCGATCGCCACCATCCCGAGCGGCGTCGCCGCCACCAGCAGGCGCAGGAACCAGCGGGGAAAGTCGCCCCGTTTCAAGAACCAGAAAAACCCGACGGCGAGCAAGGCCATCAGCATCCCGATTCCCACCATGATCTGGAAGGCCACATGGGTGATCAGCACCGGCGGCCAGTCCTCCCGTGGAAATTGATCAAGACCGATGACCTCGGCGGAAGGATCCCCATGGGCGAGCACACTGAGCATGCCGGGGATCGCGATGCCCCACTTCATCGTCTGCGTTTCCTCATCCGGGATCCCGCCAATCGTCAGCGGAGCGTAGGTGCTGGTCTCGAAGTGACCTTCCAAAGCCGCCAATTTCGCCGGCTGGAACTCCGCCACCCGCTCGCCGGCGATGTGCCCGCTGATCGGCTGGAGCAGCGCCGCCACCGCGCCGAAGACCATGGCGATCTTCATCGCCTTCAGGTTCAGCTCCTTCGCTCGTCCGCGCAGGTAGAGACAGGCGTGCACGCCACCGACGGCGAAGCCCACCGCCTGCAGCGCCGCCAGCTGCATGTGCAGGCTCTGATGCGGCCAGGCCCGGTTGAACATCGCCGCCACCGGATCGATGTTGGTCGCCACGCCATCGACCCAGTCAAATCCCGCCGGCGAGTTCATCCACGCGTTCGCCGCCAGCACGAAGATCCCCGAGACGAATCCCGAAATGCCGACCACCAATCCCGTCCCCCAATGCACCCACGGTTTCATCCGGCCCCAACCGTAGAGGAACAGCCCGATCGCCACCGCCTCGACGAAGAAGGCCGTGCCTTCCCAGGAAAAGGGCATCCCGATGATTGGCCCGGCGTGTTCCATGAAGCCCGGCCACAACAAACCGAGCTCGAAGGACAGCACCGTCCCGGACACCGCGCCGACCGCAAACAGGATCGCCACGCCCTTCATCCACATCTTCGTCAGCTCGAGATAGAGCTTCGTGCCTGTTTTCAAATACAGGTAATGCGCCGCCGACATCAGGAACGGCATCGTCATTCCGATCGCCGCGAAAATGATGTGGAAACCAAGCGAAAATGCCATCGTCGCCCGCGCCGCCGTGAGATCATCCATCTAGCGGAACGCTTACCAATTCCGCCGCTTGGTTGGAAGGCGATTTCCCCCGGATTCATGGTCATGGAGGCGATGACCCGCCGTCGATGCATGATGGCCTCAACGTTGAAGGAAGTGGTTCTGGAAGGATAGCAGTACCACGTCGGCGAATGGCACCTATGTCAGGACCGAAAAGCCGTATCAGACACTTCACATAAAATCGAGTTCGTGGGATGCGCGGAATGGGCGTGCGCTTGTCGGGATGATTCCTTGAGTGCGAACCCTCGCTCAGATAGCTTCGGTCTCATCGCTTGACTTGTTGTTCACCATCGCTAACCGACTGACCATTTCATGAAAATTATTTTTCCCATTGTTCCGCTGCTCGGTCTCGCCACGTTCGGGGTGACATCGGCCGAAACCAGCCGTGACACTCCAGGCGAGTTGACGGTCGACGTTGTCGAAGAAACGGAATCCCCGTCGAGCCTCGACGCCAAC
The DNA here is from genome assembly GCF_042664875.1 of Haloferula chungangensis. Taxonomy (NCBI): domain Bacteria; kingdom Pseudomonadati; phylum Verrucomicrobiota; class Verrucomicrobiia; order Verrucomicrobiales; family Verrucomicrobiaceae; genus Haloferula; species Haloferula chungangensis. The sequence goes on along the minus strand of NZ_JBHTBS010000008.1, from coordinate 196,715 downwards.
GAGATCGCCCAGAAGCTTGCCAATCCGAACACTCCTCTGGCAACCCTGACCCTTCGCAACCAGTGGATCCGCTGGGGCGGCGACTTGCCCGGTGCCGATGGTCTCGAAAGCGGCGTCTTCGAGTTTCAGCCGGTGTTTCCCTTTCCCATCGACGACATCACCACGGTCAGCTTCCGTCCCGCGTTCAGCTATCTCGTCGACCAACCGTATTATGATGCCGCCAGCGGGCGGGTTGAATCGCGCTCGGGATTTTCCGACATGGGCTTTGACCTCGGCTATGGCGTGACCACCGAATCCGGGTTTCTTGCCCGGGTCGGCATGTCGGGCAGTGTGCCGATCGGCGCCGAACATCTCTCTAGCGAAACCTGGGCCCTTGGTCCGGAGTTCCTGGTCGGCTACAAGAACGAGCACGGCCTATTTGGTTTCTTTCCGAGCCACCTGTGGGACATCAGTGGTCCGGCGACGATCAATCGCACAACTCTCCAACCACTGGTGGTGTTCCTGCCGGGAAAGGCGTGGGCCTTCGGCTCCAGTCCGATCATCAGTTACAACTGGGAAGCCGAGGAATGGACGCTGCCACTTCAGCTGTTCGCCTCGAAGACCGTGAAGTTCGGTGAGGTGCCGGTTCGTCTCGGGCTGGAGATGAACTACTTTCTCGACCAGCCCGATGGGCTCGGCGAGGAGTGGATGATCGCCTTCAATTTCACCCCGGTGTTCCCTAACATCTTCGCCCAGTGGTTTAGTGGGTCCGATTGAGATTCTCCCAATCACGGCCGGAGCATGCCGATAATTCCGCGCCAGCATCCACTCCATGAATTCATCCGAGCCCCACGTTCACCCGCTACGGAACACCGCCGTCACATTCGCCGCCATCGGCGTGATCCTCGCTCTGCTGCGGCAGTCAGCCGACATCGTCCAACCGGTGCTGCTGTCATTACTCATCGTCACCATCGCCTCGCCACCACTTCAGTGGCTTAGAAAGCTTGGCGTCTCAACTGGAGCGTCGGTCCTTCTTGGAATCATCGTCGTCATCGTCGTGCTGAGTGCTTCTTCGGTGTTGTTGAGCGCCGCCCTCAACCGCTTCAGCGAAGCCTTGCCGCTCTACCATGATCAGTTAGTAGAGCACTCGGACCGTCTGGACGTGTGGCTCGCGGCCAAGGGCATTGATCCTCACAAAGGCGGCGTTCTCCACCATTTCACTCCAGAGCGGATCAATCATCTGACCGAGTCGGCGATCACCCATATGGGTTCCGCAGTCAGCAACGCGCTTCTGGTTCTCTTTGTCGTCATTTTCATGCTTGCCGAAGCAACTCACTTCTCGCGCAAGCTGGCTAAAGTGATGGGCACGGGTGGGGCGGCGGCGCCTGCCTTGGCGCACCTGCTGCGTGATATCCATCTCTATATCACTACAAAGGCGGTGGTCAGTGCGCTGACCGGCATCCTGATCTGGATCGGGCTGAGCATCTTCGGACTCGAATATGCCGGTCTCTGGGGCTTTCTGGCCTTCATGTTCAACTTCATCCCCAGTTTCGGCTCGATTGTCGCCGCCGTTCCGCCGGTGCTGTTAGCCTTGCTGCACGGATCGCCGATCTACGCCGGCGGCGTGGTGCTGCTCTTTCTGGCTGTCAATATTCTGATCGGCAACATGCTCGAACCCATCGTCGTGGGTCGGGCGCTCGGCTTGTCGGCAGTGACCGTGCTGCTGTCGCTGGTCTTCTGGGGCTGGATGTTCGGGGTCGTCGGAATGCTGGTATCTGTGCCGCTGAGCATGGCGGTACGTGCCTTCGCCGATGCCTATCCGCCGACCCGCTGGCTGGCCGTCCTGATGGGCCCCGCACTGGAGGATCCGGAGATAACAGGCGGCAAGGTGGCATCTGGACCAGATTGACGAACGGACTCGAGTGCTGCTCTGGAAACACTTGTGCAGAAGGCAGCACCGAAACGCCGAAGGGATGGAGTTGGATATCGACGTGCCAACCGATCATGATCTAGGTTTCGCCTTATGGCTTCTAAAAGCCCTTCATCGATGCCTAGGTAAAGATGGTCTGGTCATCGCCACCCTACTTTCCAGCAACTGAACATCACCAGCATCATGAACCGCCTGCCTTTCCTCATCCTTCCATTTTTTCCCTTCATCCTTACCCAAGTCCACGCCGAAACCGGTGTGGCCGACAAGGAGGCCGCTGTTTCCACCAATGAACTCAAGGAAGCCTATTTCGGCGAGATTCACGTCCATACCTCCTACTCGCTCGATGCCTACATTGGCGGGGCGAGGTTGACCCCCGACGACGCCTACCGCTTCGCCAAGGGCGAGACGATGGTCGTCAACGGACAGAAACACAACATCGTCAAGCCACTCGATTTCTGCGCCGTGACCGATCATGCCGAGTACATCGGCGAGATGTATTCCACCCAGGTCGCGGATGCTCCGGGGCACGACCACGAGGACCTCAAGACGCTTCGTGGCATGACTGACTTCACCGAGCAGGAGAAGTGGTTCGTGAAATACGTCGTCACCCCGAACCGCGGCAAGGGCGCGGCCCATCCGCCCTTCTACGCCGGCGTGGAAACCACCCGCAGCGCCTGGCAATTGATGATCAAGGCGGCCGTCGACCACTACAACCCCGGCCGCTTCAGCACCATCGTCGGCTACGAATGGACCGCGGCTCCCGGCGGAGGAAACATGCACCGCAACGTCCTCTTCCGCGATCTCAACGTCCCCGACCTGCCCTTCAGCGCGGTCGAGTCCACCGACGAGGAAAAACTCTGGGACTGGATGGAACAGCAGGAAAAGGAGGGCCGCAAGCTCCTCGCCATCCCGCACAACTCCAACGCCAGCAAGGGCTTCATGTTTGAGCCAGTCGACAACTCCGGCAACCCCATCGACCTGAACTACGCCAAACGCCGTAGTCACTTCGAGCCGCTCATCGAGATGATGCAGATCAAGGGCAACTCCGAAGTGCATCGCAAGTTCTGGCCTGCCGACGAGTTCGCCGATTTCGAAAATGCGGACAGCATTCAGAACAGCAGCGATCGGACTTATAAGAAGGACTTCTTCGTCCGCGCCGCCGTCATCAAGGGTCTCGAATACGAACAGTCGCTCGGCGCCAATCCCTACAAGCTCGGCTTTGTCGGCGGCACCGACAGCCATAACGGCACCCCCAGCGATGTCGTCGAGGACAACTACAACGGCAGCCACGGCGGCGCCGACGGACCCGTTGAGCGTCGCCTCACCAAGGACATCACCGGCTGGATCGACGGCAAGGACTCGAATCCCGGATCGATCACCGGCGTGTGGGCCGAGAAGAACACCCGCGGCGCCATCTGGGACGCCTTGCGGAATCGCGAGACCTTCGTCACCTCCGGCACCCGCATCCGGCCACGTTTCTTCGGCGGCGCCGAGCTCCCGGGCAACCCGGCCGATTCGGTCGCCCTGGTGAAGACCGGTTACGATCAGGGCCACGCGATGGGTTCCACCCTTCGCAAGCTCGACAAGGCCCCGACCTTTTATTTCCACGCCAGCAAGGACCCCGATGGCGCCAACCTCGACCGCATCCAGATCATCAAGGGCTGGGTCACCAAAGAAGGCGAAGCCAAGGAGCGCATCTACGACGTCGCCGTTTCCGACCAGCGCCAGATCGGCGACGACGGACGTTGCAAAACTCCGGTGGGCAACACCGTCGACCTCAAAACCGCCTACTACACCAACACCATCGGCGCCACCGAACTGATGGGCAGCTGGACCGATCCCGACTTCGATCCATCGCTCCACGCCCTCTACTACACCCGCACCTTGGAGATCCCGACTCCTCGCTGGACCACCTACGATGCGGTCCAATACGGCGTTGCCCCACCCAAGGGAGTGCCCACCACCATTCAGGAACGCGCCTGGTCCTCGCCGATCTGGTACACGCCTTGAACGCTCAGCCCTGCCTACCGTTCGATGAGCATCGTCCGACGACTTGCGCGAGGCCTTTGCCTTGTTGGCGGTCTGCTCGTTTCCGCGCAACCCGCCGATTCGTGCCCGATTTGCTTCGGCTCCCGCATCCGTCCGCCCTGCTTCGCCGAGCAAATCATCCAGGCGGATCGACTCGCCGTCGCCCGCGCCGGGGGGCACGGTTCCTTTGTGATCGAAGCACGCCTCCGTGGCGCACACCCCGAGCCGGGGACCAAGGTCATGATCGATCAACCAAGCATCGGCAGCCGCGTGCTGCTCGCATTTCCCGATGACGACTCTCTTCCCATCCATCTCGGTCCTTACTCAGCGGAGCTCACCGAGCTGATGCGCCTGATTTTTCCGCTCAAGACTCTCGAACCGAGTAGCGAGTCCGGCTGGAGCAAGCAGCTGGAGACCTTTCGCCCCTACCTTAGCCACCGCGATCCACGGATCTCGAGCTCCGCCTGGACCGCCTGGGCACTCGCTCCCTACCGCGTCCTCCGCCGGCAGCGCCCGCTGCCGGATCGAGATATCTTGCTCAGCTGGCTCGATGATCCGACCCGCGCTGGTGAGGCCTCGCTCTACTGGACTCTGCTCGGCCTGCAGGCTGACCGCCCGATCAAGGCACGACTCCGCAGAACGATTCTCACAAGCTGGAAGGAGAACGACTCGAGCCACCTCGCCGCCCTGCTGGATGCCGAACTCTCGGCCAGCGGCCCGCGGGCCATCGATTTCATCGTCAGCCGCTACATCGACGACCGCGATCGAACCCTCGACGAGATCCAATGCGCGCTCCTCGCCCTGAGCATGCACGCCAATGAAGGTGATCCGGCTCTCCGGGAACCCATCGCGCTAGCCTTCGAGGCCTTCGTAGAAAAGCGACGCCCGCTTTCCGGTCTCGTCGCTCTCGACCTGCAGAAGTGGCAGCGCTGGAGTGTTGCCAAGCTCTACGCCGAGATTCTGGAAAGTGGCGAACCCGTCTATCCCTCGTCCCGCCCGGCAATCCTCAGCTATCTCGAAGGTTCTCGCTTAGGAAACGAACTTATCAACCGAGCTTCCGCCTCGGAGCGCTGAATCCGGGAAGGCGCAACGCGTCCGAAGCAGCACGGGCCAGCGTGGCGGATGGCAGTTCCGCGAAATACTGACGATAGAGGGCGGCGAATCTTCCTGAATCGCGAAACCCGAGCGCGTTCGAAACTTGATGGACAGTCGTAGTGCCCGGATCCGCGGCGAGCAGTTGCCGTCGACATTTGTTGAGGCGATGCCGTTGCAGCAAGGCATAGGGCGAGACTCCGAGGTAGTCGCGGAAGGCATACTCGACGGTGCGTTTGCTGGCCCGTAGGAGAACACACAGATCAGCCACGGAAAGCGTGAAGCTGGACTCCTCGGCAAGCTCCATGACTCGATGGACCAGGTGTTTTGCTCGAGAAGGACCGAGGTGAAGTGCCGGGTTGTTATCGGGACAGGCATCTACGAATATCTCAACTAACTCATTTGGCGTGAAGGATCCTCCTTTGTTCGCGTGCTCTAACATCGCTTTGAGGCGCCGCCATATCCGAACTTGTGCGGTCATCGATAGATTCAGGAAATGCGCACCACTATCGAGAAATCGAGGGTCGCGGCCAGAGAGGGAGGAGTAGGATTCCCGAAAAACATCGGCGCTCATCACCACCACGCGCTTGTGGCCTCCTGCGGGAAATACGATATCGAGTTCACGGTTTGCCGGTCCCATGAAGGGCATGCCACCGACCGGATGGCTTCGTCCCCACCATCGCCCTTGCTCCCGGCAAATTCCATCGGCCATGGCAAAGCCAACCAGTCCCGGCGCCATCGCTCCGCGTACCCGGACTCGCCGGCTCAATTGCTCGTGGTAACAAACCGAGACGCCGTCCGTGGCAAAGTCGAACTTTCCCTCATATGTCCCGGAATCGAGTTGATCGTGGACAACTTCCCAGACTGGTGCGACCAGGTCCGGAAACTCCGCAGGGTCGGAAACGGCGTGTGCTCCCGTTGAAAACTGTTCCTTCATGCTGAGTGGCGGGACTTGCCTCCCGACTGATTTTGCGCGTTCTGCACCTTCTGCTTCAAGCAAAGATTGAAACGCTGGCAAACTTGGTCTAGTTCTCACCGTGGATCTCGGCGTGTTGTGCGGAATTTCATCACTTGGAAATTTGTGTCTCATCCTGTGGCACAGTCTGAAGTGACGAGATTACCATCGCTTCGCTCTGGAGGTCGCGGACGGTTCGTGCTGGACAGCCCGTTTCAGGATCCCCAGCTCCAATTCCTAATCATTCCAATCATGAAAGCAAAACATATCCTAACAGCCGCCGTGTGCGGCATTCTTAGTACGGCTGCCTACGCGCAGGAGGCGAAGAAACCCAACATCCTCATCATCTGGGGTGATGACATCGGCTGGTTCAATACCAGCTGCTACAACAGCGGCATGATGGGTTACCAGACCCCTAACATCGACCGTATCGCCAAGGAAGGTGCCCGCTTTACCGACTGGTATGGCCAGCAGAGCTGCACCGCCGGACGCGCCGCCTTCATCACCGGCCAATCGCCCATCCGCACCGGCCTGCTCAAGATCGGCATGCCCGGCGACACCGCCGGTATCAACGAAAAGGATCCGACACTTGCCACCCTGCTCAAGCCGCACGGCTACATGACTGCCCAGATGGGCAAGAACCACCTCGGTGACCGCGATGAGCACCTTCCGACCAACCACGGTTTCGACGAGTTCTTCGGCAACCTCTATCACCTCAATGCTGAACAGGAGCCCGAGCATCCGGATTATCCGAAAGGTGATGAGTTCAAGAAAAAATTCGGCCCCCGCGGCGTGATCCACTCGACCGCCGATGGCAAGATCGAGGACACCGGCCCATTGACCAAAAAGCGCATGGAGACCATCGATGAAGAGGTCACCGCCAAGTCTCTCGATTTCATCGAACGCGCGCACAAGGCCGACAAGCCATTCTTCCTCTGGTATAACACCACCCGGATGCATATCTTCACCCACCTCAAGGAAGCATCCCAAGGGGTAACCGGGCAAGGTATCTACGCCGACGGCATGGTCGAACATGACGGCATGGTCGGACAGATGCTCGACAAGCTCGACGAGCTCGGCATCGCCGACAACACGATCATCATGTATTCCACCGACAACGGTGCCGAGTTCATGTCCTGGCCCGACGGTGGCACAACGCCTTTCAAGGGTGAGAAAAACACCCAGTGGGAGGGGGGATACCGTGTCCCTTGCCTGATCAAATGGCCGGGTGTGATCAAGGAGGGGTCGGTGATCAACGGCGTCGCCGCGCATGAGGACATGATTCCGACCCTGATGGCCGCCGTGGGCGATACGACCGTGGTTGAAGACCTCAAGAAGGGTAAGTCCATCGACGGCAAGGACTACAAGGTGCACCTCGATGGCAGCAACCTGATGCCTTACTTCAAGGATCAGTCCGTCGAATGGCCGCGCAAGAGCTTCATCTACTGGACCGACGGTGGCAGCGTCGCCGCGCTCCGTTACAACGACTGGAAGGCCACTTTCCTTCGTCAGGACCACGAAGGGCTTTCCGTTTGGATCGAGCCCTTCACCGAGCTGCGTGCTCCGATGCTCCACAACCTCCGCATGGATCCTTTCGAACGTGCTCATGAAGAGGGCATGGACTACAATCGCTGGTTCATTGAGCACATGTTCATGATCATGCCGGCCGGTGGCTACATCGGTAACTGGATGCAGAGCTTCAAAGAATTTCCACCACGCATGAAGCCTGGCAGCTTTAGCCTCGACCGCGTGATGGAATCGATCACCTCGGGTGCCAAGGGTGCCTCGAACTGATCGCCCAGTCACATTAAGCGCCCCATGCAGGTATGCTCCCAGCAGACGAGGTCGACCGAGAGCTCTGCGGAGAGGAAGTGCGAAGCTTCCTCTCCGCCCATCTTCGCTTCTAGAGTTCTGAAAACGAATTCTCTGGAATTAGACAAGTTCGAGTTCCCCCCAGCCGGAGCAGGCGCCGAAGCCTTATTTTCTAACATTCTCCTCACAACGCACTTTCCGCGATTTCCCTTCAATCTCTTCAAATTTTATTTCAGCCTCCAACCATGATGAACATTTCAGCATCGATCCTCCGCCTTTCCGTTCTCGCTTCCGCCGTTCTGCTCTTCAGCCATTGTTCCCATGGCCCTGTTACCCAGATCAACGAGAAGAATGCCAGTGGCGCGACGATCGCCAACGAATCACGCCGCGCGGTGGATGATCTTTATAAGAAAAATGCCCGTGCCCGCGATCTTGCGAACCGTTCGAAGGCGGTGCTGGTCTTCCCGGAAATCACCTCGGCCGGATTCGTCGTCGGCGGTCAGGCTGGCAACGGTGCGCTGCTGGTGCCGGGTGGTGATGTTTCGAAGTACTACCAAACTAGTGGACTCAGTTACGGTCTTCAGGCCGGCGCCCAGAAATACGGCTATGTCCTTTTCCTGATGAACGACAAGGCGGTGGCTGAGCTCGACCGCCGCGGTGGCTGGGAGTTCAGCGGTTCGACGAGCGTGACGGTGCTCGATTCCGGCGTGGCTGATTCACTCACCGAGCGTGAACTTGGCAAGGATGCCTACGCGATGTTCTTCGACCAGAAGGGTTTGATGGCCGGAGTCAGTCTTCAAGGCACCAAGATCACTCGAATCTATCCGAATCGCTGAAGGTGATTTCGCTTGAGCTCAGCCGTGCCGGTGGTCCGCAGAAGGCTCCGGCGCCAGGTTCAAGCGGGTCCGAAACTCGACAATTTTCCATTGATCATGAGCACTCCCGAAAGCGCACCTGAAACTTCCATTGAAAGCCAGACCGTGGATGCGATGCGCCAGTGGGTGGGTGCCCGTTGGTGGGTCCTGCTGCTGCGGGGCCTGCTGCTGATGGTTCTGGGGATCTACGCGCTCTTTAACCCCGGTCTGAGCCTGATGGCTTGGGCCTTCGCGGTCGGTTGCTATTTGATCGCCGACAGCGTTCTGGCACTCGTTGCGGGTTTCAGTGGCCGCAGTGAATCCCGGGGTTGGACGATTGCCCGAGGCATTCTAGGGATTCTTGCGGGAGTCTTTGTGCTGGGGCACCCGCTGGCTTTTGGGGCCATCGCTGCTTTGAGCGTGATCTTCATCATCGCGGGCTGGTCGATCTTTGGTGGGGTGATGGAAATTGTCGCCGCCATCCGTGAGCGTAAGAACATCCGCGGTGAAGGCTGGATGATCCTCAATGGCGTGTTTTCGATCCTCTTCGGGGTGGTCATTGCCATGGCTCCATTGCTGGCGGCCAGCCTCTTCATCCGCTTCTGCGGGGTTCTTGCCATCGTCCTCGGGATCGTGGCGATTTGGGGCGGCTTCAAGCTGCGCCAGTTCGGCCAGGCCAAGTAGCTTTCCTCCTCGGATCAAGGAAGCTTGCTCCGCTTTTCAAACCAGGGGTGGAGCAGGTTCGCAACAAGGATCGCCGCGGCCCCGAGGTAGAAGGCGGGGTGCATCTCGCGGTGCTCGTGAAACAGCAATGAGGCGATGGCAATGCCGTAGATGGGCTCGAAATTGATCGCAAGGTTGCAGGCGTAGGCGCTGATTCGGCGCAGGAGATGGATGTGGAGGCCGTGCCCGAAAACGGTGCAGACGAGGGCAAGAATCAGCATCCATAGCCAGTCGAGTCCGTGGAGGCTCAGCAGGGCGGAGTACCCTTCGGATTCGATCCATGGCAACAAGCCGAGGGAGATCGCGCAGGCTCCGACCATTTCCCATCCGACCATGGTCAGGGGATCACCGCCCTGGTTGACGTAGCGGCGGTTGAGAACCGGAAAGATGGCCGCCAGGAAGGCGGAAAGGATGCCGAGTGATAGACCTAACAGATGGCCGCGCTCGAAACCGGCGATCAGGAAGATGCCGCCCAGCACGATGATGCCTAACAGAACCTCGAAGGAGCGGATGGGGCGCTTCTCCAATAGAGGTTCGGTGAAGGCGGTGAAAAGTGAGATGGTGGAGAGCCCGACGAGGCAGACGGAGACGTTGGAAATCTTGACGGAGGCGAAAAAGGCGAGCCAGTGGAGCCCGAGGATCACGCCGATGCCCAGAAGGGTCAGCGATTTCCGCCAGCCGAACCATAGCCTCTTCCTGCGCATCGAGACGACCCAGGCGAAGGCGGCCAGGGCTGCGAGGAAGGTGCGCCAGGTGACGATCACCGGCGCAGTGATCGTCATGAGCCGACCGAGGATCGCCGTCATCGCGAGGAGGACGACGAGCAGGTGAAGCTGGAGGTACGGGTTCAAGGAGCGGGGATTTTAATCCCCGATAGAGGGGGAGGAAGGGCTTGCCCGGCGGCTGAAACCGCCGCTCCTTGAGGCTTACGCCTCGCCGGCGATGAGATCGTCGAGGGTCTGACGCTTTCTAACAACCTTGGCTTCGGCACCTTCGACGAGGATCTCGGCGGGGAAGGGTCGGGAGTTGTAGTTGGAGGCCATGACGAAGCCGTAGGCACCGGCCGACATCAGGGCGATGACTTCGCCGGGTTGGAAATCGGGGAGCTCGCGGTCCTGGCAGAAGAAGTCGCCGCTTTCGCAGATCGGTCCGACGACGTCGACCTTCACGCGTTCGGAGCCGGGCTCCTTGACGGGGACGATCTCGTGGTGGCCTTCGTAGAGGGCCGGTCGGATGAGGTCGTTCATGCCGGCATCGACGATCTTGAAGGTCTTGGCGCTGCCCTTTTTCTCGTAGAGGCACTCGGTGAGGAGCACGCCGGCATTGCCGACGATGGCGCGGCCGGGTTCGAGGAGGATCTTGAGACCGAGGTCCTTGAGCTTGGGAAGAAGGGCGTCTCCGTACTGGGCGAGTGTTAGAGGCCGGTCCTGTTCGGACTTGCTGTCCCACCAATCGACGCTGCCGGACTCCAGCGAGTCCTGATAGACGATGCCGATGCCGCCACCGATCGACCAGAACTCGATGCCGTGATCGGCCTTGAGCTGCTTGACGAGCGGGGTGACTTTTTCGACCGCTTCGACGAAGGGCTTGATGGATGTAAGTTGCGAGCCGATGTGCATTTGCAGGCCGCGCAGCTTGACGTTGGGGAGCTCTTCGGCAGCGCGGGCGTAGAGATCGGAGATCGCTTCGAAGTCGACGCCGAACTTGTTCTCGGACTTGCCGGTGGAGATGTACTTGTGGGTCTTGGCGTCGACGTTCGGGTTCACGCGCACGGCGGCGGGGGCGACCATGCCGAGCTCGCCGGCGACTTTATCGAGGTAGCGGAGTTCTTCGGCGCTCTCGACGTTGAAGGAGTAGATGCCTTGTTTGAGGGCGTATTCGATTTCCTCACGGGTTTTGCCGACGCCGGCGAAGGTGCAGTGGGCAGGATCACCGCCGGCCTTGATGACGCGGAAGAGCTCACCACCGGACACGATGTCGAAGGAGGCGCCGTGCTCGGCAAGCAGACGGAGGACGGAGAGGTTCGAATTGGCTTTGACCGCGTAAGCGACTTCGTGCTCGACGCCCTCGAGCGCCTGATCGAGGCGGGTATAGTGGTCGAGGATGGTCCCCGCCGAGTAGACGTAGAGGGGAGTGCCGTGTTCCTGGACGAGGGCGGAGAGGTCGACATCCTCGCAGTGAAGCGAGCCGTTCTTGTAAGCGAAGCCGTGCATGGCGGGGCTTTAGCGGGGGATGGGGAAGTCAGCAAGAGCAGGATTTTGGGCGGGCTTGAATTTGGGGGTGATTTTTCTCTGAGCGTTGGCCGTCAGGGATTTTCCGTTTGATCCGAAGAGGCGACGGGCGTCTGATGGGGTAAGTTCTGATGAAATCGACTTCCCTGCTTGTTTCCGTGTTTTTCGCACTCGCGCTTCCCTGCGCTGCGATTCCGAATTCCGTGATTGGGCCGGTGTTTGGGGCGAATAGCCCGCTCAATGGGCAGGACCTGACGGATCAGGTGCTGGGAAAAAAGCTGTGGCAGGGTGAGGGGCGGCTACCGGGGGAGTGGGTGGATGAGGGAACGGTTGGCAGCTCGGCTCAGGCGCATTTGCTGGCGCGGCCGAAATTGTTCGATCGGGAGGTGCTGCTGCTTCGCTCGACCGAACGGGAGGGCCGATTGGCGCAGTTGGAGGCGACCTTTGTGGATGCGGGGTCGTTCTTCGGTTACTTTGATGACAAGCTGCCGGAAGGACTGACGCGACGCCAGATGGAGGAGGAAATGGCGATGCGGCTGGCCGCCAAGCAGGAGGAATTCAGGGCAGGCTATGAAGAGACGCTTGCTTCGCTGCGGGAGACGATTTCGGAGACGGCGGACAAGCCGAAGCCAAAGGTTGTGCGCTTCGGCAAAGGACGGATGCTGAGGGTGGAGCCAGAGGAATGGAAGAAGGATGGCTTGCTGATCCGGCTTTTTGCGGCGGAAAATCGACTGATCCGGCTGACGATTTCGCCGGAAGGCGAGGAGTCCGATGGCTGGCTTGCTCCGGGATTGGAGGAGGAGTCGGCACGTGCGCGCCTGGCCCGATACCAATCGTCGGTGAGTCGCGAAAAGGGTGCCGTGCATGTGGAAGGGATCAAGACCGTGCCGCAGGGATACAAACCCTACTGTGGGCTGAACACGCTCGCGATGGCGGCGCGGCATCTTGGAATGATGCTCGATGAGGACTGGATGGCGGTCGCTGCCGGATTTCAGAATACTGGAAGTGCCGGCGGTTCTAACATGGTGAAGCTCTACCACGCGGTGGCGGCGGAGGCGGGAGTCTCGCTGGATCGTTCGTCGAAGTTCGACCTCGCGACGGTGAGGAAGTCGCTGGAAAACGGCTTGCCGGTGGTGGTGTGGCGACGCTTTTCCCATGAGCGGAATCGACTGCACGACAAGTTCGCCAGCGATCCGGAGGCCATTTTGCCCGACCCGGCGATGGTCGATGAGAGCTCGACCTGGCCGGGCGATGACGCGCCACTGCATGCCTCGGTGATCACGGGTTACGATGCTCTGCGGAATGAGATCTTCTTTCTCGAGAGCTGGAGCAATCACGACCGCACTCGGAGAATGAGAGTCGAGGAAATGGCGGCGACAACGTATCTCTGCTTCGCGTTTCTTCCCTAAGCGATCTCGATGAGCATCGCGGTGGTGTTGTCGCGGCCGGACTCGCCGATGGCGAAGTCGACAAGCGTGCGGGCATTGAGTTCGCCGCGGCCCATTTCGTCGATGCGCTTGTCCCACATGCCGTCGACGAGACCATCGGAGCAGATGAGGAAGCGGTCGCCGGATTCGTAACCGACACGCCCGGTCTGGGCTTCGATGGATTCGGTTTTCCCACCGAGCACGCGGTTGAGGACGTTCCTCCGCGGATGGGTGCGGGCTTGGCGCTCGTTGATTTTCCCCTGTCGGAAAAGCGAGCCGACACCGCTGTGATCGTCGGTGACCTGGATCATGTCGCCATTTTTCGGCAGATAATAAATGCGGCTGTCACCGACGTGAGCGAAGGCCATCCAGTCGGGCATGAACCAGCAGAGGCTGAGCGTCGCGCCCATACCGCTGCACTCCTCGTAGTGGCGACCGAGGTCGCGGAGTGAGCGATGCGTGCGTTCGAAAATCGTGCTGAGGACATCGGAAAACCCGCTGTCGAGATGCTGCGCCGCCATGCCGAAGCTCTTCGGGAGGAGTCGCGTGATGTTTTCAACGGCGATCTTGCTGGCGACTTCTCCAGCTTTGGCGCCACCCATGCCATCACTGACGGCGAAGACGAAGTCGGAGGATTCCAGGGAGCCCTCGCCTTCCCGCCCGAGGTAGTGAAATTCCCGGGCGTCGAAAGTCACCGCGAGAAAAGCATCCTCGTTGTTGGCTCGGAATCGGCCAGGGTCAGTGACGCCGGACCAGCGTAGATGCTTGGGAGTAGGGACTTCGGGAGAGGATTCCATGGATTTCTCTGGCTGGACGAAGCCTGCCGGGATGGAGGCGGTGTCACAAACCGAATTTTTTTTCGTTTCACTAAGTAGGGTGGCCCGCTAAGTGCTTTTTCGCTCACGTGGTTCTCGTTCAAGCACCAATGCTTGGGCGCGCCACCTACCATTCGCGCTAAAACGCACCCCAAACCACCAAACCAAGACAAATACGATGCCCAAGTTCAAATTGGAGTATATCTGGCTCGATGGCTACACGCCTGTTCCGAACCTTCGCGGAAAGACCCAGATCAAGGAATTCGACACCTTCCCGACCCTCGAGCAGCTTCCACTGTGGGGTTTCGATGGTAGCTCGACCATGCAAGCCGAAGGCAGCAGCTCGGACTGCGTGCTCAAACCAGTGGCTGTCTATCCTGACAGCACCCGAAACAATGGAGCGATCGTGATGTGCGAAGTGATGATGCCTGACGGTGTGACCCCGCACCCAAGCAACACCCGTGCGACCATTCTTGACGACGAGGATGCATGGTTCGGCTTCGAACAGGAGTATTTCATCGTTGAAGACGGACGTCCTCTCGGTTTCCCGAAGGGCGGCGGCTATCCCGACCCCCAGGGCGAGTACTACTGCGGTGCTGGCTACAAGAACGTTGGCGACATCGCCCGCCAGATCGTCGAGGAACACCTCGAAATCTGCCTCGACGCCGGCATCAACCACGAAGGCATCAATGCTGAAGTGGCCAAGGGTCAGTGGGAATTCCAGGTCTTCGGCAAGGGTTCCAAGAAAGCAGCTGACCAGATCTGGGTGGCTCGCTACCTCCTCGTCCGCCTTTGCGAAAGCTACGGCGTCGACATCGAGTTCCACTGCAAGCCTCTCAAGGGCGACTGGAACGGATCCGGCATGCACGCCAACTTCTCCACCAAGCACCTTCGTGAAGTCGGTGGTAAGGAATACTTCGAAAAGCTCATGGCTGCGTTCGAAAAGAACTGCGAAGAGCACATCGCCGCTTACGGTCCGGACAACCACCTGCGTTTGACCGGCCTCCACGAAACTCAGTCGATCGACCAGTTCTCCTGGGGTATCGCTGACCGCGGTGCATCGATCCGCGTTCCTCACAGCTTCGCCAATAATGACTGGAAGGGCTACCTCGAAGACCGTCGTCCGAACTCGCAGGGTGATCCTTACCAGATCGCTTCGCGCATTCTCAAGACGATCGCCGAAGTGCCGACTGCCTAAGTTCGCTGCTTAGCAGATCTCGAAAGCCGTCCGGGAAACCGGGCGGCTTTTTTGTTAGGGAATGAAAAGGCATCGCGTCACAGGATCATCAAGTCATTCGGACGCGCCCCGTCTTCGGCGAGGGTAGCTCCTGTTAGAACGGGGACAAGTGAGACCGGGAGCTCTCTGAGAATGGACGAATTGAGGAATCTCCATCAGGGCTGGAGACCGAGTTTGTGATCCGGAAGCGGCAACGCTTTTACGGAGAATGGCGTATCAAGCGGGTGCCGCGACCTCATCCAGGATCATGCTGACGATGCTCTCGCCATCGGTGCCGGAGAGGCGTGCTTCGGGAGCGATAACGAGTCGATGGGCGATGACATCGGAGGCAATGCTCTGGATGGTCTCTGGAATGACGTAATCGCGGCCTTCGAAAAGTGAGAGCGCTTGGGCGACTTTCATCAGGGAAAGGGAGGCGCGCGGGCTGGCCGCAAGCTGGACTTCGTCCCGGTTGCGGGTGGAGGCGACAATCTCCACGATGTATGATCGGAGTTCGTCACTGATGCGAACTTTCCGAACGGCGTCTAACAGGAGGATGATGTCGCCGCGCGAGACAACAGGTTCGAGGTGATCGACGGGGTGGGTGTCGACCTGATCGGATAGAATCGAGCACTCCTCCTCGATGCTGACGTAGCCGAGGCGCGAGCGAATCATGAAGCGATCCATCTGGGCTTCAGGAAGCGGGTAGGTGCCACGGAATTCGACGGGGTTCTGGGTGGCGATGACGAAGAACAGTCCGTCGAGGTCGTGGCGGGTACCATCGATCGTGGCCTGACGTTCGGCCATGGCTTCGAGCAGCGCGGACTGGGTGCGCGGTGAAGCGCGGTTGATTTCATCAGCGAGAAGGATGTCGGTAAAGATCGGCCCCGGCCGGAAGTTGAACTCCTGGGTGCGAGGGTCGAGCACCGAGATGCCGAGGATGTCGCTGGGAAGAAGGTCGGGAGTGAACTGGACACGCTTGAAGGCGGTTTCTGAAACTGATTTGGCAATGGCTTTAGCCAGGGTGGTCTTGCCGGTTCCGGGGACGTCTTCAATGAGGGCGTGGCCCCCGGCGGCGAAGCAGGCGAGAATGCGACGGACGGCTTCGTCCTGGCCACGGACAACGCGATGGACGGATTGCTCGAGAAGTTTTGCGGTTTCGGTAGGGGTGGGCATGTGGGATTGAAAAAAATGGGATAATGAAAATTGGCGGACGAGCTAGGGCTTGTTGGCGAGGGCGTCGTGGGCGTTTTGGATCTCCTTGAGCTCGGCGACGGCGGCCTCGGGGAGGCGATCGTTGAGTCGGTTCCAGGTGGTTTGATTGAGGAAGTCGCGGGAGCGGGTGTCGGCGTGATAGAGCAGCGCTTCGGCGAGGACACGCGGACCGGATTCGGTGCGGACGATGGGATAAAGGAGCAGGTAGGGATCATCGCTCCGCTGGGTGGGGAACGTATCGACGCTCACGGCGGCCCAGCGTCCCCGACGATGAATCTTGAGGACCTCTGTGAGATGGTCAGCCTGAAGTTCGTGGCCAATGGTGCGGAAAAGGTTTTTGATGCCGCGTTCATCGTCGAAGGCGGCGACGCTGCGAAGGATGGCCCGGGGGTCCCGGGATCGGATGGATTCCAGCCACGCCTTGGCGGCGACGAGGGCTTCGGCTTCGGTCGGAGCAGAGTCGGCAGGAATGCCGCCGATCGTGGTGGCGAGTCCCAGTCGCTTGAGCCATTCCTCTTCATCGAGTCCGCTGGTCTTTTCGGCCCATGCGACCAGTTTCTGAGACGTCTGGTCGGTCTTCTCCTGTGGATGAGCGGGGATCGCCCAGTGATCGTCCTTACGCAGGAGAAAGACGCGTCGAACAAGAGAGCGCCGGATCTGTGGGTTGCGGTCATCGAAGAGCGATATCAAGGCGCAAGCCTGATCGCCGTCCTGTTGGACTTCGAGCAGCAGCGGGGCCTGACTGTCGCGGCCACGGAAATCCAGCCAGAGCTCGGAGGCACGTTCGAGGACTGCAAGCGCATCGCCGGACGGGGGCGGGCTGATGTAGGGGAGGATGTTCTCGAAACGCGGGCTGGAGAGGGCTTGCTGGAAGGACTCCATCAACGCGCCCGGATTGCGGAAAGTCAGCGGAGATTGCTTTTCGATGAGCTTTTCAGGAAATGCTTCGATCAGCTCGACGTCACTGGGGTCGGCTCCGTCGGGTGGAATCCCATCGAGCAGCCATGAGGGAAGTTTCAATCGCCAGGTTTCGTCCAGCGACCGCTCGAGAGGAAAATGAAAGATGCTGATCTCGGGTTGCCCCGGGATGCTTTCAAAGGGAGAAAACTCTCCGATGCTAACCATGGCGCCGTTGGCAAAGGTGTCCGTCTGGATCACGGCGCGAGCCCCATCCATGTGGGTGAGATCACGCCAGGCTTCATTGGGCTCCTTGATCTCGCGGATGTTCGAGGAAACGAACTGAAGAATGTCGTCCCAGTTTTTCGGACGCTTCGCTTCAAGGCCGCCAAGATAAAGCAGGGCGCCGGGGAGGTCCCTCTCGCTACAGGCATCGATGAAGTTCAGGACGATCTCGTCAGGGGAGAGTTCGCGAAGCTCCTCGATGCTGCCAGCCTTGTGAATGTCGTCTAACAAGTTGGCCTGGATGTCGTCGCGGAGGCGGGTCAGATGATGGGTTCTTTCCCGCAGCATCCAATCTTCGAGCTCTCTGGATGAGCGGGAAAGTTCGGGAAGATAGGTGATGCCGGTGTTTTCAAAGGAGGCGGGGACAGGGGCGGGGAGCCAGCGGTCGTCGCGCCTGAGCATGCCGATGGCGAAGATCTGCAACTGCGAGGGATCGTAGTCGATGATGCGCGAGACGAGCACTGCGGCGAGATCGCCCTCGACTTTTTCATCGATGGCGCGGAGCTCTCCTTCATCGACGACTGAGGAGAGCCGCTTCAGTTGTCTGCGAATGACGGCCTCTTTCTCGGCGGTGGTGCCTTCATGGAGAGCGGTGTCCCGCGTGAGATCGATGCGGTCACGAGCGAGCTTGATAAGAAAGGTGACGGCGGCATCCGACGGGCCCGACTCGCCATGGGCGAGCGGGCACAGCATCAGGAGGCCGACGACGAGTGCTCTCACAGGCTTTGATGGAAGCTCGCTTTCGCGTCGAGCGAAAGGACGAAGCCTGTAAGCAGCTTGATGGTGTTCTCGATGTCGTCGAGGTGGGCGGTTTCCACGACGGAATGCATGCAGCGCAGCGGCAGGGAGACGAGCGCGCTCGGGATGCCTTCGCGCTGGGTGTAGATCTTGTCGGTATCGGTGCCGGTGAAGCGGCTGCTGGCTTCATGCTGGAGGGGGATTTGGTGCTTCTCGGCGATCTCAGTGAGGCGCTCGACAATCAGCGGGTGATTGGCGGTGCCGTGAGTGACGGTTGGGCCGCCGCCGAGAGAAATGGCACCGTGCTGGGAGGCATCGAGGCCGGGGGTGTCGGTGGCGTGAGTGACGTCGAGGCAGATGCAGACATCAGGAAAGATCCGGTAGGCGGCCATCATGGCGCCGTGGCCACCGATTTCTTCCTGAATGGCATTGAGGCAGATGAGCGAGTGATCGGCCTTCTTTTTCTCCTTGGCGACCCGGCGCATCACCTGGGCGATGATGTAGCTGCCGATGCGGTTATCGAGGGCGCGGGAGACGATGCGATTGTGGGCGAGTTCGGTGGGACCGTCGACATAGACGGCGAAGTGTCCGACGCGCAGGCCGAGCTTGGCGACTTCGGCGGCGGAGGAAGCTCCGACATCGACCCAGAGTTCGTGAACTTTGGGGACTTTTTCGTCGGAGACGTCCTTGCGCAGGTGGATGGCGGTGTTTCCGATGATGCCGAGGACTTCGCCTTTATCGCCGAGGATTCGGAGACGGCGGCCACGGGCGGTGGCGTGGTCGGAGCCGCCGACGCGGTCGATGCGCAGGAAGCCTTTGTCATCGATGTGCTTGATCATCCAGCCGATCTCATCGGCGTGGGCGGCGAGCATCACGCTGCGTTTGGATTTCCCTTCGAGGGTCGCCCAGGTGGATCCGTAAAAGTCACATTCCACCGAATTGGCGGTCGGTTTCAGGTAATCGGCCCAGACGCGCTGGCCGGGCATTTCGCGGCCGGTGGGGCTGGGTGTTTCGAGAAGTTGGTAGAGGAATTTGCGGTCGTCCTTGGTCATCGCGGTGAGGATTGAATATTGGAGGGCGAAGGTCGAATGCTGAAATCGCCAATTGAGGATTGTCAGGGGCGGGTTTTAGCCTAGAGGCTCCGGGCATGGATTCGCACGAATGGAGAGAACGGACCGAGGAAGGATTGCGTTTCTGGCGGGCGAATCGTTACGCGGGAAAATGGACTTTTCAAACGACTCTGAAGTCGGACCCCGATTGGGAACCCATCGATCCCGTTCCTCGGGAGATGTGGGAGGCGCTGCGGGATGTGCTGTGGCGGAAATATCAGCGGAAACGCTGTCCCTGGGAGTGGATTCAGGCAATCGACAAGATTCTGGAGGAGGACGATTTTTAAGAATCGGGACAATACTTCAATCTTGGCAGAAATGCTTAAGGGAAGCAGACAAGGCGGGGTGACCCGCCCCATGCACAGCGACGTTCTGAAGATTTTTCTCTACGTCGCCGCCTCGCTTGCATTGGGTGCGGTGATTTCGCCGTGGCTCTACAATCTGGGGATGGGCCTGGCGGAGGTGACCGAGGGAAAAGACACCAATGGTGTGATCCATTGGTTGGCCACCCATGCCCGAAACGCGGAGGACAATTTCCCGCGCTATTTCGACCGCGCGCTGCTGCTAGCGGCGGTGGTCCTGCTCTTCCCGCTTCGATCGTGGCTGCGAGTGGGGCGGGAGGCGGGGAGGTTCCGTGACACCCCGTGGTCGCTACGGCTGCCGGACTCGGCCGTGGTGATGGACCGTGGCCAGCCACTGCGGAGGAACCCTCGAGGAGTGATCCAGGGACTCATGGGCTTCCTTCTGGCAGCCGGCTTGTTGCTGGTTTCCGGCTGGTTGATGATTCAAGCGGGGATGTTCATGTGGCGGGATGCGGCGACTTCGACAAGTGGAGTTCCCAATCCCGTGGTGCTCGATATCCATTGGTCGAAAGCACTGAGGAAGGCGGTTTCTGCGGCATTCGTGGTGGCGACGATCGAGGAGGTGTTCTTTCGGGGGATTTTGCTGGGGATATTTTTGAGGGCGATGAAGCCGGCGGCGGCGATAGTGGCGCTGTCGTTCCTATTTGCCTTCGTGCATTTCCTTGAGCCTCCGATTGGCGCAAAGGTTCCGGATCCCGAGGCGGTGAATGCGGGATTTGTGCTGCTTGGGCAGATCTTCAGTCGCTTCGCGGACCCGATGACCGTGATTAGCCGATTCATGGTGCTGGCTGCGGGAGGAGTGGTGCTGGCGATGGCGCGCTGGAGGACGGCATCCCTCTGGCTGCCGATCGGCCTGCATGCGGGCTGGGTATTTTCCTACGCGATTTTCAAATCAGCGACTTGGCCGACTGCGGACCTGCCGGAGATGGCGAGGTGGCTGGTGGGGGTGAGTCTGCTGGAGGGGCTCTTTCCGTTGATGATCATGGTGATCACCGGGTTCTTAGTGGCATTTCTGACCCGCTCGAGTGATGAAGCCGAGCGTGCGTGAGCCATCCGGAGCGCGGCACTGGTGGAGCCGCCTGCTTGATGTGGTCTATCCAGGTGTGTGCCATTTGTGCGGTGAAGGGCTATCGCACGGTGGGGCACTTTGTCCGCCTTGTGCTGAGGAGTTGCCAGGCTTGGAGCGCCCATTTTGCGAGACTTGTGGCGAGCAATTCGAGGGAGAGATTGATGCGGTTTTCAAGTGTCCGAATTGCAGTGATCAGAAATTTTTCTTCGAGTTCGCGAGGCCGGCACTGGTGCGATCGGCGGGCACGATGACGATGGTTCACGACTTGAAATACGCTCGTCGTCTCGAGCTGGCGGGAGCGCTTGCCGAGCTGACCGAGCGAGCTTTTGACGATCCACGACTGGCGGCGGTCCTGGATGAAAGGTGGCCCCTGGTTCCGGTGCCGCTGCATCGGGCGAGGCGCCGGTGGCGGCACTTCAATCAGGCGTCGGAAGTGGCGCTGCCGCTGGGACGGGCCGTGGGATTGCCGGTCGTGGAGGCGCTGAAACGGATCCGGCCGACGGTGACTCAGACTCGCTTGAGTCGGTCCCAGCGCCAGAAGAATCTGCGTGGGGCCTTTGAGGTGGTTCGGGGATTTGACCCGGGGCCGGGGGTGGTGCTTGTCGATGACGTGTTCACCACCGGATCCACAGTCAACGAATGTGCCCGGGTTTTGAAGAAATTCGGGGTCCAAAAGGTGGTTGTCGTGACGGTCATGCGCGGCTAATCTCACCGTCATCGCCAAGCGGCATCTTTTTTTAACGGCAACACCATGGGAATCTTCAATAAGCCAAAGCTCCGTAGGAATAAGGGAAAGGGAGACGAGATGCCTGAGGGCTTGTGGACCAAGTGTCCAAGCTGCGAGGCGATGCTTCATCAGCTCGAACTGAAACAGCACTTCCAGACCTGCCATCACTGCAACCACCATTTCCTGATGGGTGGGCGCGAGCGGGTCGACCTGATCGCGGATGTGGGGAGCTTTGAAGAAACCTCGGCCGGGCTGACCTCGGCGAACCCGCTGGACTTTGCAAACTACGCCGAGAAGACGGCGAAGTTGTTGGAGACGACCGGTCTCGAGGACGCGGTGCTGACCGGGAAGATCAGCGTGGGTGGAAAGCCAGCGATGATTGCGGTGATGGATTTCAAATACTTTGCCGGATCGATGGGATCGGTCGTCGGCGAGAAGATTACCCGGGCGATCGAAACGGCGATCGATGAGAAGCGTGGCGTGATCATCGTGTCGGCTTCTTCCGGAGCACGAATGCAGGAAGGCATGCTCTCGCTGATGCAGATGGCGAAGACCTGCGGAGCACTGGCTCGTCTTTCAGAGGCCAAGCTTCCCTACATTTCGGTGATGACGCACCCGACCACGGGTGGGGTAACGGCTTCGTTCGCGACGATTGGCGATGTGAATTTGGCCGAGCCAAAGTGCATGATCGGCTTTGCGGGTCCGCGCGTGGTGAAGGAAACCACGCACCAGAATTTGCCACCGGGTTTCCAGACCGCGGAGTTCATGCTCGAGCACGGACTGGTCGATGCGATCGTGCCGCGTGAGAAGCTGCGTGCCAAGCTGTCGACGCTGCTTGGTTACATGATGCCCTAAGTCTTTAAATTTTCGGTTTGATCCGACGAATCATCGATTACCCTAGGTCATGAGTGAGGAAGCGACGGCACTGCTTGAGAAGGCGATCGGCCTTGCTCCTGATGAACGCGAGCGTTTGGCGCATACCTTGATGGAGTATGTGGAGGGTGAGCGGGAGAGCCTCAGATTGGCTGAAGATCGGCTAGAGGAGGTGGAGTCTGGTCGTGCAAAGATGATTCCTGCAAGGGAGGTCATGTCGAGGCTCCGAGCAGATCGAGATTGATGGAGCTGTTCTTTCACGAGGCTGTTGAGCAGGACATTCGGCGGATTTTGTCATGACCTACACTGAGGCAATCGAGTGGCTATACTCGACCCAGCTTTTTGGGATCAAGCTGGGGCTTGATGGGCCGCGGCGTCTGCTCAAGGACTTCCTCGCTTTTCCGGCCCATGGGGTAAAGGTGATCCACGTCGCGGGGACCAACGGGAAAGGTAGTACTTGCGCGATCATTGATTCGGTGGCGCGGGCAGGTGGGAACCGGACGGCTCTGTTTACGTCCCCCCATCTCATCGATTTCCGCGAACGAATGAAGGTCTCGGGAAATGAGATCCGTGAAGAGGAGTGCGCGGCACTCTTGACGGACGTCAGGGAACTTTGTGAACGGCTTGATCCCCATCCGACTTTTTTCGAGATCACGCTGGCCGTGGCGATGAGGTGGTTCCGCGAGTGTGAGGTGGAGCTGATCGTTTTGGAAACAGGCATGGGCGGTCGGTTGGATGCGACGACAGCGGTGCCGGCCGATGTTTGTGCGATCACGCCGATCGGGCTCGATCATGTGCAGTGGCTGGGCGACACCTTGGAGAAGGTGGCTTTCGAAAAGGCGGGGATTTTCGTCGAAGGGAAGCCCGGAATTTCATCGCCGCAGGTTCCGGAGGCTCGACGTGTGTTGGAGAGGGAAGCGAATGAGCGCCGGTCTCCGCTGACGTTTGTCGAGCAGCCACTCGGGGGGTACTCGATTGGTTTGCCGGGTGCACATCAGAAGTGGAATGCGGCGCTGGCACTGGAGTGCCTTCATGCGGCGGGGTATCGTCTCGACTATGAGACGGTGCAGTACGGGCTTTCGTCGGTGCGCTGGCCGGGCCGGTTTGAGGTCGTGACAGAAGGTGAGCAGACTCTGGTTTTCGATGGAGCTCACAATGCGGAAGGAGCACTGGTTCTGACAGAGACATGGAAAGAGCGCTTCGGTGAGCGGAAGTGCTCGCTGGTCTTCAGTGCGGTGGCGGCGAAGGATGTGAAGGGGATTGTCTCCTCACTGGAGCCGCTCGCTGCGAAGGTGCACCTCTGCCCGGTCGATACGCCGCGGGCGCTGAATACCTCCGAATTGGCGTCGGCATTTTCCTCCAACACCGTGATTCATCACGAGTCGGTCCGGAGTGCTCTGGATGCGGCGGTGAGGGATGGGCTGCCGGTGCTGGTAGCGGGCTCGCTTTTCCTTGTTGGAGAGGCCAAGGCGTTGCTGCAGGATGAGTCGCGAATGACGACGGACCAGTGACTTGTCGGGTCGGATCTGCGGGTGATCCGGTCACTTGGAATTTCGCGATGCTTTTCCAATCGGGATGAGGTTGCAGGCTGCAAATGTCGGGTTAGACTCCGGCCATGATTTTCGAAACGATGTTTCTCGCTCAGCAGCAAAGTGGGTTTCAAGGAATCGGCATGGGATATTGGGCGCTGATTATTGGCACGATGGTGGTCAGTAGTTTGATCAGTGGTACCCTCAAGCGCCGCTTCCATGAATACTCTCAGATCCCGACAGCGATGACGGGAGCCCAGGCGGCGGAGGCGATGCTTCGGGAAAATGGCATTCATGATGTGCAGATTATTCACACGCCCGGTCAGCTGACGGATCACTATGATCCGACGAAGAAGACCGTGAATCTGAGCGAATCAGTCTATGCGATGAATAATGTGGCCGCGGTGGCGGTGGCGGCGCACGAATGTGGCCACGCCGTGCAGCACAAGGAGGCCTACGCCTGGCTTGGGTTTCGCTCGAAGATGGTGCCGGCCGTTCAGTTCGCGAGCAGCATGCAGAATTTCCTGATGATGCTGATGATCTTTGGTGTTCTCGTCTTCCAGGGTGGCGGGACGGTGTTCATCTGGGCCTTTCTTGGCACGATGGCCGTGACGACCTTGTTTACGATCGTGACCTTGCCGGTTGAATTCGATGCTAGTAACCGCGCTCTGGCGTGGATCGAGAAAAGTGGAGCGGCCAACCACATGCAGCATGAGAAGGCAAAGAACGCGCTCTTCTGGGCGGCGATGACTTACGTGGCTGCTGCTGTTGGAGCGATTGCTCAGCTTGCCTACTGGGCATCGATGCTGCTCGGCCGCAGGGAGTGATCAGTTGCAGGGGCAGCAGTCGCATCCGTCGCAAGGGCAGCAATCGATGCAGCCCTTGTCGCCGGGACCGCAGTCGAAGCAGGCATCGCAGGCTCCTCCTTTCCGCGAGCCGCTGCTGGAATGGCAGCAGTCGCAGCCGCCACAGCAATCGCAGTGGTGGCAGCAGTGATCGCTGTGGTCTTTCTTACGCTTCTTTTTCTTATCTTTGCTGGAAGCTTCGCTACTGAGAAACTCCCCATGACGCCGGGCAGTATGGTCGGTGAGGTGGGTGAGAAGTTGTGAGTGACGGTGATAAGGAAGAGCCTGGAGACTGGATGAGAAGTCATGCCAGGCGCCTTCGATGCGACCTTGAATGGTCGGCTTCTCAAGATGGAAGTAGGGATTGAAGCGGCCCTTTTTCAGATCCGAATTCTGATCGTCCCAAGCATCGCGCCAATAAACGAGGCGCCCGTGGGCGGCGCCGATTTTTTCGAGCTCTGGTTTGAGCGTAGGGAGATTCAGTAGTTCGGCCAGGTGGGCGGTGATGAGTCCGAATGAGGCGGCGGTGGATTCGTCGGCTCTGAGGGGGCTGTGGTGTTCGTTGACTTCCTGATGCTTGAGACGCTGGATGACGTCATGGGTCGGAAAGTTCGTCGAGTTGAGGCGGGCGATGGCCAGATCCACGGCGGGAGTGATGATGGCCGAGCCAAATCGAGAGAGGTATTTGCGGATACCCCCTTCGTCGTGATGGTCGTCGTCGAGTTTCGTGGCCAGTCCACAGACGGTGACGGCGGCGGCGTGGGCGACAGCGGGGTGCTGGTCGTCGACAGGGAAAGGAGTGGCGAGCGGATTGCAGCAAGTGGCGTTTTTCCAGTTGGGCGATTCGGGATCGAGCGAGAGGCCGAGAAGCGCGAGGAAAGTGGCGTCGCGGTTTACGAGGAGCCGTGCCGGGGCGGAGTATTCGCGGGCAAGGACGCGCGCGAGTCCGCAAAAGGTTCCGCGCCAGAACGGGAACTCCGCGCTGGTGCAGCGGGCGCAGGGGGAGGCGATGAAGCCGAACATTGACGGAGAGAAGAACGGAAATGCGGGTCGGAGGGAATGGCGAAATGAGCTGGGTTTTGATGGAAGGGCGAGAATGGACGGGGGCTGATGATGCGCGGGAAGATTTTGTGGATGGGTGATTGAAATCGGAGGCGGTCGGGGCTTTCCTCCGCGCCTCGCATGGCTGAAGGATTTTCGTTTGATTCACTCAACAAGGCACAACGGGAGGCGGTGGCGACCTTGGATGGCCCGGTGCTGATTCTCGCGGGTGCGGGGACGGGCAAAACTCGAACCGTGACTTGCCGGATATCGAACATGCTGGAAGTCGGAATCGCCCCGGAAAACATTCTGGCGGTGACCTTCACCAACAAGGCGGCGAGTGAGATGCGGGAACGGATCGGAGGAATGGTTTCCAAGAAGCTGGCAGAGCGGATGACAGTCTGCACATTCCACTCGCTGTGCGTGAGAATCCTGCGTGGTGGGATCGAGAAGATCGGCTATAAGAAAAATTTCTCGATCTGTTCGGGTAGCGATCAGGTGGGGATCATGAAGCAGTTGATCATCCGCAAGGGAGGCAAGGAGGAGAAATTGAAGGCCGAGGCGGTGTTGGCGGAGATCTCGAAAGCGAAGAATGCGGGCACGGATCTCGGCAACCTGAAGGACGATTTCATGGCGCAACTGGCAGTGGCCTATCAGAATGAACTGCGTGCCCAGAATGCGGTCGACTTCGATGACCTGCTCTTGCTTGCCGAGAAATTGCTGAGGGAACACGAGGATGTCCGGGAGCATTTTCGTCAATTGTACCGGCGGGTGACAGTCGATGAGTTCCAGGACACGAATGGCCTGCAGATGCAGCTGGTTCAGCAGCTGGTCGGGCCGCCCTATCACGTCTGCGTGGTGGGTGATGATGATCAATCGATCTACGGCTGGCGAGGTGCGGAGGTGGCGAACATTCTCGAGTTCGAGCGCTTTTTTCCGGATCCCACCGTAATCCGTCTGGAGGAAAATTATCGATCGACGCATGCCATTCTCCACACGGCGAACAGCTTGATCCGTCGCAATGCCGGACGGCGGGAAAAAATGCTGCGGGCGACGCTGGCGGGTGGAGAGCCGGTGCGTGTGGTCGGGATGCCGGGCGATGAAGAGGAAGCCGAATTCATTGCCGAGGAAATCCTCGCGGTGAAGGCGTCCGAGCAGCGGCCATGGGAGGATTTTGCGATCCTCTTCCGGACCAACATGCAGAGCCGCAAGCTCGAGGAGGCGCTGAGGCATCTGAAGATTCCCTACCGGATGGTCGGGGCTCAGAGTTTCTACGACCGGCGGGAAGTGAAGGACGTGATGGCCTACATGTCGGTGATCGATGATCCGAATGCCGACGTTCCTTTGCTGAGGATTCTCAACTCGCCACCGCGTGGCATTGGTCAGGCGGCGACGGTGATGGCGACGGATTTCAGTCGTGAACGCCAGATCAGCGTGTGGGAGGCGATGTGTTCACCGGAGTTTACTGACATCCTGGGACCGAAGGCTCGAAACGGGATCCAAGCGTTTGTGGCCGAGGTGGTGACGGCGAAGTCGAAGATCGAAGGGGGAGTGGCTCCGGCGAATCATGTGATTCGCGAATTTCTCGATGATACGGGATATCTGCCCTGGCTTGAACGCGGTTGTAAGAACGAGCAGGAAAAGCTGAATCGAGGTGAGAGTATTCAGGGGGTGTTGAACGACCTTGCGAAGCACCTGAAGCGGGGGAAGAGCATTCGAAAATTTCTCGATGACAGCGCGTTGGCGTCTGACCGTGAAGATGATGATCTGGAAAAGAAACAAGGGGCGACGCTGATCACTTTGCATGCTTCGAAAGGGTTGGAATTTCCCATCGTTTATCTAGTGGGGCTGGAAGAAGGCGTCCTACCCCACCAGCGAAGTATCCAGGAGGGGACGAAGGATGAGGAGAGGCGCTTGCTCTATGTGGGAATCACGCGCGCCCAGAAGCGCTTGACGCTGACCTACTGCAACGTGCGTAAGAAGTGGGGGCAGCAGGTCGGCTGCACGCCGAGCACCTTCGTCAGCGAGCTGGATGACGAGCACGTGCTTCACACGAGTTATGACGACGTGATGGGCGCCGAGGTCAGCGATGATGAACTCGGCGACTTCTTCGGCGATATGGATTCTTTTTTGAAAAGCTGAAAAGCTGAAAAGCTGAAAAGTGGCGGCTGTCGAGTGCTCAGGTTCTTTTGATTTTTCCGGAGGCTGTCAGGGGGAGGGTATCGACAAAGCTGAAACGCATCGGGACCTTGTAGGCGGAGAGGTGGAGGCGGCAGTGCTTCTGGAGTGCAAGGGGTTTCGGAGGTGCCGAGGGATCGGCAGGGATGATCTCGGCGACGGGGATCTGGCCCATCTGCGGGTGTTCCCTTCCGAGCACGCGGCTGCGTTTGACGTCAGGGTGGGTGTTGAGAATCGCTTCGATCTCCTCGGGAAAGGCTTTCATGCCGGCAATGTTGATGACGGATTTCTTGCGCCCCACCAGGGTGAGGTAGTCATCGCTATCGCGGACGACGAGGTCTCCGCTGGAAAACCAGCCATCTGTTAGAGGGCTGGGGTTCCAAGGAACGAGATAGGCATCTAACAAGCCAGGGCCGCGGATTTGAAACTCTCCGGGTGCGCCGTCGGGGACAGGGCTTCCGTGGTCGTCGACCAGACGGACCTGATAGGCGGGGAGCGCTTTTCCAAGTGAAGTGGGTTTCTCGGAAGCGGCGTCGAGATTGAGGACGGAGAGTCCCACTTCGATGATCCCGAGCCCTTGAACGAGGGGCTTGGAAAAGCGCTGCTCGAAGGCGCGGGCGGTGATTTCCGGGAGCGCCGCCGCGGTGGCGACGGGAAGGCGCAGGCTGGGCCATTGGAAGTCGCTGGTGTCGCCGGAAAGCAGGGAAAAGTGAAAGGGTGAGCCGTAGATGACGGTGGCCTGATGCTTTTCCGCCGTAGCGAGGATGTCCTCGCGGAGCGGTGAGTGCTCGAGGATGGTGAGCGCACCGACGTGGAGGTAGAGTACGATCGAGACCGCGAAGTGATGGGCCATGGGGAGCATCCACAGGACGCGGTCCTGCGGGCCGAGCTGCAGGCCTTCGTTGGCGGCCGTGATGCGGGCGAGCAGGGTTTCGTGGGAGAGGACGACTCCCTTGCTGGTGCCGGTGGTGCCGGAGGAGAATCGGATGAAGGCGGGATTGAGGGATTGGAACTCGGACTCGGGGAACTGGACTGCGGGTGACTCGACTGTCTCGATTTCCCAATTGATCATGGAGTGGTGAGGCGCGCCTTTCACAATGAAATCGAGCGCGGTGGTTTGCGTGATCTCGTCGCGCTCGTCCTGGGTGAGCTCTTCGGCGAGGGGGACGAGGCAGGCGTCGGCGAGGAGGATGCCGAGTGAGAGGATGATGTAATCGAGGCCGTTCGGGCAGTGGAGGCCGATTCGGGGGTGGCGGTCGAGCGTGTTGTGCTGGCGAATGGATTCGGCAATCGGGCGGGCAAGACCGAAGAGTTCGCCAAAAGTCACCACCCGCTCTCCGGCCACGACAGCAGGAGCATCGGCGGGGTGTCGCCTGGAGATTTCTTCAATGAGATTGAAGGGAGTCATGGGTCACTGTGGGTGATGGGTGCCGAGGTCGCGAAGCAGGGTGTCTCTGAGGAGAGGGAGTTCCGTTTGGCTGAGACTGCCTTCTTTCCAGGAAATGGTGCAGCTCAGCTGACCGTCGAACTCGGAGAAAAAGATGCCGATGCCCGGCGGGGAGGAGACGGTGGGGACGTGATAACCATTGAACAGGCGCGACCCGAAAAGCGAGCTGGTTCCGGGGGCGAACTGGCCGGTGTGGGAGTGGAAAAGCGAGCAGACTTCTCCCTTGAGGTAGAGGGAGGCCGGTTTGAGATAGAAGCGCGAGGGGCAGCGCTCCATGAGCTTGGTGAGGGGTTCCATGGCTGCGGGAAGCTTGCGACGGAGGAAGCTTGCGTAGCTGCGGTAGAGGGTTTTGGTGGCGGGCGCGAGTTCCTCGAGTTGCTCGCCGGTCAGGAGCAGTGAGTAAGCGACCATGTGATTGTGGAAAAGCGGACGCCGGGACGGATTGGGCTGCCGCTGAACCGGGAGGGTAAGGAGGATGGGGGCGTCTTCCTCGGGGTGGCGGTGGGAAATGACACTGCGGACGGCGCGAGAGGCACAGCAGGCGAAATACGGGAGAAGTAGTAGTTCGCCGGCGGTGGATGCCATTTTGCTGCGGATGACGGCCGACTCGGATGAGTTGAATCGGATGACCTCGAAGTGGCTGGTCGTGGGTTTGCTGCCTTTGCGGTGGAGTGAGCGGATGCGGTGCTCGGGGAAGCTGCGCATTTCCTTGAGCACGGGCTCGGCCTGCTTCCACAAGGTCGCGGGGGTTCCGTTGATGGTCGAGGTGTCGCCATGCGCGGGTCCCGGCGGATTGCCCGCGAGTTCCGCGACGAATCGATTGATCCCGATTCCATCGAGTAGCGCGTGGGGCCAGAGAATCAGCAGCGCCCAGCGCCCGGCATTCAGGGGGACGGTGTGAAAATGGAGGTTGGGCCCGTCGGCGAGAATATCGATGGAATTCCCGTTGAGAAGTCGATGGATGAGCGGATCAAGATCCTGCGGATCATGCGCATGGACCGGAATGGCTTGAGGTTCCGATGGATGCCAGGCGGCTACGAAGGTTCGGGGGCTCCGGCGGAGCTTTGAGTGGAGAATGGGGTGACGATTGCCAAGCATCGCGGCGGCTGCTTTCAGCTCGTCGAGCTTCGGCTGACCTTCCAACTCCAGAACGGTGATGGCGAGATGATGCCCCTGACCTTTCCGGCGCATCAGGGATTCCAATCCAAGCAGGAAGCCGTCGCTGACGGTGGTATGGATCGTGTTTTTCAGGGAAGGGGACAGGTGGAAGTCGGGAAGCTCGGTGCCTACTGGGCGGCTGATTGCTTCGAGCGGATCAGCGTGGCAATGCGGGTGGCAGTCGCAAAGTTGTCGCGGGAGAGTTCTGAGGGATCGATGATGGTATCGAAGTGCTCCTCGATGGCGAGAATCAGTTGCATGATCCCCATGGAGTCCAGACCGGCGGCAAAGAGATCGCTTTCGGCGTCGAGGGGTTCTGCTGTATCGAGAAGTTCGTCACGAAGGATGCCTAGGAGTTTGTTTTCCATGTTGCTGTGGGCAGGATCAAAGGCCGAAGTGCCGGAATGATCCAGAGCCGATCGCGTAAAAGGTTTCGACCTCCACCATTCCGCAAGTTTCGGCGCACTGCTCGGTGGGATGGGCGACCGCGGGAGACGGAAAAGATTTCGGTTTAAAGTTCCCGAGAAGCGGGTGAGATTGGCCGCGATGACGCAGAGCACGGCCAACTTCAAAGTCGGAAACGAGAAACTGATCAAGGTCCTCGATGGGGCTTCGTCGCATCTGCGTGGCCTGCTGGAAAAGCAAGGTCGCCCGGACGGGGCGCTGAGGATCGCGGTGATCGGCGGTGGCTGCAGTGGCCTGCAGTACAAAATGGATTTGGTCGATGGTCCGAGGGATCGGGACATTCTCGTGCCAAGCAATGCGGTCAATGTGGTGATCGACCCCAAGAGCGCCTTGTTCGTCAGCGGAAGTGAACTCGACTACTCCGACGATTTGCAGCAGGGAGGCTTCAAGGTGACCAATCCCAACGCGGTGGTGACCTGCTCTTGTGGGGAGAGCTTCTCGGCGTAGGTCTGCGGTGCAAGGAAACGGATGATGGATGCTTTTCGAGAACTTGGATTGAAGCGTGGATTGTCGTTGGAGAGCGAGGATCTACGCGCGGTTTTTCGTGAGAAGGGGAAATCCGTGCACCCGGACGGCGGTGGCGAGTCGGAGGGTTTTTCGAGAATCCAGCAAGCGATGAACCTTCTGAGTCAGCCATCGTCCCGGTTGCGTCACTGGCTGGAGTTGGAGGGAATCGAAGGGGATTTCCGGGGTGCTTTGTCCTCAAGTTTGGTGAGCATCTTTTCCGAAATCGGGCCGAAGTTCCAAGCGGCAGATGATTTGATTCGTGAGCGGGAGGCGGCGGCAAGCCAGTTGGCAAAAGCATTGTTGGAGGGAAGAGTGCAGGCTTGCAGGGAGGATTTGGAGGAGATTCAGGAGCGTTTGACGGAGGAGATTGCCGGGAGGGTGGCGAGCTTTGCGGAAATCGAGCGGGGGGAGGGTGACGGATGGATGGTCGCGCGGGAGTTGGCTTTTCTGGAGAAATGGCAGGCTCAAGTGAGGGAGAGGTTTGCAGGATTGTGGTGAGGGTTCTGCGACGTGCTGGGCCACTGACCTGGATTTCGGTGGCAATGGAGACATGCTCAGCAAGCGGCGGCCCAATTTTGGAAATTGAGCATTGGAATGTTGCGGGTTGCCGCCTTCTTTGAAGGCGAATGAATGAAGTGATTGTTGGGATTGATCTCGGGACGACAAACTCGGCGATCGGGGTGGTCGAGTCGGGTTTTCCGATGCTTTTGGCGAATGAGGAAGGCAAGCGGGTGATGCCAAGCGCGGTTTGGTTCGGCGATGCAGGGCTTGAAGTGGGTGCGAAGGCGCTGCGACGTCGGGCTCTGGATCCAGGTCGGGTGGTGACAAGCGTCAAGCGTCTGATAGGCCGGCGGTGGGGCGAGGTGGAGGATTTTCCCGTGGAGATGGAAAAGGGGAAGGACGGGAGCATCGTCATTCTGGATCGCTCTCCTGAAGAGGTGAGTGCGGAGATTTTGGGCGAGCTGAAGCGGGTGGCGGAGTGGCGCTTGGAGGTCCCGATTCGCAAAGCTGTCATTACGGTTCCCGCGTATTTCAACGATGCTCAACGGGGTGCGACGAAACGAGCCGGCGAGTTGGCGGGGCTGGAGGTGCTACGAATTGTCAACGAGCCAACGGCAGCAGCGCTGGCCTATGGTCTCGATAAGTTGGGCGATCGGTCGCGGGTGGCGGTGTACGATCTGGGTGGCGGGACCTTTGATCTCTCGATATTGGAGATGCAGGACGGCGTGTTTCAAGTCCTGTCGACCCATGGAGACACGCAGCTCGGAGGAGATGATCTGGATGCGGCGCTGGCGGCCTGGTGCGTTGAAAAGGCAGGTCTGAAGGCGCTCGATTTTCGGGTGATGGAGGAGGCGGAGCGGGTCAAGCGGATGCTTTCAGATCGGGAGCACGAGGTCTTCCGACTTCCCTTTTTCGATGGCGGTAAGAGCGTCGAGCTGAAGCTGAGCCGTGAGGACTTTGAAGCCCTTGCGAAGCCTTTCATCGACCGGACCTTGGACTGTTGTCGCCGAGCCTTGGCGGATGCGGGGCTTGCGAAGGAAGATCTTGATGCGGTGGTTCTCGTGGGGGGAAGTACGCGGATTCCGGAGGTGAGGAGGGCGGTTGGGGCCTTTTTCGGACGGGAGCCGGATCTTTCCCAGCATCCGGATGAGGCGGTGGCCTTGGGTGCGACGATTCAAGCGGGCGTGCTGAGTGGGGCGATGCAGAAAATGGTGCTGCTGGATGTGACTCCGCTCAGTCTCGGGATCGAGACCTTTGGTGGCTTAATGAATGTGCTGATCCCCAGAAACACGACGATTCCCTGCAAGGCCGGGGAGATGTTCACGAACGCGGTGGCGGGGCAGAAGTCGATGCGCCTGAGGGTGCTCCAAGGTGAGCGGGAGATGGCGCGCGACAACTGGCAGTTGGGGGACTTTGAAGTCGATTTCCAACCCGCGGCGAAGGGGCAGGCAAGGGTCGGAGTGCAATTCCGGATCGATGAGAACGGCATTCTGGAAGTGCTGGCACGCGATGTGGAAACCGGACGCGATACGGTCGTCCAGATCCAGAGTGCCGCCGTGGATGTGGATGATGAACAGGTCGAAAAAATGGTGAGCGAGTCGGTGGAGCATGCCTTTGAGGACATGAGTGAGAGGATCTTTACCGAGGCCAGGTTGAAGGCCGAGGAATTGCTTCCGGCGGTGGATGCCGTGCTTGGCGCAGGGGGAGATTTGGTGAGTGCGGATGAGGCGGAGGAAATCCGCCGAGTGGCGGCCGAAGTCCGGGAGGCGATGGGACATGGTGAGGCAAACCGACTGAAGGCCGCAGTGCAGCAGCTGGATCGTGCGACCGAGGGAGTGGCTGCCCGGTTGGTGGAGCGCGCGATGGAGGAGGCCATGGCTCGCAAGCTGGGCGAATGATGGCCTGACGAAGACTTGTCGGGGGACTGGATTGGGGGCAGGTTTTGCGCGTCAGAATGAGTAGCGACGATAAGATGCCGCCCAAGCGCCCCGCCCGCACCGGACGGGGTAGCGTAGAGGTGCGTGTATTTGGCGAGAGCTCGAGCGACCTGCGACGAGGACGGGAAGAGGACGAAGCGGCCCTGAGCGAGGGAGGTGGGAATGGTCCTGACGACGAAGATGTGGTGCGTCTCGACCAGGAGGCGATGCCATTGGCCAACCGACGGGTGGAGGACGAGGAGCCTGGAACTCCCGACGTGCTGCCGAGAACAGGGAGCAAACGTTGGCTGAATCAGCGCTCGCTGACCATTTTCATGGCATGCATGGCGGTGATAGTGTCGGTCGCTGTCGTCCTCTCCGCAGGTGCCCTGCGCAAGGAAGAGCCTGGAAATAGGGCCTACTTCGAGACGATGGAGGCGATTGATGAGCTGGAGCCGGACCCGGAGAAGATCGCGAATTCCGATGAAATTCTTAAGGAAGCGGTTGGGCTCTTCAGCGAGTATTCAACGGCCAAGACGCTGGAGGAGGCGATTCCCCTGATCCGAAACGGGGAACATCTGAGGTCGAGGCTGACCGATCAATGGGAACCGATGGGGAGAGATGAGAATGAGGCGCTGACGGTGACGGGAGAAATGGAACAGAATGATGCCAGGACCACTGTCCTGCTGACGGGGGAATTGAGAGGCAAGCAATTTGCCAACCTTCTGATAAAGGAAGACGGT
Source organism: Haloferula chungangensis (assembly GCF_042664875.1). Lineage (NCBI taxonomy): Bacteria > Pseudomonadati > Verrucomicrobiota > Verrucomicrobiia > Verrucomicrobiales > Verrucomicrobiaceae > Haloferula > Haloferula chungangensis. Next base: position 162,048 of record NZ_JBHTBS010000008.1, on the reverse strand, counting down.
GGGTTCAAAGTCGATTGGGAGGCTTCAAACGGGCTGGGAGACGTGGAGTTCGATCAGCTCAAGAACATCGAAGTGGGTGATCTCGTGAAGATGCGCCTCGTTCTGGTTAGAGAGAACTTCCATCCCGTCGATTACCCCGATGATGAGTTTCATTGCTACAGCATGTGGAATCTCGGAGGGACGGAAAAGATCTACGGGTACGCGAAGATTGACTCTGAGCCCGCTCGAGCCTTGGCGGATTCTTTGAATGAACAGTCCGTCCTATTGGAAAAACGGTCGCTCGCTGCGGTAATCGTGGAACTCAAGAACGAGGGGCGTGGCGAGTTTGGCCAGTTTACGATCACCCGGGTGATTGGAGATGGGTGGATCGAACCATGAATGATCGTATGGAAGACGGGCAAAAGACAGGATGGTTTCACTGTGGGCGCTGCGGCTCATTATTTGCTGCCGAGGTGGGGGGAGAGGTTCCCGATCAGTGTCCGGATTGTGGCCGGGATCCGGTTGTCGGGTCATCGGAGATGGCATTCGTGCAGGCCGCAGTGAGCAACGGGGCGGAATCGTTCGCCGGTCGGACGGGAGAAAGTCACTCGGGAAGCAAGCGCAGCGACGGGAATTCGAAACGAAAGAAGGAACGGAAAAAGGAGCGAAGCGGTCTGGCGGTTTTTGTCGGGATCTGGTTGGTCATCCTGGTGGTGTTGGCGACGGCGGTGAAGTATTTTCAGGATTCGGTTGATGATGATGAGCAACCTGAATTGGGGATCGTCTCGGAAAATGATCTGCTCGTTTCCGAGGAGTTGAATGAGTGTAAGAGGAAGGTGATGGAATTCCTCGAGGCGGGTTCCCCTGAAGGGCGCGTCAAGTACGTGATCAATCCGATTGAATCCCTTCGCCGGATGTCGAGTTGGCAGCAGGAGATCACCCTTACGACCGCTGAAGAGGATTTGAATTATTCGATTCTCGATGTAATCGAGACCCCGAATGGCAAGGGCATCGAGACGGTGTGGGAGTTAAGTGGGAACCGTCAGGTCGAGGCCGTGTTTTTCGAAGACGACAAGGGCGAATGGAAGATTGATTGGGCCAATATGGTCCGATTCTCAGATCACGATTGGGCGCTCTTTCTTCTTGGAACCGAACAGGCCGAAGGGGAATTCCGTTTGCTGGCGCGCCGCCGCTCAGAGGATCATTCCGGAGAAGGCAAAGTGGCAAGCGTGGTGCTGGTCGGCCCCCGCCCGGGTACGCCAGGAGAACTCGGCGCATCATCTCCCGAGGTGGAGGTGGATCCGGATTCGCGAACCGCGCGAGTGCTTTCCAAGGCGTTTGCCAAACTTGATGCTGGGGAAGGGATCTATGGCTCAGAGGCAAGAAGCAAGGACCCGAATGGGATGATCCGCCTGCGCGTCCGGGTGGTGCGCGAGCCTGGGGAGGAACGCTCCTTTGCGATCCGGGAAATTTTGGCCTGCCACTGGTATGATCTCGATGATCTTGGTCTGAGCGAGTAGTTGGCCGGGTTGTTAGGATGTCTGAGCGGAAGATAGGCCCTGGCGCATCGCTTCGGTAGGGGTGCTTCCGGGAAACCAAATTTCGAAGGCTCTAACACCCTGGTGAAGAAGCATGCCAGCCCCATTGGCGGTGCGCGCTTCGACGGCCCTACCCGCACGGATGAAGGAGGTGACTGGGGGCGAGTAGATCGTGTCGAAGACGAAATGCCGCGAAGTGAAGCAGGCTTCCGGAAGCGGCGAAGGATCACCTTCCTTGAGGCCGAGGGATGCGGTGTTGACGAGCAGATCAGATGAGTGAGCGAGCGCGATGCTCGAGGGCTCGGTCATCGATTCGGATGAAAGCGTGATGATCTCCGTCTTGTCGGAGGTGAGACGCTCGGCGAGCGATTCGATCTTTGAAAGCGTGCGGTTGACGAGGATCAGGCGGGCGACGTCGGATCGCACGCAGTGGGCGGCAATCGCACCTCCGGCACCACCTCCGGCACCGACGATGAGCACGGATTTCCCTGCGAGATCAAAATTGAGGGACTCTTTGACGGCGTGTTCGAAGCCATAACCATCGGTATTCGACCCGCGTGTGGCATCGTCGTCGAAGCGGACGGTGTTCACGGCGCCGAGGGTGCGGGCGGCATCATCGATCTCATCGCAGGCGGCGAGAGCATCGAACTTGTGCGGGACAGTGACGTTGCAGCCGATGAAGCCGAGCTCGCGCATGCGCTTGAAAGCCTCGGCGACCTGGCCGGGTTCGATGTCGAGCGCGATGTAGCGGGCATCGATGCCAGCCTCGTCGAGCGCTGGCTGATGCATGCGCGGCGAGGCGGAATGGGCGACCGGATGTCCGATCACGGCGAGGCGTGCGGGCTTTGAGTGACCAGCGTCCAGCAAGTCGCGGGACGCGAGGTCAGTAAGGCTGTGAACGGTCATGACGACTTTAGCAAACCGGCGAGGTTCTTCACGCGGGCGGCGGATTGATCGCGTCCGAGGAGGGTCATGATGTCGCCAAGGTCGGGACCACCGGATTTTCCGGAAAGGGCAACCCGTGTCGGGAACATCAGTTGGCCGGGTTTGGCTCCGAGGGATTTGGCGGTTTCTCCAATGGCATTCTTCGCGGCATCGGCGGACCATTCGGCCAGAGCCTCGAAGGAGTCGGCCAGAGCAGCAAGAAGCGCGGCGGCCTGATCGTTCTTAGCGACCTTTGCGAGCGATTCGGGATCGATACTGAGCTCGTCCTGGAGCAGGAAGCTAACGGCATCGGGAACTTCGGAAAGCAGGCGAACCTTGTCTTGCACGAGCTCGGCAGCACGGATGTAGCGGGATTCGTGGGCGCCGTCTAACAAGCCTGCGGCCTCGACGAATGGTCGGGCGTCGGTGGCGAAATCGTTGGCTCCGAGCTTCATGAGGTGCTGCTGGTTGAGCCACGCGCACTTCTCCGAATCGAAGCGGGCTGGGGCGCGGTTGACGCCTTCGAGTGAGAAGCGCTCGATAAGCTCATCGAGGCTGAAGATTTCCTCATCGGTCTTCGGGTTCCAGCCGAGCAGGGCGAGGAAGTTGACGACGGCGGAGGAGATGAATCCCTGGCGCGGGTAGTCGCCAACGGCGGCACCGGCATCGCGCTTCGACATCTTCGAGCCGTTCTCATTCAGGATGAGAGGAATGTGGGCGTATTCCGGGGCCGGCACGCCGAAGGCTTCGAAGAGCTGAAGATGCTTCGGGGTGTTCATCAAGTGGTCTTCGCCGCGGATCACGTGGCTGATCTTCATTTCGAGGTCGTCGACGACGTTGACGAAATGAAACACGTAGCTGCCGTCGGAACGGCGCACGACCATGTCCGGTGTGTTGGATTCGTCGGTGTAGTCGATGGTGACTTCACCGCAGACAAGATCGCGCATGGTGATCGGCTTGCGCTCGAAACGGAATCGCCAGGCGCCGTCGTCTTCGTAGACGCGATCTTTGGAGCGCAGGACTTCGAACCATTTGTCGTAGAGCTCTGCGCGTTCGGACTGGTTGTAGGGACCGAAGTCGCCGCCCTTTCCTTCGCCTTCATCCCAGTCGAGGCCGAGCCAGTTCATGCCTTCGAAGATTGCGGCGCGGGCTTCGTCGGTATTGCGGGCGGCATCGGTGTCCTCGACGCGCAGCACGAAGCTGCCGCCGTGCTTGCGGGCGAAGAGGTAGTTGAAGAGGGCGGTGCGGGCACCGCCGACGTGGAGGTATCCGGTGGGTGAGGGCGCGAAGCGTGTGCGGACGTTCATTGGCGGGAGTGAAGGGTGCAAAGGGAAAAGATGGAAGCGCGAAGCGGTCTCTGGCCTTGAAGTAAATCGAAGGCGGGCAATGTTCGGAAATGCGGATGGGGCAGATCGAGACGCGGGGAAGCGTGTTGCTGGGGGGCGCGGTGGCGCTCTCGGCAGCGGGCTTGCTGCGAGTCGATGGCGTGCTGATGGCGTTGGGATGCGCGGCGGCGGTGCTGCTGCTTTTATGTTGGGTGCTGGCCTGGATGAATCTCCGCCGTCTGCGTGTCGGCATCGAAATGCCAAGGGTGGTGCAGGCCGGGGTCCCCATGAGGATGCGGGTGACGATTGAAAATGGACGCCGGATGCTGGATGCCTTCGGGCTGGGCCTGGAAATCAAGACTCCGGGGGGCTTGGAGACGGAGTGTCAGGTTCCCTGGGTGCCGGCGGGTTCGGCGGCCGATGCGGAGCTGCGGGAAGATTTGCCGGGCCGAGGGTATGGCGAGCGGATTGGTGCGGTGGTGAGTTCCCGTTTTCCACTGGGACTGTTTCGATTTTCCGTGAGTCATGAAATCGCTCATCCCCTGCTGGTTTTGCCTCATGCCTCGATGCCGCGCGAGCTGGTTGCGATTGGCAGTGCTCTGGAAGCGGAGCCGCGCAGGACTGCGGCGATCAGTGAGGCGATTGGTGAACCGCGCGGCTTGCGTGAATACCGCGCGGGTGATCCGGCGAAGGTGATCGCCTGGCCTGCAAGCGTGCGATCGCAGGCGCGGGGCGGGGGACTGATGGTGCGCGAGCTCGATCCCCCGGGGTTTCATCCTCAGAAGGCGGTAATCGTATTTCATTCGTTCGCCACTGATGGCGCGCTGATCCGACCTGATCGCTTTGAGCGGGCGATTTCTTTGGTGTGGGGGGCAATGCGGCATTTCCAAGCGAGTGGTGTGCCGACCGTGCTGCTTGCGGACTTCGAGGAATGGGTGCCGCGACGTGTGGCGACTCGGCAGCAATTGGGGCAGGCAGGCGAGATGCTGGCGAAGACGAAGAGGGCGGGGGGCACGGAAGAACACGAGCTGTTAGGCCGGCTTGAGGATTTGGGTCGGGACGAAGCGCTGGTCGTGATTTCCGATATGCCGGCGGTACATTGGAAGGATTACCTCGGCAGGAGGTCGCGCCTTGTTCTGGTGGACATCGTTTCCTACGAACGAAAACAGCGGGAGAGGAGGGGGCGTGCGTAGTCTTGTCATGGTGCTGGCGATGGCGGCGGCGTATGGGCTGCTGCGGGGATATCCCGAGGCATGGTCTGCGGTGCTGCGGACTTGTCTTGCCGTGCTGATCCTGGTGGCGGGTGTCGGGCTTTGGGGAAAACGTGAAGGGGAGAAGGGTGAGCTTGTTGAGAGTCGTCGACGGGCCAGCTGGATGGATTACCTGGCGATTGGGGCTGCGGTGCTGTCCATCGAGTGTCTTTTCCTCGTCTTCTTCTCGACACTTCCCGAGCCGCTGGAATCGGCTGCGGCGAGGGTGGAGGAGTGGTTGCGGCCGGAGATGGCAGCCGCCCGAAAAGTGGAAACCGAGGGCGAACGAAACACGAGCCAAGGGAACTGGCTGTGGAACGATGAGCAGCGCCGTCCACTGCCCAAACGTACGAATTTCAAGCAAGGAAACCGTCCAGAGATTTTCCTTCAGCCATCGGGTGAGATCGACGCGGCGCGGATGCTGGATTCACGGCTCTACGTGCAGGCCTTTTCTCTGAGTCGCTACGATGAGGCGGCCTGGATGGCGCTTTCGAGTGAAGCTCGGACGCTGAGATCTGAGGATGATGGCTGGCTGCGATTGCCGGGCGAGCGCAGTGGAGCGGCGATTTCCTGCCGGGTCTATCAGGGGAGTGAAAAGAACGGCCAGAACCCCTTGACTGGCTTGCAGGGGTTAACGGCGGCGCGGGTCGAGAGTGTGGCTTCGCTGGACGCCCGCTTGCAGCTTTTGCCGAAGCAGGAGGAGGGCTTCGAGTACGATACGATTTCCAAACCCCGGACGATCGATGATTTGGCGGGTGAGGATGTGAAGCTTCCCATGCAAATACCGGCCTCATTGTTGGAATTGCCGGGTGGGAGTCTCGGATCGCGAATATTTCTTCAGGCCGAGGTGGTGGCGGGAGATGGCGAGGTGATGGACCGGCTGACCCGGATTCGCAATCACCTGCGCACGACGCTTGAATACTCGCTCGTCACCGAGAACCCGAACAACCGCGATCCTCTGGAGAATTTCATGTTCTACGAGCAGAAGGGGCACTGTGAGTTGTATGCGACGGCAGGGGCCTTGCTTGCCAGGGCGGTAGGGATTCCCGCAAGGATCAGCTATGGATGGGTCGGCGGGACCTACTATGAAGGAAGCCGTCTGTTTGTGTTTCGGGCGCGCGAGGCACACGCGTGGGCCGAAGTCTGGTTGAAGGGATACGGCTGGGTGGTCCTGGATCCGACCCCGCCCACGGCGCTCGAGCGGCCGAATCCCGAGCGGGCTGCCGAGGGAGAAAAGCCGCCGGGCTCAGAGGACTTGGGAGTTGAAACGGAGGACGAGCTGGCAGCGGAGCGGCCCGTTTGGAAATATGGTCTCGGCCTCGCGGCCCTTTTTGGAATCCCGGGATTGGTGATGCTCAGCTGGCGCTCGCTCAAACGGGAAGATTCGGGAACCTGGGGAGCCAAGGTCGACATGAAGTCTCGACGCGTGGCCTATCTTGAGACTTTTGTCTCGAAGTGCCGCGAACGAGGCATTCGAATTCCCCCCGGCCGCACCCTGCGTGGACTGGTGCAGGGATTGGACGAGGCACCGGATTTCGCGAACGAATTGATCCAGTACCACTATGCCGTGCGCTACGAAGGCAGGACGCGGGATCCGGCAAAGGAAGCGGAGCTCAAGAAGAAGGTGGAACAGTGGCTCTAAAGATGGGCCAAGGGCGAGACGGCCTGCCTCGCGGAGCGGTCAGTGCCTGATCTGATCGAGACTCTGCTTTTGATACTGCTCGTCGCGGAGCTTGCGGAGGTATTCGAGATACTTGCGCTTGGCTTCGAAGTCGGTGCCATCAGGCGCGAGAGACGGCCTCTGTTGGCCGTATTTTTTCCACGGACCGTAGGGGACCTGGACGTCTTCGACAAAGCGCCAGTGGCATTGTTCGCCGGACTTCAGATCGAGGTAGTCGCGGATTGCCGGGGAGATGTCGATGCCAGCGCTGCTGTTCGACCGATTCTTCGGGCGGCTGTTTCCGAAGACGTAGTGGTAGTCGTCGGTGACCCATGGGCCGCAGTCTTCCCACTGGGCGTAGCAGCTTCTTCCTCCGTGGTAGATTTGAACCCATCTTCCCTTGAGGACGGTTTTTCCCGGCTTGGGGTTCATTCGGCGAAACCAGGGGATGACGCGGGAGGCTTCGGGTTTGTGCCGGCCCCATCCGGCCACGTCGTTGTATGGCAGCGCAATGTAGAAGGGATTGAGCTTAGGGGTGAAATGCTTCGGTCGGAACTCACTGGTCCGGTGATCGGCGTGGCGGGCATTCGGATCGGGATCGTCGTAGCCGCCGTAATTGATGGCCCACTGCTGGTCCCATGAGGATTTGTGATTGGGAGTCGGATTGTTCTGGGTCGGGCGCTCTCCGATCCAGAAAACCGTCGCCGTGATGTTCTGGCGCCATGGGTAAAGCTGTGAGGACTGCTGCGCGGGCCGGGCTGGCTGAATCGGCTGGCGGCTGGTCGGGATGACGACGCGTGGCAGGTTCGCGGCGCTGGAGACCTGCGCATGCAGGCAGGGTGCGGCTCCTAAAAGGAGGGCGACGCTGAGGGCATGAGTGAATGGGCGCATAGAGGAGGTTTTATTGAAGATAGCCACGGTGGTTTTTTTGGGGCTGTCAGAATCGGCGAATCACGGTGTCCCGCTGGAATCGGGGGTCAGTTTGGGGGTAGTCTAGCGTATGATGCAAGCCCCTCGATTCGCGCCGCCGGATGGCGCAATCGACGACCAGCGAGGCGACGGCCACGAGGTTCCTGAGCTCCAGGACGTCGGCATTGACGCGGTGGCCCCAGTAGAACTCGCGGACTTCTTTCTTGAGGTTACGCAGGCGGGTGGCGGCTCGGCGCAGGCGGTTGTCGGTGCGGACGATCGAAACGTAGTCCCACATCAGGCGGCGGAGTTCGTCCCAGTTGTGGTAGATGACGACCAGTTCGTCGGGGGCATTGGTGTCGCCATGTTCCCATGCGGGAATGTCGGGCGCGTGGAGGGCGTTTCTTTCCGGGGCGTAGTGGCCAAGGATGTGATCGAGCGCGCGACGGGCGAGGACGTTTCCTTCGAGGAGCGAATTGGAGGCGAGGCGGTTGGCGCCGTGCAAACCGGTGCAGGCGACTTCGCCGATCGCGAAGAGACCGCGGATGGAAGTGACGCCGTTGACGTCGGTGACGACGCCGCCGCACTGGTAGTGCGCGGCAGGAACCACCGGGATTGGTTGGGTCTCGGCATCCAGCCCGAAACTACGGAGCTTCTCGTAGATGAAGGGGAAGCGCTTCTTCATGAAGCCTTTCGGCTTCTTGGTGACGTCGAGGTAGACGCAGGGAGCGCCTGTCTTTTTCAGCTCGCGGTCGATGGCGCGAGCGACGATGTCGCGCGGTGCGAGCGAGCCGCGCGGGTCGACTTGATTGACGAATTCTTCGCCCGCGGCATTGAGCAACACGGCACCCTCTCCGCGCAGCGCTTCGGAGACGAGGAACGAGCGGGCCTCCGGGCCGGTGGCGGCGGGGTTGTAGAAACAGGTGGGGTGGAACTGGATGAATTCCATGTTCGCGACCTGGGCGCCGGCGCGCCACGCCATCGCCACGCCATCACCGGTCGAGGAGTCGGGGTTGGTGGTGTAGAGATAGACTTTTCCACAGCCGCCGGTGGAAAGGATGATGCGATCAGAGCGGAAGATCCGGACTTCGCCTGACTGCCGATCGAGCACATAGGCACCGAGCACGCGGTCTTCGGTGACGACTCCGAGTTTTCCGGTGGTGATAAGATCGATGGCAAAGTGATCCTCGAGGATCTTGAGGTTCGGGGTCTGGCGGGCGGTTTCCAGAAGTGAGGTGGCGATTTCGTGACCCGTTGTGTCGCGCGCGTGGAGAATCCGGCGTTTACTGTGGCCCCCTTCTTTTCCCAGTTGATACCGTTCTCCTTCCTTGTCGAACTCCGAACCATATCGCACGAGATCGTCGATGCTTGCGGCACCTTCGGCGACGATGGTGCGCACGACGTCTTCGTTGCACAGGCCCGCGCCGGCATCCAGAGTGTCGGCGACGTGCAGTTCGCAGCTATCGCCTGGGTCACGAAGGCTTTCGGGGAGGACTGAAGCGATGCCGCCTTGAGCCCAGGCGGTATTGGAATCGAGCGCCTTGCCCTTGGTGATGACGGTTACGCTGCCGTGCTTGGCCGCGCGGATCGCGAAGGACAGGCCTGCGATGCCGGTGCCGAGAACGAGAAAATCGGAGGTCATGGGGTGGGGCGGATTGAATCGGGATTCGGCGGGAATGGCCAAGAAATATCGTGTCTACACAAGGAGTGAGGGCCTCCGAGCGACAAAATTACCGACTTGATAATCAAATTATCGGATTTGGGCAGCGGTTGGCGGCCTTCAACGGAAAGGAGTTTGAGCGAGCGGACGGATTCGTGTGTTGCTGCGATCAATTCCTACAGGGCCGGATCGAATGATTGTCGATCAAGCGGACATCGCCATAGAAAACGGCGGTCGCGAGGAGTGTAGGACAGGAGAGGTCCTCGACGGGCTGGAGGGTTTCGGCGTCGACGAGTTCGAGGTAATCGATGCGGTTTTCCGAGGACTCGATGGCAGCTCGGGCGGTGGCGAGGATGGCTTCCGGAGAGCTCTCTTTCGATGCGCTGAGAAGGGCCTGGCGGATCCGCGGGGCGTCGGCGCGTTGGGTGGGGTTGAGGCGGGTGTTGCGTGAGGACATGGCGAGACCATCGGATTCGCGGACGGTGGGGGCAGCGATGATTTCCACGGGCACATTCAGGTCGCGGACCATGCGACGGATGATGGCGAGTTGCTGGTAGTCTTTTTCCCCAAAGACGGCAGCAGTGGGTTGAAGAAGGTTGAAGAGCTTGAGGACAATGGTGCAAACGCCGTCAAAATGACCGGGGCGGGTCGCGCCACAGAGGGTCTTGGAGAGCGAGGACTCGAGGACGGCGGTGGAGCGGTCGGGGTGGAAAATGGAGCTCGCTTCAGGGGTGAAAACCAGGTCGACGCCCTCGGCACGGCATTTTTCGAGGTCCTGCTCAAGCGGGCGTGGGTAGGCGGCGAGATCGTCCGGGCGGTCGAATTGGATAGGATTGACGAAAATCGAGACGGCAACTTCGCCATTCGGTCCGGCAAGGGTCCGGGCGCGGCGGATGAGTTCGAGGTGGCCCTCATGCAGCGCGCCCATGGTTGGGACAAGGATGCGGGACGACTGCTGAAGAGCGGGAAGGGCCGGAATGGCGGCGGGATCGACGACGATGCGCATGGCGGCGAGGATTTCCGGCGGGGAGGCATCCGGCAAGTGCGGAACGGACCGTTGACGGGGTGGCGATTTCGGTTACGCTGCGCTCGAAACCTACGGGACATCCCCAATTATTCATGACCATTATTCGTCGTTTTACCGCCCTGATCCTGGCCGTCGGCCTTGTTGGAACCGCCGCCGCCCAAGACGGGAAGCTGAAGATCGCCACGATCGACATGCAGCAACTTTTCAAGGAATACCACCGCACGAACGAAGCTCAGAAGCAGATCAACGTCGAGCGTGCCCGCATTCAGAAGGAGAACAACGAGCGCTTGGCCCGTATCCGCGAGCTGGACACCGAGCTTCAGAACATGCGCAAGCAGCTCGACGACCCCTCGATCTCCGATTCGAAGAAGCAGACCGTCTATCGTGACTGGCAGATGAAGCAGAACGAAGGCATCGCGCTTGACCGCGAGCGCCGTGAGTTCCTTCAGCGTCGTAATCAGGCGCTCAACGAAAAGATGGTGCAGCGCATGAAGGGCATCCTTGAGGAAATCCGCAAGCTGGGTGAAGAGCAGGCCAAGGCTGAAGACTACGACTACGTTTTCGATAAGTCCGGTCTGAGCACCTCGCAGGTTCCATTCCTTCTCTACACGAAGGATGCGACTGACATCACAGCTGTCCTGCTCAAGACCCTCAACAAGGACGCTCCGCCAGAAAGCGAAGTGACCGAGGAAGAAGCACCTGCAGCAGAAGGCGGCGAGTAATCGACCTGCATGTCTGCTGAATTGACCCTTTCAGAGCTCGCCCAGTTGGTTGATGGAGACATCATCCGGGGCGAGCTTTCTGTTTCCTTCGGAAGCATCGCGTCGCTCGATGAGGCGACGCCTGATGATATTTCGTTTCTTGGAAACAAGAAGTACTTCAGCCAGTTTTTGGAAACGAAGGCGGGTGTGGTGATCGTTCCGAAGGAGCTGAAGGATGGACCGGAGGGGGTGGCGCTGATTGGTGCCGACAATCCGTCGTATGCCTTCGGCCTTGCGGTAACGCATTTTACGAAGGCCCTCTCGCGTCGATTTGAAGCGGGGATTCATCCGAAGGCGATCATCGATGAATCGGCGAAGATGGATCCGGCGAAAGTCCGTGTTCACGCCGGTGCGGTGATCATGGCCGGTGCGGTGATTGGTGACGGCACCGAGATTGGTCCGAATGTGGTGGTCGGAGAGCAGGTAGTGATCGGCCGCGATTGCCACCTGCATGCGAATGTTTCGATCCGCGAGCGCTGCCTGTTAGGTGAGCGGGTGATCGTACAACCGGGCGCGGTGATTGGCTCGGACGGGTTTGGTTTTGAAACGGTGAAAGGCCGTCACGTGAAGATCGATCAGATCGGCATCGTGGTGCTGGAAGACGATGTTGAAATCGGAGCGAATACCACGATCGACCGTGCGCGATTTGGCCGGACGGTGATTGGTGAGGGCTCGAAGGTGGATAACCTCGTGCAGATCGCGCACAACGTGCAGGTCGGGAAGCACAATTTCATCGTCTCCCAAAGCGGCATTGCCGGAAGCTCCAGGACCGGCGATTACGTGATTCTGGCGGCCCAAGCGGGCATCGCAGGTCATGTGAAGGTCGGAGATCAGGCGATGCTTGCCGGAAGGTGTGGCGTGGCGACGGATCTTGAAGGCGGGAGGAAATACGGCGGGATTCCGGCGCAGCCTCTCATCACGCATCAGAGACAGCAGGCTTCCCTGAGGAAGTTGCCGGAGTTGTTGAAGCGGGTCAGGGCTTTGGAGAAGGAGTCGTAAGAGAATCCAGAAGGAGAGGCGACGCGTTTGGGCTTTGTGTTGCGAATCTTTCGACTTCTTTTCCGTCGGCGCGGTGCATCCATAAGGCGGGACGCTCGGACATTCTTCGGGAGGAGAGATTCGATGGCCCGAGAAACCGAGTGGGTTTGCTCGAAAGCGGTGTCGCCGCTGCGCTCTGCCACCGCACTCCAAATTAAGAGCTGCGCCGCTCGCGGACGGCGGTGGCGAACTTTTCGAGGACCTCGAGGGTGTCGTCCCAGCCGATGCAGGCGTCGGTGACGGATTGACCGTAGGTCATCTTGCTGCGGTCGGGATCGAGCTTCTGGTTTCCTTCTGTTAGGTTGGACTCGATCATCACGGCGGCGATGGAGTTCGAGCCTTTGGAAATCTGATTGCAGAGGTTGGCGGCGACGAGCGGTTGGTTGCGGTAGTCCTTGAGCGAGTTGCCGTGGGAGCAGTCGATCATGACGTGCGGTGGCAGCTTCTGCTCATCGAGGGAGATGATGACTTCATCGATGTCCTTCTTTTCGTAGTTCGGACCGGATTTTCCGCCGCGCAGGATGATGTGGCAGGAGTCGTTGCCGGTGGTGGAAACGATGGCCGAGACGCCCTGCTTGGTGACGGAGAGGAAATGGTGGGGTCGCGAGGACGACTGGATGGCATCGAGGGCGATCTGAATCGATCCGCCGGTGCCGTTCTTGAAGCCGACGGGCATCGAGAGGCCGGAGGCGAGTTCGCGGTGGATCTGGCTTTCGGTGGTGCGCGCGCCGATGGCCCCCCAGGCGATCAGGTCGGCGATGTATTGCGGCGAAATGGTATCGAGGAACTCGGTGCCGGCGGGGATGCCGAGCTTGGCGAGATCGATGAGGAGACCGCGGGCGACCTTGAGGCCGTGATTGATGTCGAAAGAGTTGTCGAGGTGCGGGTCGTTGATGAGGCCCTTCCAGCCGACGGTGGTGCGTGGTTTCTCGAAGTAGACCCGCATGATGATCTGAAGATCGTCGCGGTGCTTGTCGATGAGTGGCTTGAGCTTTTTGCCATACTCGATGGCGGCGGCAGGATCGTGGATCGAGCAGGGGCCGATGACGACGAGCAGGCGATCGTCCTTTCCCTTGAGAATGGCATCAGCCTCGGTGCGGGCGGAGGCGACCAGCTCGGAGACCTCGTCGGTGACGGGTTGGAAATAGTTCAGGACCGCTGGGGAGATCAGAGGATTGAGGCCGGAAATGCGGAGGTCGTCGGTGCGGTGCTGAGTCACGGAGGGAAGTTGCAAGGGGCGGGTGCCGGGTGGCAAGGGGGAAGTGGGGGAGATGAGTGGGCCTGGGGTGGTTTTTTGCTGGGATGGGTGGTTTTGTTGAATGGACTGGTGAGGTGCTGCGGGCTTTGGGGTACAGGATCTAGGGGGCAGGGATCAGAAAGACAAAAAGCAAGAGGCAACGCGGTAGCGTCAAACTGCCTTTCTGACCCCTAGCCCCTGAATCCTGCCCCCAAAGGCGGGAAGCACTCCTGAGGTCTCTCCTCCAGTCGTCTCAGCACTGGACGAATGGCATCGAGTCGGGATACTCGGCGGTGTGAAGAAGGAGCGGGTGGATGTGCTTTTAGTGGCTCGGGGGCTTTGTGAGACTCGTGAGCAGGCGAAACGGCTGGTGCTGGCGGGGGAGGTGCGGAGTGGCGATCGGATGATCGACAAGCCATCGACCAAGGTCCCGGAGGACACGCCGTTGGAGGTGAAGGAGAAACCGAAGTTCGTGGGGCGCGGGGGATTCAAGATCGAGGGGGCGCTGGAGGCCTTCGGGATTTCGCCGGCGGGGCTGGTCTGTTTGGACATCGGCGCGTCGACCGGTGGATTCACGGACTGCATGCTTCAGCAGGGGGCGGAGCGGGTCCATGCGGTTGATGTGGGGACAAATCAACTGGCGTGGAAAATCCGCAGCGACCCGCGGGTGGTGGTGAAGGAAAAGTTCAACGCCCGGAATATGGTGGAGGCGGACATTGGCGAGAAAGTGGCGCTGATCGTGATTGATGTGTCCTTTATCTCGCTGACCAAGATCCTGCCGGCGGCCTTCGGAGTGCTGGCGGACGGAGGAAGCATCGTGCCGCTGATCAAGCCGCAGTTCGAGCTGAAGCGGGAGGATATCGGGAAGGGAGGCATCGTTCGGGATCCGGAGCTGCATGAGCGGGCTGTGGAAAAAATCCGCCGCTTCGCGGTGGACGAGCTTGGTCGCGAATGGAAAGGCCTGGTGGATTCTCCGATCACCGGCACCGATGGGAACCGCGAGTTCCTTGCATGGTTGGGGTGATGTGGTTAGAACGTAACCCATGAAGGTCGGTATCGTCGCCAATCCCCATAAACCTGGGGCAAAAGCCGCGCTGAAGCGTCTCGGTGATGTGCTGGAGACGAGCGGAATGGAACAGGTCTACGAAAAGGCGACCGCGGATTTGATCGGTCGCAGCGACGGGCTTGGCGGACTGGAGCTGGCAGAGACGGCGGATATGTTCGCGGTGCTCGGGGGTGATGGGACGATGCTCAATGCGATGGCGCGGCTTGGGGGCACATCAAAGCCGATCGCGGGGATCAATATCGGAACGCTGGGCTTTCTAACAAGCTGCACGGACGATGAGATCGAGTCCTTCGCAGCGGCACTCAAAGAAGGGACCTATTCGACGAGCCGGAGGACCTTGCTTTCGGCACGGGTGATCCGTGAAGGTCGTGAGCCGCGGGATTTCATGGCTCTGAATGAAGTGGTGCTCGCTCGCGGGCAGACGGGTCGCCTGGTTTCACTGAGTGCCTCGGTGAGTGGGGAATTGCTCAACCACTACCGCGCGGACGGCATCATCGTGGCGACTCCGACCGGTTCGACGGCCTATTCGCTATCCGCCGGAGGACCGCTGATCAGTCCCTCTGCGGAGGTTTTCGTGATCACGCCGATTTGTCCGCATACGCTGAGTCAGCGATCGCTGATTGTGGACGATGAGGCCGTGATCGAGCTTTCGCCGGATGATACCTCTGAGGGACCGATGCTTTTCACGGTTGATGGCCGGGATTGTATTGAGATCGTGGCGAGGGATCGGGTGGAAGTCAGGAAGGCACCCCAGGAATTGAATTTGGTGAGGCTGGATGGACGTTCGTTCTATGCCGCGCTGAGGCAGAAGCTGAATTGGCGGGGAGGCTGAATTGCAGCCCGATTGGGTTTGCCGGGCAAGAGGGGATCGGGTGGAATCGGCTATGCGCTACGAGCCGATTGATCCGCAATTTTTTGTCCGCAACCGTGAACGCCTGAGAGACCTGCTGAAGCCGAACAGCATCGTCATCGTCAAGGCGAACGACATCTATCCGACGAATGCCGATGGAGCGATGCCCTTCAAACAGAACGCGGATCTGTTTTATCTAACAGGAGTCGATCAGGAGGAAACGGTGCTGGTGCTGATGCCGGATGCGGTGGACCCAAAGGAGCGGGAGATCCTTTTTGTCAAGGAAACGAGCGAGCACATCGCCGTGTGGGAGGGCGAGAAGCTCAGCAAGGAGCAGGCGAAGGAGCACACGGGGATCGAGCGGGTGGAGTGGGTGAGTGGATTCGAAGGCTGGCTTCATCGGCTGGTTCCGCAAGTGGAACATATCTATCTGGCGACCAATGAGCATCTGCGCGCTGCGGTGGTGGTCGAGACGGCGAACGACCGCTTCATCAAGAGCTGTCAGGCGAGATATCCGCTCCATCGTTACGAGCGGCTCGCCCCCCTGATGCATCGTCTGCGGATCACGAAGGATGCCGAGGAGATCAAGTTCATCCAGAAGGCTTGTGATATTACGGAAGCTGGATTCCGTCGCACGCTGGGCTTCATCAAGCCGGGTGTGGGTGAGTGGGAGATCGAGGCGGAGTTGATGCACGAGTTTCTTCGTCGGGGTTCGCGGGGCTTTGCCTACACCCCGATCATCGGCTCGGGAAAGAATGCTTGTGTGTTGCACTACTTGGAGAACCACTGCGTATGCCAGGATGGTGAAATGCTGCTGATGGATGTGGCGGCCGAGTATGGCGGCTGGGCCTCGGATCTGACGCGGACAGTGCCGGTGAATGGCCGTTTTACCGATCGTCAGCGTGCCGTCTATAACGCCGTGCTTCGCGTATTCCGTGGGGCGAATGAGATCCTTCGGCCGGGGAACACGCCGATGGAGTATCAGAAGCAAGTCATCGAATTGATGGAAGGGGAGCTGGTGGGGCTGGGGCTGATTGATGCCAAAGCTGCGCGGGAGCAGGGGCCGGAAAAGGCTCTGGTGAGGAAATACTTCATGCATGGCACCTCCCATCACATGGGGCTCGACGTGCATGATGTGGCCCCGCCGCACGAACCCTTTGCGGAAGGCATGGTGTTCACGGTGGAGCCCGGAATTTACATCCGCGAAGAGGGACTCGGCGTCCGGCTGGAGAACGATGTGGTCGTGGGAAAAGACTCAAATTTCGACCTGATGGCGAACATCCCGATCGAGGTCGATGAGATCGAGGAGCTGATGAATGCGTGATGGGCCGGAGGCTCTGGACTGCGGTGGCAACGTGAGTCTTCGAACGTCGACACCGCTTTACGGGCCACCGGAAAAGTAGCAAATCTCCAAGCTGCAACTGGTGTCGGTGCCGCTCGGTGTGGGCCGTTTTTATCTGGGCCGCCGATGGAAGACGGGAAATTTCCAGATGGGCTGAGGCTTGAGCATCAGCCGAATCTGGTTTGAGAAGAGCTGTGAAATGCTGGCTCGCAAAGCGGTGTCGACGCCCCTACAGGGCTCTGCCACCGCACTCCAAATCAACCCAGCACGTCATCCATCGCATCGATGAGTTCCTGCATGGTGGCTTCGGTTTCGTTGCCCATGTTGGAGATGCGGAAGGTGCTGCCTTTGATTTTGCCGTAACCGCCGTTGATGAGGAAGTTGTACTTCGACTTGAGATCCTTGATGAAGGTCGAAAGGTCGAAGTCTTCCGGGGTGGCGAAGCAGGTGAGGGCGGTCGAGCGACGGCCTTCGGGTGCGAAGAGTTCGAAGCCGTGCCTGGCACCCCATGCGTGGATCATGGCGTTGGTTTTGGCATGACGGGCAAAGCGGTTCTCGAGACCTTCCTTCTCAATCTCGCCGAGCATGTACTGCAAACCGAAGAGGATCGAAATCGAGGGGGTCGACGGGGTGTTGTTCTTCTCGGCGTTCTTGGCGAACTCGAAGAAATCAAAGTAGTAGCCGCGATTCGGGATCTCTTTGGCGCGGGCCATGCCGGCTTCGGAAACGGCAAACAGGGCGAGGCCGGGAGGAAGCGCGAAGGCTTTCTGCACACCGGCAAGAATGACGTCGGCACCGATTGCATCCATGTTGATCGGCACGGTCGAAAGCGAGGAGACGGTGTCAACGATGAGCATCGTGTCCGGGAAGGATTTCACGACCTTGGCAACGCCTTCGAGGTCATTAAGCACACCGGTCGAGGTCTCGGAGTGGATGAAGGTGACGGTATCGAAGCCGCCTTCTTCAAGCTTGGCCTTCACGGCGGCGGGATCGATGGCTTCGCCCCACTCGACCTGGATGGAGTCGGCCTCGTAGCCCATCTTTCTGGCAACATCGAGCCACTTGTCGGAGAAAGCTCCGCAGCAGAGGCAGAGGACCTTTTTGCGGACGAGATTCTTGAGCGCGCCTTCCATGACTCCCCAAGCGGATGATGTGGAGATGAAGACCGGGCGCTCGGTGCCGAAGATGGCCTGAAGGCCAGGCTGGAGCGATGCGTAGAGTTCCTCGAAGTCCTTGCCACGGTGGCCGATCATGGTGTGGGACATGGCGGCGAAGGTCTCAGGGGAAACGTCGACCGGGCCGGGTGCAAAAAGTTTTGGTGAGGACATGCGCGGGAAATAGGGGGGAATGGACGGATTGAAAATGGGAAATTGGGAAATCTTGGTGGATTTGACGGTCCCGCAACTTCGCCCCACCCCCTCGCGGTGCCTCAGGGATCGGAAGCGTCCGGCCGGATCCTGAGGTGGTAAAATTTGCTCGGAGCCGATGACATGCTGCTTGGGTCGTGCAAAAGCAGGGATTCCCTGTCGGGACTGACGCTTTGCAAATCGGCCTCCACGGCATGGTCGAGCGGAGTGGGCCGCGTGAGATTGCCGGAGGCGAGCAGTTCAATGTTCACATCGGAGGTTCTCGGGCGGCGTGAGTAGCGGATGCCAAATTTGGCTGATGATCCGCTGCCGATGGTCTCTGGCTTGAACAGCGGGGGATCGAAGACGTCCGGATCCATGCCGAGCGCGTATTCATACCAAAGGGACCAGCCGTCGTTGTCGTCGTCGGCATCGGGGTGACCGGGTTGCCCGGGCAGTTGCGCGGCGGCTTGATAGTGTTCAGCCTGCCAGCCATTGAAGTGGATCAGGTAGCCGGTGCCGGGTTCCCCGGGACTGCCGGCGCCTTCCGGGCTGCTGCCCCAGGAAGATGGCTTGTCGAAGTCGTTGTAGGGAATGGAGGTATCGCGCAGGACGAGTGAGGCGCCCTCTCCATCGGATGGTGGATACCAGTCATCGGAGTATTCGAAATCGAGGATGTTCTCTCCAACCTTGTCGATGAGTTGAAGACGCTCCCCGGCGTTGTCGAGTTGCCCGAGAAAAGGGCCTAACACCGGAACCGGAATGCTCGGATAGCGGATTGCCAGAGCGCTGGGGTTGTTGGCTACAACAATGCGGGACCCCGAGGCGAGCGTGATTCCAGTGGGGAAAGTGAAGTCAATGCCTTCGATGAATGAGGCGCCATCGAGAACCAGCGACGACGGGCCGATGTTGATCAGTTCGATGAACTCGAAATCCGAATCATCAAGCGCGGGATCGACTGACAACTCGCCGGGTGTCGGGTTGCTGGGATGGTACTGAATTTCGCTTACCCGAAGATATTGCTGAGCGGGTGTCGGATTCGGGGTGATCGTGAAGTCGTCAATGAAAGCACCGGCCTCATTGCGAAGTGTCAGAGTTTCTCCGCGTGCGGAAAGCTGTCCGGAGTAGGGGCCCTGCACATAGCGGAACTCGTTGCCTTTCGGGCCACTTGATCGGGCTCTGAACGCGGCGGAATTCCTGGCGACGTGAATCAGGCCCCTGTAGTTCGATACGCTTTGGCCATTTCCCGCAAGGATCACACTTCCAGCGGGAAAAGTGTATTCGATGGCACCACTCAAGGTCCAGCCGGAGAGGTCGACCGTATCGCCGGAATTATTCCTAATGATCACATATTCCTCCTCCTGAGATCCTGAAGCAGGATTCTCGTCCACTGAGCTGATGACGATGTCGGGAGCAGCGGGTTGCGTTGATGGGATGGATAAGCCAAGCAGCTTGTCGTCTCCAAAAATGAGCTTGCGATGGCGTGGAAGCCACTCGTTGTAGATCCGGGCCGCGGATCCTGTGGACCAGAGATTGTCTCCCCACGAACCCCATTTGGCAAAATCAAGATCGATGTCCGATGTCGTCCCCGGAGGATTGATCGCGGACTCACTGGCAATCACCTTGCTGCGGAACCAGTCATTTGCCTGAGGAGGGGAGGCGGATTGAAAGATCTGACGCCGCAGGGATTCAAACCGGCGCACGAACATTTCCTTAAACTCCGGAGCGGTGTTGATCAGAGTGAAAAGCGGATTGTTGTTATAAGTGGTGTAATTGACGTAAAGCTGATCATCGAAATATTGGTGGTCCGCCGTCCAGCGCCGACCCATTGATAGATCGACATCCCACGGAAGCGGTCTCCACTCGCCGGATCCTTCGGTGTCGCGGTAAAGATAGTAATTTTTGGGTCCGGTATCCGAAACGGCGATGATCTGATTGGCAACGAGATGGTTGATCGTGGCCGCGATGTCGATGTTATCGTAGGCGTTTCTGCGGAGTTGGGTGAGGGAAAGGGAAGAAGACAAGCTGTCGATGAAGTCTTGGAGATCCTGGGTTCCTTCCTCTTTGCGTGTCTTTTTTGCCGAGGCATTCGGATCAACCAACCTGTCGTAAATCTTGTAGAGGGATCCTTCCGGATCGAGTCCCAGTCTTTCAAGGAATCGATCGTCGCCGTCCTCCACCATATCCATCACTCCATGAAACTGGCCATTGCGTTCGACCCTGACGGGAACGGCGAAGTGGTAGCCGGCCCCCGTTAGCTGATAGAGTTCATAGGTCAGGCTGTTGCGGATTCTGCTTTTGTCGGCGAAGTTGGTGAGGAAATTGACATCTTTGACCTTCGCTTCACCCTCTTTCCACGTGAAACGATTTCCATTGTTGAAGTCGAGATCATGGCTCTTTTTGGGAAAAGAGGGGCCGGCGGTCGACTGCCCATGAAGATCCATTTGAATGTTGTCGTAGAAACGTCCGAGATAGTAGAGCGACACCCGTCCTCCGGCACGCGTGTCGACGGCCACTTCGTCTTCTACGAAAGTTTGAATGACCGGCAGATTGGCAGTGGCGATATCCGGATCGGTGGCGACAGTTCCGTAGTATTTGTCGCTGTCGAGTGGGTCGAGAAATGAAGGTGAGCTTCTAGAGTTGCCACTGACGTCGTAGGTTTCGAATCTCCAGCGAAGCATCTCTCCTTCTTCAATCTGCGAGGTGGGAATGGCAGCGGAGAAGATCTTGTCATTGGCGACCGAGTCGACACCCATGCCGTCGTCTTTCATGACGATACTGATCTCCTCAGCGAACATCCTTCGATGGAAGACTCTAACAGATTCAATTCTGTGCGTGCCGTCACGCACTTCAGCTGTCAGGGTGAGCGGGGGGCTTTCAGCGTTTCCCGTCGGTGGTTGGGGGGCTCTGTCGGTGACCTCTCCGAAGATCGGGGCGAGTGCGTTCTCTCCCAGGCCATTGGCAGTTCCGGGAGTCGGAGTGGGAAAATAGACCAGATCGTTCGTAATGCCGGTCGTGCGGGAAAGAACGAGCTCAGGTTGGATCAGAAAGTCAGAGCTGTTGCTGGCTTGATTGAATCCTTGAATGGCCAGAAGATTGAGCCCCTCGACAAGTGGGGACGTTTTGAGATCGATGTGGAACTGGATCTGTTCGCTATTCAGGGCGTCGTTTCGGTAGTCCGTGGACGTCGAATTCCAGCTCGCTGTCGTGGGTGCTCGGTCCGAAGCAATGACTTGTCCATTGAGATAGGCAGTGAAGCCATCGTCCCAGCGCATCGTAAGCGAAGCCGCCGTGACCTCGCCGACATCAGCGACATGGAATGGGATGCGGATGAAGGCGGATGCATTGACCATGAACATCTTCTCTTCGATGTCGCCGCCCGAACCAATCAACTTGCCATAGCTTCCGTTATCCGTTTCGTAGCCGACCCCCAGAGTGATGGGGCTCCAGGCACTTCCATTGAAGGCACCATTGATGTGGGTATTCCACCCAGTGAACTGGGAATTGAACTGAGAGAGATGACTCGGGATGCCGACGCTGGCAGGTGTCTCGAGGCTGACCACGGTTTCGCTTGTCACTCCTTCGGCATGTCCGAAGGAAACGTCGTTGGCCTGAATGGGATAGGAGGGGCTGAATTCCGTCGCAATGGTGGTGCCGTCGCTTTTTATCAGCGCAAGATATTCGCCGTTTTTGCTGAGAGAGAAGTTGGTATGCAGCGGAAGACCGGGAAGCCCTCGATCCTTGCCTGAAGCGAAGACGAGAATTCGACCGTTGGAGGGGATGTTGATGGAGGGGAAGCTCCATTTTCCTAAATTCGACGAATTGTCGGTTAGTTTCCATCCGTCGAGATCAACGGACGAGGCTCCACTGTTATGGATTTCGATCCAGTCAGATCGCTCGCCGTCCTCATCTTTGAGTCCCTCGTCATTGGATGCCAGGAATTCTGTGATTCTAACTTCCGCGGTGGCGAGGTTGGGCATCGCGGGAAGCAGACAGAGCGTTGCAAGAACGAACTCTGCGGCGGGAAGTCGGGAGGTTTTCCAAGGTTTCAAATCACAGATGGTTCTTTAGAGTTTGTCGTTCAGTGATCAATGGAGATGAATGGCTGACCATTCGAAATCCACCAACTTATCGCAAGTCTGAGTCTGTCTGGGTAGGGCATCACTACCGTCTGGCGAGGTTTTTCAGAACGAGAAATGCACCAGGAAGCAGTTCTGCCCGATCGCGGAGATATTGGGGGACTGATGATGGACTGGGCAGGTTCGCGCCGAAGATGATGTCCATGTCTCCATCGCCATCGAGATCTCCGACATCCATGACGATCCAGCGGGAGTTGTTGGATGAGGGAATTGAGTAAGTTTTGAATTTCAGGTGGCTGGTCTGTTCCATGATCTGGACGGGAATCTGATCCTTCTCGAAATCGGGAAACGTTGAGAAGGTGACAAAATCAAGGTCGCCATCGAGATCATAGTCGAGTGAGCGAACTCCATATGCTCCATGTAGAGGAAATGATTGGTTGAACTGGAAGCCGCCTTTCCTGTCGTTCAGGTAAAGGTAGACACCGTGGAAATTCTTGAGAACCGGGGTGCTGTCGGCGTTATCGCCATTCGCGAGAAGCAGGTCGAGGTGACCATCCTGGTTCCAATCGGCGAGGTCGAAATCATTGTTTCCCCAGTAGGGAGGAAAGCGCAACAGATGAGATTCGTGAAATTTGAGCTGGCCGGTATTGTAGTAGATCAGGACGTCTTCAAATTCCTGGGCGCGTAAGACGACGAGGTCTTCCCAGCCGTCCTTGTTCATGTCAACGACCTCGACCCGGATGTTGCCTGAGCTATGGTTGAGGATGGTTCGACTCCACGAACCCTGGTTCACCTCTTTGAACAGACTGAGCTGACCGGTCTTGTTGCCGTATTCGGCCACGATGAGCTCTTCACTGCCATCGTGATCGAGGTCGTGCCAAACGGCATCGACTGGTCGTTTCAGCAAAGGAAGCGAAGAGATCTTGATGTCGCTGAAACTGTCGCTTCCCGGATTGCTCCAAACGGAACCATTCATCGCATCATTGGGCTGGAGAGTGCCGATGGCGAGAAACTGTTGAGTGGGAGAGTGGGCGGGAGTATTCGCGACGGTGAAGGGGCTCGGTCCGTTGGCGATGGCAAGTTGCCGACCGGAGGAATCGTGGAGTGCAAGGCTGTTAGAAGCAGCATCTGAACTGATGAACTGCTGCCTGATGGGGTCGATATGAATAAGTGTCGTTTCTGGAACCGGGTTCTTCGGCCCGACGAAGGCAATCTCGAACTTGCCGTCTGGGAGCGGAGGCTGAGGGAAGTTGTTGCTGGGCGGAAGGGTTTCCGGGCTGTTTTGGAGAAACCATCCGACGATCAAGTCCCATTCCTCTTGCGGGATGAGTGCCGTGGTGGGGTAGATCCCGCGATCCCTGTAAAGCTTGGCCTCCTCAGGGGTGCCTCCCTTTTCAATGAAAGACGCGTACTGTGGGATGAGCTGCTGCATTCCCAGGTAACAACCCATTTCCGGGAGGACCTTGTTGATCCATAGTTTTCGGGTGAGCTGGGTAGGGTCGGGCAGCGCGTGGCAGCGTGAGCAGTGGACCTGCACCGCCCTCGTGGCCGGGTCGCTGCTGCTGGGGTGAAGTGGCCGCGGCGCTGGCTTGACGAGATCCAGGACAGAAAGTGGCGGGTCTGCAGGCCCGGCCCGATCGGAATCGGGTTTCTCCTGACAGGATGAAATCGCAAGGATGCCGATCGTGATGGCAAGTTTGGTCATTACCAGCCATGTCCGAGGGATCTTGGGAAATGGGCAATTCCTCTGCGGGTTCATCGGGTTTCAGGATAGATCCTGTCAGTAAACCGAGGCGAGGGAGGGTTGAATCAAAAATTCCCGGCGCCGAGTCAGGATGACTGAAGAAGGCCGCCTGGTCTCCCGATTGGACGCAGGCGGCCGGTGGATTTCCGATCCTAAATCATGGTTCGGGATAAGGCTCTTCACCCGCTGAAACGAGCACGTAGAACGCTCTTGGCTCGCCTGGGATGTCGACATAGGTATCAACGTAGATTCCTCCATCAATATCCTGATCCCATACTTCGAAGTTGGCGGGATTGAGGTCACCCTGGATGTTTTTCCAGACATCGATGGGGCCCACCTTCGAACTGTATTCGATGGTGACATCGCCCGTTGAATCGTCATATGCGATCGAGTTGACGACAATGTCAGGTCCCTGCGGATGAATCAGTTCAACCTGGACGTCGTCGATGAAGATCGAGCCACTGTAGCCAGCGGCCTGCCAGTCGGCGGGAGTGGCCGAGGTTGCGGGGATGTCTCCATTGGCACCGACCATGGCGACGGTGGCGAGGTTCCAGTTCCCGAGGCTGATTTGGGTGGCTCCTTCGGCGACCGGAAGTCCCAGCGCTTCAACCTTGATCCATGTGTCACGGACCGCAGTGGTCAGATTGAAGGTAGGAGCTCCGGCAGTGTATAGGCTGCCCGGGTTTGTCCGAAGCTCAAGGTTGAGACTCGCTGTTGGACCAAAGCTTGTTGATGCGGGGATATAAACCCATGCTGTCATGTTGACGGTATCGAGGTCACTTGCCAGACGGGCATTGATTCCACCCGGGATGATGCCCTTCCATTGACCGTTACTATTGTTCGCCGTGAGATCAATGGCGAGAGAGCTGGTCCCGTCGGGAGTATGGTTCTGGACGGTCGATCGGGTTCCACCAGCGGTATTGAACGGGGAAAGCGTGTCAGCCTCCATGTCGCCATTGTTTATTCCAGGGCCAACGACGATCTCAAGGGGTGGTGGCGGCGGCTGAACCTTGGATGTTAGAGTGAAGTCATCGAGATAGATGTTAATCCCGTTGAATTGCTCGACGTCCACACCTCCGCTTCCGCCCACCGTAATGTACCATTTACTCGTGGTCACTTGTGTCTCACCCGCTTCCACGGGTCTGTCGAAGGTGACGAGGTTCCATTCTCCTTGTGGCAGGGTTTTCAGGTTGGTGTTGATGCCGGTGGCTTCCGAGCTGGTGTTGCTGTTCACTCGAAACAGAAGCTGGCAGGTTGGATCAGTAGGCCAGACCGTTCCGCTAGGAACGTAAACCCACACCGACTGTTCAATGACCTCGCCCTGGTTGACGAGTAAGGTGACGTTGCTGCCGGCTGTGATTCCCTTCCACTGCTGGTTCCCGCCCTCGCCACCAAGGTGGATGGCGAGCGATTTGCTGCCGCCGGGGGTGTGGTTGAATTCGGTGGAGGCCGATTGATAGGGCCGGGCTCCGAAGGGCGTGAGCTCAAGCGCTTCAATATTGCCATTCCTGACGTTGCCTTCAATCCCGATGCCCGGCGGGGGCGGATCGCTCACAACCAGTGAAATGTCATCGAGGTAGATGGCCCCACTGTATCCGGCAGCTTCCCAGTCTGAGGGTTCGGCCTTGTTTTCAGGATCGCCCCCGGGGGTGAATGCTTCCTTGCCGTTTACATGGCTGTTGGTAGTGAGGTTCCATGCTCTGGTGCGAATCTTGGTATATTGTGATTCGACGGTTACTGGAGGCATGGTGTATTTCACCCAGGCGTCTCTCGTTGTGAGTGTATCGAGATTGAGATTGCTGAAGTTAAGCCCTGTCCAGGTATCGGTAGTGGGATTGTACAATTCGATGTATTGGACGATTTTGTTGGGCCCGACGGTGGAACCGTCTCCTTTTCCCTCGCCGAAGGTGGTCTCCGAGGGGACATAGACCCAGAATCCGGCACTGACCGTTTGGCCTGGAACTACGTCGGCTTCGATCCCGTTCGCCCCGTTGTCTGCCCAGCCTTTCCATTGGCCCGCTCCATTGTTCGCCGTAAGATCGATTTTGAGCGACATGCCAGATCCGGTCGTGTGGTCCTGTTCATTGGTGAGCAAGCCGCCCGGTGGCAGGAAAGGGGCCGAGTCAAGGGGTGTTTCCAGGTTGCCGTTATTGATGTCCCCTCCGATCACCGTCGTTTGGGCCATTGCCGGCAAAACCAGCGTGAGCGACGCCAGAAGCGTCATCAGTTTCATTTTCATAGGGGTTTTGGTTCTTTTTATCGGGTTTTGAATTCTCCGGCTCGTCGGGAAATCGCGCGAGAGGCTCGGGTTCTAGGGGGATGTAAAGTTGTCTGACAGAAGTGCAAAAAGATCGAGCAGAAAGTTGGCGATTGTCGCCAAAAAAATCGTCCGAGGTGAAATCCAGGCTACTAGAACGGGATCGCCCGGCCTTCCGACGCAGCGGGTGCGCGAGCCATGACTGGCGCTATGGAGGCTCCTCTATCGTCCGGACCTTTAGTTCCCAATGAGTGTGGGATCAGCGATCTCAGTTCTCCTGCTTTTCGACCGCTGGATTTTCTTGGTCGCTGTTGATCTGGTCGTCCCAGATCATGTGCTCAAGGCCGATGTCTTTGGCGCGATCCGCAGCCTCCTGGGAGCGCGGGCCTTTGAGGTCCGCGATGCGTTCGGCAAATTTTTTCGCGGCAGCCCATTGTTCGCGTTTCTCAAGAATCCGCAATGCGCTGAAGCCGCACAACTCGACCGATTTCCAATCGGTTCGCGAGCTATCGCCGGCGACCTGAACGACGCCGACGTAGCAATCCAATGCTTCATCTTCACGGATTTCGAAGCGCTCGAGAGTCATGCCTTTGCGGTAGAGGATGCTTGAGCGGCTGGGAGAATCCTTGGGGAGCTCCTCCAGCAGGCGGTCATAGACGGCGAGGGCTTGCACGAGGACCTCGGTGTTGTTTTCAGCACTGGCGAAAAGAGCTTCGCCGAGGAGAAGGCCGACGCTCAAGAGCAAGGGGTCGTCCTTTTTCATCTTCTTGAACCACGGGTCAAGAGTCTGGATCGCGTCTTCCAGGCGTGAGAGTCGGTGAATCAGCATGTCGGCCTTTTCGAGACGGGCGACATCGGCAAAAGGGGAGTTCGACTCGATCAGCTTGTTGAAGAGATTGATGCTTTCCGTCTGGGACTGGGGCGTTGCGCCCTCGGCGGCGGCGCGTGCCGAAAGGAGTAGGGCGGCAGCCGCCTGGGGGGAGTCCGGAGCCTCCAGAGCGAGTTTCTCCAGGACAAGTCGGGCGGCATTGTAGTCCTTGTTTTGGAAGAGCGCCTTGCCTTGCTCGAACTGAATCGAGTGCCGCATCGGACTCGCTTTGTGTTCCTTGAGGTAGGTCTTTGCGCGCTCGGCCGCTTCGGCCCATTCGCCGAGTTGATTGTGGAGATGGATCTCGGCAAGTGCCAACTGGTCGGGGGGCAGGGTCAGGCGTGTTTTCTTCGAAATGGCGTCAAGTTGCTGTTGGGCGAACTCGACGTCCGGAGGGATGGCATCGAGTGCTGCCAAGGCTGCATTCAGCCTCGTTTCCGGAAGTCTTGGGTGCTCTGGATGTTGCTCGACGAAGGCGCGCAGCGCCGGAAGTGCGGCGGGATCACGCTTCGATGCGAGGAAAAGAGCCCGCTCGAGGTCGAGTTGGTCCTGAAGGTCGGAGTTTTCCACTTCGCTGCTAAGCTCCTCGAATGCGGCGAGGCTGCCGCTCGAGAGGAGCGAGGTTGCGGCGTTGAGGCGTGCGGTATTGCGCTGTTCGTTTTCCAGCAAGCTCGCGGCTTGGGTGAAAAGTTCTGCGGCACCTTCGAAATTCTTTTCCTTGAAACGTGCAGTGCCCTCGAGGGTGAGCCCCTGTGCCCGCAGCTCGGGTGGGACGTTCGGAAGGTTGATGAGCGCCGCGAAATGGGAGGCGGCCTGTTCCCTGCGACCATCCTCGAGATCCCAGCGCCCGGCTTCGAGCATCACACGTGGGATCAGCGGGTGCTTCGGATACTCAAGTCGCAGGCGATTGAGCATGCGGCGCGCTGCGGCACGCGAGTCGATCGAATTCTCGCGCCTCAGCCCGAGCGCGAGGTGGAACATCGCCTCGGGGGCCAGTGGGTTCCGGTCCGGCTCGACGAATGGCCAGCTCGCGGCGGCTCGCTCACTGGATGAAGGAATGGCTGGCGATGTTAGACGGACTTTCGGGATCCATTCCCGGATACGTGTTAGTATGGCATCGTTGGGTGTGGGTTGTTCCGGAACGCACTCCATGAGCAGATCGAAAGCTTCGTCGAGACGGGGGGACTTCGGATTCTGCTGGATAAAGGCGAGGAGCCCGTCAGCAGCGACCGCGGTGGCTCCGAGGTCCAGCCGGGTACGGGCCCGACTGAGAATGGCAGCGTGGTAGCGATCGAGCGTCTGACCTTTGGGAGACTCGATCAGGGCATTGAAAATCGCCAGGGCGTCCTCGTATTTCTTGGTGGCGAGCAGGGACTGAGCGCGGAGAAATTTCGCTTCAGCGGCCGTCTTGTCATCCAGATTGGAATCGGCCGGGATCATCTTGAGGGCTTCATCGGCGAGGCCTTGGTCGAGCAGCAGGCTGGCCTTCAGAAGACGGGCGGGAATCGACCGGGAATCGCTTTTCAACAAAACGTCGACAGTGGCGAGCGCTCCTTCGGTGTCGCCAATGGCGCGTTCCAGTTCGGCCTGGGTCAACAGGGCCTCGCGGCGATGGGGGGACTTGGCATCGGTGGCACCCGACTTCAAGGACTCGATCGCCTCGGAGAAGCGGCCCGTCGCAGCCAGCGCCTGTCCGGTCCAGAATGGCACCGCGGGATTCTCAGCGAGTGTCGGATCGGAGAGGGTCTTGATAGCCGCTTCGGACTTGCCCCCGCGAATCTGAGCTTCGGCCAAGCGAAGAAGAAGATCCTGCTTTTGCGGAGCTTCGAGGTCTTTTTCACCCAGCGCATCCTGAAAACGGGCGGCTGCGACGTCCCACAGTTGTCCGGAGAGGGCATCGATTCCCAGAGAGTAGGCGGGGATTTCGTCCAATTTCGAAGCGGCACCCGTAACCTCCGCCATGGGTATCATGGCGATGAGGAAGACGGCGCGTCGAAACATGGCGGAAGAATAGCGATGAAATGCCGGAACGCTAAACCTTAAACTGCGATGAGATGACGGGCAAGTTGCCTGTGAGCTTTTGCCGGGAATTCGATTAGCGGGATTGGCTGGATCTAGGATTTGCGGAGTTGGCTTCGGAACTCGGCCGTGCTGATGCCAAGTGCGATGGACGCTTGCTTGAGGTCGCCATCGTTTTTCTCAAGGGTGCGCGAGCAGATCTCTTCGTTGATCCAGCGGTGGCCATTGCCAGCCGGCATGGCATCGAGCAGGGTATCGATGGCGGCTTTCAGCGACTTGCGCGATGCGCCCGGGGCGGTGGCCAGAGGGATGTCCGTGGGGAGGAGCACGTTCGAAGAGGCCAGGGCGCATGCCCGGGCAATCGTATTCTCCAGTTCCCGGACGTTGCCGGGCCAACGGTGGGCTTGCAGGGCCGTGACGGCTTCGCCGGAAAGCTTGATGCGCGCCATGCCATTCTTGCGAGTGATGCGCTGAAGGAAGTACTCCGCGAGAAGCGGAATGTCTTCAGGGCGCTCCCGGAGGGCGGGAAGCTTCACTTCCACGACGTTGAGTCGGTAGTAGAGGTCTTCGCGGAAGCGTCCGGCAGCGACTTCTTCGGCCAGGTTCTTGTTTGTCGCTGCAACGATTCGTGCATCGGCCTTCTGCGTCTCGTTCGATCCGACGCGGGAGAAGGTGCCATCTTGAAGAACCCGCAGCAACTTCACCTGAACGGATAGCGGCATATCGCCGATTTCATCGAGGAAAAGGGTGCCGCCATCGGCTTGTTCGAAACGTCCGGCGCGTTTGGCGATGGCTCCGGTAAAGGCGCCTTTCTCGTGGCCGAAGAGTTCGCTTTCGAGAAGATTTTCGGGGATGGCGCCACAGTTGATGGCGAGAAATTCCTGTTGCCGACGCGGGGAATACTCGTGAACGGCCTGGGCGACGAGCTCCTTGCCGGTGCCCGACTCACCGAAGATTAGAACGGGCGCATCCGAGCGGGCGACACGACCGACGACTTTGAAAACATCCTGGAGCGCACGTGACACGCCGATGATTTTCACCCGTCCGTCCAGTTGCTGGACTTCCGGATCGGTATGGTCGGCATCGCGGCGTTCGCCTGCGAGTTGAAGGGCGCTTTCGACAACCGGTCGCAGTTCGAAGGCCAGCGACTCCTTGCGCATCACGTCGTGCGCGCCCTGTTGAGTGGCTTCGATGACCTGACCGGTGCTCGGGAAGCCTGTTGTTAGAATGACCAGGGTATTGGGAGCGGTCTGACGGATTCGCGAGAGAAGCTCAAGTCCGTCAAAGGGCTGCAGTGACATATCGGCGATGACCAGATCGATGGTGGCCTTCTCGACGACTTTGATCGCCTTGTCGGCCTGATCGCAGCGGAGGATCCGCAAGTCTTCAGCAGAAAGATGCTTCGTGGCCCACTCGAGATAATCGTGGTCCGGGTCAACGAGCAGAATCGTTTGGCCTTCAGTAGAGTCCATGGGTGCGAGCGCGGGAGAGTGGGGTGGTTGAGCCACGAAAGCAAGCGGCTAGGCGGGCAGTGTGGCGAGAGCGTGATATCCGGATCCAAGGTGGTCTCGGTTCAGCAAAGAATCGGTGGAAATGTCAGTGCATAGGTCCGCCGGGTGGCGGCGGCCGTCGAGCTCGGCCGCATCTGGTACGGAAATGGCGGATGAGCCAGACTTGGCGCCAAGTTCGGCTGTCGGACCATCGGCGCGATGGATCGAGCTTTTCCGCGGCCGAGGTGATGCTGGCACGCTTGGTGGCTCTGCTGGGTAAAAAAATGCCGGCCTCGCGGGTGCGGGGCCGGCATGGGAAGGGGAATTCGCCGGGTCAGGCGAAGGACGGCAGGCGGCGTGCGCGAATTTCGGCGAGATGGCCGAGGAATTCACGGGTGTCACCTTGCCAGCGGGAAAGCGCTTTCTTCGAAAGCTCAACCTTGTCGGCGAGGGCGGTCTCGAGTTCGTGGTAGCTGGCAGCGAGCTTTTCGAGAAGCTCGTTGAGGGCTTCGGTGGCGGACTCGCGCCAAGCGGCGTCATCGGAGGCGGCGACGCGCTCCAATTCGGCTTCAGCACGGCGGCGGGCTTCGGTCATTTCCGCCATGACAATGCGCGAGTGGGGGACGCGACGGAGGTTCGAGACGAGGCCGAGCTTCGAGAGTGTCCAGATGGCCCACTTGGTGGGGTCGAAGTTCCATGGCTTCACGCCATTGCGGTAGTCGTGCTGAAACTCGTGGTGGTAGTTGTGGTAGCCTTCGCCGTAGGTGACGAGCGACATCACGAAGGAGTCACGGGCGCTGCAACGGGTCGAGTAAGGCTGCTCACCGATGGTGTGGCAGAGCGAATTGATGAAGAAGGTGCACTGCTGGACGATGAAGACGCGGAGCGTGCCGACGATCAGAAAGCCTCCGAGAGCGCCTTCCCAACCTGCCAGAAAGTAGCCGATCACGGTGGGGAGCAGCAGGCCGACGGTCAGGGCAATGAGCTTGTCCCACTTGTGCTGCCACATGACGAGCTTGTCCTTGCGCAGGTCAGCGACGTTATCGAGTGGGGGCTCGGGAGTTCTCTTGAAGAGAATCCAGCCGATGTGTGCCCAGAAGAACCCCTGCGAGATGTCGTAGGGATCGTCTTCGTGGTCGGTGTGCTTGTGGTGGCGACGGTGATCGGAGCACCAGTTGAGCGCGGAGTTTTCGAAAGCGCAGGCACCGAAAACGAGGGTGAAGAAACGAACCGGCCATTTGGCCTTGAACGAGAGGTGAGAGAAAAGACGGTGGTAGCCGAGCGTGATGCTCATGCCGGTGGCGATAAGATAGAACACCGTCATGCCGATGAGCACGGGGTGAAGGTCGTATTTCCAGAGGTAGAGAGGGGCACCGATGATGGCAATCAGGCAGATTGCCAGGAGGAAGACGGTGTTGATCCAGTCGACTCGCTTGGGGATTTTAGGCATCATAGACTTGGTAGTGGCGCGGGTGGTTAGTCAGAAATCAGGCCGAGGTCAACCTCGGGGAAATTTTTGGATGATCGTGTATTTGCGGTGCTTGCCCGATTTCATCCTTCGGGGATGAGGCTGCTTTCGCTGTCGCTTCGCCACAAACGGTAGCGTACTTCGACATCTTTCGGGGCATAAATTACAACCGGGAGCTTGCTGTTATAGCGGATCAGGTAGGGTTCGCCACCGATTGCAATGAATCGCTTGGCTTTAGGCAAATTAGGCGGAACCGCCATCAGGGTTCCCGCCATCGGACCGATTTCGGGCAAAATGTGGTAGGAATAGCCCCAGCCTTCAATGGTCTTGGTCTCAAGCTTTCCACCAAAAAAATACCGATTGGCGGAATCGATTTCGATGGTTTTGCCCAAAATGAGCTCAACCTTGAAGAGCGATTCATCCTTTTCTTTGGGAAGATTCAGGACGTGGCGGGTCATCCCTTCTTCCGCCGGCGGGTAGGCTTCGATGGGCTCGGCTGCCTGCAAGCTGGGGATCAACAGGGAAAAGACGATGGGAATCAGACGGTTCATGAGTTGGAAACAAGGTGGATTCGCTCGTGGTCATCCCGCGGGAGTGTCGCGAAGATTCCCATGATCGATCCGAGCTGGACCTTAATACCACCAAATCAACCGCGGCGCCACGGGATTCGATGCGCCTCCGAAAGGAAACGGGGGCTAGCGTTCGATGATTACCGGTGTGCCGATGACCACTGCATCGTGGAGGATCGGCGCGAGTGGTTTCGGCAGCCGAATGCAGCCATGGGAAGCCGGTTCACCGGGCTCGGGGATCACGCCGGCGTGCATGCCGATGCCGTAGTTGGTGAGCCGCATCCAATAGGGCATGGGGGCCGGGACGTAGACGCATCCGGGCGGAACCGGGGTGCTTGGCTTTGCATCGCCATTGACCACATTTCCGAACTCGTCCTCGATCCAACCGTAGGCATTGGAATACTTATCGACGACTTTCTCGGTGATCGAGTAGGTGCCGGTCGGAGTGCCGTGTCCTTCCTTGCCTGTCGCCACGAAGGACCAGCCGATCGGGCGGTCTCCGCGTGTGTAGAAGGCCCGCTGGGACGTAAGGTTGATGCGTACCTTGACCTCTCCAGGTCCGTGATCATCGTGCCACTCATACAGGGTGCGTTGCGCCTTTGGGGGCGGCGCTGGCGAGCGCGTGGTGCAGGATGTCACGGCACCAGCGAGCAGGCTGGCGGCCAGGATGAACCGGATGGAGAGGCGGGAGGACATGGGACAGCAGTGCCGCTTAGGCGTGGGAATGGGAACGGGGTCAGAGGCCTGCTGTCGATAGTTTTCGGCTATTCGGCCATTTCATTGAGAAAATCGACGATATCCGAAGGTTCAGCGCGCTTGCGATAGTCGGCGTCGAGAAAGGCCCAGCGGATCGTGCCATCGGTATCGATGATGTAGGTGGCGGCGAGTGGAAGTTTACCGTCGCCGGCGTCCTTGCCGTTGAATTCCGTGAGGTCGAACTTGCTTTTGTAGAGTTCGCGGACCTTCGGGGTGAGCTCGAAGACGATGCCATAGTCGTCGGCAACGCCGTGGTTGGTGTCGCTGAGCACTTCAAATTCGAGGTGATTTTTCTCGCTGGTAGTCAGGGTTTTATCAGGGAGTTCCGGGCTCAGGGCGACCAATTGGGCACCGGCCTTCTTGATTTCCGGAAGCTCCTTCTGAAGTGCGGCCATCGCAATATTGCAGTAGGGGCACCATCCGCCGCGATACCAGGTCAGCACGACCGGTCCGTCCTTGAGAAGCGATTTGAGGGAAACCTCCTTGCCGGTGGCATTCTTGAGCGTGAAATCCGGGGCCTTATCCCCGACATTTTTTGCTTTATCCACGATTCCGGAGGCGGCGACCGCTTCGATTCCCTTGGCGTATTCGCTGCGCACGGCAGGATCGCCTTTTTTCGCGGATTCTGCGGAGCGGGCTTCGAGCTGAGATTGAAGACTAGGTTCGGCAGCCATGAGGGCGGGACCGAGGAGGAGCAGGCTGAGTAGGGATGGTTTCATCATAGGTGGTGCCTATTGGCGGCTTCTAGGATGACGAAAGATGGCAGATATTCCGATTTTTGCGAATGGATCGTGGAAAATACGGGGCCTCGTCCGGGGAGGTTCAGGCTTCGGTGACTTCATGGGGCTCTGAAAGGTTTGGCCATCAGGGCCTTGCAGTTGTATGGAGTCGGCGTGCAATCGGCTGCCAGGATCAGTCTCCTCCGGCCCCCGCGTAAGCGCGGGTTTGCCTTGGTCGCCTGTGTCCTGGTGATGTCCCTGCTGGTCATGATCCTGATCGGACTGATGAGCCTCTCGGTCATCGAACTCCGGCGCTCGAGCACGGGTCACGATCTGGCGGCGGCGAGGGCCAACGCGCGGATGGCTCTGATGCAGGCAATCGGCCAGCTCCAGCTCGAACTCGGTCCGGATCAGAGGGTGTCGGCGACTTCGGGAATCCTCGCGCTCGGGGAGGATCCGCATTGGACGGGGACGTGGTCGACCCGGAATTCCGATGGATCCTCGATCTGGTCGCGCGATCCTCAGAGTGGCAGCCTTCTGGATCATCGGAATGAACAAGGCTGGGATGCGAAGAATCGGGTTCGGAAATGGCTGGTCAGTGGAGAGGGAGATCCAAGAGTGTCGCTCGCGGAAAGCGATTCGGTGGAGCTGGTAGGTGATGGATCGGTGGCGACGAGGGATTCTTTTGTGCGGGTGCCGCTGGTCGGTATCGGAGAAATGGATGGTCGAAAAGGGGCCATGGCGTGGTGGACCGGGGATTTGGGGGTTCGGGCAAATGTCTCTTCACCTGACCGCTTCGCGGACGAGAAGGTGACTCCCGGACAGGCGAGTGACGCTCATTTCCGATTGATGGCGGCTCAGCATGCGGAGGCGGAGGTGATCGGTGATGGGATTGATATTCCAGATGACCGAGTGACTGCGCTGCTCAGCACCCACTCGCTCTCCTTGTTGGGAAATGAAGGACGCGAGTGGTCGCGTAGGAATTTTCATGATTTCACCACCGCTTCGCAGGGCCTGCTGACCGATGTGAGCCGGGGAGGGCTGAAGAGCGATCTGAGCGCCTATTTCGAAAGCCATGGAACGGTGCCCAGGTTGCGTGGAGTGGCGGGGCTGAGTGACACGGATTCGATGATCGATGGGGGGGAGCAGAGTCGATGGAATCTTGCGGGTCCGAGGTTCGGGTTACTCCGGGATTGGGCAACAAAGGTGGTTCCGTTTTCCGGCATGGAGGTCGCGGCCTACGGTCCCCTGACGGATTCAGGGAAGGCGGGTTCGAGTGAGGCATTTGCGCTATGCAACGAGCAACCGGTCGTTCTCGATGGAAACGCAGGGTCCAGTCTGAAGCCCATTGTCGTGGAGGCTTCGAATTTTGTGCAGGTCAGTACCTTCAAGCTATCGGATTCACCCACATCAGGCTTTCAGATGCGAACTCATCTCTATCCCCGGGTGGTGGTCTGGAATCCCTACAACGTCGAGCTCGGTTCGGAAGACATGATCGTAATGATTCAGGGGAACGGCCGATGGGAAATGTGGACGGAGAACGAGCACTACAGTCAGTCAGGAGGTGTCGTGTTTCGTTCGCGCAGCCAGTGGCTTTCCTTTGAAGGTGGACGTAGTACTTCATTTGTCGGAGAAGGCCTGGGGATCTTCAGTGACGAGGGTTACAAGGATCCCTACATGGGTTCGTATTATTTCACGGTCCCGGCCACGACATTCGGGCCCGGCGAGTGCCTTGTCTTCTCCCCTGAATATGCCGCGGAATACGATGGTCTCAGCTACTATAAGCCTGGTAGTTACGATTTGTCGAACAATCGGCTGAGTTGCACGACGGCGCCGGACCCTTCACGAAGTTTTTATGTTTCGGGATCATCGCTTCGTGGCATCAATTATCGCCCGGTGCAGTTCTGGTATGCTCCGACGCCTTACTGGTCGAATGGTGGCAATGGCGTGATCAACCAGAGTGATGATACACGAGTGGTGGTGAAGAAGCTGGAGGGGAGCGAGCCGGTGACTTTCGAGCGTTTCGACGCACTGCCGCAACTGTCGTATATCTCCTCATCCCTTCAGTATGGCGCCGGGAAGGAACCCCGAATTGCTTGGGACGACTCGCGCAAGATGGACATTGAGCTGCTTGATCGGGATGATCCCCGGCCGACACTTGAACCGGACCCGAGAACTCGGGAGGGCATTCGCCTGAGGTGGTTTGATGAGCATTACTCGAATATTCTCAACGCCGGTGGATTGTCGAACGAAGAGCAGGTTTTTGAAGAAGCCTTCTTTGCCAACTGGAACCCGCGCGCGGCATTTTCGGTGCGTTCACCATGGGAAAATATCGCCGGGAAGCTGGCTAGTGTGGGATCGGGTGGCGGACCATGGTTCTTTGGTCTCTACACTCGTGACTTGCCGGACAATGCGGTGAGTTGGGGATCTCAGGAGCCGGTCTTCCGAAAGGGGCGATATCATGGGAATCCCTTCGGGCCCCCTCAGGAAAGCCAGGGTGATCACGTGCTATTCGAACTTCCTCGAGTGGAAACGGGTGTGATTTCGCTGGGCCAGCTTCAGAATGCGCAGGTCTCGGAATTCATTTGGCACCCTTCGTTTGCCATCGGGAATTCGCTGATCGACCCGCGGCTTGGCCTCGAACATTCCGCGCGCACCGTTCCGCCATCGGCCTCAGCCGCGGAGGAAGAGGCGGCCGGGTTTCACCCTGATGTGATTGGCTGGTCCAACGATCGGGAAAGATCGGCTTCGAAGAGTGACTGGGCGGATACCGCACGTGCCTTGCTGCAAGACGTGCCAGGTAAGGATCTCCTGGTTTACGATCTTTCCTATGAATTGAATCATGCCCTGTGGGATCGCTTCTTCCTGTCGAGTGGGGATCCGGAGAGGAAGGCCAGGTTTGTCGATGACCCGATGAAGTACCCGCTTCCCAATGGTCGCATGGTGCTGGCTCCTGGAGCGTCCAGGAGGGTCACAACGGAGGATCTCTCCGACTATCATCGGGCCGCTTATCACCTGGCAGTCGATGGAGCCTTCAATGTGAATTCAACAAGTGTCGAAGCATGGAAGGCGATGCTCTCTGCGACTCGTGATGTGGGTGACGGGAAAGGCACACCGATGGTGAGGTTGCTCAATCGCTTTGATGGCGTTGACCGCGGAGTAGGGGCCGACGGCCAGGGTAATGTCTGGTCGGCATTCCGAATGCTCAGTGACGACGAGGTCACGAGTTTGGCCGAGGCCGTGGTCGAGGAAGTGAAAATTCGCGGGCCTTTCCTTTCCATGTCGGATTTCGTGAATCGTCGGCTCAGTGACGACGAAACTTCGCATGCGGGGGCGCTGCAGGCTGCAATCGACAGGGCGGGTCTCAATGCGGTATTCGATGCTGGCTACCCGCTCGATAATGAGAAGTCGCTCGGTGACTACAGACACCCCGACAACATTCGCGACGCCACACGACTTGAACAGACGCTCAAACCTAACAGCAAGGCCTGGGGGGCGCCGGGATACCTGACGCAGGGAGATGTGCTGCAGGTGCTGGCCCCGGTGTTGACGGCGCGGTCGGACAGCTTCGTGATCCGGGCTTACGGGGAAAGCTCGACGCTGTCGGGCAAGGTATTGGCTCGAGCCTGGTGTGAGGCGATCGTGCAACGAACGCCTCAGCCACTAAACCCTGATCACACCGGATTGAATCCCGAGAACCCGGGCGAGGCGGGAGATTTTGGCCGACGTTTCATCATGACTCGATTCCGCTGGTTGCGCCCCGATGAAGTCTGATTCATTCCGTTGCATGCGTTTTCGCTTATCGTTGCTCTTGTTGCTTGCTGCGGCGCTCGTCCTCCGTGCCGAGGAGGAGGCGAAGCCGGTGAAGACACCGCCGCGCCAGATGCGCCTGCTGACGGTCGGAGAAGAGCCGCCATTTCGTCAGGAGATTCGCGATGGGGTGCGCTATCAGTTGCCCGCGCCTCCCGGGAGTTTGCCGCCGGTGGCGCTTGAGGTATCGGTGGCTTCGTCCGAGGGGAAGGATGAGGCGAGCGGTTCCTTGCGGTTGCGGATTGGCAGCATCAGTGCGCCGGTGACCGTGCCGGGCGGAGGAAGTCCTTTGCTTTTCCGAGTGCCCGAGGCCGGCCAGGAAAGCGAGCCGTGGCATCGCCTTCAACCGCCGGAAAGTGGCGACTTCATCGTGGTGATGTGGCGGGGTCAGAAGGACAACACCTGGGACAAGCCATCCTCCTTGGTGATTCCCGCGAATCTTCCTCCAGGCAAGGCGAGCATGGTGAATGTCGCGCCGGGACCGCTGGCGGTGGTCTACAACTCGGAACGGATCGCCCTGCCGCCACTTCGTCCGGTGATGCGTCCGCTGAGTCCCGACAAGCCGATTGGTTTTCAGGTCGGTTTAGCGAAAGGCAATGGCTTGCAGCGTTTGATTTCGAGGTCGCTCGAACAAGGCCCGGGCCAGCACAGCATCGTGGTCTTTTATCGCGCCGATGGCGAAAAACCGCGCAGTCCGCTGGGGATCGAGGTGATTCGGGTGAAGGCGGTGAATCCGTAACCGGAGAGGATTGGAGCTTGGTTCTGTTGGGCCTCCGTCCAGAGGAAAAGTGCTGGAAGGGAAGCGGGTATGAAGTGTCATTCGCCCATGGCCGTCTCCGAAAAAGTCCGACTTTTGGCTGAAAGGTTTGCCGAGCTGAACGCCGACTTCGGACGATATTCACGAAGGAGAATTGTTTAAAGATGCTCTCGAAAATGCGATCATGTGGGCGTGTCGCGAGCCGCTCATCTTCCGCTGCTTCGAAGGCGACTTCCGGAAACGCGCCAGAGAATGGGTGGATGGTTCACGCAGGAGATTGAGGTGATGCCAGAGCACGATGTTCTGAGTGTTAGAGGGCGAGTCAATGGCACCTCCATTCTCCTCAACAAGAGGGACTATCCAATTTCTCAGATCGAGAAGGTTTTTCCTTCCGACAAACGGACGGAGGCTCCGACTCGATCACTTCCCAAGTAAACCCATCGCCTCCGTCACCGCAGTGACGAAGTTCACTGGGCCGTCGCCGCCGAGTTGGTGGTCGATGTGTTCTAACCGCTGGATGAGGTCGCGGACTTCCTTTCGCGAGGCGGGACCGCCGGCGGCTTCGCAGAAATGGGTGCGGCAGCCGAAGGGGCGACCGTCGTAGATCTGGCAGCGCTCGTTTTTCAGGAAGGGGCAGCAGCCGTCGGGGGCGGGGACGACTTCCTTGCGTCCGGCGGCGCGCCAGGCGCGGGCGGCGACGATGGCTTCGCCGCGAGTCAGGTAGGGCGTGCGGCCGTTGAGCTTGAAATGGCAGCAGCGGGCGATGCCAGTGCAGGCGCGTTCAAGCGGACGGCTTTCCCACACGGCGTAGATCTCGCGCACCTTTTTCTCGGCATCGGAAGTGGACTCGCGGGGCGGCATGGGGGAGTCTTTAGCAGAGATGATTCGAACGATGCACCGACTTATTCTGCTGCCACTGCTGCCAATACTACTCGCCTCCTGCGTCCCGGGGTCCTACACGCGGGATTTCGCGAAAGAGACGCTCGCCCAACCGAAGCCGCCGACCTCGGTCGAAGGCGCGTGGGTCGGCGAGTGGAAAAGCGAGGTCAATGGCCACGAGGGACCGCTTTGGTGCATCGTCCATCCGAGCAAGGAAAAGGCCGGAGAGTATGATTTTCGCTATCGGGCGGGCTGGGGGCTGGTGAATTTTGGCGACTACAAGCACACCATCGCCGCCACGCCGGATGCGCAGGGAAATCTGCCGCTGGAGGGGGAAATGGAGCTTCCGGCGGGTCTCGGGACCTATGCGGTGAAGGGCAAACTGACGAAGACGGATTTCGAGGCGACCTACCAATCAAAGGCGGATCGCGGGACGATGACGCTCAAACGGCCGTAGGCGCTACCCATCGATCCATCGGGTTTTCACCGAAGGCCGCGAAGGCCGCAAAGGAAGAACTTCTGATGCGGGGTGGGAATTTAGCTTCGCGATCTTCGCGTCCTTCTGTGGAAATCTTCCTTTTCGGGGATTTCTCTTGTCCAGATCAGGCCGATTTCCGCGTTCCAGTTGACCCGGCACGCCACGTGCACTAAACGCTCGCCCGACAAAACCAGTCCGGCTGCCATTATGTCCCAGGTTCCTACCATCATCTACACTCAGACCGACGAAGCCCCCGCGCTTGCCACCTATTCGCTGCTTCCGATTATCCGGAAATTCACCGCATCATCGGGCATCAACGTGGAAACCCGCGATATCTCGCTGGCCGGCCGGATCCTTTCCCAATTCCCCGATTTTCTCAAAGACGATCAGCGCGTTGCCGATGCCCTCGCCGAGCTGGGCGAGCTTGCGAAAACTCCGGAGGCAAACATCATCAAGCTGCCGAACGTCTCCGCCTCGGTGCCCCAGCTCAAGGCCTGCATCGCCGAGCTGCAATCCCAGGGCTACGCACTGCCAAACTTCCCCGACGAGCCATCGACTGATGCCGAAAAGGACATCCGTGGCCGATACGACAAGGTCAAGGGCAGCGCCGTGAACCCGGTGCTCCGCGAAGGCAACTCCGATCGTCGCGCACCAAAGGCGGTGAAGGAATACGCCAAGGCGAACCCGCATCGCATGGGCGCCTGGTCGAAGGACTCGAAGACCAAGGTCGCGACCATGGGCGAAAACGATTTTGCCTCGAATGAAAAGTCGGTAACCCTCGAAGAGGCAACCACTTTCAAAATCGAGTTCGTCGCGGAAGACGGAAGCGTCACGACCCTGAAGGATTCCGCACCTTTGCTTGAGGGCGAAATCCTCGATGCCACGGTGATGCGCAAGGCCGCGCTGATCAGCTTCCTCGGCGAGCAGATCGCGCGCGCGAAGGAAGAAGGCATCCTCTTCTCGCTGCACATGAAGGCGACGATGATGAAGGTTTCCGACCCGATCATCTTTGGCCACTGCGTGCGGGTGTTCTTCCGTGACCTGCTGACCAAGCACGGTGCCGACATCGATGCCCTCGGTGTTGACTTCAACAACGGCTTCGGTGATCTGATCTCCAAGCTCGATCAACTTCCTGCCGACAAGAAGGCCGCGATCGAGGCAGACATCCAGGCCTGCTACGAGCATGGTCCGGCGCTGGCGATGGTGAATTCCGACAAGGGCATCACCAACCTCCACGTGCCGAGCGACATCATCATCGATGCCTCGATGCCGGCGATGATCCGGGATTCCGGAAAAATGTGGGACAGCGAAGGCAAACGTCAGGACACCCTCGCGGTGATTCCTGATTCGTCCTACGCCAGCGTCTATCAGGCGACGATCGACTTCTGCCGTGAAAATGGTGCCTTCGATCCAACCACCATGGGCACCGTGCCAAACGTCGGACTGATGGCCCAGAAGGCCGAGGAATACGGCTCGCACGACAAGACTTTCCAGGCTCCTGGCAAGGGAAGCATCCGCGTCGTCGATGGAAATGGGGCGACGTTGTTAGAGCACGAGGTTGAAGCCGGCGACCTCTGGCGCGCCTGCCAGGCGAAGGACGCACCGATTCAGGATTGGGTGAAGCTTGCAGTGACCCGAG
The DNA here is from genome assembly GCF_042664875.1 of Haloferula chungangensis. Lineage (NCBI taxonomy): Bacteria > Pseudomonadati > Verrucomicrobiota > Verrucomicrobiia > Verrucomicrobiales > Verrucomicrobiaceae > Haloferula > Haloferula chungangensis. The sequence continues at coordinate 120,604 of NZ_JBHTBS010000008.1, read as the reverse complement.
CGCGTGCATCGAACACCCCCGCCGTGTTCTGGCTCGATGAGAACCGCGCCCATGATGCGGAGTTGATCAAGAAGGTCGGCCAGTACCTCGGAGACCACGACACCGATGGTCTCGAAATCCTGATCATGTCCCCGGAAGAGGCGACGACCTACACCTGCGAGCGTCTGAAGAAGGGTGAGGACACCATTTCGGTGACCGGAAACGTGCTGCGCGACTACCTCACCGACCTCTTCCCGATCCTCGAAGTCGGCACTTCCGCGAAGATGCTTTCGATCGTGCCGCTGATGAACGGTGGTGGTCTTTTCGAAACCGGTGCTGGTGGTTCTGCTCCGAAGCACGTTCAGCAGTTTGTTGAAGAGAACTACCTTCGTTGGGATTCACTCGGGGAGTTCCTCGCGCTGGTCGTGAGCCTTGAGCATCTCGCCAACAAGTACGGCAACAGCAAGGCTCAGGTGCTTGCCGATACGCTGGATGATGCGACGACCAAGTTCCTTCTTACCGACAAGTCGCCAACCCGCAAGTTGGGTGGGATCGACAACCGTGGATCGCATTTCTACCTCGCTCTCTATTGGGCCCAAGCTCTTGCGGAGCAGGACAAGGATGCGGATCTCAAAGCGGAATTCACCCCGATCGCTGAAGCACTTGCATCAGGTGAAGAGACAATCGTCGGAGAACTCATCGAGGTGCAGGGCAAGCCTGTCGACATCGGTGGTTACTATCAGCCGGATGCTGCCAAGACATCCGCAGCGATGCGCCCGAGCGCGACGCTGAATGGGGCGATCGGCTGATCTGGTCCGGACTCGGGGTGGCGCTTGTGGCCGCCTACCCCGGGCGGGCAATGATTTCGCCGTAAAGTGCAACCCGGCAGGTTTCGGTCTCGAGCCGGCACCTCGCGAGACCATCGGTGCCCGTTACCGAGCTATTGGCTGGCGAGGTGGCCCGATATCGGCTAACAGCAGCGAGAATGGTATCCGTCCTGGGAATCCTGCTCCTGCTTCTGATCGCGTTCGCGATGTCGAAGGAACGTGCGGCGATTTGCTGGCGGACGGTGGGATGGGCATTAGCCCTTCAAGTATCGATAGGGGCATTGGTGTTTTATGCGCCGTGGGGGCGGGCAGCGCTGGAGTGGGTCTCCGTCAAAGTGTCGGCCGTGATTTCGGCGGGAAATGAAGGCATTGCCTTTTTGTTCGGTCCCTTGGTGGAAGTGGATTCGATCGGCTTCGTGTTCGCCTTCAAAGTGCTGCCGGTGATCATTTTCTTCTCTTCGCTGATCGCGGTGCTTTACCACCTGAGGGTGATGCAGGTCGTCATTGCGGTGCTTGGCGGAGCTTTGCAGAAGCTGCTCGGAACCAGCCGGACCGAGTCGTTGTCGGCTGCGGCAAACATCTTCGTCGGCCAAACGGAGGCTCCGTTGGTGGTGAAGCCCTACATCGCGAGCATGACGCGATCGGAATTATTTGCCGTGATGTGCGGCGGTTTGGCCAGCGTTGCGGGTTCGATCCTGGCCGGCTACGTCGGACTAGGCGCCGAATTGAAGTATCTCATCGCGGCGTCATTCATGGCAGCTCCCGGTGGGCTGCTTTTTGCCAAGATTCTCGTTCCCGAAACGGAGAAGCCTGAGGAGGGAAGTCTCGGATGGACTGAAGGTGACGACAAACCCGTCAATGTCCTCGATGCCGCTGCTTTGGGAGCAGGGAGTGGGATGAGATTGGCCTTGAATGTGGGGGCGATGCTTCTGGCCTTCATTGGCCTGATCGCCCTCTTGAACTTGATGCTGGGCGGGATCGGAAGCTGGTTTGGTCATGAGAACCTCTCGCTCCAGCTGATCCTGGGGAAGCTCTTCGCACCGGTGGCATGGGCCATTGGCATTCCCTGGAGTGAGGCCTCGATGGGAGGCAGCCTGATCGGTCAGAAACTGGTTCTCAATGAGTTCGTGGCCTATGGGCAGTTTCGGGAGTGGCGAGAGTTGCTGGCTCCCCGTTCGCAGGCGATTGTGACCGTGGCACTCTGTGGTTTTGCCAATCTCTCCTCAATCGCCATCCTGCTCGGCGGTCTGGGGGGCATGGCCCCGATGCGACGGGGAGAAATCGCGCGGTTTGGTCTGCTGGCCGTCATGGCGGGAAGCTTTTCAAATCTCATGAGTGCCGCGATTGCCGGGCTCTTCTGGGTCGGTTGAGCGAGAGTCACTTCAGGGGAAAAGGCTGGGAGATCGACAAAAAGCCGGTTTTTTCCGATTTCCACTAAGATTTCCAGATTCCCCCGTGTTACTATCTGGATGCTCGCGTCATGCGGGGCCGCTGCTGCTCGTTGGAATGAGAACCCAATGAGCAGGCGCGTGCTCGGCCGCGGGCTTCTGAAATTGACGGAGCCCCCCTCCGGACCTAGTTCTTAGCGAACCCCAAAAACCATGAAAAACCCTATTTCTACCTGCATTGCATCGATTTTGCTGCTGGCAACCGGCCCTCTGAGCGGCGCCAACACCGAGAGCAAGGGCAATGACCCTGATTTTGTGCGTCAGGCGGCCCTCAAAATCGATACCTACGTCGCTGGTTGGTACCGACAGAAGAAGCTTCCAGTGCCGGATGTGACCGACGATGCAACCTTTCTGCGCCGCGCCTTTTTGGTGGGAATTGGTCGGGTCCCCACTGCGGAAGAAGGCTTGTTCTTCCTGGAAATGGATGATCCGAACAAGCGGGTCGAGTTGATTGACTACCTGATCAATTCGCCGGGCTACACGAGCCACATGACGAACTGGATGTTCGATCTGCTTCGCATCAAGGATGAGATGGCGCGGGTGAACTCGGGAAGAAACCCTTATCGGGATTGGGTTGGCAATTTCGTGGCGGCAAACAAGCCGTGGGATGAATTGACCACCGAGCTGCTCGCTAGCAAAGGGTCGCTGTGGGCTGACGGCCAGGCCGCGGTTGGCTACTACCTCCGGGATCAGGGCATGCCATTGGACAATCTGGCGAACTCCATGCAAATTTTCCTCGGGACGCAGATGGAGTGCGCGCAATGCCATGACGACCCATTTGGCGACACCGAGCGCCACGATTTCTATGAACTGGCGGCATTCACGGAAGGCCAGAACCCGGTGCCGATGGAGCGCAAGGCTCGCCCTTTGTATGAGGAAGCCCGTCTCGACAAAAATCGCGGCACGGCAAAGAGCGACATCATCGAATTGGTGCGGTACCAGATCCTCGAGCAGACCCTGATGGGGGGAGGAAGTGGACGGATCAGCCTGCCGAAGGACTACCAGTATCGCGACGCCCAACCTGGCGAGGTGATCGGTGGTCGAACTCCCTTCGGGAAAACGGTCCGGACATCGGATCGTGGCGTTGATGGCGATGGTCGCGCCAAGCTTGCCGAGTGGGTGACCACCAAGACCGACGGACAGTTCCAGGCCGTCATGGCCAATCGCTTGTGGAAGAAGATCATGGGTCGAGGGATTTACGAGCCGATCAACGAGTATGTGGCTGCGAAGGACACCAACATTCCCGGCCTGATGAGCTACATCAGCAACCTCCTTGTCGAGGTCGACTACGATCTGCAGGCATTCCAGAAGATCCTTCTCAATACCAAGACCTTTCAATTCGTACCCAATCCGAATCCGGCCAAAGTGCAAAACGGAGACGATTTCCATGGTCGTCAGCTGACCCGGCTCTCGGCAGAGCAGATTTGGGACTCGCTGATCACGTTGGCAGGCGGCAATCCGGATTCCAAGCCACGCCGGACTCTCGACAATCGCGTCCGGATCGGTCGGAACGGAGGGGGTGCCGTGATCCCCGGAATGACGATGTCGGATCTCTCCGATGAAGTGCTCAAGCTGAAGACCGTTGCCGAACTGGATGCCTACTGCGGAGAACTTGCCGCGATGGTGGGCGGAAAGGGGAAGAAAAGAGGTGGTGACTCGATGATGATGATGAGTGAGGAAATCAGGGACTACGGGAAGGGTGCCCAGGTGCGCGCCTCCGAGCTTCCAAGTCCTGCTCCGAATGGCCACCTCCTGTTCCTCTTCGGGCAGTCCACTCGCGACACCGTCAATGGTGCCAACTCCGAGCCGAATGTGAGCCAGGTGCTCACCTTGATGAACGGATTCGTCCAGGACCAGTTGGTTAACAACTCCAGTGCCCATATTTACAAGAGCCTCGATGGCGCCTCCAGTCCGACCGAGAAGGTTCGCCGCCTCTATGTCGGCATCCTCAGCCGTCCTCCAAGTGACGAGGAAATGTCATGGATGATGGACGAGGTGAAAATCTCAGGCGATACCGACGACGCCTATCGTAACATCCTCTCGGCACTCGTGATGTCATCCGAGTTCCTGTTTCTTCAATAAAAACCCAAGTCCCAAAAAATCATGAAAAAGTCTGAAGCCAACCGCCTGAGTGAACTGGATCGCCGAAAGTTCATGTCATACGCCGCCAAGTGCTACTTGGGGGTGAATCTCTTCCCGATGCTCGGGTCGAATGTCGGCAACGCCGCCGAGATCTCCGGCGCGAAAGCAAAGCGCGTCATCTATCTTTACATGGGTGGCGGCATGAGCCACGTCGATACCTTCGACCCCAAGCCGAAGAAGAAGGATGTCATGGGTGAAACGGAGGCGATCGCGACCAGCGCGGACGGCATCCAGATCGGCCACTATCTGCCAAAGACCGCCAAGGTGATGGACAAGGTCTGTGTGGTGAACTCGATGACGTCCAATCAAGGAGCCCACGAACAGGGCTCCTACATCATGCGAACCAGCTACGCACCGCGTGGCACGATCTCACACCCGACTCTTGGAGCGTGGACACTCAAGCTTGCCGGTCGCTTGAATCCTGACATTCCGGGATACGTCGCCATCAATGGCGGCGGCGGTGGAGGGGGATTCTTCGGTGCCAAGTTTGGCGCCGCTCCCATCGGGAATGCCAACGAAGGCCTCAAGGATAGCCGCAGACCTGGGTCGGTAGGCAGTGAGGATTTCAATCGCCGGCTTTCTCTGGCGGACCGCCTCAACAAGCAGTTCCATGATCGCTATGAGAATTCCGAAGTGAAAGGTTACGAGGAGCTCTACTCCGAAGCGGTGCGCTTGATGAGCAGTGAGGACCTCAAGGCCTTCAACATTGGGGGTGAGAGCGATGCCGCTCGCAAACACTACGGCAACGGACGCTTTGCCCAGGGCTGTCTGCTCGCCCGCCGCCTGGTCGAACATGATGTACGCTTCGTGGAGGTCTATCTTGGAGGCTGGGACACCCACTATGACAACTTCGCTGGTGTTGAAGCACGCTGCGCGGAATTTGATGCGGGCTATTCGGCCCTGATTTCGGATCTCGCGTCGCGGGACATGCTCAAGGACACGCTGGTCGTCGTGGCTACCGAGTTCGGACGTTCACCGGAAATCAAAACCGAGCATAACAACGGTCGCGATCACCATCCTGCTGCCTTTACCTGCCTGTTGGCCGGCGGCGGAATCAAGGGTGGCTACCGCTATGGTGAGACCGATGCGAGTGCGACCCGGATCAAGGAAAACCCTGTCGAGGTTCAGGATTTCAATGCGACCATTGGTCACGCTCTCGGTGTGCCGCACGATCTCGTGATCATGTCGCCAACGAAGCGCCCATTCCGCATGGCCGACAAGGGATCTCCCATCAAAGAGGTCTTTGCCTAAGACCGAAACAATTTGTTCATTGGTGTTTGGAAAAGCGCTCCCGAAAGGGAGCGCTTTTTTTACATCCGGAAATCTTCGCCGAGGTAGTGTTTCCGCGCGATGGGGTCGTTGACAAGTTTGTCGGAGGGTCCCTCGAGGATCACCTTTCCATCATGAATGAGAAAGGCGCGGTCGACGATCGAAAGGGTCTCACGCACGGAGTGATCGGTGATCAGGATGGCGAGTCCATCGCGCTGACGCAATTCACGGACGATCTTTTGAATGTCTTCGACGGCAATCGGGTCGATGCCGGCAAACGGCTCGTCGAGCATCAACAGTTTGGGCTCGGTGCAGAGCGTGCGGGCGATCGCGAGACGGCGCTTTTCGCCACCGGAGAGGGTGATGGCAGCGGACTGCCTGACCTTGGTGATCTTGAAGCGCTCCAGAAGTTCTTCAGCCCGTTCGAGTCGCTGTTTCTTGTTGAACTCCGGCCGCGTCTCAAGCACGGCAAGAAGGTTGTCGAGCACGCTGAGCTTGCGGAATACCGATTCTTCCTGGGGCAGGTAGCCCAGACCCAGCCGGGCGCGGCGGTGCATCGGCAGGCGAGAGATGTCCTGTTTACCGAACTGGACCGAACCGGCATCGGGTGGCACGAGCCCGGCGATCATGTAGAAGGATGTTGTTTTGCCGGCACCGTTCGGTCCGAGCAGGCCGACGATTTCGCCGGGCGCCACGCTGAGGGTGACGTTGTCGACCACCGCACGACCGGAGTAGCATTTGCGCAGGCCATCAGCCACGAGCAGCGGTTCAGGAATAGGCATTGGGGAGACCATCAAATTATTTCTTCTTCGGTTTGTCGAATGCGACGAAGCCTTCCGAATCTCCGACGAATGATCCGTCACCGGTTTCCACATTCACTCGGATGTAACCGTTTGGATCGACTACGCGACCACTGATGGTTTCAGAAATGATCCACGGTTCTCCGCCCCGGAGAATGACTTCATTGGTTTTGAAATCGAAGACGATCTGGCGGCCGGAAGCTTTGGCGCTCTTGTCGCCGGGCTTGGTCTTGATTTTCTCTACCACGATGGTGCCGGTCGCAATGATCTTTGAAGGGTCGCCAAATTTGGCTCCGCCTAACAGGTCGCCGGCCTCCTTCGGGTCGATCTTCCTGGCGCCAGGCTCCGGGCCTGCCGTGCTGCTCTCCTTGCTCTCCACTTTCTCGAGGAAGACTTTGACTTCATCGGCCCCGACCAGGGTGAATTCCGGATGGGTGGCTTTGACGTTTTTCAGGAAAACAAGCAGACCGGCCTCCGAGTCGAAGAAGATTCCGTCGTCGGCGCTGAATGAGGCCAGTTGCTGGGCCTCGAGTTCTTCCGGATCAGGAACCTTGGATTGGAGGTCGGGGATGGCTCCGCTTGGCACGTCGATCGCGGCATCTCGCAGGAACTTGCCGAGGGACTCGTCGGCTTCGCCCGATTGCCGGGTGGATTTTTCGAGGCTTGCGTCTGCTTCTTTGACGGCCGCTTCGGCTTCGGACTTCTTTGAGGCGGCCAGATGATCGAGGCCTTTGAGTTGTTGGTCGTCGAGCTTGTCGAGTCCCTCAGCCGACGCACTTGCCGTGGCTGCAATCATGGCTCCGGCGATTACCGAACGTTGCGTGGGAGTGGATTTCATGGAAGTGCGGGTATCGATGAGGGTGGTGGCATGGGCGGGGCCGTAGAGGAAGCCACGCGATTTATTCAGTTCATAAACGAGTCCAGTGCCTTTTAAATTCAACTCATCGGAAACCAATGAGACAGGATCACTCGAGCGGAGGGTCTTCTGGTCCTCGACCGTGGCAGTTTCGAGCTCGATCCGGCCCTTCGGCGTCCGATCTGGATTGTAAAAGTCGATGCGGAGGGTTTCGGCGTTGATCAGGTCTTCATTCACCATGGTCAGCTTGGCCGCTCGCATGACTGAGCTGAGTCGGTGTTCCGCGTCGTATTGGGGCACTGTGACGCCTTGAAGAATGCTCCCCTCGATGAGCATCTTCATTGCCGGAAATCCTTCGTCTTCTACCTCATCCTCGAGGTTGTCGAGCGGGTTGAGCGGATTGAGGATCTGAGCTCCCAGGCTGGTCACGAGGCCAAGCGAAAGCGCCACCAGCCACGGGCGGAGGGGAATCGAAGGAGCTGGAAAGGAGGGAATCACAAGGGTGACGAATCAAGCGCCGTGGGCTGCGTGATGAACCGCAACGAGGTTGACGATGAGATCTTCCAGAAACTCGAGCGGGATCTGGTTTGGTCCATCGGAGAATGCATTGGCGGGATCCGAGTGGGTTTCCATGAACAGACCGTCGACGCCGGTGGCGATGGCGGCGCGGGCGAGAACCGGCGCGAGTTCACCGTCCCCGCCGGTGGTGCCGCCAAGTCCGCCGGGACGCTGCACGGAGTGGGTGGCGTCGAAGATGACTGGGATGCCCTCCTTACGGATCCAGTAAAGCGAGCGCATGTCGGCGACGAGGTTGTTGTAGCCGAAGGTGGTGCCGCGCTCGGTGATGAAAAACGAGTTGCAGCCGAAGGCGCGCATCTTCTCGGCGATGTTGATCGTGTCCCAGGGCGCCAGGAACTGGCCTTTCTTGACGTTGACCGCGCGGCCGGTCTTGGCGGCGGCCTCTAACAGATCAGTCTGACGGCAGAGGAAGGCGGGGATTTGAAGGAGGTCGACGTATTCGGAAGCGATCTCCGCTTGCTCAGCGGTGTGGACGTCGGTGGTGACGGGAACGCCAAGTTCCTTGCCGATGGCGCCGAGAATCTTGCAGCCTTCTTCCACGCCTGGACCGCGGAATGAGCTGACCGAGGTGCGGTTCGCTTTGTCGTAGGAAGCTTTGAAAATGAGGGGAATGCCGGTGCTGTCGGCGATTTCCTTAACGGAGCGCGCCATCTCCCAGGCGAACGCTTCGGATTCGAGCGCGCAGGGACCGAGAATGAAAACGGGAAGCGGGCCGCCGACGGGGACGGAGCCAATTTGAAAAGGATCGAAGTGCATGGATGAGAGGGGCGGAATTTCAGGTCGAGGCTTTCTCGAAGAGCGGACGAAGATTGGTGAGGGCGGTTTGGAGCAGGCGTTCTTCCTCGGTGGTGAGATTACCTTCGGTTTTGATTTCGAGCATTTCCAGTGAATCAATCACCGACTTGGCGGCACGCAGGTTGACCTGCTTTTCGCCGGTGGCGGGATTCGGGAGTTGGCCGAGAAAGAATCCGGCATTTTGAGCCTGAAGTAGGACGAAATCGTTGAACCGTGGATCGGCGGCGGGCATGGGAGAAAGAGACCAGATTTCAGAGGTCTGAGACCAGACTGAAATGTTGGGGATCGCATCAGCCGCCCAAGTAGCTCATTTCGGCTTTCGGCCGGTCGGATTGACCGCGTTCTTCGGAGTAACGGTCGTTTCGGGCACTCCAGAGGGCTGCGATATCCTGCTGGAGGGCAAGGTCGCTTTCCTGCCGACGAAGAAGGGGGCGGATATCGTGGCCGGTGGCGGCGAAGAGGCAGGTGAAGAGTTTGCCTTCGGCGGAAAGGCGCAGGCGGCTGCAAGCCCGGCAAAATGGCTGGGTGACCGAGGCAATGATGCCGATTTCGACGGAGCTGTCGGCGGAGCTGTCGGCGTGCTGCCAGCGTTTGGCAGTCTCGCCAGGGTGCGTGGGCGGCAGCGGGCGGAGAGGGAATTCGGTCTCGAGAGTGCTGAGGATTTCGGCGGCCGAGACGACCTGCTCCATTTGCCAGGCGTTGGATTCGCCGACGTCCATGAACTCGATGAAGCGCAGGGTGATCTGGTGTTCCCTGGCCCATCGAGCGAGCGGAAGGATTTCCTGTTCGTTGACGCCGCGCTGGACGACGGCGTTGACCTTGACCGGGAGGCCGAAGGTCTGGGCGGCACGGATGCCAGCGAGGACGCGCTCGATTTTCGCGCCAACGCCGTTCATTGCTGCAAAGACGGCGGGGTCGAGGGCATCAAGGCTGACGGTGACGCGATTCAGCCCGGCGAGCGCCAAAGCTTCGGCGTGATGGGCGAGCAACGTGCCGTTGGTGGTGAGGGCAATGTCGTCGATGCCATCGATAGTGGCGAGCATGCCGATGAGGTCATCGAGGCCGCGGCGCAGGAGAGGTTCACCGCCAGTGAGGCGAAGCTTGCTGACACCGAGCGGGACGAGCGCGCGGGCGAGGCGCTCGATTTCCTCGAAGCTGAGGATTTCCGAGCGGGGAAGGAAGGCGTAGTTCGGCCCGAAGACCTCCGCCGGCATGCAGTAGCGGCAGCGGAAGTTGCAGCGATCCGTCACCGAGATGCGGAGATCCCGGAGCGGACGCTGGAATTGGTCGGTGGGCTTCATGGTGGCGCGGCTGTCGGGAGCGAAAAAGGTGTAACCTATTTTCCTTCGATCTCAATCCGCTGTATCGGTTCTTTTGGAATAACGTGGACTGCGTGCAGCCTGCTGCCGCTGTTGGGCAATGCAGCCCTGCTGCGAGCCGGGCTGCAACCGTTGCTTCGCTGTGGACAGCAAGGCTGTCTCACGGACAGCGGCAGCAGGCTGCACGCAGTCCACGGCTGGCGGTGTTCCAAAAGTGGTTTTTGACGACGCGAGATGATTGATGCTCGAATCCTGACTTCGAAGCTGGGCTGGATCCCACATCTCTCCGGCAAAGCACTTGCTGAAAATTGGGGAATCATCAGTTTACCCAAGATGGAAAACCATAATGGGAATAGGACTCGGATCTCATGGTTGATGATCGGGTTGATCGTAGGCATTGGAATTGGCCTGTTGGTTGGAAGATCGAGGATCCCTGGAGAGGAGCGGAGTGTGGCTGGCGAAAGTGATGGGATGAACTCCCTCATTCATTTTGAAGGTGCCGCTCCCAAGCGTCCTAATCGGCCGCCGTCTTCAGGCACTGCGGACCGCAATCTAGAGCGGAAGCTCGCAAAACTTGAGCGATCTGCTCCCGGGTCTCCGGAAAGAAACGGCCTGCTTGTGGAAATCGCCCGACTCTATGCAGATACGGATCCCGAGGCTGGTTTTGATTGGCTACAATCGCTTGACCCTGCCTCTGGTGATCTCGGACTGATCGCAGCATCCTTCGCGTCTCGTCTCGTCGAGTTGGACCCGGAGAAGTGGCGCTTGATGGTTGGGCGACTGGAGCCAGGGCTGACGAAGGACAGGTTTATTTTTGGCGGGGTGACGTCTCTTGGTCGCCAGAATGTCTCCAGTGGCTGGGTTGAATGGCAACAGTTCCGTGGGCAAGTTCGCAATTCGGATCAGCTCGAAAAGGGAGTTTCCATGGGGCTGGCCCGGAGTGATGGCAGTGGCTTCTGGGAAATCGTGAAAACGAGGTGCGAGCTGGACGTAATCGGCGGAGAGAAAGACTTCGTGCAGTTCTTTTCAATGGCTGAGTTCGACGATTCTTCTGCAGCGGTGCGTGCTCTCAGCGAAGTTGTTGACCCGGTCGAAGCTCAGGAATGCCTGCATGCATACATCAACAGCCGTCCTTCTGAGGAGAAACTGCCTTTTGCCGAGGCATTCATCACATCAAATCGGGACGTGGAAACCAATGATCGGGTCTTGGTCTCCATCCTCGAAAGCACCTTCTACCATCTACCCGGAGAATCGGCCCGGCTTATTCATGCGATAAGCGATGACAAAAAGCGGGAAGAGATCACGAGGAAGCTCCTGGAATATGCAGAACGTTCAGATCCTGCGATGGCTGTTAGGGTTCAGGCGATTCTTCAGGGTGAGTAGTGCCGCGCGGTCCCCTACTTCGACTGCTCCAGCATCTTCAGCAACGGCGCTTCGGCGCGTTTGCGGATGTTCTCGGGGAGTTCGACTTGCGGGCTGAGGTTGAGGAGACAGTCGTGGAGCTTTTCCAGAGTGTTCATCTTCATGTAGCGGCAGTCGGCGCAGGCACAGCGGTCGGTGGGACCGGCGATGAGGTTCTTGTCCGGCGCTTCCTTGCGGAGGCGGTTGAGCATGCCGCTTTCGGTGACGACGATGATGTTCTTCACCGGGGCTTCCTTGCAGTAGGTGACCATTTTCTCGGTCGAACAGACTTCATCGGCGAGGAGCCTAACAGCCTGGGTGCATTCGGGGTGGGCGACGACGAGGGCGTCGGGATACTCGGCCTTGATCTTGTTGATCGATTCGCGGGTGAACTCGACGTGGACGTAGCAATTGCCCTTCCAGAGGTCCATCTTGCGGCCGGTCTGCTCCATCACCCAGGCGCCGAGGTTTTCATCGGGAACGAAGAGGATCGGGCGATCGGCGGGGGCCTTGTTGACGATCTTGACGGCGTTGCCGGAGGTGCAGATGACGTCGCAAAGGGCCTTCACGTGGGCGGAGCAGTTGATGTAGGCGATGACGTAGTAGTTTTTGTCGGCGTGCTCCTTGAGGAAGGCTTCGAGCTCGGGACCGGGGCAGCTTTGTTCGAGTGAGCAGCCGGCATCCTTGTCGGGAAGCACGACGGTTTTCGTGGGGTTCACGATTTTTGCCGTTTCGGCCATGAAATGAACGCCGCAAAAGCAGATCACATCGGCATCCGTATCCTTGGCCTGATAGGCGAGGCCGAGGGAGTCGCCGACGTAGTCCGCGATGTCCTGAATGTCGCCGGTTTGGTAGTTGTGGGCGAGAATGACGGCGTTTTTCTCCTTCTTGAGCTGGAGAATCGCTTCTTTGAGGTCGAGAGCGGCGCTAGGCATGCGGGGAATGTCGGCCGCTGAGCGGGGAATGTCGAACGAGGAATGAGCCGATTCGAGAACAAAAAGTGTGGAATGGATCTGAAGGATCGGACTTCCAGCGGCCGTTTAGATGAGATGTTGCTGCGATTGATGATGCTTGGTCTGATGACCTTGGAGGGTGCTGAGCCAGCCTATCCTCACGGGCCTGACTCGAAGAGGCAGGAGGGTGTTCCGACGGGGGTGGTGACTCGCCACGAATGGCGGTCGGAGATCTATGCTGGGACGGTCCGCGAGTACTTCGTCTACGTGCCGGCTCAGTATGATGGGAAGACACCGGCATCGGTGATGGTGTTTCAGGATGGGCACACCTTCGTGAAAGAGGATGGGGACTACCGGGTGCCGGTGGTCTTTGATAACCTGATCCATGCCGGCAAGATGCCGGTGACGGTGGCGATCATGATCAATCCAGGGGTGTTTGGAGAGAAACTCAGCGGGAAGCAGGGCTGGAACCAGCCAGCCGACATGCGGTCGAACCGCAGTGTCGAGTATGATACACCCGATGAAACCTATGCCTCCTTTCTCGAAAAGGAAATCCTGCCAGCGGTAGGCGAGTTGGTGAACCTGACGGACGACCCCGACCAACGCGCGATTTGTGGCAATAGTTCCGGCGGTATCTGTGCCTTTACCGCGGCTTGGGAGCGACCCGACCTGTTTCGCAAGGTGGTGAGTCATATTGGAAGTTTCACCAACATCCGAGGTGGCCATCATTATCCCTACCTCATTCGAAAGACGGAGAAGAAGCCGCTGCGGGTTTTCCTTCAGGATGGCTCAGGCGACCTCGATAATGCCCATGGAAATTGGTGGCTGGCCAACCAGCAGATGGAAGCGGCGCTGAAATTTGCCAAATGGGACCATAAGGCCGTTTGGGGAGAGGGGGGACACTCTGGTCAGCACGGTGGATCCATTTTCCCAGAAACGCTCGAGTGGCTGTGGAGAAAGTAGGCTTTCCACCAGGCATGGGACAGCCAACGCCATGCCGACCTCGCTTTTTGAATTTCGAGGTCAGCATGGGTCCTCCAAATGAATGGAGGGCTGTGTCAAGAGCAGCCCAAAGATGACGAGGGCCGGGGAAAAGGTAGGACATCCGAAGTCATTTGTGGAAGGATGGGCGCGTCACCGCACCTATAAGCGGTCATCCGTATGTCAAAGCGATCATCCCACTATGGTGCGGGCACACCTAGCGAACGCCGGGCCGTTGAACACGCCGCCAAATGCTACGCGATTCTGTCGAAACACCTGCCAGTCACCACCACCTTGGCTGAACTGATCGTTCTCGCCGAAGTAGCGAAAGGCGCCTATGCGGACCAGCCGGTGACGGTGAGTGAAATCGTCAAGTCGAGTGGAATCACCCGCTGGGCGGTGAGCCGGATCATAATCCGCTACATCGAAAGTGGGGCCATCAAGGAGTGCAAGGATCCTACGGATAGCCGGCGAAATCTGCTGACCTGGACGCCTGCTAGTTTTGAGATGTCGCGTGACTGGGCCCGCGACTGGAGCGAGCTGATGTGATTTTCGATGCCCTCTGCCAGGGGGCGATCGCTGGATAAAAAAACGCGACCCAGCCGGCATGGCGAGGTCGCGTTTGAGAAGTGAGAAAGGTCTCCAGGACTTGCTTAGGACTTGATGCCAGCAAGGTTCCCTTGCTGGCTGTTGCCCTTCTGATTGTTCTGGCGATCCGAGTTGCCACCACCATTGGATGGTTTCTGCTGCTGAGCGGAGGCTGCTGCGGCAGGGGTGGAGGGAGTTCCAACCGTCGACTTGCCGACGAAGATGGCTCCTGCTTCGATTGAAAGAATCTTGGCCTTGATGTCGCCGACGACTTCCGCGCTGGCCTTCAATTCGACGCGGTCAGTGGCGGTCATGTTGCCATGAACTTTGCCGTAAACAACGATGGTAGCCGTTTTGATTTCCGCTTTGAGGCGGGCGTTTTCACCAACGGTGAGATTGCCGTCCGAGCTGATTTCGCCCTCGATCTTGCCGTCGACCACGAGGTCGTTGGTGAACTTGACGGATCCTTTGATGTCGACATCGGAACTCAAGACATTGCGCGACGCGGTGGGTGGGCGTTGCTGCTGCGGAGGAGCGCTCTGAGGAGGGGCGGCGCTGACCGGGGCGGCCGGACTGCTGGAAACAGGGGCGGGTGGTGGCTGCGGAGCGGGGGCAGCGGGTGCCGGTGCCTCTGGTGCTTCAGCGGGCTTCTGCCCGATGACTTTACGAAACATGTTGTTACTCACGGTGCTGGAATCAGGTGGTTATTGGAGTTGAAGTCAAACGGTTTTATCGCGCTCAGGCGAGGACTCTTTTCATTCGGAAGGAGTTTCTTCAGTCGTGTCGGAAGGTGTCGGCGTCTCGTCCTCAGGAATACTCGGGGCGTCAGGTGTTTCGATCACACTTTCGCCGCCTGAGAAAAGCGGATTGGCTTGTCCGCCAGACAGAGCGGAGGGATTGAATTCGGTGGCGTCGACACCGCCGGCTTCCGGAGTGGCTTCCGGGGCGGGTGGGTCGATTTCTTCCGGCATCTTGAAATCAGCGAATTGCAGGGCCCTGCTGGCAGCACTGGCGAGGGGATTGCCGGGATAGCCTTCGCTCGCTTGGCGGAAGTAGTCCTTGGCCTTTTCGATGTCGCCTTCGCCCTTGGCGATTTGGCCGAGGGAAATCAAGGCGTAGGGAGCGAAGAACCGAGCTTGGGGGCGATCAATGATGTCCTGGAACGCCGCTTTGGCTTCCTCCGTCTTTCCTTGGCTGGAGAGGCGGGCTGCGAGGCGAGCGTAAGCGGCTGCGGTGGCCGGATGTTCCGGGTTGGCCGCGATTTCGGCCTTGAGGGTGGCGATCGAGTCGTCCTGCTGACCTTGCTCCCATTGGGAATCGGACAAAAGCACGGCGGCACTCGCGGCGGAAGGAGTCGCGGCGTGAGTTTTCATCACGTCTTCAAGAGCCGCCGCGTCTTCAGCCGCGACGAGGGCATTGCCTGCGCTGAGGTAGTCCCCTTCGCGGATTCCCTCCTTGATCACCCAAGCGGCGAGGCCGAGAGCGATCAAAATGCCCAAAATAATGAGCTTCTTCTGATTTTTATCCAAGAAAGTCTCGAAGGCGGACGGCCCATGCGAAATTTCGGCGATCGGGCTTGAGTCTGGGGCGGTCGGTTCGGCCATAAGGTGTTGAAAGTTGCGGGGGGCGATTAAGGAGCTGAGTCGGGGGAAATCAATGACGAATTGAACGATGATGACGGCGATTGATTCCGAGGGAGGTTCTGACATAGCATCGCCCCGGATGAGCGACTCCCTGTATGTCATCGCCGGTGAGATGAGTGGCGATGCCCACGCTGCCGGACTTTTGCACGAACTTGTAGCGATGCGGCCGGGTCTGGAGATCCGCGGCGTCGGTGGCCCGAAAATGCAGGCGGCGGCCGGCGAGGGGATCCGTGACTGGCTGGATCAGGCTGCGGTGATGGGCATCGTCGAGGTGCTCAAGCACTACAAATGGTTCAAGGCACGCTTTTATGAAATGCTTGAAGAGGTCCGGCAGATGAAGCCGGATGTGCTGCTCCTCATCGACTACCCGGGCTTCAATTTCCGCTTTGCGGCGGCGGTTCGCAAGGAGCTGCCCGAGACGAAAATCGTGCAGTATGTCTGCCCGCAAGTCTGGGCATGGAAGAAAGGACGGATCCCGAAGATGGTCCGGCTTTTCGATGAAGTGCTGTGTCTGCTGCCCTTTGAACCGAAGATTTTCGAGAGCACCGGACTCAAGGCGAACTTTGTCGGCCATCCGATGATCGACGAACTGGAGGAGGATCGCATTGAGACGGAGCGCGATCCCAAGCTGGTGGCACTGATGCCTGGGAGCCGGGAGTCAGAGGTGGAAAAGCTTTTTCCGATGATGCTGGAAGCGGCCGCACGCTTGAGTGCCTCCCATCAGGGACTCCGCTTTGAGGTTCCGGCGGCGACTAAGACACTGCAGTGGCGAATGGAAGAGATGGCCAAGGGAAACCGTCTGGAAGGCGCCCTGACCATCCGATCCGGAGGCTCGCATGAACTGATGCAAAAGGCCTTTTGCGGCGTGATTGCCAGCGGCACGGCGACCGTAGAAGCCGGCTACTACGGGCTGCCCTACTGCCTTGTCTACAAACTCGCCTGGCCGACCTACATGCTGGCGAAAGTGGTGGTGAAAATCGAGGATGTCGGCTTGGTCAACATTCTCGCGGGAGAACGGGTGATTGATGAGTTCATCCAGTCGGAGGCGGATCCGGTGATGGTCAGTCGCTCTCTGGGACGCTTCCTTACGGATCCAGAGCATGTGGCGAAGACCCGGGAGGCGATGGCAGCCGCGACCGGGAAATTGGGTGGAACCGGTGCTCATCAGCGGGCCGCTGCGGCGGTTTCGGCGTGGTTTGAGTGAGGCGACGATGCGTTCCGGCTTGCCTCCGGGGCGGGAGTCGCTAAACCCGCCGCAGATGAAAGCATTTTACCTGCTCGCTGCTGGTCTGTTCCTCGCTGCTGTCTCTTGTGAACGTCACGAGTGGGAGGAGACGAAGATTCTCCATGAAACGCATGATGCTCATGGCGATCATGGTGATCATGGAGGTGAGAGTCACGAAGGTGGCGACGACCACGAAGGTCACGGCCACTGATCAGTCCCTGAGCCTCCGATAGCTCAGAAAGCACTCGCCGAGATCTTCTCTCGGCTCGAAGTGTAAAAGTTCGTAGTGCCGCGAGTCGGTCAGGTAATCACCGGGCAGTCCGGTGATGCCTGGAGCCGTCTTTCCTCCGAAAAGATGGTGGCCCGCCCAGGTGAGGTGGATTTCGTCAACGGCATCCAGTTCGGCGAGCTCGCGAACCAACTTGCCACCGCCTTCGCAATGAAGGTGAGCGACACCGTGAACGAGGTGCAGCGTTTTCACGAAGTCGGAGAGCGAGCCGCTGTGACTGGTGACATCCGGCAAATCGACGGTCAGGGGCTTTTCCGATAGCAAGTGAATCGCTCCGCCTGCGGAGTGGAAAAGCGGGTGATCGAAATCGAAGTTTCCGCTACGGGAGACGACGCATCGCAAGGGGCTGTTAGATGCTGTCATCGTCATGCGATCCGCTTCCAGGGTTCCACGTCCGACCATGATGGCATCGGCCCCTTCACGCAGTTGCTTGAGTCGTTGCGAATCCTCCTCCGATGTCCACCCCGAGGCCTTGTGCGCAACGGAGGTGATCTTCCCGTCGGCCGAGATGGCGAAGTTGATGCTGATGTGGGGGCGGTTCATCTAAGGAAGCTGGCTGGCCAATGCTTTAAATCTACGTCGCCGAATGAAATCAGCGAACAGAACCACGAAGATAGCAACTGTGACGATGAGGATGGATGCCACTAGTCCCAGGCGATTCTTCAATAGTGTCTTGAATTGGTCAAAAAGGCTTGGACCTGGAATGGCGGGGAAAGCGGGTTCGATCCAATTGGCCCAGAAATCGGGATGAGTGTCTGGGTGGAGACCTTTGTCAAAGAGCTCGTTCTGGTAAGCGATCCAAGATTGATTTCGCTGGGTCGTGGCGGCTCTGGCGATTTTGTAGTATTCGTCGACTGGTTTTCGATTCTGCAGGAGCTGCGGCGGATCAGGGTAGACTCGTTCGCGAACGAAATACACAGGGTGAATCGATCTTGCCCCTGTCTCGAAGAGCTCGATTTCGCGTTGATAGGACAACTGGGCCAGCGAAGTGAGTTCGTCGTATTCCATTGCTCCCGTTAGGGCGTGGAAAGCGTCGATATTCTGCCAGGCTGCACCGAGCTTGATGAGACCGGAAATTCCATCGGGATATTGATGGTCGGCCGAATTTGAGAGAGGGGAGTAATGGGGGGATACCCAGCTGTCCCGCCCAAACTCAATGCCAGTTACGGGATCGATTCCTAACTTGTTGTCGTCTCCGTCCCAAAGCATCCATCGGATGGCGTTAAGTTGATGAATCTCCCGTCCGAAGTGTGCTTCGGGATTTTCTTCAATGGCTTGGGCGATGAGCTTTTCGCCAGTTCGCAGATCAGATAAGTCAGCGTTGCGTTCGGACTCGGGTTTGGAGATCCAGCGGTGGGCGTAGAAGGTGCCGAGATTGGCGAGGTATCGATAGTGGTGCTCGGGCGATTCGTCGCTAGGAAGGGCATTGAGGACCGTCTTCTTCTTTTCCATCCAGTCGATGGCTTCATCAGGTCTGCCAAGGCGGTCGCAAGCCACGGCGGCATCATCGAGGAGTTCGAGATCGTTTGGGTTTTCCTGAAGCTCCTTGGACACCCTTTCCAAGCGCATTTCGTAATAACGAGGAGGATAGCGATCGAACCAGCCGACAATGATTTTCACCAAGTCTCCGCGTCCCTTGGCTTCCTCGGCGAGCGTGTCCCGATCCCAGAGGCAGGCGCTGGCCTGGGCGGTGAGGGTGGCGAGGATCAGGAATACCCGAGGCATGACAGCAAGATTACGGATGCTTGGATCTTCCGGCAAGCAGGCTCTGCGGGAACTCGCGCTATCGGGCTTGCGATGGCGGCGGATGACGCTAGGTTCCGCCCATGAGCGATTCCAAACCACAAATCACGGCGTATCTGAAGACTTTCTGCGGCTGGAGCGAAGGCGTCCGGGCCATCATGCGGAAGTATGAACTGCCGTTTGAAGAAAAGGACATCATCAAGAACCCGGCTTTCCGCTGGGAAATGGAGCAGAAGAGCGGTCAGCCGCTTTCACCCTGCGTGATGGTGAACGGCAAGATGCTGGCTGATGTTTCCGGTGAAGAGGTGGAAGCCTACTTGATCGAGAATGGTCTGCTCGAGGCGAGCGATGCGCCTGCCGATGCACCAATCGATTCCGCCTGCACCGACGAACAGCACGAGGCGATGGCCCGGGGTGAAGTCCCCGGCGCGAAGATCAAGTTTGTGGAGTGAGTGAGAGTGGGGCAGGTGCCCCGATCACTTTGAAAGCGCGTCGATGGCCGGCTGGTTTTCATATTTCTTGGCCAGATCGAGGGCGGTGACGCCTTCTTTCGATTTGATCGAGGGATCGACCTTGGCTTTGAGCAAAATCGCGATCAGTTCGGCGCTGCCGCCGGTAGCGGCTTCGTGAAGCGGGGTGCCGCCGAGTTTGCTGAGAGTCATGGGATCGGCACCGCCTTTGAGCAGGGCTTTGGTGGTCTCGATCTGGTTCTTGGCGGCGGCGTGGTGGAGAGGTGTCCATCCGGTTTTGTCGAGTTCGTCGGGTTTCGCACCGGCTTTGATCAGGGGAAGGATGATCTCGGCATTGTTGCGGGTGACGGCTTGATGGAGGGGGGTGCGTAGGGAGCTGTCGCTGCGGTTCGGGTCGGCCTTGAGTTTGAGGAGGACGAGAGCGATTTCGGTCTGATTGCGAAGGATTGCGAGATCAAGGGGGGCGCGAGCTTTCGGGTCCTTGGGATTCAGGCATGCCGGATCGGCGGCGATGTGACGCTTCACGTCCTCCAAGTCACCCTTGGCAATGGCAGTGGCGATGTCCTTGTGGGTCAGGTCTGCTTCAGGTTCCGCGGATGCGGACGTGAAAAGTGCGACAAATACGATGGCGATTAGGGCTTTGAACGGCTTCATGACGGTGTGGGAATTGACAGAGCAGAGTGAAGAATCAGGCTCCGAGGAAACGTAGAGATACACGAAGACTGATGAATACACCACTCCCATACAACCGCCGTCGATTCCTTGCCACTGGTGCTGCTGCCCTCGGCGTGGCTCCGATGGCTTTCCTACGTGCCCAAGGGGGATCCCCCAACGATGAAATCGCGATCGCACTGGTTGGCTGCGGCAGCATGGGGAACGGGAACATGAAGAATTTCCTCAACATCAAAGGCGTCCGCGTGGTGGCGGTGAGTGATGTGGACCGCAAGAACATGGCGAGATCCCAGAAGATCGTGAACGACTTCTACAAGAACAAGGACTGCAAGACCTACGCGGACTACACCGACCTTCTACAGCATCCGGGACTGGACGCCATTTGTCTGGCCACCCCTGACCACTGGCACGCCAAGATCGGGATCGATGCGGCCAACGCCGGTCTCGATATTTACGGTGAGAAGCCGTTCACCTGGGGGCTCAAGGAAGGTCGTGAACTCAATGAGGCGATCACCAAGAACAAGGTCGTCTGGCAGACCGGTTCATGGCAGCGCTCGAAGGGTGAGTTCCGCCGCTTTAAGGCACTGATCGAGAACAACACGCTTGGCAAAATCACTAAAATGGAGTGCGGCACCCCGTCGGGAATGAGCATCAAGAAGCTCCCGGTATCTGATCAGCCGCCAGCCAACCTGGATTGGGATGCCTGGTGCGGCCCAGCTGGGAAATTCGAATACAACTCGCAGATCCACCCATGGAACTGGCGTTGGATGAATAACTTCGGCGGTGGTCAGTTGCTCGACTGGGTAGGCCACCATGTGGACATCGCCTTGTGGAGTCTTGGTCTCGACAAGACCGGTCCGGTGAAGGTCGAGGGCAAGGGTGAGTTGGGTGACCACAAGCTTTTCGATACCTATGTGAAGTATGCCTACGAAGGGACTTTCGAGGATGGTCGAGTCATTGCCGTGAGCAGTGATTTCATGGGCACCAAGTTTACGGGCGAGAATGGCTGGCTTCACGCCGACCGTGGGAAGCTCAATGCTTCGGATCGTGAGCTATTGCGCAATCTCCCCGAAGACTTCAACACCAAGCCGCCCAGCCATCATCAGGATTTCATCAACTGCATGCGCAACCGCGAGACGCCTCAATCCGATGCGGAAGGCTCCCATCGCTCAGCGTCATTCGGGCAGCTGGCTCTCGTCGCTCTGGATAGCGGCAGACCCTTGAAATGGGATCCAAAGGCCGAGAAAGTCATCGGCGATGACGAACAGGCCAAGCATCCGCGCCTTGGTTCGCGCGTGGCGAACTACAAGGGCTAGTCCAGCGGATAATCAATGCCCGGCTCGGGGATGATCGCCTCGGTGCCGGGCAGCTTTTCTTTGAGCTGTTCCGCAAACCACTGGCTGGCCTTCGGGTCGCCGTGGACGAGGAAGACTCGGCGGGGATTCACTTTGAGAATGTAGTCGAGCAGGGTGTCGCGGGTGGCGTGCCCGGAGAAATCGAAGACTTCCATCTGGGCATTGAAGGGCACGGGTGGCTGACGTTTGTCCAGGACGATCTTGTCGCCCTGTTTGGCAGCACGGATGTGCCCGGCGGGTGAGTCGGGATCGGCGTAGCCGACGAAGAGAAGCGAGTTCTTGCTGTTCTCGAGGAAGCCGGCGCGGGCGAATCCGTTAGAGACGGTGTTCTCGGACATCATGCCGCTGGAGAGGCAGTAAATCGAGCCCGCCTGGGGAATGATCGGTGCGCGGCCGCCACGGCGCTTGGTGCCGGCTTGCAGGTCCATGTCCTTGAGAATGCGGAACTCGTCGTCACTGCGGCGCGTCTGACCGTGGGAAAACTTGTCGTAGATGACGGTCATTTTGGTCGAGAGACCACCGATGTAGACGGGCGTCTTGGGATTGATGATGCCGCGTTCCTTGAAGCGGTGGATCATCGTGAGAACTTCCTGGGTTTTCCCCATGGCGAAGACCGGAATGAGCACGGAGCCTCGGCGTTCGAGGGTCTTGACGATGTGGTCGGCAAAGCGCTGTTCCTCGGCTTCGCGAGTGTATTCGGCGGGACGTTCACTGTCACCGCGAGTGGTCTCGATGATCAAGGTGTCGACATGATCTTCCGGGAAGGCGGCTCCTTTGATCAGCGTCGAATCTTCGAAATTCACATCGCCGGTGTAGAAAATTTTCTGACCCTTTGTTTCCAGGGTGACACCGACGGAACCGAGCACATGGCCGGCATCGTGAAAGGTCGCACGGATAGTGCCTTCCGGATCGAGATCGAAAGGACGCTCGAGGGCGCGGGTTTCGATGGTGCGCTCGATGTCGTCGAGCTCGCGGTGGGAGAAAAGGGGGTAGTCGGTAATGCCGAGTTCGGTCCGCTTGGACTGCATCACATTGACCGAGTTGTGCAGCAGGGCGAATCCAATCTCTTTGGCCGCAGGGGAGAAGAACACTTTCGCCTCCGGCTGGTCTCGAAGCATTACCGGCATGGAGCCGATGTGATCGAGGTGGGAGTGGGTGATGATCGCGGCATCGATGGAATCCTCCTCAAGTTCATCGAAGCGTGGGACGGAGTCCATGCCTTCGTGTTTCGGGTGCATGCCTGCATCGAGGATGATGCGGGCGTCACCGGTATCGAGGAGGTAGGAATTGGAGCCGATTTCGGCTTGGCGGCAAAGGCTACGGAAGAGCATAGAAGGGAAAGGGCGCCGACCTTGGAGGCGGGTTCGGAAAAGTCGAACCTTGATTTGCTGCAGATGGCAGGCTGGGGGTCGCTTCCAGGAGAAAAATGGTAGCAGAGGGCGGATTTGAACCGCCGACCAAAGGCTTATGAGTCCTCTGCTCTACCCCTGAGCTACTCTGCCATTTTTCCCGGTTGGAAGCCGTTAGGGCTTCCGGGGGGCGCTGGATACCTCCGGGATCCGTGCCTGACAATCGAAAAATTAATCTGTCGAACGTCTTCTTCGATTTCCTGCCTCAAGGCAAGGGTTTGGCCACCGATCTGAAGTCCTGATAGGTGTTGATTCGGGGGCGTTTTGACCTGGGGTCGGTGTAGGCGAAGATCAGGTAACGCATGCCCGGTAGGAAGCGTAGCGCACTCTCGTTCCCGACACGCCATTTGTCCTGGCTGAGAAACTCAAAGATCACGGGCGCCATGTTGAAGCTATCCCGCTTTTCCGGCCGCGCGTAACCCTTGGTTCTTGCCGGATGCAATGCACCCTTGTGCTCCCCGATGATGAAACGGATGTCGTCATTGTGGAAATTGGCGACGAATATGCCTCCATCGGGAAAGTTCTTTGCGGAGTCTTCGATGACAATGACTCTCCAAGGGGCTTTCGATTTCGCGCCTTCAGGCGCGGGGACAAACACAAGGATTGCTGCCCGGGCATTGGAGGGGATCGTTGCCGTCCCCGCCAGCTTGTCGCTGTTTTCCTGATAGAACGCGATTTTGTTGGCCTTGGCATAGGCGGTGATGGGCTCGGAGATCCTCTTGGTCGGCAGAGGGCAGGGGATTTTCGCCCCTTTCGGTCCGATCGTATCGACCGCATCCGGTGTGTCGGTACTGCCGAAGCAGAGGAATCGGCAGACCACCTGACGGCTCTCTCCTCCATCATCCTGAGATTGGGCGAGCGAGGGCAGGAGCAGGGCGAGTAGAAGGGCAAAGAATCGCATGAGGGCGCTGAGCTTAAGTTACTGTGTCAGTTGGTCGACCTCAAATCTCGTTCGCAGCGAGCCAGCGGAAGGATGTGATCTGGAAACGCCGACCGAAGGTCTTGTTCATCTCGCTCGTCAGATTTTCCGGCTGGACGTAGGCTTCATCCCTCGAGTCCACATATTCGGGGACTCGCTGGACGGTGGCTTCACACGTGGCGGTGGCGAGGATTTTGTCCGAAGCATCGCGGGCTTCGCCATATCCACGAATCGTGAAGGTATCCGAGCGCGGCGTCGCCGCATTGCCGAGGACGCTCATCAAGTCGGCCTGGCTGAGGTAACCCGGTGCGCCCTGGTAGCTCGGTCCGGTGCCTGCCTCCGGATTGGCGTAGCGGTAGTCCGAAACCTTGTTCTGAGTGATCTCGAAGCCCGCATTCGCAAGGTTGGCGAAATCGCGGTTGAGGTCGGCATCGTCGATTGCCTGCTGCAGCGCTCCCCGCTGGGCGGTTTCGTCGGTGCCGAGACGGCGGTTGACGAATTCGGCCAGGGAAAGGAAGGGGCCCCGTTCGCGGACCTGCTCGACGATGTTCTCGGCGAGACGTTCGAGTTCGGCATCGGAATACTCGCGCGGTCCAAGCCAGTAGGCATCGATCGGGTCGGCGCCATCGACTTCGGATTCACTGACAGGGAGGCGGAACCGGCTGATTCTTGCTTCGTTGTCGCTGCTGTTGGTGGCCGGGAGATCGGCGAGCCCTACGCTCTCGCCATCCTTGTCGAGTTGATTGTAAAGGGCGTTGGCGTCGCGGATCGAGCCGAGCATGGCTTTCCATGCCGTGACTGATGTGGAGTTGATGTTGAAGGCACCATTGACAACCTGCCAGGCGGCCACCTTTGCATAGGCATCGTCCTCGTTGATCAGCTCGGAGACAAACTCTGAGCTCGGACGTCCATCAGGATTGTAGGGAGCGAGCCGGGGGTCACTCAATGCTTCGCCATCCAGGAAATTCTGGGCGAGAACATCGGTGCTTGCGGAGGCGTTGAAACGTCCACCTTGCTCGCCCAGCCCGGAGAAATAGAAGCGATCGTAGAGCGCGAGGTTGAGAAGGAAGGAGTGGTCGAGATAGGGGTAAGTATCCCCATTGGTGGAGATATCCGACGAGTTGACCAATGGATGGGCCCATGAGTTGCCAATCGGATGGGCGAATCGCGGAAGGTAGCCGGATGAGCCGCCGGGATTGGCGGTATTCAGACCGACGAGCGTCTGAATGGGCGCGAGCGGGACATCATACTGCACGCCGAACTTCGTTCCGGTATCGCCGGTGAGCCCACTGATGAAATTGCCACGACCCGTTTTGTAGTCGAACTGCAACAGGTTGGTCGTTCCATTGTCGAGACGTTGGAAGGAGAATTCATGGGAATGGCTCGACGAATGCTCCGAAACGATGTTGCCGGAGAAGGATCCGATATTGGCGTGCCCGAAGCACCAGGGTTTGGTGGCAAGCAGACCGTCCTCACCATCGGCGTTCAGACCGCCAGAGGTCGTCTTGGCATTGGCACTGACGATGGCGAAGGGTCGAATGGTTCCGTTTTCCTTGATCTTGGTCTTGCTATGGGAATGCATCTCCATCGTGTTGATGGTCGAGCCATCGCTTGGATAGCTGAGATAGCCGTCGCTGCCCATGAGCGCGTCCTGCAGCCCGGTTGGATTTCCATAATCCAACTCGATGATGCTCGAAGAGATTTGTTGGCTACCGGAGGTTCTACCGAAGATTTCGACGGTGAACTTGTTGTCGCTCAGCGTTGGAACACTGATAGGAGCGAACTGCACCATGAATTCGTCCTCGGCTCGTGCGGCGATGACGCCGCCTTTTTCCATGGCTCGGGTGCCTTCCCGCTCGTGGGTATCAACACGGATGTCTGCCGGGCAGAACCAGTCGAGGTCAAATCCGATGCCGTCGCCCCGCCATCCGGGAATGCCATCGATATTCATGGTTTTGTCGCTGGCTCCACCTCTCCAGTCGGCAACACCCGTGCCATTGGCATCGTTATTCCACGTGATTTCCGGATCGATGTAGGGCGAGAACAGAATGACCTCCCCCGGTAGCATGCGGAAGGTCGAGGATCCCACTCGAGGCCGGTCAGTGGTTCCCCCGTTGGTTTTGAGGGTCATGCCGAAGCGTTTGTTGATCTTTCCCTGTTCGGCCTGTTGGTAGTACATCTTATCCAACGGCGCGAAATCACGGGTCTGGGCTACCCCATTGCGGATGACTTTGAGGCCGAAGGGAACGTTCCCGAAGACCACTTTGAGGTCTCTGAACTCAAGCGTAACGTTGTAGGGATTGTGGAGCGTGATGACTGGGGTGTAGAGCAGATGAAGAAGATAGTCGTAGCTGGATCCGGCGAACCGTTTTCCCCACGGCCCGTGAATTTCGGACTGCTGCTCCTGTGCTTGGGTTTGCTGAGGTTTTGGCGTGGTGTCAGTGACCTTGGGATAATTGTAAATGTCCCGCGTCAAAAGACTGAAGACGACCTGGACTCTGGCCACCGTGGGGAGAAGAGTCATCCCGGAAGGGGGTTCGCGATTGATGACGCCAGGTTCGCCGGAGCTTGGATTCGAGCCTGTGGCGGCGGTCCAGTTGCTTGGAACGCTTGCTCGAAGTACCGGGCTTCCGGCGCGTGCTGTTAGGGCGCTTGTGTCCAGCGGAAGCCGGGCCAGTTCGTGAAGGGATCCCCAGGTTGGGTCGGAGGGGGCTGCGGACCTGTCCAAGTCAAGCAGAGTCGCATAAACACCCAAATCACGTTCGTAGGGAGAGGGCAGTTCGGTATCATTGGTGAGGAGACTGAAGTCCTGCTTGAGCCCGCCCTTCGCGGTATCGGTGAGCAGTCCTACCGACGAGATGCTCACAGCGTGAGTCAGAGGCTTGAGGTTTTCCCCTGTTCCGGTGGCGAGTTCGTCAACGGCAAGCTCCATGTTCTTGCGGCTGATTCCCTTGGTGATGGTGTTAAATGACTCGGAGTCCTCCTCGAAGAAATCGGCTTCAAGCTTGGCGAGGCCGGGAATCGATGCGCTGTTAGGACGTTGTCCCGAGCCAAGTTGAGTGGTCCGTCCGCCCTCGGTGCTTGCGCTGATCTTGAATGGCGTATTGATGCGGGCTTTGACGCCTTCATCCATCACGGCCCATGCCACGGCACCGGGATCCGAGCCCATGGGGACCTTGCTGGCTTGTACGATATCTTTGACGTCCGGATTGTCTCCCAGAGAGCCAGTTCCCCACAGCGTCGCGGGTTCAGTGGGCGCACTTCTTGCAAAGTCGACTTCCTGAGCGCTCTTGCCATCCTTGCTCGAACTCAGCCAACCGAGGAATTTTTCATTCCGCTGGGCCTCTTCATACTCCGCTGGCGAAGGAGGATTTTTCGCGTCGATGTCCCAGGATTCCCAGACACCTGTCAGCCGCGGATTGGCAATGTTTTCATCCAGAACGTCTGCGCGAGCGGTTATGCGCTGATCCGGGCCTGCGAACTTCTGAAGATCGCCGATCGCCATCATCAGGCCCAGACGGGCGTTAGCGCGGGCCACGGCCATGGCATCGGATTGCTTGCTGGATCGAATCGCAACCGTGGAGAGGGAAAGAAGGCCGACTGCGAGCAGCGCTAGAAGAATCATCATCGAAATCGTGATGATCAGAGCGAAGCCGTTGGAATTTCGGGCGACTCGTCGGGCGAAGAATCCGGGTTTCAAGGCAGGGGTTTTCATAAGGCTGATTTTTTGGGTTCTGAAAAGTTGGGTTTGACAGATCGAAAACTGAGGGTGGAGGATTTCAATCGAAGTCGGAATCGATTACAAGAGAATGTCTCCTTGGAATATATTGTGCATACTTTGTATCACGAAACTCTAGCTCTGGGCTTCTGGGTGTAAAGATCTTGGTTCCAATTGTTTCGCAAACCGCGGAACAAACTGAGTTTATCTGTTTAAATGTGTGTTGTCGACAATTTTGATAGGTCGGTCACGGGTGCGCGATTCGTATGAGCTAAGGAAGTCTGAAGTGAATGGTTGTTTCCTTACGAAGATCTTGGAAGGCGCTTGTTATTGGGGTTGGATTCATCATTCGAGGACTGACGGCCGGAGGAGGGCCGTTCTGCTTGGACTTCGATTCGGCATCGGTCTTCTTTTCATGCAGAGGGGAGCCGAAGTTGATTTGATGGGAGCGATGGGCGCACTCATGAAGTTTCCCAGGCCGCGGTCTCCTATCCGCGTTTGCGTCCCAGGGAGAACGGAAGCCAATGGATCAGAGTGTCGCGCTGGGTGTTCCCAATCTGCATGAATCGAGGGGGAATCGATTGATCGTCACGGTTGGGAGGGCGGAAGGAATGCCTTGGAAGCGGCTCCTGATTGTCATGAAAGGCCGCAAATGAGTGGGATTTCGTTGATTTTCCGAACTGAAACTTTTTTTCAAAATAGGGCTTGTCAGCTTGGGTTCGCTGACTAAGTTCGCCGCCCCCACAGCGCGGCCTGCCGTCTCGAACGAGACACTGGCTGCTTCGAAATCTTACTATCTATCGGGTGCAGCACCGGAAAACAGGCTCCTGCGAGGGAAATCTCGCCGGTCCTCGGTGCGCCTCATAACGCGAAAAATACCGAACCCCGCAGGAATCTATGCCGACTATTAATCAGCTCGTCCGTAAAGGACGTCACGTCCCGGTCGAGAAATCGAAGTCACCGGCGATGGCAAATTGCCCACAACGTCGTGGTGTCTGCCTTCAAGTGATGACCCGTACGCCGAAGAAGCCGAACTCGGCTCTCCGTAAAGTTGCCAAGGTCCGCTTGACCAATGGCTTTGAAGTCATCGCCTACATCGGTGGTGAAGGACACAACCTCCAGGAGCACTCCATCGTCCTCGTTCGCGGTGGTCGAGTGAAGGACCTTCCGGGTGTCCGCTACCACATCGTCCGTGGTGCTCTTGATACTCTCGGCGTCGACAAGCGTCGCCAGGCTCGCTCGAAGTACGGTGCCAAGCGCCCGAAGGACGGTGATGCCAAGAAGAAGTAATTTCTGACTCCAACCATTTTTCATCATGTCACGCCGCAAGCGCACATTCAAGAAGCCTGATCGCCGCGATTCACGCTACGACAGCCCACTCGTTGGTCACATCATCTGCAAGGTGATGAACGACGGTAAGCGTTCCCTCGCGGAGCGTATCGTTTACGCCGCCATCGAGAAAGCCAACGAAGGAGTCGACACCGTCGATCCCCTCGAAGTTGTTACTCGCGCCATTGAGAACTCCAAGCCACGCGTGGAAGTGAAGAGCCGCCGTGTGGGTGGTGCTACCTATCAGGTGCCGCTTGAAGTGGAGGCCGATCGTTCCGAGTCACTCGCTCTTCGCTGGATCGTGGGATACGCCCGCAGCCGCAAGGGGACTCCCATGCACATCGCCCTCGCCAACGAAATCAAGGATGCCGCCAACAACCAGGGCAGCGCCGTTCGTAAGCGTGACGACGTGCACAAGATGGCCCAGGCGAACCGCGCCTTCGCTCACTTCCGTTTCTAAGTCTCCCGACTGCTTATCATAGAACCGCCTACTCCGATGTCCGCGAATCCGAACAGTCCTGATCGTCCCTTTCCGCTTGAGCGGACAAGGAACATTGGGATTGCCGCGCACATCGACGCAGGCAAGACGACGCTCACCGAGCGGATTCTGTTCTATACCGGCATGATCCATAAAATCGGTGAGGTGCACGATGGTGCGGCCACCACCGACTGGATGGAGCAGGAGCGCGAGCGCGGCATCACCATTACTTCCGCAGCCGTGACCACCGAGTGGTGGCAGCGTGAAGAGGAAGGGCTCGTCAAGAGCTTCACTGGTGAGAAGCAGCGCATCAACATCATCGATACGCCGGGGCACGTCGATTTCACTGCTGAAGTCGAGCGCTCCCTGCGCGTTCTCGACGGGGCTGTCGTCGTTTTCTGCGGCGTTGCCGGTGTCCAGCCACAGACCGAAACGGTTTGGCGGCAGGCCTCGAAATACAAGGTCCCGCGCATCGTCTTCGTCAACAAGATGGACCGCGTCGGTGCTGACTTCGACGCCGTCTTTGAAGAGATCAAGGAAAAGCTCGGTGCAAACGCCGTGCGTATCCTGATCCCGATTGGCTCCGAAGATGATCTTCGTGGGCAGATTGATGTGGTCAACAAGAAGGCCGTCTACTTTGTTGACGATGCCACCTTTGGTTCGACCTACGAGATCAAGGAACTCACCGAAGAGCAGGCCGCCATCGCCGACCTTGCTTACCAGGAGCTTCTCGAAGCTGTTGTCAGTGTCGACGACGAGCTTGGTGAGAAGTTCATGATGGAAGAGCCGATCAGCCGCGAGGATCTGAAGCTCGCTCTGCGTCGCGCCACCACCTCGAACCTGATTATCCCGGTTGCCGGTGGATCCGCTTTCAAGAACAAGGGCGTTCAGTTCCTCCTTGATGCGATCGTCGACTACCTTCCGAGCCCGCTTGATATTCCCTGTGCCGTTGGCATGAACCCCGATGACGAAGATCAGAAGATCGAGGTTCATACCAGCGACAACGGCAAGTTCTGCTCGCTCGCATTCAAACTCTGGGCCGACAAGTACGTCGGTAAGCTCGTTTTCTTCCGCGTCTATTCCGGCGTCGTGAAAAAGGGTGACACGGTCTATAACCCGCGCACCCGCAAGAGTGAGCGCATCGGCCGTCTGATCCGCATCCAGTCTGACCAGCATACCGACATTGATGCGTGCTACGCCGGCGACATCGCGGCCATGGTGGGTCTGAAAAATGTCCAGACCGGCGACACCATCGCCGCTGTAGGCAACGACGTGGTTCTTGAACCGCCGACTTTCCCTGAGCCTGTCATTTCGATGGCCGTGGAGCCGAAGACCAAGGTCGACCAGGAGAAGCTCGCCGGTGCCCTGGTTCGCCTCTCCGAGGAAGATCCGACCTTCGCCGTCAAGACCGACGAGGACACCGGTCAGACCATTATTTCCGGAATGGGTGAACTCCACCTGGAGATCATCATCGACCGCATCCGCCGCGAATTCAAAGTCGAGGCCAACACCGGTGCTCCGCAGATCGCTTACCGCGAAACCATCACCGGCGAAGCCGACGGTGAAGGCAAGCTGGTCAAGCAATCCGGCGGCAAAGGTCAATATGGTCACGTGAAGCTTCATTTGAAGCCAAACGAGAAGGGCAAGGGCCTTTCGGTCGAAAACAAGATCGTGGGTGGTGAGATTCCCAAGGAATTCCACAACTCGGTGATCAAGGGAGTCGAGCAATCGATGAGCAACGGATTCGTCGCCGGTTACCCGGTGGTCGACGTCCACGTTGATCTCCTCGGTGGTTCCTTCCACGAAGTTGATTCCAACGAGAATGCCTTCACCATGGCTGCGATTTTCGCAATGCGTGATGGCTTCAAGAAGGCCAATCCAATTTTGCTCGAACCCATCATGGGTGTCGAAGTTTCCACGCCTGATGACTACCAGGGCGACGTGATGGGGGACCTCAGTCGCCGCCGTGGTCAGATTGGTGAGATCGTCACCAAGGGCAAACTCGCCGTGGTCCATGCCGCCGTTCCCCTCAAGGAAATGTTCGGCTACTCGACCGCCGTCCGCACACTTTCCTCGGGCCGTGCTTCCTATTCGATGACCCCATCGCATTTCGAGCAGGTTCCTCAGAATATCGTCGAAGAAATCATCAACGAATACTGATCCGATCAGTCACTAAATCTCACTTAACCGCCAACACCTCCTTCGCCATGCAAAACCAGAAGATCCGCATCCGCCTCCGGGCATTCGACCACCGTGCGATCGACCGCTCCGCCCTGGAGATCGTCGAGACAGCAAAACGCACTGGTGCGAAGGTCGCAGGCCCGATCCCGCTTCCTACCCGTATCGAAAAGTTCAGTGTGAACCGCTCCGTCCACGTCAACAAGAAGTCGGCTGAACAGTTCGAAATCCGTACGCACAAGCGTGTGTTGGACATCGTTGACCCGACCGCCCGCACGGTGGATGAGCTCAAGAAGCTCAACCTGCCAGCAGGTGTCGATATCGCCATCCGTATCTGAGTTGCCCCTACCTGAATAACTCAACTTTCTAATCTCTAATCTCTTTTCTAGCAATGTCTCTAGGTATACTCGGTAAAAAGCTCGGCATGACTCGTCTGTTTGACGAGGAGAGTCAGGCCATGATTCCGGTGACCGTCGTCGAAGTTGGCGGCAACACCATTCTCCAAACGAAGACCGTCGAAACTGATGGTTACAACGCCGTTCAGGTTGGTTACAGCGACCAGAAGGAACAGCGCGTTGCCAAGCCGGCACTCGGCCACTTCAAGAAATACGGTTCCGGTCCCAAGCTCCTGGTGAAGGAATTCCGCTTCGCCGATGGTGAAGAACTTCCAACCGAGCACCCCGGTGCCGAGCTTTTCACCGCCGGTCAGTGGATCGACGTGATCGGCACGACCAAGGGTAAAGGTTTCCAAGGTGCGGTTCGCCGTCACGGTTTCGGTGGTCTCAAGATGTCCCACGGTCACATGATGCACCGCCGGACAGGCGCCATTGGTGCCGGTTCGACACCAGGTCGCGTGTGGAAAGGTCAGCAAATGCCCGGTCACATGGGTACTGACAACCGCACCACCCAGAATCTCAAGGTCGTCGCCGTGCGTCCTGAAGACAACGTGATCCTCATCAAGGGTTCCCTCCCGGGCACCAAGGGATCCTACGTTACCGTCCGCCCTGCCAAGAAGAAGCCACTGCCAAGCGCATAAGCTGACTTCATTTAACTCAGAAACGATTTCCGACCATGTCCGCGAAAACTTTCACTGCTGCTGACGCTGCATCCGCCAACATCGTCCTCGCCGATAAAGGCAAGGGCAGCCAGGCTGTGCACGACCTCGTCACCGCCTACCGCGCCAATCGCCGTACCGGCTCCGCCAACACCAAGACCCGTGGCGAAGTCCGCGGTAACAACAAGAAGATCTATCGCCAGAAGGGCACCGGTGGTGCACGTCACGGCGACAAGCGCGCCCCGATCTTTGTCGGTGGTGGCACCGTCTTCGGCCCACGCCCACGCGATTACTCGAAGCACGTCACCAAGACCGTCCGCCGCCTCGCGCTGCGTGCCACGCTCCGTGACATCATCGAGTCCGGCGCCCTCAAGGTGCTCCCCTCATTCTCCATCGCCGATGGCAAGACCAAGAGCTTCGTCTCGACGGTTTCTGCCGAAGCCGATGCCCGCAAGGTGCTCATCGTTGCCAAGAGCTTCGATGAAAACACCTATCTCGCCGCACGCAATGTGCAGTGGGTGGAACTTCGCACCGCTGACAGCGTCAACGTGGAAGAACTGCTTCACGCCAACACGGTGCTCCTCGTCGAGGACTCCCTGGAAACCCTCGCCGCCCGCACCGCTTAACCCTTTCCGTAGAAAGCGCCATGAAGGATCTTTATAAAGTCATCAAAAACGTCCGCGTCTCGGAAAAGGCGACGATGCTCAACGAGCTGAACAATCAGGTCGTTCTCGAAGTCGACCCACGAGCCAACAAGCTTGAGATCAAGCGTGCCGTCGAGCAGCTCCTCGGCAAGAAGGTCGTATCTGTCCAGACCCTGAATCAGGCTGGCAAGTTGAAGCGCCAGCGTCGTGCAGACGCAGGTCGCACAAATCATTGGAAGAAGGCAATCGTCCGACTCAAGGCCGGCGAAACCCTTGATCTTGTTTAATTTTTTAACCGGCTTAACCGCGCAACCCTTTAACGAGCCATGTCTCTCAAAGAGTTCAAACCCCTGACACCGCCACAGCGCTACAAAGTGCTGCCGTCCTTCGAGGAAATCACCAAGAAGACTCCGGAAAAATCCCTTCTCACTCCGCTCAAGCGCAGTGGTGGACGGAACAATACCGGACGTATCACTACCCGTCACATCGGTGGTGGTGCCAAGCGTCACTATCGCTTGATCGACTTCAAACGCCGCAAGCACGACGTGCCTGCCAAGGTGGTAGGAATCGAATACGATCCTAACCGCACTTGCCGCATCGCGCTTCTCCAATATGAGGACGGACAGAAGAGCTACATCCTTGCTCCTTCCGGTCTCGAAGTCGGTGCAACCGTCGTCTCCGGTGACAAGACCGCTCCCAAGGTCGGCAACGCGATGCAACTTCGCAACGTGCCACTCGGAACCGCGATTCACAACATCGAGCTGATCCCCGGAAACGGAGGCAAGGTTGCCCGTGCTGCAGGCCAGCAGGCGATCCTTTCCAACCGTGAAGGTGAGTGGGCCCTGATCAAGATGCCGTCCGGAGAAATCCGCCGCTTCAATGCCAACTGCCTTTGCACCATTGGCACCGTCGGTAACCGCGATCACATGAATGAGGTTTCCGGTAAGGCCGGTCGCTCACGCTGGCAGGGCATCCGCCCGACCGTCCGCGGCATGTGCATGAACCCTGTCGATCACCCGAACGGTGGTGGTGAGGGTAAGTCCAAATCCGGTGGTGGTCGTCAGCATCTTCTCAGCCCATGGGGTCACGCGAAGGGACAGAAGACCCGCAAGCCGAAGAAGCCAACCGGCACCTTCATCATCGAGCGCCGTAAGAAGAAGCGCTAAGCCGCACGCACCAACCTCAAAGAATTACTGAACCATGCCACGTTCCCTTAAGAAAGGCCCCTTCATTGACCAGAAGCTTCTGGCCAAGATCGACAAGGCCATCGAGGCCGATGACAAGAAGCCGATCAAGACCTGGAGCCGCGCCTCCATGATCACTCCTGACTTCGTCGGTCTGAACTTCGCCGTGCACAACGGCAAGACCTTCGTTCCCGTGTATGTCACGGAGAACATGGTCGGCCACAAGCTCGGTGAATTCTCACCGACCCGTATCTTCCGTGCCCACGGAGGTATCGGTAAGAAGTAAGATCAGTCGCCCTACGCATTCTCGTCTCCGCCATGTTCAAAAGCATCGTCATCCGATCCATCGCTACCGCCGCCTTCGGGCTGCTGGCAGGATCAGCGGCGTGCTTTGGCCAGGCGGAGAACTCCGAGCTCGAAAGCATCGTTGGAGAACTCCAGCGCCGCAACAAGGCACTGGAGCAGGGGATTGCCGAAGCCAACCGCGCCGAAAAGGAAGCGTCCGAGCAACTCGCCCAGGTGCGCAGGCACCTCGAGGCTCTTGGACGCGATCTTATCAACGGTGGTGACGAGCGTCTGATCCAGGCTACGGCCGACATTCAGATCCTCAATGAACGCATTTCACGCCTCGAAAGCGGCGCAATGCAACTCAACGGAGTTCTCAACGAATACCTCAGAACAGCGGTTGCCGCTGATCCGGATTCACGACTTCGTTTAGAAACTGCTATGAGGGAGCTTGACGAAGTCCTCGGACTACGCCAGAAGCCCGCCCCCGCAGCTCAAGCTGGAACCGCCAACCGCGCAAAAGTCATGAGCATCGATCCCGAAAGCGGCCTGCTCGTCCTCAATGTTGGGGACGCACAGGGAACTCGGATCGGAACCAACTACCGCCTCTTCCGAGGCGACCAAGCCTATGGCACCGCGATCATTGCCGACGTCCGTCGCTCGATCTCCGGTGCTTTTGTCGAGACTCTCGAGGCCAGCCAAGGCCCCGTAAGACTCGGTGACCTCGCCATTCTAGAAACCGAATAATCCGCCACCAGGCCCCAGCAACCTCCTCACCTACGACCACGATGGAAGTAAAGAGCACAACTAAACACGTCCGCGTCTCTCCAAAGAAAGCACGCGACGTCGCCCGCGCAATCCAGGGACTTCCTGTTTCCGTCGCACTGGACATTCTCACCTTCACACCGAAGAAGTCTGCCCAGCTTATCAACAAGACGCTGAAGACAGCGATCGCCGATGCGGAGAACAATTTCTCCCTCGACGTCGACAATCTCATCGTCAAGGAAGCCATCATTGGTGCCGGACCCACCATGAAGCGCCACAAGCCGCGCGCTCGTGGATCAGCCGGTGCCATCATCAAGCGCACCAGCCACATTTTCATCACTCTCGCCGAGGCTCCTGAGCAGGAAGCTAGAAAGAAGCGCATCAACGTTTCCAAGAAGGCCGAAGCCTGATCCCCAAATCCCGAACACGAATTTCATTATGGGCCAAAAAGTCAACCCCATCGCTTTCCGTCTCGCCGTCAACAAGGACTGGCGTTCCAAGTGGTATGCATCCGGCAAGGATTACACCAACAAGCTTCACGAAGACCTCAAGATCCGTAAGTATCTTTCCGAGCGCCTTCAGTTCGCCGCGATCTCCAAGGTGGTCATCGAGCGTGCCTGGGCCAGCGTCCGCGTTACTCTCCATACCTCGCGCCCTGGTCTGATCATCGGCCGCAAGGGATCGGAAATCGAGCGCATGACCGCGGACCTCAGCAAGGTCTGCAAGGACGCCCAGGTGAAGATCGACATCGTCGAGATCCGCAAGCCTGAGCTTGACGCCCAGCTCGTCGCCGAGCAGGTCGCCGTTCAGCTCGAGCGTCGTATTTCTTTCCGTCGCGCCATGAAGCGTGCCGTGCAGACCGCCATGGAATTCGGTGCTGAAGGCATCCGTCTCCGCGTTGCCGGTCGCCTCGGTGGTGCTGACATCGCCCGTTCGCAGGTTTACCGCGAGGGCAAGGTGCCACTTCAAACCCTTCGTGTCCCCGTCGAGTATGGGTTCGCCGAAGCTCGCACGGTTTACGGTGTGATTGGTGTGAAGTGCTGGGTCAACAAGAAGGAAGGCGCCGATGACGGTCCATCCCCACGTGGTGATCGCAATGATCGTCGCCCACGCCGCCCACGCAACAACGATGGCGGTGGAAACCGTCCGTCACCTGCTCCAGCAGCCCCTCAAGCCTGAATTTCCCTTTAACCAATAACTTTCCAAGGAGGATTAAGCCATGCCATTGATGCCCAAACGGACGAAGTTCCGTAAAACGCACCGCGGAAGCCGAGCCGGCAACGCACAGACCGGGACCACCGTCGCTTTCGGTGACTTCGGTCTCCAGTCACTCGGACGCGGATGGATGACGAACCGTCAGATCGAAGCCTGCCGTATCGCCATCAACCGTTTCCTGAAACGTAAAGGAAAAGTCTGGATCCGGATCTTCCCACACAAGTCGATCACTTCCCGTCCACCTGAAACCCGGATGGGTAAAGGTAAGGGTGCTGTCGAAGGTTGGGTCGCTGTGATCCGCCCAGGCAACATGCTTTTCGAAGTTTCCGGCGTGCCGGAATCTCAAGCCCGCGAAGCCATGCGCCTCGCATCCTACAAGCTCGGAATCAAGACACGCTTCGTCGTCCGCAATCCGCATTCCTGAGCCATAACCGAAACCAATTGCAGCCATGGCCACGACCAAGAACAAGCTCGGCGAACTTACCGCTAAGGAACTCGAAGCAAAGCTTCGCGACCTTAAGGAAGAAGCCTTCAACCTCCGCCTCCAGCAGACCACCGGTCAGCTCGAGAACTCCGCCAGGATCCGCATCGTCCGTCGCGATACCGCACGGGTGATGACCTACCTGAAAGCCCGCCTCAACCAGGCCTGAGCTAACCAATTCATAACCATTTATCTTCCATGAGCGAGACCCAACAGGAATCCCGTCCCCACCTTCGCAAAACTCGCGTCGGCGTGGTCGTCTCCAACAAGATGAACAAGACCCTCGTGGTCGAGCACGTTGCTCGTGTTCCTCACCCACGCTTCAACAAGATCGTGAAGCGTTCCAAGAAGTACTATGTGCACGACGAGAAGGGCGAAGCCCAGATCGGTGACAAGGTGCGCATCGTCGAAACCAAGCCTGTTTCCAAGCTCAAGCGCTGGGCCCTTCAGGAAGTTCTTTCTCACTAAACGCCCGCGCGTTTTTCAACCTCACGCATTTTTCCCGCCATGATCCAAATGGAATCCCTTGTGAAGGTCGCCGATAACACCGGTGCCCGTTCCGCCAAGATGATCGGTGTCCTCGGCAAGCGCTCACGCAGCGCCGACGTCGGTGACATCATCACTGCCCACATCCGTGACTCGATCCCGACCGCTGCGGTCAAGAAGGGCTCGGTCGTCAAGGCTGTGGTCGTCCGCACCGCCGCTCCGATCCGCCGTTCCGATGGTTCGATCCTCCGCTTCGACGGCAACGCAATCGTCATCATCGATAAGGACAACAACCCCAAGGGTAGCCGTATCTTCGGCCCCGTGGCTCGTGAACTTCGTGAAAAGCAATTCATGAAGATCGTTTCCCTCGCTCCCGAGGTCCTCTGAACCGCCAAACGCAGAATTTTCCATGAAGACTCACGTAAAAAAGGGTGACGAAGTCGAAATCATCGCCGGCAATCATAAAGGCAAGCGTGGCACCGTCATGGTGGTCAACGCCGCCAAGCAGCAGGTGATCGTTGAAGGCGCCCGCAAGATCAAGAAGGCCACTCGTCCAACGGAAGCCAACCCGGAAGGTGGCATCCAGGAAGAAGACGGTCCCGTCCATATTTCCAATGTAAAGAAACTGGGCTGAGTTCCTTGGATGGCCGATGGGTCATCCACTGATCGCTGCCCGCGCTTAAGCGTAAAACAAGCGCTGACCCGCTGAAACCAAATGAGTACACCAGTCCTAAAGAAACACTACCAGGAGAAGGTAGTCCCAGCTCTGACCAAGAAGCTCGGCTACAAGAATCCTCATCAGGTGCCCGTCCTCGAGAAAATCGTGGTCACCACCTGCATGGGTAAGGCACCTGACCGCAAGGTCGCCGTTGACGACGCCGTCGCCGAAATCGCCAAGATCACCGGCCAGCGTCCCTCGATCACCTTCTCGAAGAAGGCGGTTGCAAACTTCAAGCTCCGCATCGGTGAGCCGCTCGGAGCCCGCGTCAGCCTGCGTGGCGAGCGCATGTGGGAGTTCCTCTACCGCTTCATCAACATCACTTCACCAAACATCCGCGACTTCCGCGGAATCGGTTCGAAGAGCTTTGACGGCCGCGGCAATTACGCCGTTGGATTCGCCGAGCAGACGATTTTCCCGGAAATCGAACTCGATCAGATCAAGCGCCAGATCGGCTTTGACATCATCTTCGTGACTTCCGCAAAGACTGATGAAGAAGGTCGTGCACTGCTAGCCGAGCTCGGCATGCCGTTCCGTGATCTCAAAAAGGATGACGCCGCCGAAGGTGCCGCTGCCTGAGAACCCCAAGAAACTTAATTAGAAGACACCATCATGGCCGTTCTCTCCGATCCCATCTCCGACTTCCTGACGCGCTTCAAGAATTGCTGCCGCGCCGGTAACGAAGAATTTTCCGCTCCATTTTCCCGAATCAAGGCCGACATCGCCAAGGTTCTCCAGGAAGAAGGATACATCTGGAGCTACGAAGTCGTCACGACTGAGAAGTATCCTGAAATCAAGGTTAAGGCACGCTACGTCGATGGCCGCTCGGTCCTCACCGACCTCAAGCGCGTCTCGAAGCCAGGTCGCCGCGTCTACGCTGGCGCCGATGACATTCCACGAGTCCTTAACGGTCTCGGCATTGCCGTGGTCTCCACTCCGAAAGGGGTGATGTCCGGCATGGCTGCGAAGCGTTCACGCCTCGGTGGCGAAATCATCGCCAACGTCTGGTAAACCCCAACACGAGAAAGGAACAAACTACCATGTCACGAGTTGGAATTAAACCAATCGCCTTGCCAGACAAGGTGAAGCTCAGCCTCGCCGGCCGTCAGGTCAGCGTTGAAGGCCCCAAGGGCAAGCTGGCTTTCGCATTGCCGAACGGCATCAACGTCACTACCGAAGACAACACCGTTGTCGTCGGTCGTGAATCCGAACTTCGCGAACACCGCGCCCTTCACGGCACGGTCCGCAGCCTGGTGAACAACATGATCATCGGCGTTTCCGAAGGCTTCACCAAGGAGCTTGAAATCCAGGGCGTTGGTCTTCGTGCCGCCGTCAAGG
This sequence comes from Haloferula chungangensis, assembly GCF_042664875.1. Lineage (NCBI taxonomy): Bacteria > Pseudomonadati > Verrucomicrobiota > Verrucomicrobiia > Verrucomicrobiales > Verrucomicrobiaceae > Haloferula > Haloferula chungangensis. The sequence continues at coordinate 81,069 of NZ_JBHTBS010000008.1, read as the reverse complement.
GCAAGGACCTCGACCTTGCCCTCGGAAAGTCGCACCCGATCCTTCACCCGATCCCCGCTGAACTCACGGTGAGCGTCGCCGACAACACCAAGATCAAGGTGGAAGGCATCGACAAGCAGCTTGTCGGTCAGTTCGCTGCTGAAGTCCGTAACTATTACAAGCCTGAGCCCTACAAGGGCAAGGGTGTCCGCTACGCCGGAGAACGTGTTCGCCGTAAGGAAGGCAAGAGCGTCGGCAAATAATAACCCGCACCTATCCAAATACTATGAGTCATCTCAATCGCAAGGAAGTGCGCAATCGGATCCATCGCCGGATCCGCAGGAAGGTCCTCGGCACCGCCGAACGCCCACGCCTCGCCGTGCACTACTCGAACCAGCACATCTACGCGCAAATCATCGACGATACCGTCGGCAAGACCCTCGTGTCGGCGTCGACTTTCGACAAATCCGTCGAAAAATCGGCATCGAACGTTGCTTGTGCGACCGCAGTCGGACAACTTGTCGCCGAGCGCGCCAAGGAAGCCAATGTCAGCGCAGTGGTCTTCGACCGCGGCGGCCACCTCTATCATGGTAAGATCAAAGCTCTTGCCGAAGCCGCCCGCGAAGCAGGCCTTAAGTTCTAATTTCCGACCCTATCTGTCATGGTGACAAACGATTCAACTCCCGCCACACCGGCAACTCCCGCCCCGTCTGAAGCTCCGAAAACCGAGCAAGGTGGTGGCATTGGGCCAGTCGCTGGTTCCGGTGGACATGGTAACAACCGTGGAGGTCAAGGTGGACGCTCATTCGGCCAGGGCCGCGGTGGCGGTCGCGGCCGCGGTCGCGAAGAACGCGCTCCGACAATGGTCGACGGTAAGGAAGTGACCGAAAAGGTCGTCTTCATCAACCGCTGCGCCAAGGTCGTCAAAGGTGGTCGTCGCTTCAGCTTCTCCGCACTCGTCGTGATCGGCGACAAGGAAGGCAAAGTGGGTCTCGGCTACGGCAAGGCGAACGAAGTGGCCGACTGCATCCGCAAGGCTTCCGAGTCCGGCCGCAAGCAGCTCGTCAAAATGAACATCGTGGACGGAACCATTCCTCACGAAATTCAAGCCGAGTTCGGTGGTGGCAAGGTGCTTCTCAAGCCAGCTTCTCCGGGAACGGGGATCATCGCCGGTGGCGGTGTCCGCGCCGTCTGTGAAGCCGTCGGTATCAAGAACGTGCTTGCCAAGTCACTCGGTTCCCAGAACCACGCCAACGTGGTGAAAGCGACCCTCAAGGCGCTGACACTGCTCCGCACCCGCGACCAGATCCTCTCAGGTCGTGGCAAGAAGAAGAAAGAGTCGATCTAACCTGAAGACAGAAGACGACAAGACAGAAGAAGGAAGACTGGACTCTTCCAAGAAGATCACCAATCGGATCAAGTCTTCTGTCTTATGTCTTCGAGTCTAACGTCTTAAAGAATATGAAACTTCATACACTCAGCCCGAACAAGGGCTCCAAGCACCGGATCAAGCGTCTCGGTTGCGGTGAAAGCTCCGGTCTCGGAAAGACCTCGGGCAAAGGTAACAAGGGACAGAAGGCCCGCTCCGGCGGTTCGGTTCGTCCCGGTTTCGAAGGTGGCCAGATGCCCCTTCACCGTCGTCTTCCCAAGAAGGGCTTCAACAACCACAACTTCAAGACCACCGTGTCGGTTGTGAACGTCGCCCAACTTGAAAAGTCCTTTGATGATGGTGCCACGGTTAATGAGGAGATCCTTCGTGAGATGGGACTCGTCAGCCGCAACACCGACATCGTCAAGGTTCTTGGCCAGGGTGAGATCAGCAAGAAGCTGACCGTCGCCGTGGACGCCGTTAGCGCCTCTGCTCGTGAGAAGATCGAGAAGGCCGGCGGCAAAGTTGAGACACCTGCTTCCGAGTAAGTGTCCGGCGAGGCCTGAATACCTGAATTGTTGAGGAAGCGATTTATCGCTTCCTTAACGCGTTAATACGAGCACCCCCTTTTTCGACCTAGCATACACCCATGATCTCCGCATTCGCGAACACCTGGAAGGTTCCCGAACTCCGTGACCGCATTCTCTTCACGCTCGCCATGATCGTGATCGTGCGCCTCGGCGTCCATGTCACTCTGCCCGGCGTCGATGCCTCTGTCATCGATGCATGGATGGAAGCGGCGAAGAAGAATCAGAGCGCTGACGAAGCCGGTGGCTTGCAGGCGATTCTGGGGATCTTCTCCGGGGGAGCGCTGCAGCAGGCCGGTGTCTTTGCGCTGGGTATCATGCCGTACATTTCGGCATCGATCATGGTGCAGCTGATGACCGCTGTGGTTCCAAAGCTCTCACGTCTCGCTCGCGAAGACGGGGGACGCCAGAAGATCACGCAGTATACCCGCTATATTACGATCGGTATTGCACTGGTTCAGGGGGTTTTCGTGGCCCGCTCACTGCTCGACCCCGATAGCATTCCCTACATGAACGGCATTGGTGCCGTCATGCAGGATCTTGGCCGGGATCTTGTCCCGGATCCATCGATGGCATGGCAGGCCCTGACGGTTCTAACCATCGTTGCCGGCACGCTGCTTCTGATGTGGATCGGTGACCAGATGACCGAGCGCGGAATTGGTAACGGCACGTCGATCATCATTACGGTCAACATCATTGCCGCCCTTCCTGGTGCGCTTCTTCAGACTTGGCAGTATTTCGTTCAGCGCGAAGGAGCCAGTTCCTTCGAAGTGATGATGCTGGTTGTCATGATCGCCATGCTTCTGATCGTGATCGCTGGAACCATCGCCATCACCCAGGCCCAGCGCCGGATCGCGATCCAGTACGCCAAGCGCGTGGTCGGTCGCAAGCAGTTCGGGGGTCAGACTCAGTATTTGCCGCTCAAGGTGAACTACGCGGGGGTGATGCCGATCATTTTCGCCACGGCAGTTCTGACGCTTCCGACGATTATCCTGACTCAGGTTTTCCCAACGGCTTCGTGGGCGATCACGATGCGTGAAGCGCTGCTCGGTGGCACTTGGTATTACGTGCTCGCTGCGGTGCTGATCTTCTTCTTCTCCTACTTCTGGGTGGCGACGATGTTCCAGCCATCCCAGATTTCGGAAGACCTGAAGCGCAATGGAGGATACATCCCGGGCGTGCGTCCAGGTAAGCCGACTGCGGACTTCCTCGACTTCACGATGACCCGCCTGACCTTTGCCGGCGCGATCTTCCTGACGCTGATCTTCTGTGTGCCGCTTGCCGTTGGTGCGATCGTCGGACTTCCTCCGGGATCGATGGTGCTGCAGTTCTTCGGTGGCACCAGCTTGCTGATTCTTGTGGGTGTGGTGCTTGACGTGATGCGTCAGGTCGAAACCCACCTCCTTCAGCGCCACTACGATGGCTTCCTGCGCAAGGGTAAGCTCAAGGGTCGCTACGATCGCCTGTCCCAAGGCAGCACCGGTCCGACCTCCAGCACGGCGATTGTCTACCTGTGGGCATTGATCGGATTGCTGTTGGTGATCGGCGCAGTCGCTTGGTTGGCCAAGTAAGGTCATGGGGCCGAATCTTATTCTCCTTGGACCTCCAGCGTCTGGAAAGGGGACGCAAGGTCGGCGTCTGGCCAACTCCTTGAATCTGCCCTACCTCAGCACCGGTGCGATGCTGAGGGAAGCGGTTGAGAACGGTACGCCCGCCGGCAAGGAGGCGGAACCCATCCTCGAGCGGGGCGGCTACGTGTCGGACGAGTTGATGGGTTCAATCATGGAGCCATGGTTTAAGAAGCACCGGAAGGGATGGGTCCTCGATGGATTTCCAAGAACCATCGCGCAAGACGACGATCTGCGCCGTTGGTTGGCTGAAGCCGGGACGCAGGTGGATGCGGCCATTTCTCTCGAGGCCCCGAAGGATGTTCTCGTCGCCCGGATTGAGAGTCGGGTGGAGTGCCCTGATTGCCGCTGGTCCGGACAAACAGGTGATCTCGGAAAAGGAGATCGATGTCCCAAGTGTGGTGGCAGGGCCGGGGCACGAAGTGACGATACGCTCGAGAACTTTCTCTCCCGCTTTGACGAATTTGCGCTTCACACCTTGCCGGTGATTGAGCGTTATGCCTCGGTCGGCGGTTTGATCCGCTGCGACGCGACGGCGCCGATGGACACGGTGACGCATGCGCTATTGAAGAGTGTCCAAGCAATTATTGAAGATGGCCAGAAGGCATAAGATCCGAATCAAGACACCGCAGGAGATCGATAAAATGCGGATCGCCGGTGGGGTTGCCAGCCAGATTCTTCAGGAGCTGGCCAAGGCGGCGCAACCTGGGAGGACAACCGGTGAAATCGATCAGCTCGCAGCAGATCTGATGCGTGAGCACGGCTGTAAGAGCGCCTTTCTCGGCTATCGGGGTTTTCCCGGGCAGACTTGCATTTCTGTGAACGAAGAAGTCGTGCATGGCATCGGCGGAGAACGCCGGATTCAGCCGGGTGACATCCTCAAGATCGATGTCGGCATCGTGAAGAACGGTTTTATTGGCGATAACGCGACGACGGTCGCGGTCGGCGAGATTCCAGTCGAAACCAAGCGCTTGCTGAAAGCGACAGAGGAGTCGCTTTACGCAGCGATCGACAAGGCTCGCGCAGGCTTGCGATTGGCGGAGCTTTGCGGCGCGGTGGAAGCTCATGTAAAGCCCCTGGGTTTTACCGTGGTGAGGGAGTTTGTGGGTCACGGTGTGGGTCGCGAACTTCACGAGGAACCGCAGGTGCCGAACTACCGACCGCAGGGAAAGACACCGATTCTTGAGCCGGGAATGATTCTGGCGATTGAGCCGATGGTAAACCTTGGAAGCGGCCGTGTGAGGATTCTTGACGATGGCTGGACGGTGATTACCGAAGACCGCAAACCCTCCGCGCACTTCGAGCACACGGTGCTGATCACCGATGGTGAGCCTGAGCTGATGACCTATCGCCCGAAGGAGGCGACTTCGGAAATCCTGGGGATTTGAGGACGACTGAGAGTCGGCACTACCTTGGAGCGAATGGGTCGTTTGGATCGCGAGCTCATTCTTTCTCCTCCAGCCTGGTTCGGTTGACTTTTTCCCGATTTTCTAATTGGATGAAATAGTCTCTGGCTTTGGCATGGGTCCCGGAGGAAAGATCAAGATTGTCGGCTAGTTCCCGGACCTTCTCATATGAATGGTTTGGTGCTTCGAATGAGGGCCAGTTATTCATAATGTCTTCTTCTCCCCTCGGACGTGTGGATTGGACGAATTTCAGAAACAATTCTTCACGAATGGCGGTGTCTTCAATGAATGGAAGGATCTCAAGGTAAGAGGTGTTCTGAGGTGTGAGGGCGGATGAAGTCAGTTCATCAAGTAAGACTCGAGTCAGGCGATAATCGCCTTTCGATGACAGACTTCCAAGGTGCCTTATGAGCGCCTGATCTTCTTCTCCGAAGAGTCGACAGACGAGCTCATTCTCGAGCAATCGGGAAACCTCAGATGTCGAGAGGTGATCGATTGGTAGCAGGGTCTCATCAAATGGATCTTCCGAGCCTTTGAGAAATTGCTTTGTGGGCGCGTTTCGTGTGAACCACGCCATAGCTGCTTCGGCATCATCTCGATACCATCTCCCCGCAAGTTTCACCCACTCCCATTCACGGATCTCAATATTCTGTTCCGAGGCAAAAGCCAGAGCTTCGCTGGTCAAGGCATCCCAATCATGGACAGTGGCGACACCGTCAAGATACCCCCGGAGCTTCCAGATAAAATGCGCTTTGGTTTCGGAGCTGAGAACCGCCTGCCACGCTTCGGTCGGGTTCGATACTGCGAAAGAGGCAAAGATGTCAGGGATGGTCGTGTTGTCGTCGACGATTCTCTCGACTTCCGGGTTGGCCAGATCTTCGAGGAATATATGGAATGCGAGAGCAGGGTCGGTAAGGGCAATTCCGGAGATGATTTGGTGGTAGAAATCGTAGATGTAATCCTCCATCGCATGCCGCTTGGAATTTGTAGAACTGGAGAACATTCCAATACTCGCCGCCTTTTCGATAACCATTGCCCGAGCAATTTCCGGCTCTCGTGATCCCCAGACCCGGTACATTGCTTGAATGTATCCCCATAATCCGAGGTCCCTTTCTTCAATCAGATCGATGAGAGCGCGAATGTCGCCCGTTTGAATTGTGGAAACTTCTGCGACTGAGAACTTCCTCCACATTTCGTGTCCGTCGTGAAATCCCAGTGAGGGGTTTATTGAGTGCCAATCGTCGGAGGCTGATTCAAGTCGTCGAATGATCGCCACCAGCCGTGGCTCGATGTCCTTGTATTGCCCGGAGTCCTGAGTCGCGGTTTCCCGCAGCCTGGGAGTGATGGCACGAGAGTCGTCATTATAGGGGGAATCGTCCCTATCGAAGATCAGTGTTCTGATCGAAAATAGAAGCCCGATGCCTAGGAAGAGAAGCACGGTCCAGAATGTCGCCCTACCTTTTGCCATTGAAAGAAGTTACCGCGTTGGAACAACAAGCCAAGAGGGGAGTGGTGTATTTCATTTTCCGTCCGAAGACTTGGCCAAGGATGAAAGTGCCCCGGCAGGGGTCGGCGGTCTATAGCCGCTGAAACCAGGGGTTGTCGGCGCGACTGAAAGTCGCCATTCCTGATCGTGCGCTTGATGAAAGAGCCACTCCGTTGACATGTCTGCCGATTTGCGGCGGTATCGGTTCATGATGAAAAGAGCTCGATGGCTTTGGGCCTTTGCCGTGCTGGGTGGATTGGCTTGGGCCGACGAGTTGGACGTTCCGGAAGCGGGTGCCGATACGCCGTCGCTTCTGATGCCGATGGGGCCTGATGATGTGTCGAGCATCCCCGAAGTCGGGGAGAAAATGGAGGAGTTCATCGCGGCGAAGGAAATTGCGGGTTCGGTGACATTGCTCGCGGACAAGGAGGGCATCCTTCATCTCCAAGCGAATGGTTTTTCGAATATCGAGACGAAGACCCCGATGGATGGGGACGCGCTGTTCTGGATCGCGTCGATGACCAAGCCAGTCACGGGCACTGCGGTGATGATGATGCAGGAGGCGGGTTTGCTATCCGTCGAAGATCAGGTTTCGAAGCACCTGCCGGAATTCAGGAAACTGAAGGATGCCAAGGGAAAACCGGTCGAGGTGACGATTCGGCAGCTGCTGACCCACAGCTCGGGGCTTTCGGAGCTTTCTCCGGAGGAGGCGCGAAGGATCACGACATTGGCGGAGCTCAGCCAGTTGGTGGTGGAGAAGCCGGTGCAGTTCGAACCGGGATCGAAGTGGAAGTACTGCCAGACAGGAATCAATACCGCCGGGCGAATCGTTGAGGTGCTATCGGGACAGAGCTTCCCGAAATTTCTTGAAGAACGGCTCTTCGGGCCGTTGGGAATGAAGGATACGACCTTTTATCCAACAGAGGCGCAGGCGAAGCGATTGGCGACGAGCTACCGTCTAACAGATGGAGGTGTTTTGGAGGAGGCGGAGGTCTACATGCTCGGTGGTAAGTTGCCGACTGATCGCAATCGCTACCCCATGGCCAATGGTGGTTTGTTTTCGACAGCAAAGGACTACGCGAGGTTTTGCCGGATGATCCTCAATGGTGGGGAACTGGCGCGGCGTCGCTACCTGAAGCCGGAGTCGGTGCAGCAAATGACGACGGTCCAATCCTGGGATCTGGAAACGGGTTTCACGCCGGGAAATGGATGGGGGCCCGGCTGGTGCGTTGTTAGAGAGCCTCAGGGCGTTTCGAGCGTCCTTTCGCCCGGCTCGTTCGGGCATGGGGGAGCCTATGGCACCCAGGCATGGATCGATCCGACCAAGGAACGCATCTACCTCCTGATGGTGCAACGGGCGAACTTCAAGAACTCGGATGATTCGCCGGTGAGGAAAGGATTTCAGGAAGCGGCAGCGAAAGTCGAGTGAGGATGCGCCGCTCCTTTTATCCCTTCCTGGCGCCTACAGCTGCTCGGTAGCGCTGGACGGCGGAGGCGATTAACTTGGCGACCGTCTTTTGATAGCCGGTGTCGTTGATCAATCGAGCTTCATACGGGTGGGTCATGAAACCGCATTCGACGAGGATGGAAGGATGCTTCACGCCGGAGAGCACACTGAAACGTGCGCGCTTGATGCCGCGGTCGAGCGTGTAGGCCTTCTGGGTTTTTTCGTCCTTCAGGTATCTCAGGAGTGTGCCATGGACGGCCGTGGCGAGTGCGACGTTGGCGGAGTCATGGAAGTTTCCGGTGCGGGTCTGAAGATCACTGGCCTTGAGGCGGCTGCCGTAGTGGGCGACGCCGACGGGTGAGAGCGTGAAGGTCTCGATGCCACGAGCTGCGGACTGCCCCGAGTTGTGGTGGATGGAAATGAAGATTGCGTTTTCCTTGGATTGATTGGCGACGTCGACCCGCTGCTGGAGCGTGAGGTAACGATTGCTGTCGCGCGTCATGATCACCTTGAACCCAAGCGCTTCGAGGTCCTTTTTGAGAAACATGCTGACCTTGAGGTTGTAGGAAGCTTCGGTGCCGAGGCCGTTGGTGGCACCGGGGTCCTTGCCGCCGTGTCCGGGATCGATGATGACCGTGCGGAAATTTGCGGCTTCTCGGATGTCGCCGGGCATCAAGACGGGATGCACCAGCTTCACGAGATCCATTTTTGAGACCCAGGTCTTTCCGCCGGAGGAAATAACGGGGTAGGTGAAGACAAACTTTACACCGTTCATCAGGCACTGTTGAGAACCAATGCTCATGGTCACAAGGATGCCTTGCTTCGGATCTTTGGCGTGCACCTTCTTGAGCGTGATCTGCTTGCCGCTCTGACTCAGTGAATTAAAGCCATAGTAAGTTTTCATCGAACTGGTGCTTACATATCCACGGCCATTGATCGTCTTCTCCTCCCACTGCGCGTTGGCGGTGAGGGTGAAGGCCATCAATGTTGCGAAAATCAGACGGAGAATGGCAATGCGGCGGGTCATGGGTCTTCTGCGGAAGTCTGGAAGTCAGCGACTTCGGAACCCGTCCGAGATACCCTGAATCGCGATCGCTGACAAATCCCTTTTCCGCCAGTGAAGTCGGCGGTTGCGCCCCTGGGCCCGGCCGAAATAGACTTTTCCCAGATGAAAATCGAAACAGCAGGAGAGATTCGTTCGAAATGGGGTGAAGGGCCGATTTGGTGGGCCGGGGCGCTCTATTACGTGGATATCGAAGGCCACCGGGTGATCCGCTTCGATCCCGAAAGCGGTGAGGAGAAAACCTGGGAGGTCGGCGAGCGGGTGGGCACGGTGGTGCCTCGCGAAGCAGGCGGACTGGTGATCGCGGGCGACACGGGCTTCCATTTCCTCGATCCCGAGAACGGCACGCTCACTGCCATCGGCGACCCGGAGCCGGATAAAGCCGACAATCGTTTCAATGATGGCAAGTGTTCGCCGGATGGTCGATTTTTCGCTGGAACCATCAGCCTCGTGAAGAAAACCGGCGATGCCCGTCTCTATCGACTCGATCATGATGGCTCGATTCACGAAGTCTTCGGGCCAGTGACGAATTCCAACGGCATCGTCTGGAGCGCTTCGGGCGAAACCTGCTACTACATCGATACCCCGCGCAAGGAAGTGCTCGCGTTTGATTATGCCGACGGTCATCTGACGAACATGCGGAGCGTTGTCGATACCTCGCACCACGAAGCGTCTCCGGACGGCATGACGATTGATGCGGACGGCAATCTCTGGATCGCCTTTTGTCATGGGGCCTGTGTCGCGTGTTTCTCGCCGGAAAGTGGTGCGGAGTTGCGAAAGGTTGATTTGCCGTGTTTGGAAACGACGGCCTGTGCCTTCGGTGGTCCGGATCTTGAGGACCTCTATGTCACGACCGGGATCCATAAGAGTGAGGTCGAGGAAGACGCGGGGCGCTTGCTGGTGATTCGCGGACTTGGAGTGAAGGGACTTCCTTCGAATGGCTTTGCCGGCTGAGCCTCGGACCTGGATGCGTGCCGGGAACGTGATTGGTGATTGACGTTGGATGGAGACAGTCGAGTAGGCTTCCTGTTATGAGTTTCACTTATCACTTTGCGAAGTCAGAACTTCCGCTGGATCAGTTTCGGGAGGCGATTGAATCGGTGATCGATCCTGGAGACGAGCATGGCAATGTTCCCGAGGGCACATGGCGTGAGCAGCTGCTTTCCGCCATGATGCGTGAACGCAGCGACCATGAGGAAGGGCAGTATGGTGAGATCTTTCTCGCTGCCGGCGGGATTCGTGGAGTCGCGGTCTATGAGGAGGCCGACGAGGTTCACATAAAGGTCAGCAGCTTTTCGAGCAGGACGGATCAGTATCTGGCTGCACGCTTCGCATGGGAAGCGATGCAGCTTGGGGCGGAAGTCTGGAAGGAAGGGCACGAGGAGGCGGGTGCTCTAACGACAGATCAGTTGGGATCCGAGGCCATTGAAAGCACCCACGCCGAGTGGTGGAAACTCAGCAAGGGAACTCTGGCGGCTTATGGCGACGGACAATATCCCGTCCTGGGAGGCATCATCAGTTTGAGCGTCCATGGACAGGACGCCTCAATGTCGGATGAGGATCTCGAAGCGCACTATATCTCTCGGGTGGCAAAACTCGGCGATGCCTTTCCTTGCACGACAGTGACCTTCGACATGGCGGGTGTGGGTGAGAAGTCGATCCACATCCTGCAGTGGGAGCTTAGCAGTCTTCTTTCCAAGACGATCGATGGCGTCAAGCTGCCGGGTGAAACCCGCGGTGCGGTGCCACTCGATGCGCTCATCGAACTGGCCGGACATCATTTGAGCGATGGTTGTGAATCGTGGGTCTGCGCTCCGGCGAATCAGTTCGAAGATGGCCTGTTAGATCGACTGAACGAGTACTCTTTTGGCGGTACCTCATCCGGCGAACTCACGGACGCGGACTGGAGGGTGATTGCTCAGGCTCCAATCATTGCCTTTGTCCTGGTCGCCGCAGCGGACGGCAATGTGGACAAAAAGGAGTTGAAGCGCTTCGCCGAAATTCTCGGCGGACTCGCCGAGCAGCAGGGCCATTTACCCACGGCGCGCATGATGCAAACTGCCATGACGATCTTTGCCGAATTGATCCCAAGGCTGGTGTCCGGGGAGGTCGACCCGCTCCGGGAATTGGAATCCTTCGTGTCCTTGGCGGATTCCAAGATGTCGCCGGACGACGCCGGCAAGGTGAAGATGTCTGTTTTGGTGCTCGCAAAGGAAGTCGCTGAAGCGTCCGGCGGCTTCTTCGGTTTCGGATCGAAGATCGACAAGGACGAGGAGAGAGCTCTTGCGGTACTGATTCATGTCCTCGGCTTCAGCGGGTAGGGGTGCCAGCCCAGCGTTCCTTCGGGTCATCATCGAGCGGAGGCCGCTCCTTGAGGTTTTCCTAGAACGAAAATCCACAGTCAGGATATGTCAGCAGATAAGATTCCCCCTCGACGGAGCGAAGAAAATCTCGTGAACTCCGCCATATGAAATGGGTATACGTCAGCGCCTTCGTCCTATTGGGATCACTCCAGTCCAGCCTTTTGGCCAAGCTTCCTGAGATCCCGATGAGCGAGGAGTGGCAAGAGAAAGTCAAGGCGGCTGCTCCTGAGAATGGTCAGGCGAAGCCTGAAAAGGAACGCAAGGTGCTGATTTTCTCGATGAACACCGGCTTCAAGCACTGGTGCATCCCGCACACCACGGCTGTGGTCGAGATTCTTGGAGAAAAGACGGGTGCCTACAGCTCGGTGGAGAGCAAGGACATCAAGGAGTTCCTTCCGGAAAACATCAGCAAATACGACGCCATCGTGCTCAACAACAACTGCCCCGATGGCAAGGACCGCGACATGTTCCGCGATGTGCTGATCAACAAGATGAAGGAGTTCGGGCCTGAGTATGCCAAGATGCCGCTGAAGGAGCGGGAAGAACTCGCGACGAAGCTTTATCAAAGTCTGGTTTCCTACGTGGCGGACGGCGGTGGTCTGGTGCTGTTGCACGGTGCCATCACGAACTTCGCTTACTCCGATGAGTTCAGTGCAATGGTTGGTGGAAGCTTCGATTTCCACCCGCCACAACAGGAGATCACTCTCTACCCCGTAAGCCCTGGCCATCCGATGCTCGAGCCTTTCGGCGGAAAGCCATATGTTTACTATGATGAGCCCTACATCATGAAGCGTGCCTATTCGAAGTTGGACTTCCATCCTCTTCTCGAAATGAAGCTCGATGAGCTCAAGCCCGACAAACGACTTGAGGAGCTTGAGGAACTGCCTCGTTACATGGCATGGGTGAAGAAATTCAAAAAGGGCCGCGTCTTCTTCTGTTCGCCATCCCACAATGCGCAAGCATTCGAGACGCCCGAGTTGCTGGGCTTCATCCTCAACGGCATGCAGTTCGCTACCGGTGATCTGGCATGTGAGACGGCTCCTCCTGCCGAGCTTGAGAAGAAGTAGGTCGTTAGAAAATTCACCGCGCCTTCACGCAGCCGTGTCATGTGAAAACGCGGTGGAGGTGAGTTGACGGCTTGCGGCCCGGGGCAGAATTGTCGATCATGCAAGGTGTGGAAGCCGTGATGAAACATGACCTGCCGGATCGCTTCGGGCCGATGCTGGTGAAGGAGATGCGCCAGAACATGCGGCGCGGCAGCTTTGTGATCCCGTTTCTCGGCGTCCATGTGCTGGCGGTCGGCGCGGTCATTCTTGAGTTCCAGACCGGCGCGCAGGACCGCTTTTCCGAGGTCGTCGGCATGCTGAACCTGGAGATGCTCGTTTCCTCCGGTCCGCTGTGGCTGGCGATCACGGTCATCTGCGCGATCATCATGCCGCTCGGTGGACTGATCCTGATGGGGCAGGAACTCGATGAAGGGAACCACGAGTTGCTCCTGCTGACGAAGCTCAGCCGCTGGAAAGTCGTCCGTGGAAAATTCTTCAGCCTCTGGTCGCTGAGTGTTCTAACACTTTTTTCACTGCTGCCTTACGTGATCGTCCGTTATCAGATCGGTGGCGTGGAACTTGTGCGCGATCTCGCCTGCACGATGACGGTGCTGGCGCTTTCGGCGGTGATGTGCGCGGGAGCGATCGGTGCTTCGTCATTTCGCGGGCTGGGAGGGCGGATTGCGACGATGCTTTTGTTTATTGCATCCGCCAGTGTCTCCGGTGGCGTGGCGATTTATGCGACGTTGATGCGCAGAGGGGAATCCGGTGTCTTTTGGCATCTCAATGCACTCGCTGCGACATTGTGCTTCGTGCTGATGGGGCTGGGTCTCGCAAGATCGCGACTGCGCCTGGTCGTCCACGCCTATGAGGTGAAGCCGAGCTTCATGGTAGTAGGGCTTTTGATTTTCACACCCTTCGTCGTCGCCATGACGACCGCGATGACTGCCGGTTATGCCGGCTTGGTCGGCCTGATCGGCATGGCGCTGGTGGCAATCTATGCCGATGTCACCCCGAAGGCACCGGCATGGGTCAAGGCACCGGGTGCGAATATCCCGGGTGCGGCTCCGCCGCCAGCGATTCCAACGGAAGCTCCCGTTACTGAGGGCTCCGAAGGGGAGGGTTCGTAGTTCCGCGTTTAGGGGACGACGTAGGCAACATCGACGCCATCTTCTCCCTCCTCCATCCCACCGCCGACGCCAACGGTGCAAGCAACTACCTCGACTACGAGAAGCCTCCTGAAGCGTGAATCGCTGGATTCATGTCGGCCAATCCTGCTCTGCTATCTGCTGCCTCCTGTTCCATTCATCTTCCTCTGTAGAATCAAGCGCTCATCGAGCCGCTGCTCGAGTGCCTTAAGCGTTGGTTTCCATAGCGGTGGCATCAAGCACTCGAATTTCGGAACGGGCCCTTCTAACGATGCTTGTGCTGAAAGGGACCGACCTATTGAGAAAAGCAGTCACTGATCGATAATGGTTGGCTTGCAACGCGACTCGTTATGGGTGAGAGAGATGCAGTGAATATGGCAATCAAGGAAGCGCATGAAGGTTTGACCGCGCAGCAGGAGACGCGACCAAGAAGCTGAACAAAATGTCAGGAAGTTTTGACTGACCCCTTTTTTGTGTGCATGAGATTAAGAAATTAGTATGAGACCTAGCACTTTCAGTCTTTTGTCGGTGGTTTGGATCAACTTGCTGATTCCAGCGTTCGGAGATGGTCCTCATGATGAGATGCCCATCACAAGAATGGATGTAGCGAGCGAAGATAATTCGGGTGAAAGAGTTGAGATGTTGGCGAGAAGATTGCTAAGTCGAGCAAGGAGGCAGTTGCTTGATTCAGAGTATTACGAAATCCGGGAAGAAATTTTGGCTATTCCGGGCTATGCAGAATACTTTGGGTCTGCTTTGCGACGAAAGCAAATTGAAGTTAAGGCGATACCCTTAGGTACTGGAGAAAGAATTCGGTATGACATTATAAGAGCAGAGTGTTTCAAAGTGCTCGGCCTACTTCAGACTCCGGAGAGCCTCAAGGTTTTAGGTGGGTTTCTTGACGATGATTTAGATGCACCTGGAAAGGAATGGAGTGAGCTTCTTCCATATCGAGATACGCCCCAAGCCAACTCCGTCGGTGCTGCCGCAGCGATTTGTTGGATGGGGCTTCAGAATCCGCCAGCGGACGGACGAAAAATTGCGTCTGGCGAAGAAGGCGAGTTGTTAAAAACTCGGCGGTGGTGGAAGAGAGTCGAACGTGGTGATCTAACCTTTTCCTTTGAAGGGCAAGTTGAGACGTATAGATTCTCGTCAGACGGTTCATGGGAAACTATTTTATCGCCGAACGTAGCGGGAGAGGCCCATACGAATCCAAAATCTGCAGGGATTGCTCAGAATGATTTGGTAGATGCACCCAACAAAAGTCGGAATATCAAGTTTCTTTGGATTGTTGGACTGCTTTCGATAATTGGTGGGATAGGATGGATGTTGCGGAGAAAGTTTCTCTAACGCCGTTTTCTACCTCATCGACGCAAAGCGCTTGCGCAGCAGGTCTTTGCCGGAGATGTCGGGGGCGGCGGCTTGGGCGTCGTTGACCCATTGCCATTCGAGCTCGTTCTTGGTCGGGAGCTTCTTTTCAAAGTAGACACCGAACTTTCCGGGCGAGTTGTCTTCGGCGAGCTTGAGGGCGGCGTCGGTGGATTCGAGGTCCTGGGTGGTTTCATCGACGAGTTCGAACTCACCGCCTTTGCGCGGGTTTCCGGAGTCGAAGGCACCGGGGTAGAACATCGTGCATTCGGAAAGGGTTTCGACGACGGCGAAGCCGGGGTGGAGGATGGCGCGCTCGAACATCTCGTTCATGTGCTTCACCTGCGCGGCGTGGGTGCGGGCGACGAAGGTGGCACCGGTGGCGACAAGCTGGGTCATCGGGTTGATCGGCCGGTCGATAGCGCCGCGCGGGTCGGTCTTCGATTTGCGACCGATGGGTGTCGTGGGTGAGGTCTGGTTTTTGGTCAGGCCGTAGACATAGTTGTCCATGATGACATAGGACAGGTTGACGTTCTTGCGCGCGGCGTGGGTCAGGTGGTTGCCGCCGATTGAGTAGCCATCGCCATCGCCACCGAAGACGAAGACGTGGAGGTCGGGACGGGAAAGCGAGATACCGGTGGCAAGTGGCAGGGCGCGGCCGTGGATGAAGTGAATGCCGTGGGTGTTGACGAAGTAGGGGAAGCGTGACGAGCAACCGATGCCGGCGACGCAGACGATTTTCTCGTGCGGGATCTGGAGCTTCTGGACGACGTTGAAGAAGGAGGCGAGGACGGCGAAGTCACCGCAGGCCGGACACCAGGTGGGGTGGTCGGCTTTGAGCTGCTTCTTGGTGAGTGGTTCGGCGGGTGTGCTCATGATGTTGAAACGGAATGGAAATATTTAACCACCCTCCTTCGCTGAAGCTACGGGAGGGCAGGCGGATGTAAATTTTCGGATGGTAGACCGGGGTTGTTGGGCTTGGGTTGATCAGGTTTTTGAAACAGCGAAATCGCGCGAAAAGACGCGAAATTAGATGAGGTTTGAAAAATTGGAGTCTGGGTTTTTGGAACTTGGGTTCCGGGGCGCGATGGCGCCGCGCGGGCCATTACTTGGAGAGGATGGTGGTGGCGCCTTCGACGAGTTCGCGGACACGGAAGGTGATGCCTTCAACCTTGTTAAGGGATTGGATGGCGGGGTTGCAGGTGACGGACCGGAGCAGGGTGGCGAGTTGGCCGTGACCGTAGACGCCGCTGTCGTTCATCTCGGGAACAATGATGTGGGTGTAGCGGTTGAAGATGTCGCCGAGGCCATTGCGCAGCGGGTGGATGTGGCGGAGATGGAGCGAGCCGACCTTATGGCCGAGGCGGCGGAGTTGTTCGGAGGCTTCGCAAATCGGGCCGTAGGTCGATCCCCAGCCGACGAAGAGGATGTCGCCTTGCTCGTCGCCGTGGAAGTCAGGGGCAGGGAGCGAGTTGGCGAGCTTGACGAGTTTTTCGCGCCGCTTGGCGGTCATCGCCTTGTGGTTCTGCGGGTTGCTCGAAGGGTGACCCCATTCGTCGTGTTCGAGTCCGGTGACGACGGGATACTTCCCTTCGGAGGATCGCGAGCCGGGTGCGGCGTGGCGGGTGATCTTGTCGAGCGGGTAGGGTTTGAAGTCGGCACCACGTTCGTCGAGATCGAGAGTCGGTTCTCTCCAATGCTGATCGAGATCCGGCTCGGGGAAGGCTTCGATGCGGGTGGCGATGGCTTGATCGGAAAGGATGATGACCGGCGTGGAATACTCGCGGGCGATGCGGCAGGCTTCGATGGCGGTGTAGAAGCAATCCTCCACGTCGCGTGGGGCGAGGACGACGCGCGGGGCATCGCCGTGTGAGCCGTAGATGGCCTGCATGAGGTCGGACTGCTCGACGGAAGTCGGCAAGCCGGTGGAGGGCCCGCCGCGCTGGATGTTGACGACGATGAGCGGGATCTCGGCCATGCAGGCGTAGCCGATGGCTTCCGTTTTCAGGGAAAGGCCGGGGCCGGAGGAACCGGTGATGGCGAGGTGGCCGGAGTAGGCGGCACCGATGGCGATGGCGACGGCGGCGAGTTCGTCTTCCGCCTGGATGAACATGCCGCCGTACTTCGGCAGTTCGGAGCGCAGCATTTCCATGATGCTGGTCCAGGGAGTGATCGGGTAGCCGGCACCGAAGCGGCAACCGCCGGCGATCAGGCCGGTGGCGAGCATCGTGTTGCCATCGGAGGAAAGTCGATTGGCTTCCTTGTTTTCGCCGGGGGCGAAAGGCATGTGGTTGATGTCGTGGACGGGCCAGGCAAAGCCGGCATCGAAGGCGAGCATTGCATTGCGCAGGATGTCTTCGTTCTTCTTGCCGAACTTGCGCGTGATGATCTCGGTGATGCGTTCGCGGTCGAGCTTGTAGACGGCGCAAAGCATGCCGAGCACGAAGATGTTTTTGCCGCGGTCCTTGGCGGAGCCGCCGATGGCTTCGATGGCGGCGGAAGTGAAGGGAACGCCGATGTGGATGACCTCGCGATCGTGGTTGAGCTCCTTGACCTGATCGCTGTCGAAGAAGCAGATGCCGCCGTCGCGCAGGGATGAAAGGTGGTTGTCGTAGGAGTCCTGATAGAAGGCAACGAGGGTGTCGGCTTCATCGCCTGGGTGGAGGACTTTTCCGGAGCCGAGGTGGACCTGGAAAATGGAAGGGCCACCGGAGATGGTGCTGGGGATGGTCATGTAAGTCATGACGTCCTGGGCCGTCGAGCCGGCGAGTTGGGCGAGGAAGCCGCCGATCGACTGGATGCCGTCTTGGGAGTATCCGGCGAGGCGGATGACGGCGTTTCTGAGGGAATCCGGAGCGGATGCAGGTGAGTGGGTTTCAGGCATCGGAGTTTTTCTAGGATACGATTCCTAATTCGTATCACGATGGCCTGATTTCGGAAGGGAAAAGAGGCTTAAGGCGATTTCGGGTGAACGCAAGGAGCGTGGCTTTTCAAGCCCCGAGGGTGGATGAGTTGGGCCATGACGGTTTGGTTTTGCTCGAGGGTGATTCGGCCTGTTGTCCGGTGGCTGCAAGCCGACCGCTCCTTGGTTGGCCGCTACACTCTGATACGGAATTCCTCGACGGGAATGCCGCTGACTAGGTGCTCGGTGACGATGCGTTCGAGGACCTCGGGGGTGCAGGAGTGGTACCAGATGCCTTCGGGGTAGACGACCGCGATCGGGCCTCGCAGGCAGACGCGCAGGCAATTGGCTTTGGTGCGGAGAATGGCGGGGGCGTCGAGACCGAGGGTGGAGAGTCGGGCTTTGAGGAAATCCCAGGCGACAAGGCTGGCTTCTCGGTCGCAGCACTTGGGCTTCGTCTGATCGGCACAGAGGAAGATGTGGCGGGCTCCGTCTGCTAGGCCGGCGGCGATGGCGGCGCGTTTGAGTTCTTCATCCGGTGTCATGTCGGAGAGTATCGGGAGGTGATGGGGGATCGCCAAGAAGGGAGTGGGAGTGTGGCAAAGGACAGGGATGCTTTCTCCCATAAAAAAACCACCCCGTCCGCGGATGCGAACGGGGTGGTGGGGAACTGCTTGTTAGAAGTCAGGCCGGGGCCTTACTTCTTAGCCTTCTTGGTCGCCTTGCGGGTGGACTTTTTCTTGGCCTTCCTGGCTGCCTTTGGTGCGGAGCCATCGTTGATCGCGGCCTGGGCGGCGGCGAGACGGGCGACGGGCACGCGGTAAGGCGAGCAGGAGACGTAGTTGAGACCGAGCTTGTGGCAGAAGGTCACCGAATCCGGATCACCACCGTGCTCACCGCAGATGCCGAGCTTGATGCCATTGCGTACGCTGCGGCCCTTTTCGACGGCGATTTCCATGAGCTGGCCGACACCGGTGGTATCGAGCGAAGCGAATGGGTTTTTCGGATAGATGTCGTTCTCGGTGTAGCTGTTGAGGAACGAACCCATGTCGTCGCGGCTGACGCCGAGTGCGGTCTGAGTAAGGTCGTTCGTGCCGAAGGAGAAGAACTGAGCGTGCTCAGCGATTTCATCTGCGGTCACAGCGCCACGAGGAACTTCGATCATGGTGCCGACGAGGTATTTGAACTTCACGTCCTTGGCTGCCATGACCTCCTCGGCCACGCGGTGGATGATGTTCACCTGAAGCTCAAGCTCGCGGGCGTAGCCGACGAGAGGAACCATGACTTCCGGCTCCACGGGGATGCCCTTCTTCACGCACTGTGCTGCGGCTTCGAAGATCGCCTGGGCCTGCATTTCGGCGATTTCCGGATAGGAGATCGCGAGACGGCAACCACGGTGACCGAGCATCGGGTTGAACTCGTGCAGGTCGTGCACGCGCTGCATGATGGTCTCGACTTTCACACCGATGGTGCGTGCGAGATCCATTTGCTGCTCCTTGGTGTGAGGAAGGAATTCGTGGAGTGGTGGATCCAGAAGGCGGATCGTCGCTGGCTTGCCGTCGAGTGCCTTGAAGATGCCGAAGAAGTCCTTGCGCTGATGCGGGAGGAGCTTCTTGAGGGCCTTCTTGCGGTCGATCTCATTCTCGGCGAGGATCATCTGACGCATGGCGTCGATGCGATCACCTTCGAAGAACATGTGCTCGGTGCGGGTGAGGCCGATGCCTTCCGCGCCGAATGCGACGGCGTTCTTGACCTGCTCCGGAGTGTCGGCGTTGGTGCGGACACCCATCTTGGTGGCAGCAGCACACCATTCCATGAGCTGGACGAAGTTCTGATACTTCTCGGTCTTCTGGGAAGCCTTCTTGCCGTGGATGAGGCCGGTGATGATTTCGGATGGCTCGGTGGCAAGCGCGCCACCGTAGACGGTGCCGGCGGTGCCATCGATCGAAAGGAAGTCGCCTTCCTTGAAGACCTGACCACCTGCCTTGACGGTTTTGTTTTCGTAGTCGACGTCGACTCCCGAGGCACCGCAGACACAGACCTTGCCCATCTGGCGGGCGACGAGTGCGGCGTGCGAGGAGACACCACCACGAGCGGTGAGGATGCCTTCCGCAGCGATCATGCCGCGAAGGTCTTCCGGGGAAGTTTCGACGCGAACGAGAAGCACCTTCTCGCCCTTGTTGGCGGCAGCTTCAGCGCGGTCGGCGTTGAGGTAGATCTTACCGGAAGCGGCACCAGGACCGGCGGGAAGACCCTTGGCGATGATGGTGGCCTTCTTGACTTCGGCGACGTCGAAGACGGGGGCGAGGAGTTGGTCAAGCTGGTCGGCTGGGTTGCGCAACACAGCGGTCTGCCAGTCGATGAGCTTTTCCTTCACCATGTCGGCGGCGAACTTCAGGGCGGCGGCAGCGGTGCGCTTACCGTTGCGGGTCTGAAGCATGTAGAGCTTGCCATCCTGAATGGTGAACTCGACATCCTGCACGTCCTTGAAGTGCTTTTCAAGAATCTTGCGAACCTTCATCAGGTCCTTGAATGCTTTCGGCAGGGCCTCGGCCATGCCTGCGACGGCGTCCGGCGTGCGGACACCTGCGACGACGTCTTCGCCCTGGGCGTTGACGAGGAATTCACCGTAGAGTTCGTTTTCGCCGTTGGCTGGGTTACGGGTGAAAGCCACACCGGAACCGGAGTTGCTGCCGGTGTTACCGAAGACCATCGCCTGGACGTTGACGGCGGTGCCCCATGCGGCAGGGATGCCATACTTGCGGCGATAAACGATCGCGCGGTCATTCATCCATGAGCTGAAGACGGCGCCAGCGGCACCCTCGAGCTGCTCCCACGGGCAGTCAGGGAAACCCTGGCCGGTGCGGTCGAGCACGAGCTTCTTGAAGGCGGCAACGAGTGCCTTGTTGTCTTCGGCGGTGAGCTCGGAGTCGACGATGTCCTCACCGTAGGTCTTGGCCTTGTAGGATTCGATGACGTGCTCGAATGGTTCGTGATCTTCGTCAGGTGTCTTCTGCACACCAAGTACGACGTCGCCGTACATCTGGATGAAGCGGCGGTAGCAGTCCCATGCGAAGCGCTCGTTGTCGGTTGCCTTGGCGAGGGATTCCACAGTGGCGTCGTTGAGGCCGAGGTTGAGGACGGTGTCCATCATGCCTGGCATCGAGTCACGTGCACCGGAGCGGACGGCGAGGAGGAGCGGGAAGCCTTCGGCATCGCCGAACTTGTAGCCCATGATCTTCTCCATGTTGGCCACGCCTGCTTCCATCTGGGAGCGAAGGACCTTGGGATAGGTGCGCTTGTGATCGTAGTAGTAAGTGCAGACTTCGGTGGTAATGGTGAAGCCTGATGGAACTGGAAGACCGATGAGGGTCATTTCGGCAAGGTTCGCGCCCTTGCCTCCCAGGAGTTCCTTCATTTTACCGTGACCGTCGGCTTTGCCGGCGCCCCAGGTGTAAACGTACTTCGGAGCCTTCTTGGAGGCCGCTTTCTTGGCCGCGTTCTTAGCGGTCTTCTTTCGGGTTGCCATCTGAATCAGTGGATATGGTTTGCTTTTCGAAAAGCGTCCGATTTCCGGAACCCAAAACGGGCCTCCGGCGCGGACGCGCGGAGACTAAGGGGAGGGAACGCAGTGTCAATGAACGAGTTCCGCGGGATTCTCACCGCGAAATCGTGGGAGCATCGAACTCACCTGCGAGTCGCAAATTTCACGAGTCCGCGGTGCGTCGCGACGAGCCCGCCGCTTTCTATGATTCCCTGCCGGGTGTCGGGGGGAACCAGCGGTCTTTTGGAATGACCATCGGCTCCGGCGGATCCTTCTGGTAGTGGGGCGACATGATCTGAATGCCGGCTTCATTGAAGGCGTCCTGAATGTTCCCGTTGAGCTCGGAAAGGATCGCCCCACGGGCGGTCGGCTCGTCGGCGTAGACGGTCAGGGTGTACTCGGCATACCAGTCGGAAAGGGCTTTCTGAAGCACCTTGGGAGCTGGGTTTTCAATCACGCCCGAGGTCTGCCTGGCCGCTGCCGTGAGGAGTTCGTGAACCTGCCGCCATGGCGCATCGTAGCCGATGGTGACGACCGAGCTGATCGGTACGCCGGTGTCTTTTTTGAGGCGCGTGAAATTGGTCGTCGGATTGGTGATCATCACGGCATTCGGGATGACCAGGAATTCTCCTGGGGGCGTGAGGACTTTCACCGCGAGGATGCCCATTTCGGTGATCGTGCCTTCAATTTCGCCGACCTTGATGTACTCGCCGGTGCGCACCGAACCGGAGTAGAGCAGGACGAATCCACTCATCACCTGATTGATCATGCCGGAGGATCCGAGCGAGACCATCAGGCCGAGCAGCACGCTGATCCCCTTGAAGGCATCACTTCCCGAGCCGGGCAAATACGGGTAGGCGAGGACCAGGCCGATGATCCAGATGCAGGCCACGGCGATGCGCCGGGTCGCCTTCGCCGCGTCGTTTGCCAGCACACCGGTTTCTTCATCATCTCCCATGCTGCGCACGACGCGATCGACGAGCTTGGCCAGCCAGCGGGTCACGAAAAGGATCAGCGCCGCCGTCGCCAGGCCGGGGATGGCCGCGACCATCGTTTTGAGGATGCCGGAAGCGAAGGCCATGAGGTGCTCGGTGAAAGCCGAGCCGAGCGGTTCGGTGAGCGGGAATTGATTGAAGACGAAGGCGACCCAGATGCAGAAGAGGTAGAACCCGAGAAGAAAGATCAGCACCTTGATGAACTGCTTTCCCAGAAGACCGAAGTGCGGGCGGAGGTCGGTGCGAGCGACTCTGAGGCGTCGCATGCTACGGATGCGCCTTTCCACGAAGTTCGAGACGCGGCGACTGATGAAACGCAGGACAAAGAGCGAGGCAAAGAAAATGACCGATGCAATGACGGCCGCCGTGATGCCCTTGGCGATGGCTTCGGCCGATCCTTGTTCAAGACGCGCCAGACGGATCTCTTCCATCTTGGCAAGGACCTCCTGGCTTTCTTCTTCAAGTGACTGGCCTGCGAGTTCGTCCAGATCGGAAGCGAGCAGCGAGAAGAGATACTTGTCGCCGACCATGAAGCGGACTGTCGCCTCGCCATCAATCTCCGCCGACTCAGCCGTGACCGGTGTTTCTAACAATTGGTCGGAAAATTCCTCGACCTTTTCGGAAGCATCTTTGGAGCGGGCCTCAGGACTGAGCTTGGTGGTCGTCGAGCGGAAGATCGTGATCTCGCGATTCCACCATTCGAAGCTGCTTGCCGGAGTCGCCACGACTTTCTCGGGCTCGGCCGGAGGAGCATCCGCAGTGGCCGCAGGCGCAAGCGGACCTTTGCTATCCGCCGGAGGAGCAGACTGCGCTTGGCCCCAAACGGTCGGTGAGAACAGAAGAAAAAAGCTGAGAAGGCATCCGGTGAGTCCGGGCATGGGAGGCATGCGCATGCCGGAGGAAACCAGACATCAGGCGTGAGTATCAAGTTTTCGCTGAGCATCCGTGGGTTTGGCGATGAGGTGGCGGACTTCGTGAGTCCGTGTGGCGTGCGCGATTCCGAGGAACCGCTCGTTGACTTCATTAGTGTGACAATGACGGAACCTGATTTCTCCCTCGAATGGGCCGATGCCGCCCAATCTGGCATCGCTTCGCAGCGGGTGAATTCATCGGGATCAAATCAGGGTTGCTCGAAATTTTGCGGTTTGGCTTCCTCTTAATTTGTTGACCGGAGATGGATCCGCTTCAGCATCCCTAATCAAGTATCAGGACCCTCGATCCCATCGAACGCGCTGATGCCTGAATTGCAAATAACACGAGTCTACTCGACATGAAACCAACAAACAAACTAAGGCGATACCTCGCTGTGGTCACCATGGCCCTTGCGGCGGTGGCATCAGCCCAGGAAAAGAAACCTAACATCCTCATTATCTGGGGTGATGACATCGGTGTATGGAATATCAGCCACATGAATCGTGGCATGATGGGTTACAAGACACCAAATATTGACCGGATCGCCAACGAAGGTATCCACTTCACCGATTACTACGGTCAGCAATCCTGCACCGCCGGACGTGCGGCTTTCCTCAATGGGAGTGTGCCGGTGCGGACCGGCATGACCAAGGTCGGCCTGCCTGCGGCTCCGCAAGGTTGGCAGAAGACCGACGTCACCTTTGCCGCCGTTCTCAAAGGCCAAGGTTACGCGACCGGCCAGTTCGGTAAGAATCACCAAGGAGACCGCGACGAGCATTTGCCGACCAACCATGGCTTTGATGAGTTTCTTGGAAACCTCTACCACCTGAATGCGGAAGAGGAACCTGAGGACCGTGACTATCCTGCCGACATGAAGCTCGCTGATGGATCGACCTTCCGTCAGAAGTTCGGTCCCCGCGGCGTGATCAAGGCGACTGCCGACGGCAAGATCGAGGACACCGGTCCGTTGACCAGAAAGCGCATGGAAACCGTCGACGAGGAAACCCTCGCCGCTGCCAAGGACTTCATCATCAGACAGAATGAAGCCGGCAAGCCATGGATGTGCTGGTGGAACGGCACTCGCATGCACTTCCGCACCCACGTGAAGGAAGAGCACACGGGTATCGCCGGCAAAACTGGTGACGAGTACCATGACGGCATGGTCGAGCACGACATGCACGTTGGTGAGTTGCTGAAGCTCCTCGATGAGCTCGGAATCGCTGACAACACGATCGTCCAGTACTCCACCGACAACGGGGTGCACTTCAACACCTGGCCGGATGCGGGAACCACTCCATTCCACGGTGAGAAGAACTCGAACTGGGAAGGCGCCTTCCGCGTTCCCTGCTATGTCCGCTGGCCCGGCAAGTGGCCTGCAGGCGCTACCGTAAATGGCATCGTTTCGCACGAAGACTGGCTTCCAACCTTCGCTGCCGCTGCAGGTAACCCGAACATCAAGGAGCAACTCCGCGAAGGCGTTGAGCTGATCGGACGGAACTATAAGAACTACATCGACGGCTACAACCTGCTCCCTTACCTTGAGAAGGCCGGGACATTCAAGACGATTGATGAAGACATCGAAGCCTGCCCACGCAAGGAGTTCATCTACACGACCGACGGTGGCGAAGTCTGCGCCATCCGCGTGCAGGACTGGAAAGCCACCTACCTGGAAGAGCGGGCGACTCGCCTGCAGATCTGGCGTGAGCCGTTCATCAAGTTGCGCACTCCGCACCTTTACCACCTCCGTCGTGATCCCTTCGAAAAGGCTCAGGCCGGCTCGAACACTTACGAGGACTGGTTCATGGACAAGGTTTACCTGCTGGCACCGATGCAAGTTGTTGCCTCCAAGTTCCTCATGACGATGAAGGACTATCCGCCAAGCCAGACTCCTGGAGACTGGAGCTTGTCGACCTTGGAAGAGCAGATCAAGACGATGAATCCTGCCACGCATTGATTTGCGCTGAGGAAAGGCTGCAGCTTTCTCCTCTCGAGAAAGCATCGGCCTGACTCCTGAATTCAGCCGCGTCCGGATCATCCGGACGCGGTTTTTTTGCGCCTTCTTCCAGCCGAGACGAGGGCTGGTCAAGGCGGGAATCTGTGGCAATTCTCCCGCCATCAAAACATCATGAAGGCCATCCAATTCCTAAAGAACAGCAGCGAAGCTGGTTCCGCTATTGAAGTCGAAGTCGAGACTCCTTCGCCAAGGGGTTACGACCTGCTTGTTAGGATCGAAGCGGTTGGACTCAATCCGGTGGATACCAAGGTGCGTCCGAAAGATGGCGATGCACCCAAAGTTCTCGGCTTCGATGCCGCAGGCGTGGTCGTTCGCTGCGGAGATCAGGCATCGCTCTTCAAAGAAGGGGATCTGGTCTACTTCGCGGGCGATGTCACGCGGCCGGGAGCAAATGCGGAGTTCCAGCTCGTCGACGAACGCATCGTCGCCAAGCGTCCGAGTTCCCTCGATGCCGCAGGCAGCGCCGCACTGCCTCTAACAGCGCTCACCGCGTGGGAGTCCCTTTTTCATCGGCTCCGCATCGACGCGGATGATGTCGCCGGAAATCGGGGCAGGACGCTCTTGATTATCGGCGGGGCAGGAGGTGTGGGTTCCCTGGCGATCCAGTTGGCCAAGCGTGCCGGGCTCACGGTGATTGCCACGGCCTCGCGTCCCGAGAGTTCCGAATGGTGTCGTCAGCTCGGGGCCGACCACATCATCAATCACCATGGCAACATGCCTGCCCAGCTTCGCGAGCTCGGCTACGAAAACGTCAGCTACATCGCCAACTTCAACAACATCGACAAGACCTGGAGCGCGATGGGCGAAATGATTGCCCCGCAGGGGGGCGTCGTTCTCATCACGGGACACGAAGCCGCGCTCGACATGGGTGGCGATTTCAAAGTGAAAAGCGTCACCATCTGCTGGGAGTTCATGTTCACCCGTGCGATGTTCAAAACGAACGACATCATTCGTCAGCATGAAATTCTAACAAGGGTCGCCGAACTCGTAGATGAAGGGGTTTTGAAAGCCACCGGCAATGACAGGCTCAGCCCGATCAGTGCCGAGAATATTCTCGAAGGACATCGCCGCATCGAGTCGGGAAAGACGATCGGCAAGTTGACCGTTTCCGGCTGGGAATGAGTCCGGTCGTGACCGGATTGGGCTCAGCCGAAAAGCATGGGTTTGATCTGGCTGAGGAAGCGGGTTTCCTTGGCTGAAGTCCCATCGGATTCCAGTACCCGTGTCAGCCAGTGATATGCGAGTTCGGCATCTCCGGAGAACTTCAGCGTCGCCGCCCGCTCGCGCATGAATGCCTCGGTTTTTTCATCGTCGGCGCTCACCTCGCGAGCCAGCGCAATGAGGTTGGGGAGCAAGATCTTCCCCGGGTTCTGCGGGTCCCAGCCAATGGCCTTGAGAGCGTGTTCCAGCACCTCTTCCTCATCGAGCGTCAAGTGCTGGTCGAGGTAGGGTGCTAGAGTCAGGAGCTCAGCGATGGCTTGGCGGGATTGCTCTGTCATAGGGAATGACAGAGGTTCTAACCGAAATTGCCGGGCAAAGCGAGGCACGATTCGGAAACCCGCTGGGGGACGGCTGATCGGAGACGTGGGCGCTAGGACTTCTTCTTCCGCTTGTGGCGGAGGGGTTGGGCGTGTTTCTTGGCGGACTTTTTGGCGGATTTTTTGGCGCTCTTCTTTTTCGAGCGCGGGGCTGAGCTGGCGTCTTTTGAGGGCTTCTTGTCGCGGGCCCATTTGGTGGCCTTTTTCGAAGATCGACGGCTGTCGCTGCGGCCGCCGGTTCCTTTGGCTTCTCCGGAGATCTTGAAGTCGACGAAGCGGCGTTCGTGGTCGATGTTGGCGACTTCCATCTGGATCCGCTGACCCATCTGGAACTGGCGTCCGCCGGGACCGACAAGGCGGGACTGGCTTTGCTCGAAACGCCAGGGGCCTTGTGGAAGGTCTTCGCGTTTGATGACGCCTCGAGTGCCGATGTCGGTGGCTTCGACCATCAGGCCCATGGAGCGGACCTCGGTGATGAGGCCTTGGAAAATGACGGGCTTGTCGGCTTTCGAGCAGCGATCGAGATACTCGAGCATCTTGATGTTCTTCGATTCGTTTTCCGAATCGGAAGAGGCGCGCTCGGTGTCGGAGATGTGGCGGGCGATGTCGTGCAGCTCGGCCTGACCGAATGTCTTGTCGGGATGCTTCGGTGGGTTGTCGAGGAAGGGCTGGAGCGCGCGGTGGATGATCAAATCGGCGTAGCGACGAATCGGCGAGGTGAAGTGACAGTAGTCAGCTTTCGACAATCCGTAATGACCGAGCGGATCGGGAGAGTAGGCAGCGCGCTTCAATGACTTGAGCAGGCCGATCTTGATCGCGTGTTCGTCGGGCCTGCCCTTGGCGGCATCCAGCAACTTCTGGATGTGATCCTTGTTTGTTAGATCACCGAAGCTGTAGCCGAAGGCCTTGGCGGTCTCGCCGTATTCGAGCAGGCGCGAGGCTTCAGGTTCTTCGTGAATGCGGTAGATCGCGGGCTTGTTGCGGATCTTGATGATCTTGGCGACGGCTTCGTTGGCCGCGAGCATGCATTCCTCGATGAGCTGGTGACTCTCGGTGTGAACGACCTTTTCAATGCGGTCGGCTTGTCCCTTGTCATTGAGACGGACGCGGACTTCGGGCATTTCGAGGTCGAGCGCGCCGTCGTCGAAGCGTCTCTTCCGCAGGCGGGAGGCCATGGCCCAGGACTCCTTGACCATCTCGACGAGTTCCTTCGGCGAATCCTTCGGGGCGGGTTTGCCGTCGAGGATTTCCTGGGCTTGCTCGTAGGAGAGTTTCGATTGCGAGTGGATGACGGCATCGCAAAAGCGCGACTTGATCACCTTGCCCTGCTTGTTGACGTCGAGCACGGCACACTTGGTGAGTCGGTCGGCGAAGGGCTTGAGCGAGCAGAGGCCGTTGGAGAGTTCGACGGGGAGCATCGGGATGACGCGATCGACGAGATAGGTAGAGTTGCCGCGTTCGATGGCTTCCTTGTCGAGCGAAGTACGAGGTTTGACGTAGTGGGAGACGTCGGCGATGTGGACGGCGAGTTGCCAGCCGTTATCGGTTTTCTTCACCCAGATGGCATCGTCGTGATCTTTCGCATCACCAGGGTCGATGGTGATGACGAGCCGGTCGCGCCAGTCTTCGCGTCGTGCGACTTCCTTGGGGTCGACCTTGTCTCCGAATTGACGGGCATCGCGGAGGACTTCGTCGGGGAAGGAGGTCTTGATGCCGTTGCGATGGATGATGGCCAGAATATCGACTCCAGCTTCATCGGGCCATCCGAGGACTTCAATGATGTGGCCGCGGGGCGGGGCGCTTTCATAATCGTCGATCGCGACGACGACCATCTGGCCGGCGCGGGCGGTGTGGTCACCGATGACGTCGACTCGGCCGTTCATCGCGGAGTCGTCGGCAATGACCCATGAGTTTTTGCCCTTGGCGGCGCTGTGGAAGACGCCGACGACTTTTCCGGAGCGACGGTCGATGACGAGATCGACTTTGGCGCGGGTTTCCGGTTCGGTGTCGCGGTTGCGGCGGTAGTCCCGGGCGTCGGGTCGGGGTTGGTGAAGGGTGGCGAGGACGCGGTCCCCATCGAGGGAGTTTCCGGTATCGCGGCGGGGGACGTAGAGGCGTGAGTTCTTTTCGAGGTCAATGCCCGAGGCCTTGTTTTCGGCATCGGCTTGATCGGGAAAGAACCAGGCATCGCCCTTTGGCGTGAACTTGATGCTTCCGCGCAGCTGGTCGCCTTTGGCGGAGGGGCTTTGGTAGCGGTTCTTTTTGCCGAGGACGATGTCGCCGGACCTTTCGAGGGCTTGGAGCTCTTTGCGGAGCTGGGAGCGCTGCTTGAGAGGGACTTTGAGGACGCGGGAGAGATCCGATTTATTCATCGGACGATAATCGCTTGAGCGTATCAATTCGAGGATACGGTCGCGCAGGGATGCTTGAGGCATAATGGATATTGGAGTGTAGTAAGGGGGGCGGCAATGGGAATCATGTGATTCTGCCGGCAAATTTGCCGGACGCGCCCAACCTCAACAAGAGAGAGGCTTTTTCAAAACGGACGCTTGCCAGATCGGGAAGATGACAGTATGTATATACGTTGTCAAGGCTAAGGAAAAGCGCGTTGCCAGAACGGTGCCGATGCGTTTTGTTTTCGCAACACCAACCACCAAAAAAATGAAAAACCAGAAATCCACCCGTCGTGCCAAGGGCTTCACGCTTATTGAACTCCTTGTTGTCATCACCATCATCGCGGTATTGGCCGGCCTTAGCTTTGCCGGTGTTAACCTGGCGATTAAGAAGGCCAAGAAGACCGAAGGGCTGGTCATGGCAAGCAGTCTGGCAACAGCTGTCGAAAATTTCTACGGGGAGTACAACCGTCTGCCGGATGTCCCGAAACAGGTCGAGACGGCTGGTGGAAGCACGAAGCTTCTTGAGATTCTTCTCGGCATGGAAGGCAGCGGCAGCAACATCGAGAACACCCGCAGTGTGATCTTCCTCCAAGGCAAGGAAGCCAAGGGGAAAAAGGGTGGCATCGACTTTGGATCCGGTGATTCCGTCGACGGTCTCTACGATCCCTTCGGCAATCCTTACACCGTCATCCTCAATACCGATTATGCGGACAGCCTGGACTTCTCGTTCGGCGGCAAGCAGGTCAAGCTTCGCGGCAAGCAGGTGGCTGTCTACAGCCCTGGCGGCGACAAAAAGGAAGGCACACCGGACGATATCAAGAGCTGGAACTAAGCCTTCAATTCTCTGACTTTAATCAACCCCGATCTGTGAGAGCAGGTCGGGTTTTTTTGTAGGGAGACACCCAGGTGAGGAGGACTTGAGGTGGCGGGATTTTCGGTAATTCAGCGGAAATCGGCACGGAATGGGCTGGGGGAAATTGAGAAAGAGGACGAGGAAGCTGCGAGTCATGGCAGGAACGTCACGTGATCGAGTTTGCGTGTGCAAGCTTGGCGGACGATTCGAAAGATGCTTGATTGAGAGCAGTGTCAGATTCCTGATCTCCTCATTCGACCGTCAATTTTCTCGTGATCCGCCCCCAACCATCATCCCCCAATCCACGGGCTTCCGGCTTTACGCTGGTCGAGATCGTCACGGTGATTGGGATCATTGTGCTGCTGGTCGGGATCTCCCTGACGGCCGTCGGAAATACCGGCGCTGCGGCGCTGCGGACGGCGTCTGAGAGCTTTACGGTAGCGATCGAGCAAGCACGGACGTCGGCGATCACCCGCAGGAGTGAAGTGGCGCTGGCCATTCTTGAGCCGGGTCAGGGGGGATTCAATGATGGGATCTGCCGGATTGGTTTGTTCCGACTCGATGGTGAGACGGATGACGGAGCCTTGAAAGGGGAACTTCTGCAGAAGTGGCTGAAGCTGCCGGGCGGGATTGCGTTCTTTGGAGGAGAAGTGGATTCGCTCCATAATCTCATGGATGAAGTGCCTGTTCGTCTGGTGTGGAGGGACGGGGAGGAAAACTCCGATGTGCGGGCGCTGGTCTTCAATCCGCGTGGAGGACTCGCCCAGCCGCAGGGATCGGAGTCGATCGTGATCAAGCTGGGCCGCGGGACCTACCGCAACGGAGCGGCAGTCAAGGTCGAGCAAGGAGCAAGCCGAACGATCCGCATTGGCCGGGTGGTGGCACGACCATGGGTGCTCGACGTATGAAGGCAGCTCGTCATCGATCCGGCTTTGCCTCCGGCATTTCGCTGGTGGAGACGATTGTGTCGGTCGGTGTTTTGGCGGTGGTGATTCCGCTGGCGATGGCGGCGATGCTGAAAGCCAGTGGGACGGGGGCCTCGGCGAGGGCAGAGACCCGCGCGACGGCGATTGCCGATTACTGTCTGCTCGAGCTGCGGGCTGCGCGAAAAGGAAATTCGGCCTACTTTTCGCCCGTCAAGGCGGGCGAGAGTTTTGGGTCTGCAGGGAAGTTGATGGCGCTGGGATTCGGGCGGGATGGTGCCGTTCTCGGGGTGCTGACGCAGGCTCAGTATGACCAGGGACTGGTGAAGCTCGACGACGATCAGGTTTACTACCTGGCGAAGCTTTCCGGCGAGCTTGATACGACATCGCGTGAGGTGGATCTGGTGACGGTGGCGGTGGCCGTCGAGTATCCTGCAAGCAAGGCTGCGAGCAAGCGATCGCAGGTCATCTTCCACACCAAGCTGCCATGAGGAGAGCGCACGGATTTACCTTGTTAGAGATTCTTGCTTCGACAGCGATCGGAACGATCGTGCTTCTGCTCGGAGTGGCGGCGCTGAGCACGACGGGAAATGAGTATGGTCGCAGCACGGATGGGGTGGCGGCCGAGAGGGAGGCTCGGGCGATCCTGACCCTTGTGGCTGAGGATTTGTCGAAGGCCTGGGGTTTTCTGGAAATGGATGAATCGAGTGCTGCGTGGCGGACTGACAAGCTGGGTTTTACCTGTCTGCAGGCAGCGGATGCGCAAGCGGTGGATGAGGCAGTTGGGGATCTTTGCCTGGTTCATTACTATGTGAAGGATCTCGAGATCGGACGGGAGACGGTGCGCTGTTTGATGCGGGGATTTCGCAGCAGCGATGTGGTTTTTGATGCTTTGAGGAATGATACGGTCGACCAGCTCTATGAAGAGCGCACGGTCGATGAACCGGTGGCATTTGGGGTGATCTCCTTTGAAGTCGATGGCCTGATCCGACAGTCGGGTGGAAGCTGGAAAGTCTGGGACAAGAAGTCGGACGACCCGTTCGCTGAGAAGCCGGATGCGGTGAGAATGAAGTTGGTCGTGGCAAGACGGGAGTTGGTGGGAAAGCTGAGAACGACAGCAGATTGGGATTCGAGTCCGCTGATTGGTCGTCCCGCCGATGTGGACCAATCGAGAACGCTGGAGATTTACGAAATGACTCACCCCATTGGCCATGCGGACTGAACTGCGGAAGAATCGCTCTGAAGGCTTCACACTGGCGGCCGTGCTGGTGGTGATGGCGGCGATGCTGCTGATGGCAGTGGGTGTGCTGGCGGTGGTCGGGATCGAGCGAAAAACGGCGAGGTCTTATGTTGATTCGAAGCGAGCCGAATGGGTGGCGCGTGCGGGTATGGAGGATGTTCGCGGAATCTTGCGCGAGCAATCGGCGAATGATGACTACCTGATCGTGGCGCAGAAAGGTGAAGAGCGGATCGAGAATAGGGAGCCGCTGGAGTTGCTCTATCTGGCGCGTGGCGAAGGAGGCGGAGATGCGGTGAAGTATCAACTCTTTCCTCTGTATAGTGCGGAGCAGGACTCGGTGACGGTGGAGGATTTCGGAGACAGCTTTGACGCGCTGGATTTGATTGGAAGTGAGCCGGCGAACTTCGAAGTCAGGGAACGCAGTGACGATGCCTGGGTATCCTGGATTCCGGTTCTCGATGAGGACCAGCGGACCGTCGGGCGCTATGCCTTCTGGGTGGAGGATTTGCAGGGGAAACTCAGCGGTCAGCTCGACCTCGGTGATGAACCGGATGAAGAGGACCGACGGGTTGAGTGGCCGTTTCCGGCACCTGGGGTGCGTGAGGACCCGGACGTCTCAACCCCTGAGCTGGCTTTTCGCGCGCTCGATCCCAAGGTGGTGAGTGATGAGGATCCCAGTGATCTCGGCAAGCGATTGGTGAAGGCTCAGTCGGTCATGCATACTCCTGACTCGGTGCTCGCGGCGATGGATTACGAGGCTCCCTTCGAGAGGGATGATGTGACGGGGCGCTTGGTGGATGAGGAGGCCCGGAACGTTGAGGAGAGTGTGGATGCGACGGTGCGGCCCTATGGTGAACGCCCGACCGTTCCGTATGCGAAGGGGATTTCTGCGAAGGCGGCCGGTCAGCCGAAGCTGAATTTGAACCGCTTGCTCAACGCTGAGAGGAAGGCTTCAATCGAGGAGTGGGCGGAGTGGGTCGATGAGGCATTGCCGAACTTCGTGGATCGGAAAGGTGGCTTTCCTGATGACTACCTGAAGACCCTGGCGGCGAATATTTTCGACTACGCGGACACGGATGGAGATCCGAGTGCGGAGCTTGGCGTTTATCGGGGACTCGATAGCTATCCGGTGGTGAGTGAATACGCGATGCGCTATCGCTGGGAAGACTTCAGGGAAATCGGTGACGTGAAGCATTTCATCCTAACAGGTGCGGTCTACGTCGAGCTGTGGAATATGAGCGATCAGGTGGCGGAAGGAACGGTGCAAGTGAGTTATGGGAGTGCTTATGTGACCGACATCGATTTGATTGCTGGGATTGAGCTGGGTTCTGCTGAGGTGTTGGAGGATGCCTCGGTGGTTTCTCCCCTGCTTGAGAAGGAGGATGGTGCCTATTGGCTGCCGCCGGTCGTTCTGGATCCCCCTCTGCAGCCCAATGAGTATCGAGTGATCAAAGCGGGTGAGGTGGAGTACCGCTATCCGAGCGAGTTCGTTCCGAGCCCGATCGAGCTGCGTGAAATTCCGCGTGGAACCTCGGGTTATCGAATGAGGTGGAACGGGGTGGAGGTTGACGGTTCGAGAGGCAACATCGTTCGCCGTGAGATGAATCTGCACTATCCGACGCAGTCCAAACCGGAGACGAAGACTCGTTTGAGGCAACGGATCGAAGCCTGTATTCCGGGGCATTCGTATTCGGTGGATCCCAATGCGGCCGAGTTCAATTACGTGAACAACATGGGAGATCCCCGGATGTCGGCCTACATCGGTCAGTCATCGGACTCCTCGACGCCAAGCAAGGCAATGGCTCCCAACAAGTATGGAAATTTCAGCCCACATCGTCGGACGATTCGCTGGAGCACGGTTTACGGCAGCGATTCCTCGACCAAGCCGAAAGTGTACGGCCGGGCGATGCCGTCCGAGTGGCCCGATGGCGGGCACAATTCCGCGTTTGGCCGGGTGCCGACGGCGATTCGGGTGGGGGGTGATGAAGGGGATCAGCGGATTGATCCGGATGATCCGCAATGGCTCAGTGGGCTTGTTGATCCATTGCGGGAAGAAGCCCCAATGCGGATTTCGAATCTTGGGGTTTTCTACAGCGCGTGTGAGATGGGGCGGGCTTACGATCCGCTGATGTGGGAGCCGAGTTATGAGAGCCGCACGGACACGCTAAAGCTTCAGGGGGGATTGATGCCTTCGGGACAAGGCTCCTGGCCATCGGTCGAAGTGGAAGCGGCATCGAGTGCCGATCACGGAGGAGGAAATACCTTGAGGATCGGAAGGGCGGAGCATCCGAAGTTTAAAGTGCCGGGTGAAGAGGATGGTGCGGATCTGCTCGGCGGTCAGCATGCGGCGCACCTGCTGGATCTCTTCCATGTCGGCATTCCCAAGTCATCTGAGAAGGATGAGCGTGAGGGAGACTTCCGCATGATCGATGGGCAGGTGAATATCAACACCGCCTCCGTGACGGCGATCCGAGCCCTGGTAATGGGGAATCTGAAGCAGGATCCGGATCTCTCCCGGCAAGTTTCCAAGAGTCATTCGACCAATGACCTGATGGCACCGCCAACGACGAATATCGAGCTGGGAACTCCGGCTCGGGATAGGGCGGGTGACCTCATTGCCGAGGCAATTCTGCGAGGCCGGCCCTTTGCTTCTGCCGCCGAACTCGCGTCGATCGAGAACGAAGATGGAGAGAAGATTTTCGGTAACCGCGAGTTGTATGAATACAAGGATATGATCGAGTGGTCGGACTCGGCGGCGGAGGAACTTTACGCACGGATCTATGAGTCCTCGACATTCAGGTCGCGGAATTTCCGGGTGTGGGTGGTTGGGCAGGCGATCGTGCCATTGCCGAAAGGTTCGTCGGCGACACCGGTGGTACTGGCGGAGTCCCGTAAGGTTTTCAATTTGTTTGCCGATCCCGGTGAGCGGTCAAAAGACGGTGAGATCAATGGCGAGAAGTACGAACCCGCAGTAATTCATGAGAACGATTTTTAGACGATGGATGGCGCCGCTCTGTGCGCTGATGGTGACGGCTGGGAATACGCAGGCGCAGGAGGACGAGATCCCTGATTTTGGTTTCATTCGCCTGGTCAATGTGGTGGCAGCAGGCCAGGGGAATACGACCTATCATCTGGATGGGCGTAACCTCTACCCGAAGGGGTACAAGTTTGCGCAGCGGACCGGTGGCGTGGCAATCAAGCCGGGCTCTCCGACTCTGGAAGTGAAGAAGGAGGGTGTGGAAACAGGAAAGACGAAGCTCGATGTGGTGAAGAGCCAGACGACGACGCTGATTGCTTTTTCCGAAAAGCTGGAGGTCGAGGAAGGGGAACCGCCGGCTTGGAAGGCAAAGATCCTCAAGCTCAAGCAGAAGGAGGTCGAGAAGGGATTCCGGCTGACGGTAGTGAGTGTGTGCATTCAGGAAGAGATTCCATTCATGATCGCCACAGCAGCTCGCAAGGTGGTGGAGAAACCCTCGGTCAAGCGGTTTAGGACGACCTCGCTGGACCTCGGAAATTCACGCGGAGATGTCGAAATCCGAATGAGTGACGCCAAAACGCAGCTATGCCTTTTCACACCGGACACGCCGGGCAACTACGTGGTGGTGTTTTACAACGATGCGGAAGGAGGGATCAAAGCGATGAGCTTTTTCGATCCGAATTTCGTGGTCGCAGGCTGAACGGATCAGCGCTCGCTGATCACATCACTCTGAACGTAGCGCGCTTTGGGGCGCGCGGCGGATTTGTCATCCTCGGTTCGGTAGCCAACAGCGCAGGCGACGCAGGTGGCGTAGCCGCTGCCGGCGAGGCCGAGTTCGTGATCGTAACCGGAGGGGTCGATGCCTTCGAGCGGACAGGTATCGACGCCGATCGCGGCAGCGGATGCCATGAACTGACCGAGAGCGATGTAGGTCTGGCGGATATTCCAGTTGTGTCGGGCTTCCGGTGACATGCGTTGGCAGAATCCTTCGACGATGCCGGCGTAGCCTTTGAGGTCCTCGGGAGCCTGATCCTGAACTTCGGCGAGGCGATTGACCCAGCGCTGGATGTCTTCAGGTGTCATGTCGGTGCGGCTGGTGAAGACGACAAGCTTGTCGGCATCGGTGACCTGGGCTTGGCCCCATGAATTCTCGCGCAGTCGCTCACGGATCTCCGGGTCGGAGACGACAATGAATTTCCAAGGTTGGAGGCCAAAGGATGAAGGCGCGAGCACGAGGCTGTCGAGCAAGGCCTGCCATGCATCATCGGAGAGCGATTTGTTAGGGTCGAAGGACTTGGTTGCGTAGCGCCAGTTGAGAGCGGAGACGAGTTCGGCAGGGGTCATGGAAACTTTAAACATTTAAACTTAACTTGGAGAGAAGGCAGGTGGGCTGAGAGGAATGAATTCGATGCTCCCATCTGAAGAGCGCGATGAGCGAGCTTGGAACTGGCGGGCTCCCTGTTGGGAATGAGCGAGCAATCCATGTTGGGGGACGGATGCTGGTACTTGGATTTTCCCTACTCGGCATCCATCTTCAGTGGCAGGGTGGCGGAGGGGAAATCCTTGAGGGTGAAGGAAAAAACGACCCCGTATTCGTTGTCGATGCGGTTGTCCCGGGCCGTAAATCCGAGGGCGGCGACCCAGTGATTGAAGTCGCGGTGAACGGTATACTGCTGGAGCTCAAGAACGCCGTCGTCCATCTCCCAGTACTGCAGGGCACCGACGCCCCATTTGTCGTTGAGCCGGATAAAGGTGCTGACATCAAAGCGATTGGAGTCGGTGTAGACGGGGTGGTTGTTGAGGAAGCGATTGCCGATCGAGAGTTCGACATTTTCATTTGGCATGAATCGGAAACGCGCGGCGACTTCGGAGTATCCCGAGCCGTCGTTGATGACGGGAAACTGTGTTTCAAGATCCACATTGAGCCAGGGAAGCGGCATCCAGGTGATGTCGTTGTAGAGGTTCGAGAAACTGCGATCAAACTCGGGATCATCGGCAAAGGCATCGATGTAGGTATCCATGTAGAGCCATTCGAAGCTCTGTTTGTCGCGTCTGGTGATGAGGTGATTGCGCATGCCGAAGCGGAAGATCGACCAGTCGCGAAGTGAGTCGACGGCGGTGAATCGGCTGGGATCGAGGGTGCGGGGTCGGGTGGTGAAGGTTTCACGGTCGATGCCGGGAAACAGCGGTTCGAGGTCGTCGGTATTCAGGAAGGAAAACTGGGCGTATGGCTGGAACACGTGGTGCAGTCCATCCAGTCCCCAGCGGCGGCTACGGTAATCGCCGAAGTCCTTGCTGAACTTCAGGGACGCTTCGGCACCGGCGTAGAGGTGGGTTCGGCTGGCCGAATTTGCAGGTCCTTCGACGTTCCAGTAGCGGGAGTACCCCACACCGACTTCCGGAGTGAAATGGAGCCAGCCGCCGAAGGTCCTTGGAAGGGAAAGTTCCTGATAGGTATTGAAGCGGGTGTAAGCAGGATTGAGAAGCTGCTGGGTCAAGGCTGGCAACACGGTGCTTCCGGGAGGAAGGGCGCGGATCGTCTGAACGAGTTGCCTTTCGTAGGGAGGTAGCTGGCTGATGAGGGTCGGGACGAGCGGGCTGCCGGGTGGAAGGGCAAGCAGGCTTCGGATGGTGGATGCGGTGGCCGAACCGATTTCCTCACTGGAGACCGTGAATGAGGTGATGCCTTCATGGAGGATCGGGCTGCCGAAGATCGGACGTCGGGATTGGTCGAAGGAAATCTCAGGAAGTCGGGTGTCCGAGCGGTAGAAATCGTTCGGACGAACGCGGGCGACAATGCCGAAGAGTGAGTTCTCGTCCTGACGGAAGAGGCCGAAGGTGTTGTCGGGACTCGGGTCGGTGCGGAACATCTCGGAATCAAAGTCCTCGAGATAGTAATTGTCGCTGAGAGCGTTGATATTGAAGTCGGCCCGCCATTTGTCGCCGCCTTCAAGGGAGAGGGGAACGCGGTACTGGAGCGCGGCCTGCCAGCGCTCGTGGTCGAGCTTCGGTCGGGGAAGCCCGGTTCGTGAGATGGTGGGATCGGAGTCGTAGGCGAAGTAGAGCGAGAGCCCTGTTAGATTCGGGTTTTCCTCCTGCCGACGGTCAATGAGGTCGAGACCGCCTGCGACCCCGCGCCGCGCCCGGAGATCGAAGTTCCATCGGGAAAGCAGCCAGGCGTCGTCGCCGGTGACGGAGTCGCCTTCACCCAGCAGCATCCCGTAGCTGTTGAGAAGGTAGGCACCCCAGTTCGAGCGGGCCCCGGGGACGAAGTGATAACCGAGGTCGCCATCGAGTGGCTGGGAAAAATAGGGTAGCCAGAAGATGGGAGTCTCCCCGGCGTAAACCTTCATGTCCTTGAAGGTGACTTTGTCTTCTGGGTAAACGGTGGTTTCTTCGGATCTGACCCAGAAAGCGGGTTTTTCGACGTCGTGGGTGGTCACCCCGGCGCCGTGACCCACGTAGACTTTTTCGCCATCTCGTTCCTCCATGGTGAACTGTCCGGCTTCGAGGAGAAGGGGGTCGACACCGGTGCGCAGGCCTGAGGCATCGACCTTTTTTTCATCCATCAAATAGACCACGCGGTCACCCCGTTGAAGCGTTTGGCCCTGATAGATGGAGACCTTTCCTGTCAGGGTAACGGTTCGGGCGGTGTCGTCGAGGACGCCCTTGTCGGCGAAGATTTCGACGCCGGTTTCGGTGCGGAGTTTGACCTGACCTTCGACGATGACGAGTTTGGATTCCCCTTCGTAACGGCCACGATTGGCGCTGAGCGTCATGCCGGTATCGGCAGTGGCGCGGATCGCTCCTTTGGAAACCAGCGTCTGGGTGGCGGCGGTGTAGTCGGCACCGCCGTCCATCGCGAGTTTCACGGATTCCGGCTGGGCGGGAGCGATATTGTCCGCGGCGAGCATGTCCGTATCAGTAGGCAGCGGCACGGGGATGACGGGGCCGATCGGTGCGGGCTCATGGTCGCGCGGAGGAGAAATCTCGTCGGCTTGTTGGGCTGCGATAGGAAGCGTGGTGGAAAGCAGGAAGGTAACAAGCCTCATCGGGCGGCATCTCAGTCCCAAGCCGCAGCCAAGTAAAGGTGGAAAGCGATTGCGCAAGCGGGGAAGCTGCCAATGATGGGAGTGGATGAAGGCTGAGATGGGAAAGATGGGGATTGTGGGAGCTTCGGGATTTATCGGGGCGGAATTGGTGCGGCAAGCAAGCATCGCGGGCTGGGAAATCGTGGGATACAGCCGCAGCGCGCGGGCACCTGGCGATGGGGTGTCGGAATGGAGGGAGTGGTCCGATGATCCCGATCTATCAGGCTTGCAGGTGATTGTGAATCTGGCGGGCGAGGGGATCGACAAGCG
The DNA here is from genome assembly GCF_042664875.1 of Haloferula chungangensis. Taxonomy (NCBI): domain Bacteria; kingdom Pseudomonadati; phylum Verrucomicrobiota; class Verrucomicrobiia; order Verrucomicrobiales; family Verrucomicrobiaceae; genus Haloferula; species Haloferula chungangensis. The sequence continues at coordinate 41,524 of NZ_JBHTBS010000008.1, read as the reverse complement.
CTGGACGGAGTCGCGGAAGAAGCGCTTTCGGGAAAGCCGGGTAGGGGTGGTGGATACGATTGTGGGTGCCCTCGAGCGGGAGGAGCAGCGACCGGGGGTGTTTTTGAACGGAACGGCTGTCGGGATCTACGGAGATCGCGGAGACGAGTTGCTTGATGAGCGCGCGGCCTTCGGCGATGGCTATTTGGCGGAGCTTTGTCGGGACTGGGAGAAGGCGGCGGATCGAGCAGCGGATTTGGGTGTCCGGGTATTGCAATGGCGGACCGGGGTGGTCTTCGGGCATGGCGGGGCAGCCTGGACGAAGATGCGGGCGGCCTTTTCGCTCGGAGCCGGAGGACGTTTGGGCAAAGGGGGGCAGTGGATGCCGTGGATTCACCTCGAAGATCTCGTCGCGGGGATGCTCTACATGCTGGGCGAGGACTATGCGGGACCGGTGAATAGCTGCGCGCCCGAGCCTGAAAGAAACCGCGACCTGACGCGGAAATTCGCTGCAGCGCTCAAGCGTCCGGCCTTCATGCATGTGCCGGCATGGGCGCTGAAACTGGTCCTTGGCGGGTTTGCGGAGAGCTTGCTGGCGAGTCAGCATGCAGTGCCGAAGGTGCTTCTGGAACGGGGTTTCAAGTTCCGCTACCCGACGCTGGAGGCGGCATTGAGCGAACTGGTGGTCGAGTAGGCCTCGCCGGAGGTCAAGGCTCAGAGCCTGGGCTGATGGCGGATGTCGATCGGGTCCAGCGCCGCCAGTGCCGATTGCGCTTGCCGGTAGCTAGGGTGCTTGATTGCCTTTCACCCGCTTCAATGGCTGTTCCCCAAAATCGAATTGCGCTGGTTTTCGACTACGACCAGACGCTGAGTCCGCGCTACATGCAGGACGATGTCGTATTCCCTGAATTCGGCATTGATCCCGAGCAGTTCTGGAAGAAGTGCAATGCGCTGGTGAAGGACGAGCAGTGGGACGGGGAGATGGCCTATTTGAAGTGCCTGCTCGACTACCTGGAGATGGACGGCGTGACCAACAAGCGTCTCGAGGAACTCGGCGCGGGTTTGAACTTCTTCCCGGGTGTCCCGGAGATTTTTGACGAGCTCCACAAAGGGGTTTTGAAGCCCGATCATGAAGCGGCGGGAATTTCCGTGGAGTACTACATCATCTCCTCCGGCCTGAAGGCGCTGCTTGATGGCTCACGGCTGAAGCACCGCGTGAAAGCGATTTTCGGTTGCGAGTTTGGCGAGAACGCATCGGGGAATATTTCGTTCCCAAAGCGCGCGATTTCCCACACGACCAAGACCCAGTTCCTTTTCCGCATCAACAAGGGCATGCTGGATTACTCGCAGGATGTGAACGACCACATGCCGCCTGAGATTCGCCCGGTGCCCTTTGAGAACATGATTTACGTGGGCGACGGGCCGACGGATGTTCCGTGCTTCACGGTGGTTTCGCGGAATGGTGGTCAGGGCATTGCGGTCTACAATCCGGAAGACCAGACCGGCCGGAGCTTCGGCAAATGTTTCCAACTTTGCGCGCACGCGAACCGGGTGAAACACATCGCCCCTGCGGACTACCGCGAGGGCAGTCACCTGTGGTTGCTGCTGAGTGAAATGGTTCGCGAGATCGCCGACCGCATCCTTCGCAAGCGCGAAGAAGAACGAGACCGCGGCACGGTGTCCGCACCGACTTTTTGATCAATGTCTGAGAAGAAGCATTTCCACTTTGTTGGGGTCTGCGGCACGGCCATGGGGTCGGTGGCCGTCGCCATGAAACGTAAAGGGTTCACCGTCACCGGATCGGACGCGAATGTTTACCCGCCGATGTCGGACTTCCTCAGAAATGAAGGCATCGAACTCAGCGAGGGATATCGCGCGGATAACATCCCGGCGGGTGCCGATGCAATCGTGATCGGCAATGCCATCAGCCGCGGGAATGAAGAGGCGGAGGCGACGCTAGATCGCCGCTTGCTCTACGTTTCCCTGCCGGAAGTGATGAAGGAGCACTTTCTGCGAGGTCGTCGGAATTTCGTGGTCAGTGGGACGCATGGCAAGACGACGACGTCATCGATCCTCGCATGGCTGTTTCTTTCCGCCGGTCGAGATCCGGGTTGGATGATTGGCGGATTGCCGAAGAATCTCGGACGGGGCGCAAATTTCGCGGATTCCGAATTCAATGTGCTGGAGGGCGATGAATATGACACCGCGTTTTTCGATAAGCGTTCGAAGTTCCTCCACTATCTTCCCGAAGTGGCGGTCGTGAACAACATCGAGTTCGACCACGCTGACATCTACAACAATCTCGATGAGATCAAGCTGACCTTCAAACGCCTGCTCAATGTGGTGCCGCGAAATGGTCGGGCCGTGATCAACGGCGATGATGCGAACTGCCTGGACATCATCGGAAAGGCGCCTTGTCCGATCAGCAGGGTGGGTTTCTCCGACACCTGCGATCTGAAGATCAGCGATGTGAGCTACGAGAAAGATCGTAGTTCATTCAAGCTCGACGGAGTGGCCTATTCGATCCGGATGCCCGGCGAGTTCAATGTGCGCAACGCGGCGATGGCGGTGGTAGCTGCGGGACTCGGAGGTCTGTCCGAAGATGAGATCCGTGAAGGCCTGGAAACTTTCGATGGAATCGCCCGCCGCCAGGAAGTTCGTGGTGAAGTGCGCGGCGTGAAGGTCGTCGATGACTTCGCTCATCATCCGACGGCGATTCGTCAGTCGATTGAGGCGATCAGGCAGCAGCACCCGGGCAGCAAGCTTTGGGTCATCTTTGAACCGCGCTCGAACACCACCAAACGCAAGGTCTTTCAGGGGGAGCTCGCGGACTGCCTGGTAGGGGCGGATGTGGCGATCTTGCCTGACCTTCCGGATCCCGAGAAAGTGCCGCTTGAGGATCGCTTGGATCCTGCCGTGGTGGCGGCATCCGTCGAAGGAGGTCGCGGTCGTCACATCCCGAGCGTGGACGGCATCGTCGAAGCTGTCTGTGCCGAGGTGCTGGAAGGCGATGTGATCGTCGTGCTGAGCAATGGCGGCTTTGGGGGGATTCACCGCAAGTTGTTGGAGACGCTGGCTCAGGCAGAGACCAAGTGAGGGCCGCCCACAGGAGGGGTTTTCAACGTTTGAACTCAAGGACCTGCTTGTCGGCAGTCAGGCGCGCCTTCAGCTTGGGGTAATCCACATTCTGGACGCTCACGGCATCCTCGATCGCCAGGCTGGCCGCCGTGCCGGCACTTTGGCCGAGGATCATGAAGACGGGCTCCATGCGCACGGACCCGTAGGCGACGTGCGAGCAGGATGCGGCCACCGGGACGAGGAGGTTGCTGCACTCGTTTTCCTTGGGAACGATGGCATCATAAGTGATCTGGTAGGGGGGAACCTTGACGCCGACATCTCCTTCGTTCTGAACGTAGCCCTCGGGCGTGATGTAGCGCTGGGTGTTGTGGGAATCGATGCCGTAGGAGCCCATGCCGATCGATTTCGGGTTCTCGGGATTTCCGATCAGATCGTGCTCGGTGATGACATGCTTGCCCACCATGCGCCGGGCTTCCCGAACGTAGAGTTGATGCGACCAATTTCCGTTGTCGACGAATTCATCCTTGGGTAAGCCCCACACCTTCATCGCTTCGCGAAGTTTCTCCGGAACGCGCGGGTCGTTGGAGAGGAAGTAGAGCATCCCGAGTTGATAGGTTTTGTGCTCTTCGATGATCTCCCTGCGGCGTTCGTAGCTCGCCTCGGGGTAGTCCCAGTTCATCCCGATGTTGTCGAAGCTGAACGGGCCGTGATTGTTGCTGTCGGTTTTGTTGTTTGGGACGGGATCGAACTTGTGGAACACGTGCATGGGATCCAGGTGCTCGAATATTCGTAGAAGAAGTTCGTACTGATCCGGGTCGTAGCCCTCGGGCTTGGGGAAGGGAATGCGGTTCTCGGCTTCATTGGTCAGGCACATGCGGAAACAGTAGGCCTGCACCATTTTGTCTCCGCTTCCGTTCGGTTCCGCTGGGACTGTGGAGATCCTCGCAAGCACACCGCTGTCCGGGTCACCTGGAACCTTGTAGGGAGAGATCTTCATGTCTCCGAAATGGTGATCATGGTGGAAAACGCCGGCCTGCACGCCGTTCCAGGTTTCGCCATAGACGCTGTTCGCTTCACGACCCACGTGATAACTCACACCGGCGGCGGCCAGCAGGTCGCCCTCGTAGCTGGCATCGATGAAGACCTTGGCCTCGAAGCTCATGCCGCTGAGCATGGTGATGGATTTGATACGGCCATCGGATTTGACCACGCCGTTTTCACGATCCAGCCATTGATCCCGAAATACCGGGATCTTGTTTTCGCGGATCAAATCCTCGAACACGGACTCCGCAACACTTGGCTCAAAGGACCACATGGCATCCTTGGTGGTTTGGCGCATTCCCAGCTTCTTCTTCAGGAAATCGCCTTCAGTCTCATATTTCCAGTAATCGGGCTTTCTGTAGTAGTCATAAATGCGTTCGTAGAACTCCCGCGACAGGCCGCCGATCACTTCCTTCCGACCCGTGTCCGTAAATCCGAGGCCGCCGGAGGATAGTCCACCGAGGTGTTTGTCAGGTCCGACAATCGCCACGCTCCGGTCCATCCTGGATGCCTGCACGGCTGCGGTCACCCCGGCGGAAGTCCCACCATAAATGACGATGTCGTATTTGTGGGATTTCCCCTCGCCATGAGTGGTGGTGTTTATGGCAAGCACGACCGTCAACGGTGCGAGAATCTTCTTAAGTAAGTTCAATGTTCTGCGGGATTGGGATTGGAATTGATCGCTCAGCCCGTGCCCCTCCGGCCATGCTGGCGCATTGGCGAAAGATGCTTGGGACGAATTTGTCGATGGAAACGAAGGACGCGTGTCAAATGTTTCAAAGAGAATGGACCTTGATCGCCGCGCCGCAGATCAAGATGGCTCCCTGGCTTGATGAGGGGAGTTTGCATCGACTACGGATCTGTCGATGCTCGGATCCCCTTGGGCGGGCGCAGCAATTTGTTAGACGGAGTCGCCAGTCAAGTGGCGCGCTCGGGGGCGATCAGTTGCCTGAGAGTTTGTGATTCAGACTGATCGACTTCCGTAACTGGGACATGACTTCGATCATTGCCCGCTGGTTTTGTGAAGCCGATCGGCACTGGGGATTGTGCGCGGCGTGATGACTGATGTGGCGACCAATCTCTCCAAAAAGTTGTTTCATGCGGGTGTCAATGAGCCCGAGCTCCGCCTTGAATTCAGAAATGGCACGGTTGGCGTCGCCGATTTGCTGGAATGCCACGGAGGCTTCTTCGCGGTGGCGGTTTCGTTCAACTTCGAGCTTTTTGTCGATCTCTGCGAAACCGCTGTCGCGCCGCCCGATCTCCTCAGCGATCTTGTCGCGCTCCTCTTTGAGATCTTCAAACTGCTTGCGAAGATCGGTCATGCGGAGCTGAGTTCTCTCCAGAACATCGGCATCCTCGCGCGACTCCTCTTTCAACACTTCGAGCTTGGTCTTGAGCCCGTCGTAGAGACGACGGATATCTCTGGCCTTGTTGACGATCTTGTCGCGCTCGCGAGCGAGTCCTTCGAGTTCAATGACCAGCTTTTGGCGCTGTTCTTCGAGTTGGGTCTGGGCGGTGGTTTTCTCGCCGAGGACCGAGGCGCGTTGATCGTGGGCCTCGGTGAGGACTTCTTCAAACTCCTTGAGCTTCTTCAGCAATCGATCGCGCTCCGACGAGAGCCGGCGGAGGTTCCAGTATTCGACTCCAAGTTCTTCGACGCCTTCAACGTTCTCCCAAATTCGCTCACCGAGGATTTGCTCGGCTTCACGAAGCAGATGGGATTCTGAGGCCGCCTCAGCCATGCGTCGCTGGCGGAGCTGGATGCCGAATGCCTGGGCGACGCGTGCAAAGAGATATCGAGTGGTCGTCATGGAGTGTTCTACTTTCCGCCGAGCTTCTTTTTCAGATTAGCAATGACTTCGAAATCCTCAAGGGTCGTGATGTTGCCGGAGATATCTCCGGTTTCGACAAGTTCCTTGAGAAGCCGACGCATGATCTTGCCTGAACGGGTTTTCGGCAGGGACGGGGTGAAGTGCAGTTCGTCGGGCTTGGCGATGGATCCGATGGCATTTCCCACGTGATTCCGAAGCTCTCCCAGCAACTCGGGCGATTCCTCGTGATCGCCCTTCAGGGTCACGAATGCGACGATGGCCTGGCCTTTGATTTCGTGAGGCTTGCCGACCACGGCGGCTTCGGCGACGGCATCGTGGGCGACCAGCGCGCTTTCCACTTCGGCGGTGCCGAGTCGGTGGCCGGAGACGTTGAGGACGTCATCAAGCCGGCCGACAATCCAGAAGTTGCCATCTTCGTCGCGGCGGGCACCGTCGCCCGCCGTGTAGATGCCTTTGTAGTCGGACCAGTAGGCCTTTTTGTAGCGGGACTTGTCGCCGTAAATGCCGCGGGTCATGGATGGCCACGGCTGACGGATGACGAGGCGACCACCTTCGTCGGGGCCAACTTCATTGCCCGACTCATCGAGGATCGCGGCATCAATGCCGAAGAAGGGAAGAGTCGCGGTGCCTGGCTTGGTCGGAGTGCAGCCGGGCAGCGGGGTGATCATGATGGCCCCCGTTTCGGTCTGCCACCAGGTGTCGACGATCGGGCAGCGTCCACCGCCGATCTTGTCTCGATACCACATCCAGGCTTCGGGGTTGATCGGTTCGCCGACGCTGCCGAGCAGGCGCAGCGAGGAGAGATCGTGCTTTTCCGGGAAATGATCACCGGCCTTGATGAAGGCGCGGATGGCGGTGGGGGCGGTGTAGAAAATGGAGACGCCGTATTCCTCGATCATCTGCCAGAAGCGGCCGAAGTCGGGTTGGTTCGGTGCGCCTTCATACATCACCTGGGTGACACCCATGGCCAGCGGGCCATAGACGATGTAGGTGTGGCCGGTGATCCAGCCGACGTCGGCGGTGCACCAGTAGACGTCTTCGTCGCGCATATCGAAGACGTATTTGCAGGTCGTGTAGGCACCGGTGAGGTAGCCGCCTGAGGTGTGGAGGATGCCCTTGGGTTTGCCGGTGGAGCCGGATGTGTAGAGGATGAAAAGCGGGTGCTCGGAATCGAAGGCTTGAGCTTCGTGCTTGGCCGAGACGTCCTTTTCCAGATCGAGGAACCAGTGGTCGCGGCCCTTCTTCATGGAGATCTTCTGTTCGGTCCGCTTGACGACGATGACGCTTTTGATCGAAGCATTCGACTTGATGGCCGCGTCGACGTTGTCCTTGAGGGGGATGATCTTGCCGCGGCGCCATCCGCCATCGGCGGTGATGATGTGCTCGGCTCCTGAGTCTTCCAGGCGATCGGCGATCGAGTCGGCCGAGAAGCCGCCGAAGACGACGGAATGCACGGCGCCGATGCGCGCGCAGGCGAGCATCGCAAAGGCCGCTTCGGGGATCATCGGCATGTAGATGAGCACCCGGTCATGGGGGTGTACTCCCTGGCCGATCAGGACGTTGGCCCACTTGCAGACTTCGCGGTGAAGTTGGGCGTAGGTGATGACCCGCTTGTCGCCGGGTTCTCCTTCGAAGATGATCGCCGCCTTGTTGCGACGTTTGCCTTTGGCGTGCTGATCGACGCAGCTTTCGGAGACGTTGAGTTCGCCACCCACGAACCACTTGGCGTGCGGCGCTTTCCAATCGAGGACCTCTTTCCACTTCTTCTGCCAACAGAGCTCCTTGGCTTCGCGGGCCCAGAATTTGGTGGGTTTGTCGACGGATTCCTTCCAGAGCTTCTTATACTCCGCCATGCTTGAAACTCGGGCCTTTTTGGCGAATTCCTTCGAGGGTTTGAAGACTCGATTTTCGACCTGATGGCTCTCGATGTTATTGCTCATGACTGAATTGGGTTAGTGGGTCGCCGCGTTCCGCGCAGCGAATCCATCTAACGAATCATGACGTGGTGGGGCCACTCAATATTTCCGTTTGCGTGGCTGTTTTTTGGTCAGCCCGGCTGGAGGTCGGCGCGCAGCCTTTTTTGCCGCTTTCTTGGCGACTTTGCGCGCGGGACGCCGGCCAGCCTCCCTGGCTTCCTTCGAGCGCGGCTTGCGGCGGGCCTTGATCCGCTTCTTCGTATCCGGATTGGTTTTAAGCAGAGCGATTTCCTCTTCGCTGATCGGTCGCCATTTTCCTGGTGGAATGTCATTCAGTTCAAAGGAGCCGATGCGGATGCGAACCAGGCGTTGAACGGTGTAACCAACCGTTTTGAACATCATGCGGATCTGGCGCTTGTGGCCGGTGATCAGGACGATGCGGATGCGGCGCGGGGAGAGGCGCTCGACTTCAGCCGCCTTGAGCTTGCCGTCCTCGGTGTAGAGGCCGGTGAGAAAGACGTCGAGATGATCGTCGCTGATCGTCTGATTGGCGGTGACGATGTATTCCTTCTCGATGTTCTTGGAAGGATGGATGAGGCTTTGCGAAAGCGTGCCGTCATTTGTCATGACGAGCAGGCCTTCGGACTCACGGTCGAGGCGGCCGACGTGATGCAGATGCTGCATGTTGCCGGGCAGCAATTCGTAAATTGTGTTGCGTCCAAGTTCGTCGCGCTTGGTGCAGACCAAGCCGCGCGGCTTGTGCATCATGATGACGTTGTTGTCCTTGGCGACGACGCGTTTGCCATCAACGCGGACGAAGTCGCCGGGCTGCACCTGATGGGCCGGGTTCATGCAAGGCTGTCCGTTGATTTCAACGTGGCCTTCCTGAACGAGGGCATCGCATGCGCGGCGTGAACCGACGCCACAGGAGGCGAGGTATTTGTTGAGTCGGGTGCCGTCTTTCATGAAACACTATAAATTAAACGATGAACTCTCTGCTCATTGCGAGTGGAGATATCCTCAAACAGAAAAGGCGCGACCCCGATGAGAGGACCGCGCTTTTTCGAAAAGAAAAACAAGAGAGGAGAGGAATCAATCCTCACCCTTGGTCTTTGGCAGGCCGATTGGGCTGCGACCATCTTTCCACAGGCCGCGGGCCTTGAGGACTTTGACGCGTTCGAAACGCTTCATGACGGAGCGCTTACCTTCGGCGCCACCTTTGAGCTTGAGACTGCTGTGCTTGGACATGGGAAAAATCGCGGGGTTCAGGTCGCGGGGCGCGGAAACTAGGAGCCATCTGCGCGGATGGCAATGGGAAAAATGGGGAGTTTCCAGAAATCGGTGGCCAGATCGGGAATATTCAGCCCGTCGTGCCGAAAAGTCGGTCTCCGGCATCGCCAAGTCCGGGGAGGATGTAGCCTTTGTCATTGAGGCAGCGGTCGACGGCGGCGGTGAAGATCGGGACGTCGGGCATGGCATCCTGGAAGGTCTGGATGCCTTCGGGGGCAGCGACGAGACAGACGAAGCGGAGGTGTTTGGCTCCGGCCTTTTTGAGATTTCGCAGAGCTTCTACGGCGGAGCCGCCGGTGGCGAGCATGGGGTCGAGGAGGATCACCTCGCAGTCGGCGAGATTTGGCGGGACCTTCAAATAGTAGGACTCGGGGAGTAGGGTTTTTTCGTTTCGGGCCAGACCGATGTGGGCGACGGACGCTTGGGGGAGGAGGTCGAAAAAGCCATCGAGGAAGCCGAGGCCGGCTCGCAGGACGGGGGTGAGGACGATGCTTCTCTCGGCGGCGACGCCGGTGGTGATCTCCAGCGGAGTCTCGCAGGGCACCGGGCGGGTGGCGAAGTCGGCAGTGACGGCCGGGACCATTAGCGAGGCAATCCGGCGCAGGTGCTGGCGGAAGGCGCTGCCCGGGCAGTTGCGGTCGCGCAGAGCCGTGAGTTCTACCTGAATGAGGGGGTGATCGACGACGTGGAGCATGGCTGAAAGGAAGCAGGGATGGGGGCGGGGGCCAATCATCAAAGCCGCTTTCCCCGCCAGCTCACCACTTGTTGAAGTTCTTCTTTGCCTTTGGGTTCGGTGTGGGGGCGAGGGCCTTGGTGTCATTGCGGAACTCATCGAGCTTGGCTTTGAGGGCGGTGACTTTTTCAGGGTTTTTGGCGGCGAGATTGTGCTGTTCGCCGGGGTCGCTGCTGAGATCGAAGAGCTCGACGTCCTTTTTCCAGTAATATTCGACGAGCTTCCAGTTTCCGTCGCGAATGGCGGAGCTGGGGATACCGCCCTGATTTCCCCAGTGCGGGTAGTGCCAGAACAGGGGTGCGCGCTGGTGCTCGGCTTGCGGGTCCTTGAGCAGGTTGACAAAGCTGACGCCGTCCTTGTGTTGCTCGGGAAGCGGGTCGAGCCCGCAGGCTTCGAGCAGGGTGGGGTAGAAGTCGGTGGAGATGACCGGGGTCTCGCAAACGCTGCCGCCTTTGACGGTCTTCGGCCAGCGGACGATGAGTGGTTCGCGGATGCCGCCTTCGTACATCCAGCCCTTGCCGGCGCGGTAGGGCAGGTTGCTGGTGGGGGAGCCCTCGGAGGTTGAGAGGCCGCCATTGTCGGAAAAAAAGATGACGATGGTGTCGTCGGCGATGCCATTGTCATCGAGGGCTTTCATGACTTTTCCGACGGCGCTGTCCATGGCTTCGACCATGCCGGCGTAAACGGCATGCTCCTGGATGGTGCGGTTCTTTCGGGGTGGCTCGGGGGCGAAGGCGGCTTTCAGTCCGAGCTCTTTCCGTTTGTTGTCATACTTTTCTACGAGCTCCTGTGGAGCCATGAGGGGTGTGTGGACGGAGTAGAATGGCAGGTAGACAAAGAAGGGCTGATCCCCGTGCTGGGTGATGAACTTGCTGACTTCACTGGCAAGGCGGTCGGGGAGATGTTCGCCCTTCGGACCGTCGGGAAGGTTCGGGTTTGCGTAGGGTGAAAAATATTTTTTCCCACCGTAGGGCCCCCCGCGTTCAGTGCCGCCGATATTGATGTCGAAGCCGTGGTCTTCCGGCCATGATCCTTTCGGTCCGAGGTGCCATTTTCCGGCATGCATGGTGGCGTAGCCATGGGTTTTGAGTGCCTCGGCGAGGGTGGTATGGGCGGCGTCGAGCCTGCCGACGTAGGGCGCCGGGTGGACGGGTCGATCAGCATGCTTTCCAAATTTTCCGTCTTTTGTCGCCTGGTAATCTGCCGGGATTTCCATGAATTCGTTGGGCGCGCCAAAGAAATTGGTATTACGGGTGCGGGCGGGGTACTGACCGGTCAGGATTGAGGAACGGGTCGGTGAACAGACGGGGCAGGCGGCGTAGCCCGAGGTGAAGCGCATCGACTGAGTGGCCAGTTTGTTGAGATGCGGCGTGTCATAGAAGCTTTCGGGGTTGTTAAAGCCGACGTCCATGTATCCGAGATCGTCGGCCATCATGAAGATGATGTTGGTAGCACTTGCAGGCAGGGTGAGGGCGGCGATCAGGGCGATGATTTTCATGGGTGTGGGGAAGCTGCTTAGGATGCCGATTTGGAGGCAGTTGGGATGATTCGTCACGCGTTCAGAAATCCGATGACAAAGAAGGGGGCTTTCTCCAGTAGCTTAATCAGTTTTTCTCGGACTCAGAAATTATGGAAAAAGACATTACCCTCATCGCACCTGTGGAACTCGGCTTTGTGCCGACTCATGCGAAGTTCGTGGGCGGGCTCGTGCCTGATGCCGATGGACGTCTCCCGCGCTCCGAATCGGGAGGATTCGTCGTGGTCGAGGCGGTGAGGGAGGTGCTGGAGCGGTCTCGCGTAAAGGTCGACATGGTGCAGGTCCCGATTTTCCCGGGAACCCATCCGGAGGAATATCCGGCTCAAATTCTGGCCTTGAGAGAACTCGGCCTGAAGGTGCATTTGGTCATCATGCTCGGTGGCGTGGATCCGATGGATCCTGCCGATGAGGATGCCACGATTGCCCAATTGCTTCCGACACTCAAAATTGCCAAGGAGCTCGGCATCACCCATCTGGCTTCGACCTCGATCGAGGGCTGGATGGTCCCGGGAGCGACTCCGAAGCGCGGCGCGGATTTCGATGCAGTGGTGGCTCAGACGGTGAAGGTCCACGCCCGGGCTTATCACGAAGCAGGTCTGGAAGATTCTTCGGTAAGTGTATGGGACATCGAGTTTTTGCGGCCCGGTGAGTTCCAGACCTTCACGGACCTCGGGAAGCTTTGGAGCTGGGTGCAGAAGGCAAACGAGGAAATCGGCAAGCCGTTTTTCCGTTGTCTGGTGGACGCAGCGCATTGCGGTGACTCGGCCTTGGACATTCCGACGAACGAAAAGCTCATCTCCGAGATCGCCGCTGCCGGTGGGCTGGGAATGATGCATGCCTCGGCGAAGACGACCCGGGGTTGTCTTTCGACCGATGATGGCTGGGTGGCGGCGCTGTTAGGTGCTGGAGGACGAAGCGGTGCTCTGAGCCAGGTTTCCGTCGAAATGTTCCATCACGAGGATGAGGCGCTTGTGGCCTTGCGCCAGCTTGATCCGGGACATGGAGTCGATACGCTGGACGGTCGGGATTACACTCAGGTGGTGGCCGATGGCCTCGCCTCGGTTGCCCGCATTCTGAATAACTACGTCAACCGTGGCTGGATGCCAAAAGCTTGAACAATGGAACGGATTCATGGTGCGGAGACCTGGAGGGTCGCCAGTGATCTGGTGACGCTTGACGTTACGGTGACGGGAGGGATGAGCACGGCGGCTTTCCGTCTTGGTGATCGCTGTGTGAAGCCCTACTCGCTTTCGCCGTGGCAGCCTGACGATGTGAACTCATCGCTTCCTTCACTGCTGAAGGTGCTTCGGGGGGATTTTCTGTGTCTGCCTTTCGGTCCTCAGGACGATGGTCCTCCGCATGGCGCCTCTGCCAACGAGGACTGGTCGGAGATCTCGGCGGCAGATGACCTCCTGGTGATCGGAATGAAGTCTGGTGACAGTGGTGCGAAAGTGGAGAAGGAGTATCGACTCGTTTCCGGTCACTCCGCGATCTACTATGAGTTTCGTATTTCAGAACTCGAGGGTAAGTGGAGCTACGGCAATCATCCGATCCTCGATTGCTCATCGATGGCCGAGGGATCGGCGCGGGTGAGTGTCTCACCCTTTCGCTGGGGATCGGTCTACCAAGGAGTCTTTTCCAATCCAGAGGCGGGCGAGCGTCAATGTCTGAAGGACGGGGCGACCTTCGATTCGCTCGAGACGGTCGAACTCGCCGATGGAGGAACGGCTGATCTGACCCGCTGGCCAAGCCGCAAGGGCTTTGAAGATCTGGTGATGATGGTCAACGAACCGGCGAGCGACGAACAACCTTTCGCCTGGTCGGCGGTGGTGATGGACGGCTACGTCTGGTTCTCGCTGAAGAACCCCGAGGATTTTCCCGCGACCCTGTTCTGGATGTCGAATGGCGGTCGTGACGGCGCGCCGTGGGACGGACGGCACCTCGGTCGCATTGGCGTCGAGGAAGTCTGTTCGCACTTCTGTGATGATGTCACCCGTTCGCGCGAAGAGGCCCTGCCGGGGATTCCCACCGTGCGGACTTTCGATCCCAACAAGAAGGTCTTCCTGCGCATCGTCCAGGCCGTTGCCGCCGTGCCGGAAGGCTTCGGCCGCGTCTCCTCGATCACTCCGGCCGGTGATGAGCTTGTCCAAATCACCGGTGAAAATGGTGCCTCCGTGGAGTGCTCCGTTGACTGGTCCCACGTTCTCTGAAACCCCTCAATCCATAACCCTAAGAATACCATGAAACTCCATAACGCGATGTGGCCCGGCCTGGTTGGCAAGGAGCCCGATACCGATCACCCGCCGATCTCGCTCGATCACATGCTCGAACTCACCACCGCCGCCGAGGTCGACGGTCGGAAGTACGATGGCGTCGATCTGTTTATCTTCCACCCGCACACCGATCCCGATGCCTCGGAGGACGAGATCAAAAAGATGGCGGACAAGATCGCGGGCGCGGGGCTATCCGTTGGTTCGCTGGTGGCACCGGTCTGGCCGGGCACGGTCGGTGGTCCGGCCTTCGGTTCCGATGAGGATCGCAAAAATTTCGTGCTGGCCGTCGAGAAGACCTGCCGCATCGCCAGGATCCTCAATGAGCACGGCGTGCGCAAGTCGGGCGTGATTCGGGTCGACACCGCCGGCGGTACCGAGGATTTCGCCAAGGACCCGGCCGGCAACACCGCCAAGGTGGCCGAGACTTTCCGCGAAGCGGGCAAGGTCGCCGAGCAACACGGCGAGCGCATCGCCGCCGAAGGTGAGATTTGCTGGGGTGGCTTCCATTCATGGAAGGCCGCGGTCGATACGCTGGAAGCGACCGCCATGCCTGGTGTCGTGGGTTTCCAGGCCGACCTCGCACACACCTACCTCTACCTCATGGGCTACAATGCCCCCGAGGCCGCGTTGCTGAAGGAAGGCTACTCGGACGATGAGTTCTGGGCCGCTTACAAGACAATGACGGACGCGCTTCGTCCGTGGACCATCGACTTCCACGTCGCCCAGAACGACGGCTCGGTGCACGGCACCGGCAGTCACGACAAGACCGGTCGCCACTGCCCGGCGGACGATCCGAACGGCAAGCTCGATATTGCCAAGTGCTCGACGTACTGGCTGCAGGGCGCCGCCGAGCGCGGCATCGAGCACATCTGTTGGGATGGCTGCATGTTCGACAACTCGGTCCTCGAGGATCCCGCCACCTGGAACGCCATCCTCAAAGCGATGATCGACGTCGATCAGGCACTCTGAAGCGATCATCTAACCGAAATAATCCATCTGCCATGGCTTCTTCAACTCTCGCGGAGAAACTGCACGAGTACCCGCAACACGACGTTATCGATGGAGGATCGGATCCGATTGATTCGATTCTCGATGACTGCCTCAATCAGAACGACGGGGTGCTACAACTCCTGCACCGCTACGCCGGTCGCACCTTTTGTACCCCAGGGAAACGCATCCGTCTGGATGCGAAATCGTACTATCCGGACTACATGGGCGGCACCGGTCTCGATGAGATCTGGATGTGCTGCACTGTGCCGATTGTGACGGGTGTCATCGATACCCGCACGGGAAAGGCGCCTTTTCGAGAAGGGGAAGCCCACGTGCTGACGCCGGACGGACAAGTCGTCTCGCTACAGGAATTGATTCAGGCCGATCCCAAGGCCGTCATGGGCGAGAAGATCATGGCTGTTTCCGAATCGCTGTTCGGTGAAATCACCTGGCCGATCGTTTCCAAGAAGTTCGACAACCTGAATCCGATTCCGCATCACCTGCATTGGTCGAAGTGGGAGGTTTACGACATCAACTCCTTCGACAATCCCGGAGTCAATCCATCGCATTATCACACCACTGCCATGGGATTGTATCCCTTCGTCACGAAGGATGATTTCCTGGCGTGCATGAAGCGCTGGGGACAGGGCGAATACAATGGCGTGCGGCATCTTTCGCCGCATACGATGATGCAGCTTGATAACGGCTTTGTGATGCCGAATGGCGTGCTTCACTCGCCGACGGACCTTTGCACGCACGAGTTGCATGTGACGATGGACGAACACTTCCTCGCCGAGGACCGGACGCTCGATGGCCGGATCGGCGCCGCGGATGCGTTTTATGCCTGCCGGGAAGCGGACTATCCGAAGGACCGGCACGAAGACTGGGAGTTCCTGGTGGATACCTTCGACTTCAAGGCCAATCAGGACCCGGACTTCGTGAAGAAGAACTCGCGCCCGGCGATCACCGCTGAGGAATTCGCCGGCGAAGGAGTAGACGCCAAGTGGATCGTTTACGGGGAGGTCCTCGGCGATCAAAAGTGTTCGATTCTCCGTCTCACCCTGGCACCCGGCGCGAAGACGAAATTCTGTCCGGAAAGCCCCGCGCTGTTCCACACCAATGGCGGACGCGGACGCGTTGGAAAACTCGAAGTGCGCTATCACCAGGACATGAAGCTTGGTGAACTTTATCCCGAGATCGGGTTCATTACCCAGGCGGCGCTGAATCGCGGCGGAGTGGAAATCGAGAACCTGGGGTCCGAACCGCTCGTCCTGACCTTCGACTTCCCACAAAACGCGCATTCCAAAACCCCCGGTATCCTCGCCGGGTAACTCGTTCCATCCATCATGAAAAAGCAAATCCGAATCGGACTCATCGGCTACGGCTTCATGGGTCGTACCCATTCAAATGCCTACTCGCAACTCGACCACTTCTTCGACACCCAGCACGTGCCCGTCCGTCAGGCCGTCTGCGGTCGCAACGAGGAAGCGGTGAAGGAGTTCGCGGAAAAATGGGGCTATGCCTCCTACGAAACCGACTGGCGCGAGTTGGTGAAGCGCGACGACATTGACGCGATCGACATCTGCACGCCTAACAACTCGCACGCCGAGATCGCACTGGAGTGCATCAAGCACGGCAAGATGGTGCTCTGCGAAAAGCCGCTCGCGCTGAATGGCGAAGAGGGTGAGGCGATGGTCAAGGCGATCGAGGAATCCGGTTTGCCAAACCTCGTCTGGTATAACTACCGCTTCCTCCCAGCCGTCACCCATGCCAAGAACATTGTGGCAGCCGGTGAACTTGGTCGCATCTTCCACTACCGCGCGAACTTCCTCCAGGACTGGACGATTTCCGAAGACCTGCCACAAGGCGGCGCCGCGCTCTGGCGTCTCGATGCAGCCGCGGCTGGTTCGGGCGTGACGGGTGACCTGCTGGCTCACTGCATCGACACCGCACGCTGGATCAATGGAAACATCGTGTCCGTTTCGGCGATGACCGAGACCTTCATCAAGGAGCGCGTTCACCAGGAAACCGGTGAAAAGCAGGCGGTGACCATCGATGATGCCTGTTCCTTCCTCGCCCGTTTCGAAAATGGTTCGTTGGCAATCTTCGAGAGCACCCGCTACGCGCGTGGTCACAAGGCGCTCAAGACTTTCGAGATCAATGGCGAGCACAAGTCGCTTTCCTGGGATCTTCACGACTTGAACCGCCTGTCCTACTTCGATCACGGCGTGCCAAGCGATCGTCGCGGATGGAGCAGCATTCATTGTTCCGACGGAGACCAGCCCTACGCTGGCAACTGGTGGGTTCCGGGTCTTTGCCTCGGCTATGAACACAGCTTCACTCATGGCCTCTATGAGTTCATGAAGTCGCTCGATGATCCTTCCGCCGAGAAGCAGTATCCGGACTTCCGCCACGCGCTGGGCACCCAGTATGTCTGCGATGCTGTCCTCGAATCCGCCCGCACCGGGCAGTGGGTCGAGGTCAAGCAGTCCTGAGAACGGGCGTTCCAATCTGACCAGTAAGTTCTCATTGCGATCTGCGCGGTGAGGACGAGACTGGTCGGCAAATGTCCGAACGACCTGCAACATCCGGGAAGAGGGGCTCTTGCGTCGTCAAGGGCCTGGTTTTATTCGCCGTTATCGCCCTCGTTGCAGGTGTCTTCTGGTGGTGGAATAATCGCCCCATCGATCCGGTCGTGCTTTCCGCCGAGGAAAAGCAGGTCGTCGAGCAGAAGGTCGAAGTCCTCCAGCAGGAAGAGCCGGTATACGAGCCGGGCAAACGGGAGATCGAACTCAGCGAACGCGAGCTCAACGGCCTGCTCAACGAGCACACGACGCTAGGCGATAGCGTGAAGTTCGAGCTGGCGACCGATGCGGTTCACGCCCGTGTCGAAATGGATCTCGATGAGGACCTTCCGGTCGTGGGAGGAAAGACGCTTAAAGTGAAAGCTCGATTCCTGGTTCATGAAGATGAGTCGGGCGTTCATTTTGTCATTGAAGACGTCACTGCCTGGGGGGTCTCGCTGCCGAACGATTGGCTCGGGGGCGTGAAAGGCCAGGATCTGATCGGCGAGGCGATCGGAGGAAAAGGTGGCAAGCTCGCAGGAGTGAACTCGCTCAAGATCGAGCCCGGAAAGATCCGGATCGAGTTGAAGGAGTAAGGACTTCCAATCTTTCGATCTGACTGGGATTCATCCACTGAACTTCCGATTGGACGGTAATTCTATATAAATAGAAATTAAGGTTGACCTCCGGCGGCGTATTTCTATTTAAATAGAAGAAAGATGGCGCGACGAAAATCAAGGCACCCCACCGAGCTGGAGTTGGAGATTCTCAAAGTTCTTTGGGAGGAGTCTCCTCTGACGGTGAAGCAGGTTCGTCAGGTTCTGGCTGATCGATTCAGAACTCTGGCCCACACTTCTCTGATCACGACGCTCAATGTGATGTTCGACAAGGGATATGTCCTTCGAGAGTCGGTTTCGGAGGGGAAGGGGTATGAATTTTCTCCGAAGCTCAGTCGTGAGGAGGTATCACAGGGAATGGTGGGTGATCTTGTAGCTCGGATGTTCGGTGGTTCGGCTTCGGCGCTAATGCTTAGCCTGCTTGAGAGCGACCAGCTGAATGCGGATGAGCACTCCGAACTGAAGTCTGCGATTGAGCGATATAGAAGGGGGGAACGGAAATGAACTTCAGCGAGTTCGCGGTATCCTTCACCCAGGCGATCCTTCACTTTTTCTGGATCGGTGGATTGGTAGGTGGGTTGGTTTTTCTGATCGACCGACTGTGGATCCGGACTCCCGCCGCGCGGCACGCGGTGTATCTCGTCGGGATGCTGGTGCTGGCCGGCACCTTTCCGGCATGTATGCTTTTTATTGGAGAGAAGGAAGGCGGTCCCTCGATTGCAGGTGCGCAGGAGATGGGGCATGTGGAAAAGCGGGAACTCTCGGAGCCGGCTGCCACGATCGAATCGGATCCGGTTTCCGTTCCACACGATGGAGTGGGATTCCTCTCGGGAACCGAGGGGCTTGTCGTGGTTTTGGAGGATGAAAGACCGGTTTTCTGGAAGGCCTGCGCGCCATGGGTGATCACCCTTTATCTCATAGGGATTTCGGTGATGATCCTTCGCTTGCTCTTCGGGTGGCGGTGTTCGGCTCGTCTTTTGGCGGGGAGTTCGTCGATGGTCGGCGAGCATTGGCGACATGAAATGAACAAGATGGGGATGACCCTCGGCTTGCGGGTCATGCCGCTTTTGAGGTGGTCGCAAGAGGTGGCGTCTCCGGTGGTGCTGGGCTTGGTCAAGCCGGTCATCCTGCTTCCAGTGGCCTTGGCCACTCGATTGAGTTTGGTTCAGGTCGAGGCGGTGATCGCTCACGAACTCGCTCACCTGCAACGGCGTGATCCCTTGGTGCTGGTGATTCAGCGGATGATTGAGACCGTGCTCTTCTTCCATCCGCTTGTCTGGTGGATGAGCCGAGTCCTGGAGCAATCGCGCGAGGAAGCCTGTGACGACCTGGTTCTCGCGTTGGGCTGTGATCCGGCGGACTATGCGGAAGCCTTGGTGCTTTGCTCGGAATTGAGATGGGAGAATGGGGCCAGCTTGCCTGAGGGAAGCGTGAGTTTGGCGGCGACGGGTAACCGGGTCCATCCACTGGAAAGACGGGTGATGCGTTTGTTGGGTGAAGGGGGGCCGGGAGGCGTCCGGCTCGGAAACGTCGGATGGATGGTCGGATTGTTATCGCTTGCGGGTGTCGCCATCACCATGGCTCTAACCGATTCCGATCCCGATTCCGATCTCGATTCCGACGAGTCCGCGGATGGCGATTCGCAAGCCGGGTCGGAGGAGTCGATTGATGGCGGCGAAGGAGAGTTCATTGATCGCAAGGAGAATCGGGAGCCAAGGATGGACGGAACACCGGTGGATCTGGATTTCACCGCTGGTATCTGGAACCTGCCCATGGATCAATTCGTGCTCCGACCGGATGCGAAGGAGGTAACGGTCGTGAATTTCGATTTTCCTCCGATACTGTCAAAGGTCGCTCGCACACCGGGGGCGACGGCTGGAGAAGACCGTGTGAATCTCAACAAGGCGAAGGTCGGGCAGTTGTTTATTCCCGAACCGGACGTCGTGATGCCTATCAACGGGGTGGTGATGGCGCCAGTGGATTTGGGTGAAAAAGCGATAGACCAGAGGGTCATTCGGGAAGGCTTGAAGGGGAAGTCGCTCTCTGAGGTGGCCGATGAAGTCATCTTGTGGAACCGGCGAAATCCGGGGATGGTGTCGCATCGAATGGTCGCCGGTCAGCACTATGCGACTCTCGAGCCATCGGGCCGGATCGTCATGATGGGGGTCCACGGAAAGCCCGGTAAGTTGTGGGTCCAGTTCGTGCCAATCGGCAGGCTGGAGATTGGCGAGAATGCGTTGCGGAACCAAGAGGAGCTTCGTCGAGCTTGCGAAAAAATGTTTGCTGATACTCGCTTGTTGGAGAAACGAGACGAGGGAATCGACAGGGAGTATTGGCCAGCGGAAGTGAAGGCCTTGAATCCGATCCGGGTCTATACCGATAGGGCGAATGTGGTTGTGGTTCTCAAATGGGATCGGGGTGTTGAGAGTGGGCTTTATGTCGGGTTGATAGTTTCCTCATACGCTCCGAGGGTAGGGCGGGACGGGCAGCATGGTTTCGAGTTCGAAGAGGTGGGGGAGCCGGTCATCAGCTATCGGCGGGAAGTTGAGACACCCTCAGGCACACTCAATCCCGTCATCCCCAACCATCCGAAAACGGAAGAGAACTACGGGCGACTGCCCGAACGTAAGCCGGACCGTGGCGAACCACGTGGGAATCTGGATTTTAGTGAAACCAGTACGACACTGAATTTCTCCTGGCTAGTTCCCCACCCGGATAGGGATTTGGTTCAGGTTATCGATCTTGGCTCTCGACCGACCTTATCAACGGTGCCGAGGAAACCAGGATCCACCAAGGAGCAAGATCTGGCTGCTATCGAAAAAGGTAAAGTTGGCGACCTTTTCGTGCCGGAGCCGGACGTGATCATGCCCGTGAATGGAGCGATTCTTGCTCCATTGGAGCTAGGGGTCCCGGCCAGTTTCTCATTGGGAGTTGTCAGCGCAATCAAAGGACTGAACTACGGAGAAATTGTGGATGGGATTGTCCAATGGAACCGTGATCATCCGGGGACGACGCGACATAAGCTAGTGGCAGGGAAACACTACGCTGCACTGAATCCTGATGGTGAAGTCGTGGTGTTTGGCTTGCCGGGCGATCCCAAGGAAATTCTGGTGAATTTGCAGCCCCTCAAGGTTCGCATGCCGGTCGAGCCTGTTAATCGCGAAGCGATCCGCTTGAATATTGCACTCGAGAATGACGAAGCCGTTTACACAATGAATTACAAAGTGGTGGAACTAGGTGATATCGAAGATCTGGTTCGTGAGAGGCATGAAAAATACCCTCGTGTGGAGGTCAAGATCAGCTCGGATAGGGAAATCAAGTTTGAGCGACTATCTGCGGTCATATCGGCAGTTGAGAAGGCTGGTATCTTGCCTCTTAATATCGAGATAATCGCCAACTGAGCCTCTGAGCTCCTCACTCTTCGAGATCCACGAAGTGCCTGCGGGATGCCAGTAGGTGCTTTCTCATCACATCGGACGCGGTCTGCTGATGGCCTGACTCGATGGCGTCGAGGATCTCGCGATGTTGCGTGACGACGATGTCGTACCAATCGTCATTTCCCCGGTTGGTCTGGGCGTAGTCGATGCAGCGTTTTTCGAGCGCGCCGAGGAGGATCGAGTAAATGTCGTTCCCCGATGCCTTGGCGATCGTGAGGTGAAAGGCGATGTCGTACTCGCTGAACTGGTTCCTCGCTCCGCGCGTCTTTTCCATGTTCTCGATGATCCGGCGGAGGTTGGAAATGACGCGCTCTCCAGCTCGTTTGGCGGCGAGTTTGGCGCACTCGGACTCGATCAGGATGCGGAAATCGATCAGATCGAGGAAATCGGCATCTTCCGCCAAGGCGGAGTAGGTTTCCACCGCGCTCCCCAAGGATTCGAGACTCGGATCGGCAATGTAAGTGCCCGAACCCTTCTCCGAGCGGAGCAGACCTCGGCCTCGAAGCTGTTGGATCGCTTCGCGGATGACGGTGCGACTCGCTTTGAATTCCGCACAGAGTTTTTCCTCGGAAGGTAAGCGTTCGCCCGAGGGTAATCTCCCGGCGAGAATTTCGCGTTCCAGCTGGCTGACGATCTTGCTGCTGAGTTGCTTCATAGGTTCGAATCGCAAAGTTGGGGAAAAATTTGAATGACAGCGAGGATGTATTCTGTATGACAACTTGCAGCCATGATACAGAACGGAATCCTCAATCCCCACGTGCTCGAGCTTATCGCGCGCGTGCGCCATACCAACACGCTGGTCATTTCCGACTGGGCATTTCCCTACTGGCCCGAGATCGAGACGGTGGATATCTCGTTGACCCGGAACATTCCAACGGTGCTCGATGTGCTCAATCTGCTGAAGCAGAACTTCAAGATCGGGAAGATCTGGCAGGCTGAGGAGTTCACCACTACGAACTCGGCGAGGGTGATCGAGGACTTCGATGCCTCCTTTGCCGAGATTCCGAATGTCTCCGTCTGTCGTCTGGGGCACGACGATTTCAAAAAGTTGGTGCCATCGGCCATCGGCCTGATCCGCACGGGCGACGCCACCGCCTACGGCAACCTCATTCTTGAATCGGTCTGATGCGCACGGCAGTCACACTGAGCAGAGTCGCCGAGTCGGCGGCCGGCCCGTTCGTTTTTCATGATCCTCTCGCCGAGGGCTTCAAGAAGGCAGCTTCGGCAGGATTCGATGACGTCGAATTGTTCTTCCCCGGCCCCGATGCTGTCGAACTCGACGCCGTGAAGGCGCTCTGTGACCAGCATGGTCTCGGAGTGGCCGCCGTTGGAACCGGCGCGGGCATGGTGAAGCACGGGCTTTCCCTGACAGATCCCGATCCGGCGAAGCGCGATGCGGCACTGGAGTTCATCCAGGCGATGATCGAGTTCGGGGGAAAGCTGGGAGCACCGGCGATTCTTGGATCGATGCAAGGAAGATGGGGTGGGGAGGTTTCCCGCGATCAAGCGCTTGGCTGGCTCGCCGATGCCCTGCGACTGGCTGGGGAAACAGCGGGCCGCTTTGGTGTTCCCTTCATCTACGAACCCCTGAACCGGTACGAGTCGAACCTGATCAATCATCAGGCCGTGGGCGCCAAGTGGATCGAAGCAGAATCACTCTCTAACATCGTGCTTCTCGCCGACCTCTTCCACATGAACATCGAGGAAGTGGACCTCGCCCAAGCGATCCTCGATGGAGGTCGGCACATCGGGCATGTGCATTATGCCGACTCCAACCGTCAGGCGATGGGATTCGGCCACACGGACCCGGCGCCGATCATCGCGGCGCTGAACGAGGTGGGTTACCGGGGCACCATTTCTGCCGAGGTCTTTCCGCTTCCCGACGCCGAAACGGCGGCACGGCAAACCATTCAAAGCATCCGCCAATTCCTGCCCGGCTGCTGAACCCCATTTCCCAAAACTCATGAAAAGCAGACCTCTCGGTAAAACCGGCATCGACCTCCCCATCCTCTCATTTGGCGCATCCTCGCTCGGTGCGGAGTTTCGTTCCATCAGCTTTGACGAAGCGATGAGATCAACCCGCACGGCGCTCGACCTCGGGATGAACTTCATCGACGTTTCGCCCTATTACGGTCGCGGCATGGCGGAGATCATGCTCGGGCTCGGATTGAAGGATGTCCCGCGCGATTCGTACCTGCTTTGCACCAAGGCAGGCCGATATGCTGAAGAGTATTTCGACTATTCGGCCAAGCGCATGGAGGAGAGCCTGCACATTTCGCTGCAGCGACTTAAGACCGACCATCTCGATGTCCTGCTGCTTCACGATCCGGAATACATCCGTCTTCCCCAGGTGTGGGAGGAGACCATCCCTGCGATTCAGAAGTTCAAGGAACAGGGAAAGGTGCGGGCGATCGGCTTTTCCTGCTATCCGCTCAAGACCTTCAACACGATCTTGGATCATGTCGAAGACGACATCGACTGCGTGCTTTCCTACAACCGCTACACCCTGCAGAACACCAGCTTTGTCTCGGAGATTTTGCCCCGCTTGGAAGCGAAGGGCATTGGGGCGATGAATGCCGGTCCGTTCTCGGCCCGCTTGCTGACCAATGCGACGCTACCTGACTGGTTGAAGGAGCCAGAGGAGGTGAAGGAAGCCGCCCGCCAGGCTGCCAAGGCATGCTCCGACCGGGGTGTCGATATCGCCAAGCTCGCGCTGCAATTTTCGTGTGAGCATGAGGGCTTGGCGACAACTGTCGCCGGTTCCGCCAACCCCGACAACATCCGTAAGTGGGCGCAATGGCTCGACGAGCCAATCGACCGAGAATTGCTTGCTGAAGTTCAGGCAATCTTTGAGCCCGTGAAGGATCTCGGACACGTCGAGGGTCTCCCTGAAAACAACTAATTTCATGCAAGCCATTCAATTTACCGCCAAGGGAACCGCTGTTCTAACCGATATTCCGGAAGTCGATGCTCCTGGTCCGGGGCAGGCACTGGTGAGGACCCATCGTATGGGTATCTGCGGAACTGACATGTCCGCCTTTCTGGGCAAGTTTCCTTTCTTCCAGTTTCCCAGGACTCCGGGTCATGAACTCGGCCTCGAGGTGCTCGCCGTGGGGGATGGCGTGAGCAATGTGAAGGCGGGCGACAAGTGCTCGCTCGAGCCCTACGTCAACGATCCGAACTCGATCGCTTCCAGAAAGGGAGCATCGAATGCCTGTCCGAATGTTTCAGTAATCGGGGTTCATGAGAATGGCGGACTGCGTAAAGGGGCGTGGACGGTTCCCGCGCACAAACTGCATTCGGGAAATGATCTCAGCTACGATCAGCTCGCCTTGGTGGAAACGCTGGCCATCGGCTATCACGCCGTGCAGCGGGGAAATCCCCAACCGGGCGAAACCGTCATGGTAATCGGAGCCGGCCCCATTGGTCTGGCATGTCTTGAATTCCTCAAGCTGATGGATGTGAAGGTGATCGTCCTCGATATGGCCGAGAATCGTCTGAAGTTCTGCCGTGAAAAGCTTCGATTGGAAAACACCCTTGTGGCCAGAAAGGATGGATCCCATGTCGCGGAGGTCGAGGCTCTAACAGATGGCGGCTTCTGTGATGTGATCATTGATGCCACCGGCCACGCCGGATCGATGATTGGAGCATTCCAGATGGCGGGGATTGGTGCGCGTGTCGTCTATGTGGGAATCACAGCTCAGGAACTGAGCTTCCCTCAGGCGCCATTTTTCCACCGTCGGGAACTCAGCGTGATTGCCAGCCGGAACGCCCTTCCTGCGGATTTTCCGGCGATCATCCAGATCATCAGGGAAGGGAAAATCGATCTCGATCACTGGATCACCCATCGCATCGACATCAGCGAGGTGCCGGCGGAGTTCGCAAAATTCTGTGACCCTGCCACCGGTGCCATCAAAGCGATGATTGAAGTGAACTGAGCCCTAACATTTGAATCAAAAACCCCATGAAACCCTGTCCAAAATTCACATTCGGTGTCGGCGATCGTTTTGCCCACAGCGCGCAGGCCCAGCTTCAAGCCTTCATCGCAGCCAAAGAGCTCGGAATTGAGATCACTCCGGTTTGGAACAAATCGAATCGCGAACACGACATCATCGGATCAGAGCCTCAGGCGACCCGCGCCGCCGCAGACCTCGCGGTGAAGAACCTTGGCTGGGACGGCGATTATCTTCTGGATGCCGACCATATCAACCTCGGGACGGTTGATCGGTTCATCGCACCATGTGATTTTTTCACGCTTGATGTGGCGGAGGACATTGGTGAGGCCGCGGATCCCGAAGATATCACCGCATTCATCAGGCGTCACCCGGAGCTGATTGGCACGGTGAGCGTTGAGGGGATCGAGCAGGCGTTTGAGATTTCGCGTGAGGACGTCGAAAAAACCGCCATGCAGTTCCTCCGTGCCATTCAGAAGGCAAAGGCCATTTATGATCACATCGCCGCAGTGAAGGGGAAGGATTTTGTCACCGAGATATCCATGGACGAGACCGATGAGCCCCAGACCGCAACTGAACTCCTGGTGATCCTTGCCGCCGTTGCGGACCAGGGGGTGCCCATCCAGACGATTGCGCCAAAGTTCACTGGCCGTTTCAACAAGGGAGTGGATTACGTCGGCGATGTGGCTCAGTTTGAAAAAGAGTTCAACGACGACCTCGCTGTGATCGCCCATGCCGTCAGAAACTATGGGCTACCAGAAACGTTGAAGCTTTCGGTTCACTCGGGTTCGGACAAATTCTCCATCTACGCGCCGATCAAACGTGCCCTTGCCCGGACAGGCGCCGGTCTTCATATCAAGACCGCTGGAACCAGCTGGCTTGAAGAAGTGATCGGCCTGGCCGAAGCCGGAGGCCGTGGCCTTGAACTCGCGAAGATGATCTACATCAAAGCGCTTGAGAAGAAAGAGGCACTATGTGAGCCGTATGCGACGGTCATCGACATCGATTACGCCAAGCTGCCAACGGCCGAGGAAGTGAATGGCTGGACCAGTGAGCAATTCACCGGTGCGGTCCGCCACATTCCTGGAAATCCGCTCTACAATGCGAATGTCCGCCAGCTTCTCCACGTGGGATTCAAGGTCGCGGCCCAGCTTGGGGAAAGCTACCTGAGTGCGCTCAAGGATCATCGCGAAGTTGTTAGTCGATGCGTGACCGAGAACCTTCTCGAGCGCCATATGAAGCCGCTATTTCAGTAATATGGAGAAGAAGTTTTCATTACCAAAGGAAAGCTTGGGTCCATCCGCTCTTCCTCCGCAAAGGAGTTTCCAACGCCTTCTCCGTATTCCGATATGATCGACTCCCATCACCATCTCTGGGCCTACTCGAAAGAAGAGTATGGCTGGATTCCCGACGGCTCACCCCTCGCGGAGGATCAGCTCCTGCCTGAGTTGGAAAGCGTGACCTTGGCTGCTGGCGTGAAAGGCACGGTGGCCGTTCAGGCTCGGCAGCTGGTGGAGGAATCCGATTTCCTGCTCGACCTGGCAGCTCAGTCGGATCTGATTCGTGGAGTTGTCGGCTGGGTTCCCCTGATTGATGAAGATGTCGACGAGGATCTGGCACGCCTGGCCACCAAGCCGAAGTTCAAGGGCGTGCGCCACGTCCTTCAGGACGAGACGGACGAGTATTTCCTGCGCGATGATTTCCACCGCGGTCTGGCGATGATCCCGGCTCACAACTTGCGGTATGATCTGTTGCTTTTTCAGCGGCAGCTTCCTGTGGCGATTCAGCTGGTGGATCGTCAGCCTGAGCTCGGAATTGTCGTGGACCACATCGCCAAGCCCGAGGCCCACATTGGTCGGATCGAAGAAGCCTGGCGCAGGGGAATGAGGGAGCTGGCGAAGCGGGATAACGTCATCGGAGTGAAGTTTTCCGGGCTGATCACCGAGTTCCCCCACGGAGAGATCGATATCGGAACGGTAGAGGCCTACTTCCATGAAACCCTGGAGGTTTTCGGGTCCGAGCGAGTGATGTTCGGGACGGATTGGCCAGTCTGTCTCTTGCGGAGTAGCTATCGAGATTGGGCGAAAATGGTGTCTTCCACGGTTTCGAGCTTGTCGGATGCCGAACAGGAGAAGATTTTGACGGCGAATGCCATACGCGTCTACCAACTGTAAGAAAATTGTAATTGCCGGCGTCTCGGGCAGTGGCAAGACCACCATTGGTCTGGAACTCGCTCACCTCCTGGATGCGGAGTTCGTGGATGCGGACGATTTCCATTCTCCTGAAGCGATTGCCAAGATGGCGGCAGGTCAACCGCTTGAAGATGAAGACCGGGTCGAGTGGCTGTCGGCACTCGGACGAAGTCTCGCCGCACGGGATCGCTCGACGGTGCTGGCCTGCTCGGCGCTGAAGAAATCCTATCGGGACCGCCTTCGGGAACTTTGCGACGGCCTGACCTTCGTGCTTCTAACAGCCGAGACGGAACGTCTTCGCGAGAGGATTGAAGAACGGGCTCGCGGTGGTCACTTCATGCCTTCGTCGCTGCTCGATTCGCAGTTGGAAACGCTGGAGCAGGGTGATGACATGATCGTGATCGTAAACGTAGGCCCCCCTGAAGAGGTAGCGGCGCGGGTGTTGAGCGGGATCTGAGGGGGGTGTTGCAAAATACCGGAATCCCGCCAACAATCGGGACGTGCGCAGCATACTAATCACGGGGGGAAATGGCGGTCTGGGCCTGGGGATCGGACGGTATTTTCTGGAGAAGTTTCCTGAAGATCGGGTTTGGCTCGGAGTTCGCTCGAATCGCGACAAGGCAGAGGCGCTGGTGGCGGAGTTCGAGGGGCGCTGCCGGGTGGTGGATTTGGAGGTGACTTCGAAGGATGCCTGGGAGAAGGCGGTGGAGACGATCATGGCAGCAGATGGCCAGCTCGATGTGCTGGTGAACAATGCCGGCGCCCATCAGGACTCGCTTTTGGCAACGATGACGGATGAAGCCTGGAGTTCGGTCGTTTCCTCGAATCTGGATTCGGTTTTCCTCGGATGTCGGGCGGTGATTCGGCCGATGATGGGGCGGAAATTCGGGCGGATCATCAATATCGCCTCGCTGAGTGCGGTCCTCCCGCCACTGGGTCAGACGAACTACGCGGCGGCAAAAGCCGGGGTGGTGGCGCTTTCCCAGACGCTGGCAAAAGAAGTGGCGCGGGCGGGGATCACGGTGAATTCGATCCTTCCGGGATACATCGAGACCGAGGCGCTTTCCCACATGGATGCGGACGCGGCGAAGCTGGCGAAACGAGGGATCCCGATGCGACGGTTCGGACGGCCCGAAGAGGTCGCGGTGGCAGTCGGCTTTCTCGCTTGTCAGGATGCGGGCTACGTCACAGGGTCCGCCCTGAAGATCGACGGCGGAATCTTTTAAACCGACTCAAAACCATGCCACAGGGCCCTGAATTGCGACAACAGATCAAGGAGATGATGATCGAAGAGCTGATGCTCGATTTCGAAGTCTCTGAGATCGAGGATGAGACGCCGATTTTCGGTGCGGGTGGACTGGGGCTGGACTCGGTCGACGCGCTTCAATTGGTGGTGGCAATCGAGAAGACCTTCGGCCTGAAAATCGCGGACTCTGAAAAGGCCAAGGTTGTGCTGCAAAGTGTCGAGACGATCGCCAAGGAAATCGAAGCCAACAAGGACGCGAGCTGATCCCCGACGCCGAATGGACACCGAGCTCCGTGATGAAGTGGCAGGTGTCCGGGTGAGCGGACGGACGGCTGGGGAAAGGAGCGGTCGATGAAGAAGGTGCTGCTCTTTTTGCTCAAGCTGGTCCTGACGATCAGCTGCTTGGCTTGGGCTCTCAATGGAGTCGAGTGGAAGGACTCGATCCTT
Source organism: Haloferula chungangensis (assembly GCF_042664875.1). Classification (NCBI taxonomy): domain Bacteria; kingdom Pseudomonadati; phylum Verrucomicrobiota; class Verrucomicrobiia; order Verrucomicrobiales; family Verrucomicrobiaceae; genus Haloferula; species Haloferula chungangensis. The sequence goes on along the minus strand of NZ_JBHTBS010000008.1, from coordinate 12,399 downwards.
TCACGGCCGGGTGATCTCGATTGGCAATGGATTTTCTGGGGAGTTGTCGCAGCTGGTCTGACGATTTTTCTAACAGGCGTCCGGCTTTGGGTTCTGTTGGCGGCTCAGGGGATAAAGATTTCGCTGTGGCGGGCGAATGAGCTGACCTTGATCGGCAACCTCTTCAATCTGGCAGCGGTGGGTGGCGTGGGGGGGGATGCGGCGCGAATCTTCCTGCTGATCCGCGACCATCCCGAGCGAAAATTGGCGGTCACGGTCGCCGTGGTGTTTGATCACCTGATCGGTTTGGCGGCGATGTCTCTGGTGTTCTTTGCCCTGACGGCGGGACGCTTCGATGCGCTGGCGAGTCAGAGCGTTGAGACGAAGGTCATCATGAGGTTTTCATGGGTGTTCTTTGGTGGAGGGCTCGCGCTGACGATTCTCATGATGCTGGCTGCCTATCCACCGATTCACGCGCGGATTCACGCTCGTGGACGAAACACCAAGATCGCTTTCATGAAGCAGATGCCGCTCCTGCTCGATCTGTTCCGAAAGGAGTGGAAGTATGCACTGACGGCGCTGGTGGCCGCTGTGGTGATGCTGCCGGTTTACTACGGCAGCTTCTGGTTCAGTGCCAAGGCGGCGGGATCATCGGTCGATGCGGGACCGGTTCTGATCTCGATGCCCGTGGTTGATATGATGGCAGCGATGCCGCTTTCCATTGCCGGTGTGGGTGTGAGGGAAAAGGTCTTCGAAACCCTGATGAGCGACCTGACTGGCATGGACCCGGGGACGGCGGTGGCCGCGTCCTTGATTGGCTTTTGCTGCACTTTGGTGTGGGCGGCGTTGGGAGGCTTGCTTTTCCTGCGTCCGAGTGATCGGGTTTCGGTCAAGGAGATCGGGGAATCGACCGCAGAAAGCGATGGAAGCAACTGAGAAGGGATTGGGTGTCAGTCTGGCATCATCGTTCTTTGGGCACTACGCTCATTGTGGTTTTCTGTGCGAACTGGAGAAAGCGGGGGTGGTCCCAACGCGCATTGCGGGCGCTTCGGCAGGTGCTTTGGCGGGTGGAATGTGGGCGGCGGGGCTGCGCGGAGAGCAGCTGCTGGATGAAATCCTTTCGTTTGGTTTCAGGCGTTCGTTTTTCGACTTCTCGGCGATCTGGCGATTGCCGGGTGTGCTGACCTGGTCGTATTCACCAGGGATTCTTGCGGGTAGCCGGATGGAGCGGAGGCTCAAAGGTTTGTTCGGAGAGATGAAGCTTGAGGATCTCAAGGAGCCGAAGCTTGAACTCGCCGTAGCGAACGTCTGCAAGAGCATTGGCGAACTCCGTAGCGAAGGACGACTGGTGGACTTCATCATTGCGAGTTTCTCGATGCCGCTCGTGTTCTGTCCTCGGACGATCAACGGAGAGCGATTTCTGGATGGAGGGATTTCCAATGAGACGCCCTATGCCCACTGGCTGGATGATCCGACGATCGATCAGATTCTGGTGCACAAGATCCGCATCGACGATTCGAGCGTCGGGAAAGGCTTCATGAATCCCGGGAAAGTGATTTCTGCCATCCATGCGATCCCGAACGCGGAACTCGAAGGGTACCGCAGACGACACGCCGAAGCCTCGGGAAAGGAAGTCATCGTCCTGGAAACCGAGCAGATCAATCCCGGGCTTCTGCAGAGTCGGAACAAGGGGCGTGCCTTGTTCGAAGGGGGGGCGGCGACGGCCAGAAAGTGGCTGGATAGCCGTTGAGCGTTTTACGATTGGCGGAAAGCTGACCGACGCCGGGCTTTGACCAGGATCGCAATGATCAGGACGGCGATGAGCGTGAGGATGAGATAGACCCACCAAGGAATCGGGATGTGAACAAGGAAGTCGATCTCCAGCGGACTGGCGAGGGCATCACCGAGTGAGAATTCCCAGATCAGCGTTCTGCCTTCGTCCTCGGTTCGGGTGGCGTTGTGAACCGCTGCTCGGTTGGGAAGGTGGATGATGTACTGGAGGCTCCGCTTTCGGCGCTGGTCTGAACTAACTGCCAGGGCAGCAAACCCAAGCGCCCTCTGGAGATCGATCCGGCGGTCGAAGTCGATGGCGAGTCCTTCCCATTCGACATCGAACTCGCCGGCAAAGCTGGAAGCGGCTTTGGGCAGGTTCCGGATCACTTCGTTGTCCTGCATTTCGATCAACGAGAGCATCGAAGGAGTTGAGGCTTTCAAGGTGATGGCCGCCTCGCCTTCACTCGTGGTGATGGTAAGCTCGTCGAGTTGGAGTTCGGGCTCGGAATCGATGAGTTTGTGGATCTGATTCCGGAGTTCTGACTCGCCCCCGATAAGCTTGAGGCTCGTCGCCGGCACGGTGTAGGTCATTTCAGCACGGCCGGACCCATCCGCGGCAACCCAGATTTCCTCGCGAACATCGAAGCACGAACTGAGGAGCCAGCAGCCCAGAAAGCAGAGAAGGTAGGGGAGCAGTTTCATGGGCTGGGCGGAAGCTGAGTGACCTGGTCCAAATTTTCAAGACGAGGTGTTGCGGGAAGGCGGAGCAGTGTGGAAGGTGCGTGCCTATGGAGCGCGTGATCGAGCCGGAAATCATCGACGGTATGGCACCGGATCACCCGATGGCAATCCGCAGCCGTCGGGACCTGAGGATGATCAATTTCATCATGGGAAACGAACGATGGATCCGTGGCTGTGTGAAGAAGCACCGTGCTTCCGCGGCGAAGGGCATTGTCGAATTGGGCGCGGGAGGAGGCGAGCTGCTAGGAACGCTGGCGAGCTATGGGCCGTCGACGGGTTATGATCTGGTCCCGAAGCCGGAGCACCTGGGTGAGGAAGTGTCTTGGAAACAGGGGGACCTGTGGGCGCGGGAGGCTGAGATCAGCGGTGGGATTCTCGTGGCGAATCTCTTTTTGCATCACCTGCAGGCAGAGGAGTTGGGACGTCTCGGCGACATGGCGAAGCGCTTTGATGTGCTGATCTTTGTCGAGCCGCTGCGCACGAAGGATGCCGAATGGATGGGTGAGCGGCTTCTGCCGATCGTGGGGGAGGCGACGAAGCATGACATGATGGTCAGCATTCGTGCGGGCTTTGTGGCGGGTGAGTTGCCTGAGCTGCTAGGATTGGGGAGCGAGTGGAAAGTTTCCGAACGAAGCACGTGGCGCGGTGGACATCGCGTGCTAGCTTTGCGTGCTTGACCAAGGGAATCACCATCGCGGGCGGAGGACTAGCCGGGCTTTCGCTGGGCGTGGGTCTGCGGATGCGTGGGGTGCCGGTCGTTTTGCACGAAGCCGGCCGTTATCCGAGGCATCGGGTGTGCGGCGAGTTCATCTCCGGGGTGCAGGCGACGACATTGGAGTCCTTGGGAGTGGCGGAAGACTTGGCGGATGCCCATCGCCACGTCCGGGCGAAGTGGTTTCGGGAGGGAGATGAGCTGCTCGATGCGAAGATGCCGCAGGCGGCGTTGGGGATTTCGCGATATCGACTGGATGCGCGATTGCGGGATCGTTTGGTCGGCGAGGGTGCTGAGCTTGTCGAGGATTCGCGATGTGTTAGGGAGCCGGGCGAAGGTCTGGTCTGGGCTGCGGGGAGATTGCCGAAAAAGGGGGGGTGGATCGGATTGAAATGCCATCTCATGGATTTCCCCATGCGTTCGGATCTGGAAATGCACCTTGGATCGAACGGCTATGCGGGGCTGGCTCCCGTCGAAGAGGGGAGGGTGAATGTTTGTGGTTTGTTCAAGCTGGATCGAAGGAGGAGAGGGAAAGGAAGCGGATTGTTGCGGGACTATCTGCGGCAGGGTGGGAATGGAGGGCTTGTGGGTCGCATGGAACGAGCGGTGGTCGATGAGTCATCGTTCCTCGGGGTCTCGGCTTTCGAGCTTGGCTGGCAGGGCGGTGAGGAATCGCTATGCACGCTAGGCGATGCAGAGGGCATGATCCCGCCGTTCACCGGCAATGGAATGAGCATGGCATTCGAATCGGCCGAGTTGGCACTGGAACCGCTCGAGAGGTGGTCGCAGGGTAAAATTTCCTGGGAGGCCGTCGTTCGGGAGATCCGCGAGAGAGCCCACCGGAAATTTCGCCGCCGAGTGGCCAACGCGATGCTGCTTCACAAGATGTTGTTAGATTCCCGCGGGCAGCGTTTGATTTCAGTGATTTCAAAATCCGGCCTACTTCCTTTTCGTCCACTTTTATCGCTCGTCCGCTGACTCATGTTTCTCGAATCCACTGCCACCGCCCTGCCGCCCCATCGCTACACCCAGCCTGACTGTCTGGAGGCCTTGCGGGCGACGCCGATCCTCGACGGATTGAAACCTCGCTCGAAGGCTCTTTTAGGGAAGGTGCTTTCGAATGGGGTATCGGGGATTCAGTCGCGGCATTTCTGTGTGCCGGAGATTGCACCGGTGGTGACGCGGGATGCGCAGGAACTGAACGAATTCTTCGAACGTGAGGCTCCGGTGCTGGCGGGGAATGCTCTGGTGAAGGCTATGGAGAAGGCGGGAATCGAGGCGGCGGACTTGGATGCGCTCTTCATCTGCACCTGCACGGGCTATCTTTGTCCGGGAGTGACGAGTCACGTGGCGGAGAAGCTGGGGATGAGGTCGACGGCCTACATGCAGGATCTGGTGGGTCTCGGATGTGGTGCGGCGATTCCGATGTTGCGAAGTGCGGAAGGTTTTCTGGCCAGTCACCCGGGTGCGAAGGTGGCGACGGTGGCGGTGGAGGTCTGTTCAGCGGCTTTTTATGCGGATGATGACCCAGGCGTGCTGATCTCGTTATGCCTCTTTGGAGATGGAGCGGCTGCGGCGATCTGGAGCAACGAGGCGGGTCCGGGGAAGTGGCAGGCGGGGCACTTTACAACGGTGCATCGACCCGAGCAGCGGGAGAAAATCCGCTTTGTGAACGCGGGAGGAAAGTTGCGCAACCAACTCGACAAGGCGGTGCCGGGATTGGCGGCCGAAGCGGTGGAGGAGCTCTACGCGCAACGCCAGGGTGAACCCGACCGCGTGCTGGCGCACTCGGGGGGGCGCGATGTGATCGATGCGTTGGAAGCCGTGCTGCCGTTTACCCTAACAGAGACGCGAGAGGTGCTGGGGGAATGTGGCAATATGAGCAGTCCTTCGGTGATGTTTGCCATGGATCGGGCGCTGGCGCGCGAGAATGGTGACAAGCGCTGGTGGCTGACGGCCTTTGGAGCGGGCTTTGCCGCGCACGCTTGCGAGATGTGGCGATGATCAAGGAGCAGGGATTTTCCAACCTCGAGGGTGGAGCATGTTTAGTGAACGGAGAGCGACACTCCGGAGGAGCTGTCGCAACTTTCGCACACCGAAGGCGTGCGACTCGCTACGTCGCTGGCGCGACTCGCTGCAGGAGGCGTCCAAGGGCGAAGGCGACGAGCGGAACGACAAGTGTGGCGAGAAGCAGCGGCTGCTGCTGCAGACTGAGGTCTGATGCTCCCAGACTGTTAGCCAAAGGAACGGCAGCAATGAAATCGATGAGAGGGATGCCGGCGAGCAGCGCGGAGACGAAGCGGGGGACGGGCTTCCGGAATTTGGTGAGGCAGAGGCTGAGCCAGATCGCGAACGGAATCAGGCCGATGATCGAAGCAAGGGGATAGTAGATCATCCACCACGACGACATCGCCGCGAGCGGGAGGAAGAGCATGGCGCGGGAAAGAAGCACCATGCCGTGCGGTGGGTGCTCGGTGGATTCATAGCGGGCGGCGAGGGAGAGACCGGCGATGTAGATAAGCAGGCCGAGGGCGTGGGTGAAGATGAAGCCGTAGGCGAGCCAGGAGACCGGTCCTTGAAAACCATAATCATGAAACTGCGGTTTGGAGGCCGCAAATCCCATCGCATAAAGTCCCGCCCGACAAAGCCCCATCGGAATCACGGCCCAGCGGGTGCGTTTGTGGAGCCAGGTGTAGAGGATGATGGAGGCAAGAATCGCGAGTGCGGCATAGAACACGGGGTAGCTGATGCTCGATGCGGAGAGGATGCCATTGATGGCGAGGAAAAGGGCTCCGACGAGATAGACGAAGGGACTGAAAAGGCCTGCAGGAAGGGCCCGCTCGGGGCGGTGCTGCCTGTCCCACTTCTGATCGAACCAGTCGTTGGCGAGATTTCCGGCAAAGTAGAGACTGAGACCGATGAAGATCAATTTGCTGAGATCGCTGAAGGGGTCGGCATTTTCGCCCCAGTAGAACCACCCGAGCATGTAGCCGATCCAGACATTGCTGACGACACTGGGTGCGTTGGCGATGCGCAGCGAGGCGAGGAGGGCGCGAAGATGGGTCATGGTTGGAAGGGAATGAATCGCCGGATTACGGGTTGTTAGTGGATTTTCCGTAGATCCTTGACGAGGCAACGACGCATCTCATTGACTGAGAACCCACTGGTATTCGGCGGCAATTTGTTCTTCGACGGGACGCTGCATGGTGCTGGGAAGGACGCCCCAGGTGTAGGTCTCGATTTCGAAATGGGAGCAGATCCCGGGATCGGCGGTGCAAAGCTTGAGGACGTCTTCGACCTGGATACGGGTGGAATGAAGCGGTGGCTCGGGGAGCTCGTCGAGCGGGATGTGGAAGTGGATCCGCCACTGTTCGGCATCGCTGCCATTGGCGAGGGCGGCAAGGCCGTCGGGAAGATCGGGATGGCGGGTGATGCTGCCGTCGGGATGACGCTCCATGACTTGGTGAAGATAGGTGGGCTCATCAAAGGCGCGGATGGCTTCGATGGCCCCTTCGACACGTGGATCGAGCGCGAGCGCTGCGGAGAGGTGGATCTTGGAAATGCGGATGCCTTCATTGCGCATCGCCTGCAGCGAAGTACGAGCATCCTCGTACTCGAGCGCGAGGTGGCAGCAGTCGTAGTTGATCCCGATACGTCGCTTGACCTGCTCGTGGTCCTCGGCATCGGCGAGAAGGCGGTCGTAGAAGCGCAAGGTCTCTTCGGTGTTCTCGAAGTGGCCGAGGGGTTCGGGTTCGAGTCCAAGGTGGAGGTCCCGTTGGGAGACATCGCTGAGGGCATCGACGAAGGCGGCGAGCTTGATCAGGTTTTCCCGGATGAGCTCTTCATCCGCATTGAAAGCCTTGAAGGACCCGGGGAGCGTGGAAACGGAGCCATCGACGCCCTCGGGGACGAGAGATGAGACGATGGTGAAGAGTTCCTTGGTATACTCAAGGCGGGCGGGGTCGGTCCAATCGGGACGGTAGACATTCTCCTTCACGCGGGTGCCGTGGAAGTCGCCGTAGGGGAAGCCGTTGATGGTGAAGACGTAGGTGTTCTCGGAAGCGAGCCAGTCTCTGAAGCGGGCCAGCTTGTCACCGCTGAGGAGTTCGCGGGCGGCTCGGGCGGAAAGCCGCAGGCCGATCGCGAAGGGGTCCTGGTTCGCGCTGACGAGATCCCGGACTTTCAAGGTGTGCGTGGAGATTGCGTTGAAGGTTTCTTCCCACGACTCGGCGGGATGGATGTTCGTGCAGTAGGCCAGGTGACCGTGGGCGAATCTCATGGCGGGAGCATGAAGGATGCGGGAAGCTGCGCAAGACTTGGCGTGGGGAAGCTTGACCGGGACGACAGTGCTGCTTCTTTAGTGATTGAAATGAGCAATACGCCACCACCCATCCCGCCATCGAGCGGCCCTGCGGAAAGCCTTCGTGATTTTGTGGCACGGACTGCCGAGCGCGATCGCGGACACGGCTTGTTCGAGCTGGAAACTCCCCGGTTTCTGGAAGTGAACCTGAATGGCCGAATGAACATCAAAGTGGGCTCGATGGTGGCCTACGAAGGGCAGATCAAGTTTACGCGTGAAGGAATCATGGACCAGGGGATCGGCAACCTTTTGAAAAAGGCGGTCTCGGGGGAGGGAATGCGGCTTTCTTACGCCGTCGGACACGGTCAGCTCTATCTCGCGGATACCGGGAAGAAGATCATCGTTTTGAATCTCAAGAACGAGAGTCTGGTGGTGAATGGCAATGACGTGCTGGCCTTCGAGCCGACGCTTCCCCACAAGATCACGATGATGAAGCGGCTGGTGGGCTTCGCGGCCGGTGGCTTGTTCAATGTGCGCTTCGATGGAAGTGGCCTGTTGGCCATCACTAGCCACTACGAGCCGATGACTCTCAGGGTAGAGCCCGGCCGCCCCGTGACGACGGATCCGAATGCGACGATCGCGTGGAGTGGTAACTTGAATCCGCAGTTGAAGACCGACGTGTCATTGAAGACATTTTTCGGGCGAGGCTCCGGGGAATCGATCCAGATGTTCTTCGAGGGCGAGGGCTTCGTGGTGGTTCAGCCATACGAGGAGATCTATTTTCAGGCACAAGGGGGCTGATCGGTTTGCTCTCACGGCCAATTCGGCGATAGTGGCGGCGGATGCCCGAGGGAATCGCTGAAGAAGTCGAAGAACTGGCCGTGGTCGGCCAGTGGTCGTCGCTCGACGAGGCGTATGAAAACGCCCTCGTGGTGCTGGCGATGAATCTCGATTGCTTCATCCGCGAGGTTGATGGGTTTTTCGCCATCGAAGTCGAGCCCGAGAGGGAAAGGCTCGTTCGGCACGAACTGAGCGAGTATGCCGCCGAGCAGCAATTATGGCGTGAGCGCGCGGAGCTGCCTGTGGGGGCGGTGGGGATGGAGCTGGCTTTGATCTGGGTCTTGTCGCTTGTGGGAATCTTTCTTTTTCAGATCAAGGATCCCAGCATTTCGGACCGCTTTTGCAATTCAGCGGTCGATGTCGTGGCCGGTGGGGAATGGTGGCGGACCTTCACGGCGCTGTTCCTGCATGCGGATGCGCCTCATCTCCTGGGGAATGTGTTCATCGGGGGTGTCTTCTGCTACTTCGTCGCCCAGTCCTTCGGTCAGCTAAGGGGCTGGATGATGATCCTGGCAAGCGGGGTGCTGGGGAATTCGCTCAATGCGCTCTACCATTTCCCCGAGAACTTCTATTCCCTGGGTGCTTCCACCGCGACCTTTGGGGCGATGGGGCTACTTGTTGGGCTGGGAGTTGTTCTGGCGTGGAAATCGCGGACCTATCGGATGCTGAAACCGGTGATGGTTCCCTTGGCCACAGGGTTGATCATGCTCGGTTGGTATGGCGTGGGCGATGGAAATACCGATGTGCTGGCGCATGTTTTCGGGTGGTCTTCGGGAGTTGTTCTGGGAGTGGTGGTTGCGGGGAAAATGGAGACCGAAGTCACACCGTAGGGGCAGCGGAACTGCCATTGATAGAGGGTGGCGACGTGTTGCGCCATTGAAAGATGACACCGGGGAGGTTCGGTCGTTGTGCCGGAATTCATGACACCCGGGCATGTTTGGTTTTTGGCTACTTTCTGGTCGGTTTGGCAAGGCTTAGCGATGGCTCGGGCGGAGTGCAGGCGCTGGAAGCGTCAGCGACCAGTGCCGAAACGCAGCCCGTGCCATCGATCGTTTTCGGGGGGAGGGCGGCTGCCTCTTCGACTTCCTCCAACCAGCCGGCTTCCTCGGCCCGGCGTTCTTCGATCTTGTCGATGATCTCAAATATCACCGCAAGTTTCTCCTCGATCTGCTCAGAGAGCTCCAGTGGATCGAGGCGCTTGCGTTCAGTTCGCAGCTTACTTTTGACTCGCGCTGGAACGTGGGGGCAGTCCAGCATAGGGTCCGGGGCTCGTCGTATTTCTTCGTCACCTTGCTGCCCGAGCGGGTCTTTTCGACGAGCTTCATCACCGGGGTGAAATGGTCGCGCAGTGGCAGCCAGGTGGTGGCGTAGAGGTCGTTGACGAGTTCCACGAGACGGATGTCGCCATAGCGCCCGTAGCCTAACAACTGCCGGACATGGGTGAAGTTTTTCTGCTCTCAGGCTCCGCGCCGCTGTTATGTGAAAGGGGTCGGTGCGTGAATCGTGGTGTTGATCCGAGGGGTTTTGTCATGGGAAAAACTCATAGGAGCTCTTGGCCGTCGGGAGGGCCGGTGGGTCGAGCGGAAGAGCGGTCGGTCGTCGAAAAGGTTCCGCTCGGACGCGGCGGCTCTCCGGCGGCGGCGCGAGCCGGTGATGCTCGCTTCACCTGGAGAGTCACCCGATGCGCCTTCTTTCCCGGCCCGCCTGCGGGATCGGTGGTTTGGCGGTGCGCGGTGTTCCGGGAGGCGGTAAAGCGGAGCGGCACCGTGGGCAGGCGGGAACCGTCTCCCGGAATTCACCGGCGGGATGTGTGGCGGGTTCCCCGAGCACCTGCGCCACGCACATGCTCAAAGGCGGGGCCGACATCCGTTTCATCCAGCAGCTCCTTGGCCACGAGAAGCTCGAAACGACGGCGATTTACACCCAAGTGAGCATCGAGCAGCTCAAGGACGTGCACCGCCGCACCCATCCCGCCGAGAAGCCCAAAAACGAGCAGGACAAACCGCCCGAAACCCCGTAGAGTCCACCCATGACCACCGCCCTTGAAATTGAAAAGGCCATCGAGCGCCTACCCGAACCCGAGCAGCGGAAAGTCGCCGAGTGGTTCGAGGATCATCGTTTGATCATCGCGAGTTCGGCGTCGCTATCGTCGATCTACGACGAGGAAGACGGCGGGGAGAGCCAGCTTGAAGGCGAATGAACCGAGGGGAAATCTGGCTCGCAGACCTCGGCTACGTCGGCAAGGTGCGCCCGGTGCTGATCTTGAGTGTCCCGCCCGGAGACGAAGACAGAGCCCTCGTCACGTATGTCATCCGCACCACCAGTGTGCGCGGAACCGCTTACGAAGTGGCGCACAAGGCACGTGGAATGAAGGCCGGAGCCTTCGACGCCCAGGGACTCGGCTCGACGGACTGGAGTCACTTCATCCGCCGACTGGGAACAGTCGATGCCGTAACGCTTGCGACCATCGAGGAGCGGGTGAGGGCATGGCTGGCCCTTTGAAAAACCTCCTTTCTTTAGCCGCCGAAAGCCGCTAAGACTACGCCCAGAATTTTGGGCTACTACCCACTACCCGTCAGAACCCGCGCCGAGCAAAGGCGACCCCACCGCGAAAAACCGCGTCTGGGGATTTTTTGCTGAAAGTGTTTCGGAGAGCTTAGAGACTCGCCGTGCGGCCCTAGAAACGCATCAGGAAAACTACGGTGAGTCGTGGAAAACCGTGTCGGGTATCCCTCTTTGGCCATCTAGGGACCCGATCGGGGAACGAGGCGGGGTGAACCTCTATGGGTTCGTGGGAAATAGCTCCGTCAATTGGATCGACTACTTGGGCTTGGACCCTATTACGCCATCCCCTCAGAGCGGATGGAATTCTAGGCCTGGCGGTGGGCATTCAAAAAATGCGAATGATTTTTTTGATCAGGACCTCACTGACGAACAGAGGGATCTAGGGGATGAAGAGCAGGTTCATCCATTGGCACCGCCGAAAAGAACGTTCGACCATGGTTGCATCGGGCTAGCGGCGATTTTCTGTCGAAAGAAGCCTGGCGAAATGGAATATGACCTTAAAAACTGCTATGCGACAGAAGAGGCTGCCATCAATGCAGCCAAAGACAGATTTTGCGGCAAGTGTGAGAAGGCAATTGTTGGCGTTAGATACAGTGACAATCTAAAATCTAGTCGACGGAAGATGGCTGATGACTGGTATCCCGTTGATCCAAATAATGTATTTGATGGCCCTTTTGATTTTGGGTTCAGACAGACAGACGGAACCTATATTCACGCCAATCATGGTGGTCAAGGAATGATGGTATATCACTCATCTCGGAGTGTCTTTGCGGAGGAGAAAAAAGAAAAAAATCCTATAATACCACCGTCTTCTGCGTAATGTGCACAAAGAACGAAAAGGAAAATTCAGGCCAATCATCATCATCTGGGCATTAGGCAATAAGGTCGAATTATGAACCGTGCGCAAATTCGAGGTCTCCTAGTGATAGTGTCTGCAGGCTGTTTGTATCTTGTCGCTTGTGATAAGAAGACGATAAATCAGGAGGTTGCCGCTCTGCAGTCTGAAAATCCTGGGGTCGAAGCGCATTCGATCTTGAGGGATTCGTTTGGCAAGGCGGTTATTGTTGAAGGAGAGCTTATTCACTTCAAAACAAAAACATATTCAGATGTTTTGGGTATTAGGATTTTTTGGCTAGATGATCAGCGTCTTATCGAGCCAATCGAGATTGAATTACAAGTCTGGGGATTGTCTAATGATTGGGTAGGTCAGATTGGCGACTGGGTTCGCATTGGTGGATTTGAAGGTGGGTATTATACTGGCGCACCAAGGGATGCTTTCCCCAATGAGTATATTTTGGCTCTACCGGATCTGAGGTGGGTAGGCTGATTTGAATGTTCCCGTATCGGTCGCTGCGTTCTATGCTTCTGGGGATGTCAGTTGAGGCACTTTTTAAGCAAGCGTTGGGTTTGGCAGATCCTTGGGTGGTCACCGAATGCGACTTCAATCCAGAGGCGAAGAGCTTGGTGATTAGAATCGATTTCAAACGCG
>NZ_JBHTBS010000007.1:0-300586 GCF_042664875.1 Haloferula chungangensis | reverse complement strand
GCACCTATGGGCTTCCCCCATGGCAAGACCCCTCGGATCAACACCACCATTCACGCACCGACCCCTTTCAAATTAGCTCTAACAGGAGTCTTTTTTGTCAAGATTTGTCGCCTGACCCCAGTTTCCCTGACCCCAGTTTCCCCCGAGGTCCGGCTTAAAACAGTGCCATTCTCGCCTGACCCCTTTCTGACCCCTTTCTCTGTGTTCCACACTGACCCCCCTTTCCCATTGACTGACCCTTATCCCGCCTTTCAAGGACCAACCCCAGACTTTTCCCTCGATCGAAGCCACTCAATGACTTTTCCCATCGCTTGATAATCGGGTGCTGGGGAAAAATCAGCCTCTCTCACGGCCCAGCGATACTTTTTTTCCGAGAGCGATTCCATTATGTAATCAACACTGTTACTTCCTGTGCTCATCGATGTTCTCTTGAATGCAACCGGCTCAAGAAGCAAACTCTCAATCATCCCAGCAAATTCATGAAAAGCATCGGAATCTATTTCGTATTTTTTGTCTGGGCTGGACGGGTAGAATTTCACTGTCACTTCGGCGGTACCGTCTTTCTTTACCGAAATAGTCCGAACCCGATCTGTTGATTCGCCCAAACTCCAAATCCTAATTACCCTGACAATATTCGGTTTTAGTTCTTGTCCGATGTCGCAGTCACCACCCTGCTTGCCTAGAATTCGCATGTATCGCTTCGGACGCTGGTCATCTGAACTGAGTCTCGCGATCTTCAGTAGCCTTCCGATTCTAGGGGATTCATAAATACCGTCTGAGACCGACTCACTCCCATTCAAGGCCACCGGGAAAACCGCTCCAACTACAACTAACAAAGCAATGCAGATTCTGCTCATCATCTCTCAAGGTAGTTGATTCGGTCTCGGTGGGATCGGAGGCGAGCCTGGCAACGGGTTGTAACCTTTGCTATCCATTGGCTTAGGGCTATTCGGATCCCCCTCTTTATCATGTCCCTTCCCATCTAGAATTGCTTGTTCAATTTTCTCTTGGTAAGTCGTAGTAAGTTCTGCTGCTTCTTCGGGAGTCTCTGGCTCGGGAAGCGCCTCGATTTCATCCACTATTTTTTGGATTTCCTTTAAAATCGACCTGATGTGTCGCTGCTCATGCCCTTGAACTTGATCCCAAGGTTGCGCCTTTTTCGTTTTCGGATCAATCGGAATGACAGATTGGTTCAAGTGTATTTTCCCATCACCCTCGATAGTAGATTTGCCCTCGCATTTAATCTTTACCTGGGCGTGATAAGCATGGTGCCCCGCCGCTCCTCGTCCATCATTTGCGAATGGCATGCGACCATTTCGTCCCCACCTTGTTTCAATTTCGTTGGCTTGTTTCAATTCCGATGCATCCAACTCAATCCATCCAAGAAGATCCCAAGAATTAATCCCATCATTCCCGACAAATCCATAAAGGTTCATTCCACCCCGTTCCCCGATCGGGTCCCTAGATGGCCATCTGCCGGTCACCGGGTCGTAGTAACGGTAGCCGTAGTAGCCGAGTCCACCAGGGACTCTCGATATCGGCTCGGAATGCTTGGAGTAGAATCCCATACGCTTTGGATCTTGGCGATTCCGGCGGGAGATTGGAAGCGGATTCGCCTGTCTAGAATCAATTTCGCCCATGCCTCAAAAGGGCTTTCTCACTAAGGGTACCGCCACAACTTGACAGTGAAATGCAAAATCCAAGGACCGATCCCAGACCCAAAATATCTGCGGAGCGGAGCATTCCGCCGGGTGGTCCGGAGCCTATTCGCTCCTACTAGAGTTGTCGTAGGAAGCCGGCTAAATGCAAAATCCAAGGACCGACCCCAGACCCTTTCATGACGGTGGGACTCTTGCACCGGCGCGGAACCTGACCGCAAACTACTAGAAATGCCGTAACTGATTCAAGGATTGCAAGATTTATCACCTGACACGAATGGCACAGGTGAAGCGAGCATCACCGGCTCGCGCCGCCGCCGGGGTGCCGCCGCGTCGAGCGGACCCTTTTCGACGACCGACCACTATTCCGCTCGACCCACCGGCCCTCCCGACGGCCAAGAGCACCTATGAGTTTTTCCCATGACAAATTCCCTCGGATCAACACCACGATTCACGCACCGACCCCTTTCAAATTAGCTCTAACAGGAGGCTTTTCTGTCAAGATTTGTCGCCTGACCCCAGTTTCCCCCAGTTTCCCCTGACCCCAGTTTCCCCATGGCAAAACCCCTCGGATCAACACCACGATTCACGCACCGACCCCTTTTCCAATTACAGCGGCGCGAAGCCTGAAAGCTACTGGAAACGTCGTAGTAAATGTCAAATAGTTTTGACTGACCCCTATTCCGCTCCACTGACCCCTATTCCGCTCCATCGCCCAGTTGCGAAACGTGAGGATCAACACCACCTACTTCACGGATAGCCCTTCGCCCGCTCCATGATTCATAAGAAACCCCACAGATTAGAGACAACAACGCGAGCCCAAACACTGGCACTTCCAAAATCCAAGATTCTTCGTAAGTTGTCACCCTAAGCCCGAAAAGCGTCTCCCTAAATGAAAGTGGATACGGCGCGATATGGGCAGCAAAGTAAGTCCTTCGATTTCCAAACCACTCCGGATTAGTAGTAACTCTAAACCTCCCTGAACTCAGATCCACAGACAATCCGAATGACTGCGAGGACTGCGCTTTTGCCAATAGCCGAGCTTCACAAAAGAGGGATAGAGAGGCGAAGCAGAATAGAATTGCTCCACAAAGGCAGAGAAAACGCCCCGTGCTGGTATTCAGACTTTTTCGGAGAAACATGCGACCAACTACAGCTTCTCACCTGATTTCCAGAGTGTTCTCTCCGACAATCGGATCCACCCCCCTATTTGAATCCTTGTCATTGATCCTTGAGCGCTCTGGGCCAAGATAACCTGGTCGGTTTATGGCCTGCACCCAACTGGCGGTCACCTCGCCGCACTCTTCGACCTCAAGCCCGTAAGAAACGACGAACGCCGCTGTGTAGGCGGACGAGCCACCTGCGCCTGGAGAGGTGTAGCCTAGAGTCAAGCTCCCACTCATTGAGCCCCCGCTACAGGGTACAGATCCTAAATCAATCACGGAGTTTCTCGTCCAGTAATCTGAATGGGCGTCCGTCATGCGAGGCCCTGGCTCGACAGGAGTAGGGCTTCCTCCTGAGGGTTCATAAGCCAAATCATAACCCAAAAGCCCAACCATTATATTTCTCGCCAATTCCTCAGTGGTCCACTTCGATGCTACCGAAACAGTCAGCTTCACATCGATTTCGCCCAGGCAGCAGGAGCCTGCACCCTCCGCGCCACCATAACCATACCCGTGAAGCTCGCTGATGTCATAGCAGTTGCCTTCGTATTCCAAATCGAAGTAGTAATAATCCTCGTCCTTCGAGTAATACTTACTTTTTCTTACGTGGTGAATCTTCTTCAGCCCGAGATCATCGATCCAGTTCACCCCATCATTTCCCACGAACCCATACAGGTTCACCCCGCCTCTTTCTTCAATTGGATCCCTGGATGGCCATCTGCCGGTCACCGGGTCGTAGTAACGGTAGCCGTAATAATTGAGGCCAGTGGAAGAACTGGAACTCTTTGAAGAGACTAGGGATCGGAAAGCCATAGCTCGGGGATTCTGAGGTTTCCTATTGGGGATGGGAAGACGATTCTACGCGGTACCACCCGCTTTTGGCAAAGTCCCGCGCCGGCAAAGGCTCGTTCATTCGTTTGAACAGGGGGCATCCCTCCGGGATGCGGGATTTGAGGGGATGGGTTACCCGGGGTGGTCGCTTCGCTTGACCCCGGGCTACGGTCTTTCATCCCTTCGGGATGGGCCAGCGACTGAAGTCGCTGCTCCTTGAGGTGGCGTGGGAGGTGCGACGCCCTCGTCGCGCTAGAGTCGGGAGGTGTCTGCCCTTGACGCGGCGATTGTTGGACTGAAGTTGTCCTTTCCTTGCGGCACGGGGGCGTGCCGCCTCCTGGGTTATGGGAGGAAGACGAAGCTGCTTTCGTCGGTGCGGGTGCCTTTGGGAAGGGGGATGCCGTCGGGGCCGGCGGCGGGGCCTGTTAGGTGGAGGTGCTCTTCGCGTTCTTCGTAGGAAAAGCCTGGGAGGAGGATGCCGACGGAACCTTCTTTGCCGCCGACTTGGTGAGGGCTATCGGGGTGGGCTTGGGTGGGATCGGGGAGCGACATCGAGATGATGATGCCGTTGATGGCGAGGCAGGGGCAGTGGTGCCAGCCTTCGACTTCGAGGGGGGTGGAGGCTTGCTCGCTGAAGTCGAAGAAGGTCGAGGGCTGTGAAGGTGGGCCGCCGGATGCGATTTGTTGGCGAAGCTTGTTTCCTCCGAGCCAGTATGGGGTGCTGTTAGAGGTGGCGTTGGATTTGAAAATGGAGGCGAAGCTGGCGAGGCCGACGAGTTCGCTGACGGTGGGGTCGTCGGGGAGGACGGTGAAGGGAGTGCGGCGCTGGAGGGCGTTGATCTGGCCGAGCTGGTAGCCGTTTGCCCAGGCTTGGGGGTTGCTGGATTTGGCGCGGTGCAGACGGCTAGCGAGGCTGGCGGCGGAGGCTTCGAGGAGACTGCTGCGGACTTTTTTAAGTGAAACTTTGTCGGGGGCGATCGGCTTTCCGAAGGCGACGCGCATGTGGTAGGGGATCCGGTGGGGGATCTTGGTGAAGAAGCGGTTGCGCTCGAAGGAGAGGATCGAGCCCCAGGAGCCGTCGGCCCAGACGGGGACGCTGGGGCAGTTGGCGAGGCGGGCGATGATTTCGAGGCCGCGCTTGAGTTCCTGCAGGGTGCCGGTGCGGCTGAGTTGGCCTTCGGGGAAGATGCAGACGACGTGGCCATCCTTGATGGCGTTGGCGGCGATCTTGAGGGCTTCGCGGGGTTTGTCGGTGGAGATCGGGACGGTGTTGAAGAGCTTGCAGAAGCCGCGGATCAGCGGGTTGGCCATGAAGGCGCCTTCCATGACGAAACGGATCGGGCGCGGGCTGGCGGCAGTTAGGAAAAAGGCGTCGCCCCAACTGATGTGGTTGGGAAGCAGGAGGACGCCGCCTTTTTCCGGGAGGTTTGAGGTATCGACACCGCGGATGCGGTAGAAGGTGCCGATGAGGGTGAGTCCGATGACACGGACGAATTGGGAGGGGATCAGGCGGATGATGAACCAGGTGATCAGTCCGCAGCCGAGACCGAGCAGGCCGACGGAGATGCGTGAGATGGCGGCATCCGAGAGATTGGCGAGCCTGAGAAGTTGGGGAATGAGTTCGACGAGGCCGACGGCGATGATGCCGGACATGCAGTCCTGGAGGTTGGAGGCGGATTGCAGTTCGCCGCGCTTGGTGGCGGGATAACGGTCCTGCATCCAGGCATTCAGGGGAGCGAGAAAGATCGCGGCAAAGAAGGCGAGCAGGGCAAGCATCCAGAGGAAGGCGCCGGAATGGGGGGTGACGAGTGCCTTGAAGACCGGAAGCCAGCCAAGTCCGGCAGCATCTAACAGATCGAGGGATCCTTCCGGATTGACCAGCATGAGGCCGAGGGCGCAGAGAGTCATGGCGACGCCAGCGACCGGCACCCAGCCGAGCTCAATGCGGCGTCGGAGGAGGAAGGAGGCGAGCCCGAAGCCACCGACCATGCCGAGGGAGGCCGCTGCCATGAACCAAGAGGACAAGGTTCCGAAGCCTTCCTGGCCGGCTGTTAGAACCTTGGCCAGTTTGACGGACCAGAGATTGATGAAGGAGGCGAAGCCCCAGAAGAAGGCGACGCCGAAGGAGGCCTGGCGGAGCCGGCGGTCGCTCCAGAGGTCGGCGAGATGCCTGAAGTGCTGAATGGCAACGCCGGGAGTGAGTTTCTCCGCTTCCTGTGCCGGCGTGCGTGGAATGATGATGGAGAAAACGATCGAAGGAAGGGCGAGCGCGGCGAGGATGAGCAGGGGGATCATCGCGGCTTGCCAGGCGACATCGGGCGTGCCGCCGGCCGCGCGGTAATTCTGGTCGTAGATGACACCGGCGGCGATCTGACCGGCGAGGATGGCGAGCATCGACATCATCTGCTGGATGCCAGAGGCGAATCCGAGGTGGCGGGAGCCGACGAGTTCCTTGTTGATGCCGATTTTCGCCGGACTAAAGAAGGCGGACTGGACGGCCAGGGCGAAGAAGCCGCAGAGGGCGAGCGGCATGTTCCTGAAGTAGATGGACGAGCAGAGCCAGACGAGTACGACGAGCTGGGCGACTGCGGAGCCGACCATCACATCGCGTTTCGAATAGCGGTCGCTCAGCCATCCGGCGAGCGGCGCGAAGAGGACGAAGGGGAGGGCGATCATGATGCCGGCCCAGGACTCGACCGGGACGCCGAGCATGGTGTAGGCGATGGCACCTCCGAGGGGGACGAGGATGAACTGGGCGGCCTTGTCGTTGAACGCATTCTGCGTCTGCTGTGCGATCATGCTCCAGAAGCCAACCCACTGTTTTTTTGTCGGTTCGTGATCGTCAGGCTCGTCTGCGGCTTCCATTAATGGCGACGCTAGGGAGGAGAGGGCAGCTTCGCAATGTTTTGGGGGATCGATCGGTTGATGGATCCGTTTCTTCGGCTTTAGAGCATCATTCGAAGAATCACACGGAGCTCTTTGGAGAGCATTTTTTCTGCCTTTTCGATACTTACAATGGCGCGCCGGCGTTCACGCGATTCGGGAAATCGGGAGAGGACATCGCTGACTTTCATTCTGAAGATCCGCAGTCTTTTGCCATTTTTTCGTCTCGAAATTTTGAAGTCGCGATAGCCCCGGTGCATGACTCCGAAGAGTCCGGCTTCTTCGTACGCTTCATCCCTAGCGACCGCACGATCGCTGCGGCCTCTCTCACAGCAGCCTTTGGGGAAAATCCAGTCTCCGCTGCCGCGGCTCGTGATCAGCACGACTCTACCGTCCTTGGTGACGGGTATCACTCCAACTTTGTAGTGCTTCATTCTGGTAGTCCATTCTTCGCGAGGTTTTTGTTTTTGTAGCGGGAATCGTTGGTGACTTCATGGCCGATGAACTCAGGGATGGTGAATTCGCGGCTGGCGGTCTCCGATTCGAATTCCACTTCGGCGATCATCAGTGAATCCAGGGGGCCTTGATAAACATCGATCTCAATCGTGCGGCCGTCCAGTTCAAGATGATGTCTCGTTTTATCAATTCTGAGTCCTTCCGTTAGTTTCCAGAGTCCTTCGAACTGATCGTCACTCAACGGGATTTCATACTCCTCGCGAACCAGGCCATCGCCTCTCTTGCAAGTGAGGCTGTTCTGCCCGCCGCCGGAGCGTAGGCGGACTTCGGTTTCGCCGGTGGTGATGTAGCCCTGGCGCAACGCGGTGCTGCCGCTGAAGGCGAGTTCCGGCAGGAACTTGAGGAGGAATTTCCTTTCGATTTCTACGCAGTCGTTCGTCATGGCTTCAGTAGGGATTCGACTTCCATCCATAGCTCGCGAAATGCCTGGCTCGATGGATGAGCAGGTGAGAACTGGAGGACGGGAGCACGGTGAGTCCCCATGGACTCGATCTCGGCGCTGTAGGGGATGCTGGACCTCAGCATTCTTTTCTCGCTGAGTCTTAGCCGGGACATGGTGTCGCTGTGGATGCGCTTCCGCTTCTCGACCATCGAGAAAAATGGCCGGAGCTTCTTTTTCTTGAAGTCCGCCTCCTTGAAGAACTCGGTGAGCTGGGAAAGGGTGCGTTCGGAGAGTGTGGTGGGAACCACCGGGATGAGAACGATATCGGAAGTGCGAAAGACGTTTTCCGCCATCAGGCTGAGCGTGGGAGGGCAATCGAGGATGACCCGGTCGTAGCTGCTGCCAAGATCTTCGATGAAATCGGCGAGGCGGCGTTTCGACTTCTTGATACCATCTAACAGGCTGTCGAGGTTTCGGAATGCCTGGTTGGCAGGAAGGATGTGAAGCAATTCGAAATCGGTTTCGCGGATCTCCTTTGTCGCATCTCTTTTCTGAACCAGACTGCGAATGATCGTTTTCGATGGCTGTGCTTTCTCAGGACGAACGCGAAAGTAGAAGGTCGAAGCGCCTTGTTGGTCGAGGTCTATCAAGAGGGTTTTGAGGCCGTGCTTTGCGGAAGCGTAGGCCAGATTGACGGCTGCCGATGTCTTGCCGACACCGCCCTTGCTGCTGTAGCAGGCAATGATCTTCATGGCTCTGGGGATTGAAGGTTCGAGAAAAGGGTTTGGAAGCGTTTCCGCATCTTGCCATCGCTGAACTGACTGAAGCGCTCAGCGACGCTTGCACGCGCCTTCAGTTGTTCATTGTAAAGGACAGCGATGAGCGCCCCGAGCGCCGCTGAGGTGTGCTTGTCCAGCTTCGGGGCCTTGTGAAGGTAGTCCTCCATAGCGATGGATTGCATGGAAAAGTCGTTGAAGTCTCCGAGCACGTTCTGAAGACCCTTGAGGCGGCGCAGTATCTTCCGCAGACCCTTCTGGTCGAAGAGGGAGGCGAAGAGTTCCAGCAGGTAGCGCAGACGTTTGCATTCGATCCGCAGTTCGTGAACCTGCTCATCGGGAGTGCTGTCCGTGAGAGCCATGCCCAATTTCCGGACGTGGCGGTAATGCTTGAGAATCTCTCTCGTGACGACGCTGCCAATTTCCTGATCGGCGCGAGCTCCTGCGGGCAGGTCCTCGGCATTCAGCCAATCGGTTCGCTGTTGCATCGCCTTGAGGTAGGACTTCGAGCGGAGCCGGCGGCGGACGGTGGTGATTTCCCGACCTCGGTCGCGTCGGAAGTCGTCGAACATCCGGTCGAGTCCCGAACGGAGGTTCTCCGGAACGAGGTTGCGGTACTGGTCTTCCTGGAGGAGATAGACATCGAGATCGCGCAGGCGGTTCGTGGCACGCGCGTGGTCTCCGAACTCGGACTTCAGCCGGCGCCTTTCCTCGGCCGGGTAGGCTCCTTTGACAAGGGTGACGACCGATCGGAGTTTGCGAATGGCCACCCGGTAATCGTGGAGGAATTCGGTGTCGATGTCGTCGATGATTCCCGGCTCACTATGGCGAGCGGTTTCAAGCATTGTCCTGGCGATCCGGGTGACGGCTTTTTGGAGCGACTCATTCGGATGGAGCGAAATCTGTGCCTTGGAGGAAGGAAGGGCGGAGGGAGCATCAACGAGTTCCCGGACACAGGCCAGAAGGCCATTCGTATCCGCTGACAGATCCGGTGAGTTGGAAAGGCGCTGGGCGATGTCATTCGCCTCATCCTCATAGCCGACAAGTGGATGGGCTGTTAGGGTTTGGGCGAGAATTTCACCGGAGTCGAGAATCGTGTGAAGCGACAAACGGAGAACGATCTTCCTGTCGGCATTGCGGACTCTGAAAAGGGATTCCTCCAGGTCGGCCTTGGCCAATGGCAGAGCGGCTCTGAGCTTCAGCTGAGATCGCAGAACTGACTGGAAATCGCCGTCCTCGAAGTCCCACCAGAAGACCGGGCGGTGATGCTTGATCTTTTGCTTGCTGCTCGTCGTCGGATTGCTCAGCTGGTCATCATCGATGATGGAAAAGATGCCTCCCAGACGCACCAGTGACTGACCGTTCTTCGAGAACGGTCGGTCGAAGCTGTCGTAGAGTTCCAGCGTGCGGGTCGATGGCGCGCTGTGGTCCAGTTGGTAGTCATCTCCAAGGAGCCCGGCGAGGGTCACGCGATTGGCTTTGGAGCAGTCCCAGCGCTGCGGTTTCGGATTGGTCGCCACTGTCATTTATTTCTTCCCTTTGAGGTAACCTTCGACGAGCTGCTCGACGATCTGCTGGATGCTCGAATCCTCTTTGATGGCTTGTATCTTGAGCGCCTTCAACGTGGCGCTGTCCAAGCGCAGCGAGGTGTTCTTTCGCTTGTCCTTCTTCTTGTCGTTCCCTTTGGCCATTTACTCCTTGAAGGAATGACGTCATGATGGGGAAACGTCAAGTTGCTTTTCGTCAGTCCAATCTAACGGCTCGAAGTAGTGGCTCGAAGTCGTTCCTTGATGAGAAGTTTTTTGGCTTGGGTTTGTGGCAGAGGCGGCTGTGACTTGGCTTTGTGAAATTGCGAGTAAGAGCCGTGCCGAATGCCAAACGCAGTGAGGTGGTGGGCTGGGAAGAGGATCCGCAGGCGGGGCGGGTGCTACGGGTGAAGATCGCGGCGCCACCGACCGAGGGGAAAGCGAACGCCGCCTTGCGGGATTTCCTGGCAAAAGCGCTCGGGGTTTCGAAGTCGCAGGTGCGGTTGGAAAAAGGAGACACGTCCAGGTTCAAGACCTTCGAGGTGCCGGACGGGGTGGAAATCCGTTAGAAGCCGGCCAATGGAATCCCGCTCGCGACCATACCAGAACCGAGAAGAAAGATCAGGAGGGCAGTGAAGCTCGGGCAGGTGCGGTCGTTGATTGCTGCGGCGAGTCCCTTCGCAAAGCCGCGGAGTAGCGACAAGAGACCGCCAAAAAGCAGGATGTCGAACCATGTGCCCGCCGAGGGAGGCCCTTCGTCGTCGTTGATGATGAGGAGAACCGCCCCGGAAAGGAGTAGTGGGCAACCGATTCCGATTAGAATGACGCCGAAGACATTCATCCTAGTGGTGGTGGGCCACTACTTGCGTTCTTACTTCCCTGAAGAATCTTCGAGAGCGAGGCAACAGTACCACCGATGTCGGAGAGGTTCTGGGGAACAATGAGCGTGTTGCCTTCCTTGGCGAGATTGCCGAATTCCTTCACATACTGTTCGGCGACGCGGAGGTTGACGGCGGCTTGTCCACCGGGGGATTCGATGGCCTGGGCAATCTGGCGAATGCCGTCGGCGGTGGCGGTGGCAAGCAGTTCGATTTCGCGGGCCTTGCCTTCGGCCTCGTTGATCTGTGACAGCTTCTTCGCTTCGGAGCGTTTGATGGCATCCTGCTTTTCACCTTCGGCGACGTTGATCTGGGCTTCGCGCTGACCTTCGGAAAGGGAGATCTGGGCGCGACGCTCGCGTTCGGCACGCATCTGTTTTTCGAGTGCGTCCTGAACCGATTTCGGAGGGGTGATGTTGGCGATTTCGTAGCGGGTGATTTTCAGTCCCCATGGCTCGGATGCCTTGTCGAGGGCCATGATGACCTGGGCGTTGATGGTGTCGCGCTCCTCGAAAGTGCGGTCGAGTTCGATCTTTCCAATCTCCGAGCGCAAGGTCGTTTGAGCGAGCTGCGAGGCGGCGAAGTAGTAGTTTTCGATCCCGTAGGAAGCGGCTTTTGCATCGAGGACCTGCATGTAGAGCACGCCGTCGATCTCGATGGCGATGTTGTCCTTGGTGATGCACATCTGGGATGGCACATCGACGGCTACTTCCTTGAGCGAGTGCTTGTAAGCGACGCGGTCGAAGAAAGGGACGAGGATGTGGAAGCCGGCTTCGAGGGTTTTGCGGTACTTTCCGAGCCGTTCGACGACGAAGGCCTGTCGCTGGGGGACGACGCGGGCGGTCTTGAAGAGGACGATGATGATGACGAGAACCGCGACGATCGTGATGATGAGTCCTTTCACGCCATCGCCGGCTGCGGCGAGTATGAGGTTATTGATGTTCATGTTTTGTCTGTTGGAGAGTTAGCGCTTGCGGACGTGGAAGGTGAGGCCTTCTCGGCCAGATATGATCACGGGGGTGCCGGCGACGATGGTGCTTTCGGCGCGAGCTTTCCACTCGGAGCCCTTGATTTCGATGCGGCCATCGATGCCGGGACCAGGGATGTCGCGGGTGACGAGGGCTTCGCGGCCAGTGAAGTCGTCATCGAGGTCGCCGTTCTCATCGTCGCTCTTGCCGACGAACCAGCTTTTGACGAGGTGCCGGAGGGAGAAAAGCAGGACGACCGAGCTCGCACCGAACATGAATGTCTGGGAGGTCAGGGACGCCGTGAGGCCGAGCCAGGTGGTCAGTGAGGTAATCAGGGCGCCGACGCCAAAGAAGACAATGACCACGCCCGGCACCATGAATTCGGCGAGGATGAGGAGGGCTCCGGCGATGAACCAGAGGGTGATGGGGTCGTTCATGATTTGGATGGGTTGGTTTACGTATCCTTTCTAGCAGGAGCGATGGCCCGGACGATTACAAACGGAATGCTAGCTTGGAGGAGGCTTGGTCGCGCTGTTGAGCCTTTCCTGTGGGTTTAGAGCGGCGAGCCTGGTCCAGGCGTCTGGATCACTTGAGGTGACGCTTCTGGGGTCGGCACAGAATGCCGGCTCCAGGGTGACCTCCAGCCCGGACGAAGCGCGATTTCGAACGGACCTGTTAGAGATGGCGAGCGATGATCAAGACGAAGGTCGCTTCGGCACTCAGCTTGCTGGAATGGGTCTGCATACCCATCGGTCGTGGTCTCTTTCGATCTGAAAATCGTAGCAGATCAACTCGTAGTGAACGACCCGGTGCTTTGTGCGCCTTAGGGTCACCAGGCCGTGACCGTGATCAGGAGGCGATCCTCAATGCTGGATACGGAACCAGATTGGCAGCGATGATGAACATCTTGTAGGCGGCCATGGCTGCGTAATGGATGGCATTGAATTGCGCCTCACTCATGGGATTGCTTCTCCTTTCACTCGGAAGCTACACCCGGCTGTCCTCTGGCGGGTGCCTTGAAATTACGGCTCGAGGGTTTCCTCGTCGGAGTCCTGATCCGTTGGCGGTTCAATCAATTCGGCGCCTCTGAGCAGCCTGCAGAACTCTTTCTTACTGAGTTCGTGAAAAGTTCCTTCGCCCGATTCGAGATCGGTAATGAGCTTGTATTCGATATCGAGACGCGCCCAGTTGACGATGCGGATGTATTCGTTGCCCTTTTTCCAGAGCTGGCCTTGTTGGAGTTTCATAGGATGGGTCGGGCTTTTGGAGTTTTGGGACCAGGATGGATTGGATGGATTGGACAAAGGCACCGGAATCAAAACCGATTTGTGATTGAGGCTTATGAATCAGGATTCTTATCCATCCTAATCATCTTGGTCCAATTCCTCATTTAGAAATCTGCGTGCGGCGTGGCGGATGGATGCGATCTCATCCGGGAGGTAGGGCTTTTTGACATCGCTGGCCCAGACGGTGCCGGGCCAGGCGGGGTCGGACTCGGAGCGGCCGACGAGGTGGATATGCATTTGCCGGACGACGTTGCCGATGCAGGCGACGTTGAGCTTGTCCGGGCTGAAATGCTCGGAGACAAAGATCGAAATCGTCCGCACGAGGGATGTGACTTCCTCGTAGCGGGCGGCATCGAGTTGATGGAGGTCTTCAATCCCTTCCTCGACTTCGGGAACAATCAGGATCCAGGGGAAACAGGCATTGTCCTTGAGCAGGACATGGCATCCGTTGAGGACCGCGATTGGATGGGTTCCGGCGGCGAGGCGGGGATGAAGCTCGAAGGACATGTTAGGCGAGTGTCGCTTTGTGGAACTCGTCCCAGTCGTCGAGGTTGTTCAGGTTGATGGCGTCGCGCGGGTCTCCATCGGGAAGTCCGGCGGCACTGAGGATGCTCTGACGGGTCTCATCGGCGTGGATGTAGCCGACGATGGCCGCATTGAGTTCCTTGATGGAGGCTTCGTTGACTTTGCTGCCATTCTCGGAGACCCACTTTTCGCACTGAATGTAGGTCGGTTTGGTGGCGATGAATACGAGGAAGGCGTCGCGATCGAGACCGAGGCCGTCGAGGACCATTTGGTCATAGCCCTGACCGCAGCCGGGGTAGCCGTCGGCGAGCTTGCCTGCGGCTTCGAGAGAAGCTTTCAACCAAAGGCGGGGGAGGTGGAGAACGCCGAGAGGGCCGGCGATGCCGGAGCTGATGAGTGGAACGAGTTTTGACATGGCTGGAGCTTTTTAAAGTCTATCGACGGGATTGCAAATTCGATTGGTGGCTCATTTTGCCGTGGTGTCGTCGACGGGAAGGTGCTCGATGCAGTACTCGGTGCCATCGGGCATGACGCGGAACTGGAGATCGTCGTCATCGTGTTCGGTGCGTTTGCAGGTGGCGCAGGAATGGAAGGCCTCGGCGTCGGATTTTTTGGCAAGGGTGAATTGCTGCCGGCGTTTTGCGGCTTTTGCGAGAGTGGCCTGGCCGCGTATTTCTGCTGGCAGGACCCAGAGGAGGTAGGGAATCAGGGTCGGCACCACGACACACAGCAAAATGGGAGTGGCAATGGCGGAGAAAATCATCATGCCGAGCGCGAGCCAGCCGAGGAAGCGGACTTTGACGGGGATGAAAAAGAAGAGTCGGAACTCATAGTTCGGGAAGTAAGTCGCGAACGCGAGGAACATCGAGGTGTAGATGTAGCGTCCTGCAGACAGGGTGCCGGGATCAAAGATGAACATGCCAAGCACCAGGCAGATCCAGGCGGTGAGAATGTAGAGAGTCGTTCGCGTAGGGCCCCAGACACTTTCCAGGGAGTCGTTGATCAGAAAGGCGATCATGACGGCGAAGAAGAGAAACAGTGCACCGATCGGGGTGAAGCCGGCGGTGCCGGCGGGAGTGAAGGCGAATGTCAGGACTCGCCAAAACTCTCCGGACAGGATCTTTTCGCGATCGAATGCAATGCGTTCAACGACGGTGGGGTCGACCCATTGCCAGGCGAAGACGATGACGCCGAGGAAGGTGAGGTATTTGAAGAGTCCGGGAAAGGCGACCCATTGGAGTCGGGATTCGAGTGAGGACAGCCAGCGCATGGCCATAGCAATGGCGAGGATCGGCGCTGGGCCAAGCAATATCGATGGGGAGTCGGGCTCTGATTCTGGTTTTAGGAATGAGAAGGCTGGGGGCTCCGCTTTGCTTTGCGAATTTAATCGGTGGGCAGGGGCGAAAAGGGGACCTAGAAGTGGGCGTGCCTGCATCGACACGATTTCAAGAACTCGATTACCGCAAGACGCCGCTGGGCGAACTGATCCTTCGGCGGCGGACCATTCCAACGCTCGATAATCTGGAGGTGTATGAGGTGATCCTCGGCGACGCCTATCTGATGTCGAGTTTGTTCACGGAAGTGGAGCAGGCGCTTTCCCGACTGGGGCTGGCGGCAGCAAAGGAAGGTTTCGATGATAAGCTCGATGTGGTGGTGGGCGGACTGGGACTCGGCTACACGGCGCGCGCAGCTTTGGAGGAAGCGCAGCTGGGATCGCTGTTAGTGGTCGATTATCTGGCCCCGGTGATCGAGTGGCATGAAAAGGAGATGGTTCCACTGGGCAAGGGGCTGAACGATGATCCGCGCTGTCGCTATGTGCATGGTGACTTTTTCGAGCTCTCGCTGAGTGGGGAGAAAAGTTTCGATCCTGAGGATGCAGAGCGGAAGTTTCATGCGGTGCTGCTGGATATCGATCACTCGCCGGCGAACCTGCTGCATGAGCGGCATGGGGAATTTTATGCGGCGGAGGGATTGGAGAAGCTCGCGGCAAAGATTCATTCGGGCGGGGTGTTCGCGCTGTGGTCGGATGACCCACCGGAGGAGTCCTTCATGGAGGCCCTGAGCGAAGTGTTTGCTTCCTGTGAGTCGCATGTGGTGTCGTTCGAGAACCCGCATCTGGAACGGATGTCGGAGAGCACGGTATACGTGGCGACGAAGGCATGAATCGGCCGGTCGCGATTCGACGCCCGCTGCGACGGTGAGGGGATCCAAGGACGCGAACACAGATGTCCAAGTGCTGGAAAACCAGCATTTAAGACTTGACCATGGGTCGAGCTTGTGATGGGGTAGCGGCATGAAGCCAGATTTTTGTGCAAGGGTGAGACCGATGGGTTTTGCGGGAGTGGTCGTGATGAGTCTGCTGTCGACTTCCTGCTTCTATGTCTGGCAGGAGCCGGTCCGCTATGGTTCGGCTGGTTCTGGTGCCCAGCAGCAGGCGCCGGTCCCGGGGACTCTGGATGAGCTGAAGGCGCAGCGGGAGCAGGAGGAACTCGAGAAAGCGAAGCCGCCGGTGACAAGTTCGAAGCCTGCGGAGAAGCCGAAGACTCAATCCGCACCAGCGCCCGCACCCGCCGCGCCCCGTCAGGAGGCGACGAGTGTGCCAGTGGCCAGAAAGGTGCCGGGCCGGGAAGGCTTTGTATTCAGTCCCTACAACAACAAGATGATCGATGTGAAGGGCTTCCCGAAAGGAACCAAGGTGCGCGACCCTCAGTACGACGCCTCTGAGAACAAGTTTTTCCGGGTTCCTTGATTGGAAGAAGCGATAGTCCTTAACGAAAGAACCCCGCCCGGATCGACCGGGCGGGGTTCTTTGTTTGGAATGGAAGCTCTTACCAGAAGACGATGTAGAGAATGATCGTGAGAACGATCACTCCAGCGCCAGCAAACTTGGCGAATGGCGAGGAATCGAGATTCATGGCCTTGTTCTCCGGGAGTACGATTGGGGAAGGTAGTGGCTTTATCAAAGTCATGATGCCGCAGTAGATCATCACGAGGATGAAGCAGAGCCCCATGCGATCAAGGAACGAGATCGATTCCGCAAACCACCAACCTTGGGCGATGATAATATCGGCCAGCACGAATTTGATGGCTCCGTAGAGGATGGCGTTCAAGAGAATGCCGGACCAGCCAAGGAATCGAGGGGCCTTTGGAACGAGCACGCCGAAGATGAAGACCGCGAGCACGCCTGGCGAGATGAAGCCTTGGAATTCCTGAATGAAGGCAAAGATTCCTCCGAACTTGGGATTGGCCAGGGATGGTGCGATTGCCGCAGCGATGATGACGAAGAGAACCACGAACACTTTGCCGACGCCTACGAGTTGCTTCTCGGAGGCATTGGGCTTGGCTTTGTGATAGAGGTCCATGGTCGCGATGGTGGACGCGGAGTTCAGCATCGAGGCGAGTGAGGAAATGACGGCACCGAAGATTGCGGCGAGGACGAACCATGAGAGCCATGGGTGCGGCTTGACGAGATTCTTGAGGAGCAGTGGGAATGAGGCATCGAGATCGTGGCCACCGGCGTTGTTGGCCATTTCTGTGGCAAACATGTTGAAGGCAAGGATGCCCGGGATGACGACGACGAAGGGAACGATGAGCTTGAGGAAAGCGGCGAAGATGATGCCCTTCTGGCCTTCAGCGAGTGACTTGGATCCCAAGGTGCGCTGAATGATGTACTGGTTGAGGCCCCAGTAGAAGAAGTTGGGAATCCAAAGTCCGAGGACAAGTGCCGTCCAAGGAATGTCAGGATCGGAAAGCGGACGCTGCATGTGGAGCTTGCCACCTTCCTCTGCCGTTCCGGCATTGAGCATTTTGAAGCGCTCCCAGGAACCAGCTTCTCCAAGTTTGGCAACATCGATGTCTTTCAATGTGGCTGTTTTGGCGAGGTCAGAGGCTTCCATAGAGCCGAGATGTTTGAAGGCAAGGTAGGCGACAATGGCTCCACCAAGGATCAGCGATGCTCCCCAAACGAGGTCGGTCCATGCACAGGCTTTCAGGCCGCCGACGAATACGTAGGCTGCTGCGATGAGTGCGATGAGCCAACACGCGGCGGTGAGGTTTCCAAGGAGAGGAACGTCAGGATAGTAAACCGAGATGACCTTGGCACCGGAGAAGATCACGGATGCAGTGGGGACGCCTACGAGTATGACGAGTGTCGCGACGGCCATGACCATGCGGGAAAGAAGGCCGTAGCGGTATTCGAGGAATTCCGGGGCCGTGTAGATACCTGCTTTGAGAAACTTCGGAAGGAAGACGAAGGCGACAACGACGAGCGTGACGGCCGCCATCCATTCGTAGGAGGCAATGGCCATACCGAGATTGCCGGCCGCTTGGCCGGACATGCCGACGAATTGTTCGGTCGAAATATTGGCAGCGATGAGGGAAAAGCCTACAAGCCACCACGTAAGTCCGCGACCTGCGAGGAAATAGCCTGAAGCACCTCCGCCCTCCGATTCGCCGCTGGTTTTGTTGCCTTGATAGATTCCGAGGCCGATGACGCCGACGACGAATATAGTGAACAGGATGATTTCCATGGATTTGGTTAGCTGGGTTCGATGGGTTTGAGAAGCTTGGGTGGAGGGATTGAACGGAGCGTTTTGCAATGCCGCAAGGATGGAGTGTGACGTCATTGCCCGCGGGTCACGCCACTCTTCAGGCGTCCTTTGCCCTGATTGTTAGGATTGCTTATGGGGAATGTCCTGAAGGGCGGTGCCGTGCTTCCTATTCTTGGGAAAACCGGTGAATGAGGACGTGTCGATAGGTGTCGCCGGGGCGCAGCACGGGGCTGGGGAAGTTGGCTTGGTTGGGCGCGTCCGGGAAATTCTCGGTCTCCAGGCAGCAGGCGCTTCGTTTGCCGTAGGCGGCGCCACCTTTGCCCGGTGCATTTCCGCCTTGGAAGAGTTCTTCGCTAACCCAGTTGGCGGCGTAGAACTGAACGGCGGGCTGATTGGTGGAGACTTCGAGGACGCGACCGCTTTTCGGATCCTTGAGGCGGGCGGCGAGGGCGGAGCTCTCGGGCTTCGGTTCGCTGAGCACCCAGCAGTGGTCGTAGCCGGCCCCGAATTTCAGGGCTTCGAAGTCGGCATCGATCCGGTCTCCGATGATATGCGGCTTGGTGAAATCCATGGGGGTGCCCGTCACAGGAGCAAGCTCACCGGTCGGGATCATTCCGGGGCTAGTGGGGAGGTAGCGATCCGCGTGGAGGGTCAATTCGTGATCGGTGATGGAGGTGCCATGATCACCGGAGAGGTTCCAGTAGCAGTGGTTGATAATATTCAGGACGGTGGGTGCATCCGTGGTGGCGACGCATTCCCAGACGAGTTCGGCCTCCTCGGTGAGGGTGTAGGTGACCCGGACATTGAGATTCCCAGGATAACCTTCTTCGCCATCTTTCGAGAGATAGCTGAAAGTCACGGAGCGTCCATCGGCTGAGGGCTCGGCCGTCCAGAGGACGTGGCTGAAGCCGGTTCGCCCACCATGAAGGTGGCAGGCGACGCCGTTCGGTTCGTTATTCTCGGCGAGGGTGTATTCCTTGCCATCGAGGATGAAGCGTCCGTTCGCGATGCGATTTCCGAAACGCCCGACCGAAGCTCCAAAGTAGGGATTGCTCTCTCCGGCGTAGCCTTCGACCGAGTCGTATCCGAGCGTCAGGTCGACGAGCTTGCCGTCCGCTGCGGGGATCTCGCAGGACACGAGCGTGGCGCCAAAGTCGGTAAGGCGGATGCGCATGCCGCTGGGATGCTCGAGGGTGAAGACTTGGGCGCTGCGGCCATCGGCGAGGCGGCCAAAGTCGGCTGCCTGGATCATGTGGGGTGCGGAGTTGTTGTCGTGCATCCTGATGAATGGGCTTAGCATGGAAACGGGGGATTGAGGCGAGATTTTTCGCGAGCTGGGGTTTTCAGCAGGAGAAAGGTCATGGCGGTGAGCGCGTGATGGAAGGCGGGTGCAAATTGCCGGGTGGAGTGGTCGAAGAATCAAGAATCCGCTTCTTGCAGGGCGAGTCACGTGCTTGAAGTGGGCATGACGAGGGAGCTTACATCGGGGTTGGGTTCGGCAGACTGGTTGTCGGCTTTGCTGGCGGACTTTGATTGTCAGACGGGCACGCTGCATCGCGCGGATGGCGAGTGGCTGGACCTGGTGGTGGCGCAGGGGGTTCCTGATCAGCTGATGCCGATGATCACGCGGATTCCATTTGGCAAGGGGATCGCAGGAGCCGCGGCCGCGACTCGTGAGCCGGTCGAGCTGTGCAACCTGCAGCAGGATCTTGGGGGCGTGGCGAAAGAGGGAGCGCGACAAACCAAGGTCGCGGGTTCTCTGGCGGTGCCGGTATTTTCAAGCAATGGCGAGGTGGTGCTGGGAACGCTCGGGATTGGAAAAGTGGTGCCCTATGATTTTTCCGATGCGGAAAAAGAACGCCTGGCGGAGGTGGCTTGTGAGGTGGCGCGTGCTTGGGAGGCATGATGGAAGGTGAGCGCTTGAGCCGCGCGTCATTTCCAACGATTGACCGATGCGGTGCGGCTGTTAGCGTGGGGCCATGAAACCGGCGGAAGCTGCCAAGAAAATCCTCGATACGATGCTCGGGCATCTGGGATTCATGGTAAACATCGAACTCCATGAGGACGAGGAAGGTTCGTGCCTTCAGATCCTCACGAGCGAGAGTAAGTATCTCATCGGCAAAGATGGAGAACGGCTTGACGACCTCCAGTACCTGGTGAACCGCGTGCTCAAAAGGCATTTCCCGAAGGCGCCAAGAGTGCGCGTGGACTGCGAGCACTACCGCGCCATCCAGGAAGATCATCTCGTGGAGGAAGTCCACGCGCTGGCGGAGCGGGTGAAGGCGTCCGGCAAGCCGTTGAAGATGCGCCCGCTCAATGCCTACTATCGCCGGCTGGTGCACAACGCGCTGGTTGATCTGCCCGAGGTGGAGAGTGTCTCTCCCGGCGGTGATGATCGACTCAAGCAAATCACCATCCGGATGAAGAAAGCCAAACAATCATGAAGAAGTTCCTTTTCGACTGCGGCACGCGCGACTCGATCGCCTCCGCCGGGCTGTTAGTTTTGCGCATCGGTTTCGGCCTGATGATGCTGGTCGGTCACGGCTGGGGGAAGATCGCGAAGTTCGAACAGGCCAAGGATTCCTGGCCGAAGCCGGATCTGCCGCTGCTCTCTCTGATGTCGTCCCCGGTCAGCATGTTGGTGACGATCTTTGCGGAAGTTGGCTGCGCGGGCTTGTTGATTCTCGGGCTGATGACCCGCCCGGCGGCGTTCATCTTTGCCTTCACGATGCTCGTGGCCGCATTCCAGATTCACGGCGGCGATCCCTTCTTCATGGCGGGTGGTGCGTCCAAGGAGCCCGCGCTGCTCTATGCCATTCCGTGCATCGCTCTGATCATCTCAGGCGCGGGCAGGTGGTCGGCAGATGCACTGCTCTACAAAGAGAAGAAACGGCGTTTCTTTGCTGACTGATGGAGACGCAGCGACTGGTCTTGCCGGAGGATCTCAACCACCTGGGCTTTCTGTTCGGTGGGCGACTGCTGGCGTGGGTCGATGAGGCGTGCTGGATTGCCGCATCGCTGGATTTTCCTCACTGTCAGTTCGTGACCGTAGGAATGGACAAGGTGGAGTTCCACCATTCGGTGCGTGAGGGCGCGATCCTATCGATCCGCTGTGAAATGGAACGCGAGGGCAAAACCTCGGTCACCTATCGGGTGGAAGTGATCGATCGACGTAGCCCCGGATCGCCACCGATTTTCGGCACCCAAGTGACCTACGTGAGCGTCGATGATGCGGGGAAGAAGAGCGCGATTCGCTGAACCTGCCTCTTAGGTCGCGTTTTTAGAAGACCTGCTTCCAGCCGCCGCTGACTCGCTCAAGATCATAGACCCAGGTCGGTGGCGGGTTCTCCGAGGAGTTTTTGCTCGGACCGACCATGACCATGATGCGCTGGGCGCCGCTTGGGCCTCGGGGAAGTCGTTTGATGCGGACGGGTGTGTTGGGGTCGCCGACGCGTGTCAGCCACTCGCCATCTTCGGGATTGCTGTTTCTTACCCAGGCTTTCGAGTCGCCGGAATTGAAGATGGGCAGCGTTTCGGCGAGGGTCAACAGGTCGGTGGAGTTGGCATTCCGGATCGGTTTGGCATCGGGAATGAAAGGAGCCTCCATGCCGGTGTAAGGGACAGTGGATGGCGAGGAACTGCAGCTCACGAGAGCAAGTGTCGCGAACCCGGCAAGGACGATGGCTTTGAAAAGCTGGAGAGAAATCATGAGGTTTCCGTGGGTTTAGGGCTTCGAGACGATTTTTCGAGCCAAAAGAAGGGTTTCCGCAGCATCGACCTTACTGTCGATGGGCCTCCCCAGCGCCTCCCCAGCAAAACGCCAGTCCATCCTACCCCGGCAAGATCCATCGACAATAAGGTCGATGCTCCGGAAGGTGGGAATCGGCTTTGCCAGTGGGCAGGGCTTTGCGCATGCTGGCGGCGTGGAAACGGTCGATATCGTACTGCCGCTTGAGGCATCGGAAGATGTGGGTGAGTGGGAGAAGGCGGCAGCGAAGAAGCTGGGCGTGGCAAAAGTGTGCGAAGTGCGCTTGCTGAAGCATTCGATCGATGCCCGGCAGAGGAAAGTGAAGGTGCAGCTGCGCCTGGAGGTTGGGCTGGATGCACCGCTTCCGGAGGCGGTGGAGCCGAGCTGGGAAGCACCACCTTTGCCAAAGAATGCGAAGACGGTGGTGATCGTTGGCTGCGGGCCGGCGGGGATGTTTGCGGCGCTGAGCTGCCTGGAAATGGGGATGAAGCCGGTCGTGCTGGAACGCGGCAAGGACGCGAGTGCGCGTCGCTTCGATCTGGCGCCGATCCTGCGCCAGGGGACGGTGATCGAGGACTCGAACTACTGTTTTGGCGAAGGCGGCGCGGGAACCTTTTCCGATGGAAAGCTCTACACGCGGGCAACGAAGCGGGGGCCTGTTAGGAAAGTGTATGAGACGCTTGTGGCACACGGTGCCCCGCCGAGAATCATGGTCGATGCGCATCCGCACATCGGCTCGAACCTTTTGCCGAACGTGGTGAAGGCGATGCGCGAATCGATTTTGAAAGCCGGAGGAGAGGTACACTTTCAGGCGAAGGTCAGCGGCTTTGTTAGAGAGGGGCATGCGATGCGCGGGGTGGTGACGGCCGATGGGCGCGAGTTCGTCGGCGATGCGGTGATTCTGGCGACGGGGCACAGCGCGCGAGACATCTATCAGCTGCTTCAGAAGGAAGGCATCCTGATGGAGCAGAAGGCCTTTGCTGTGGGGGTGCGAATCGAGCATCCACAGCCCTTCATTGATGCGCAGCAGTATCACCTGGCGAAAGGCGAAGAACGCCCGCGCCTGTTGCCGGCGGCGAAGTATGGTGTGGCGACGAAGATCGATGGACGCGGCGTGCACTCGTTCTGCATGTGTCCGGGTGGCTGGATCGTGCCGGCGGCGACGGAGAATGATGAAGTCGTGGTGAATGGGATGAGCCTATCACGTCGCGACTCGC
This sequence comes from Haloferula chungangensis, assembly GCF_042664875.1. Lineage (NCBI taxonomy): Bacteria > Pseudomonadati > Verrucomicrobiota > Verrucomicrobiia > Verrucomicrobiales > Verrucomicrobiaceae > Haloferula > Haloferula chungangensis. The sequence goes on along the minus strand of NZ_JBHTBS010000007.1, from coordinate 277,679 downwards.
CGTTCGCGAATTCGGGGTTGGTGGTGACGGTGGAGCCGGAGGACACGGAGCGTTTCAAGAAGGAGCACGGCGTGCTGGCGGGGATCGCTTATCAGAAGGATCTGGAGGTAAAGGCGAAGAAGGCGGGCGGCGGAGGTCAGGTCGCGCCGGGCCAGCGGGTGGCGGACTTTTTGCGGGCGAGAGTGTCGCAGGACTTGCCGGAGATGAGCTATTTCCCCGGAGGAAAGTCGTCGCCGCTGCATGAGATCATGCCACGTGGGGTGGTCAGTCGGATGAAGGACGGACTGCGATTGTTTGACCGGAAGATTCGAGGTTATGCCGGAGCGGATGCCTTGCTGTTAGGTTTTGAAACACGGACGAGCTCGCCGGTGCGGGTGCCGAGGGATGAGACGCTGCAGCATCCGGAGGTGAAGGGACTCTATCCCTGCGGGGAAGGTGCGGGTTACGCGGGAGGGATTGTGAGCGCGGCGCTGGATGGAATGAAGGTGGCGGAGGCGGTGGCGGCGAAGTGCCGAGTGATCAGTGATCAGTGATCAGTGATCAGTGATCAGTGAGCAGTGAGCAGTGAGCAGTGCAAGGCTGCGGGGGGGTGGGGTAACTGCCTTTCAGGGCCTTGGCCCATTTGAGGAATGGCTGGAGTGCCCTTGGATTTGTGGGTAGAAAGCGAGCATGAGACCTATTGGAGTCCTTTTTCTCGTCGTCGGCGATTGGGTGTTTTCAGCGAGGAAGTTGGGAGGCAACAAAGCTGAAGGAAAGCCGGAAGAACTCACCAAATGTGCGACTTGTCATGAGGACTATGAGGACACGGGCTTCGTGAGCGAGAAGACGGTGGACTTGCTGAGCAGCTTTGTGAATGGAGGTGGGTTGAGCGACTGAAAGCCGCCTTTCCATCCTATGGCGCCTGGGAGAAGTCGCCACTCCTATTGCGACTCTTACAGGATCGCGCGGCGGATTTTTCCGGGGGGGCGGGAGAGGAAGCGCTTGGCGAGGGCTTCGAATTGCTCGGAGAGGTCGGTTAGGTGGATCTGGAGGGATCCGTCCTTTTTCGACGCGTTGAGCAGGTCGAGTTTGGTGAGCCGAGCTTTCAGGTCCTCGGCGCAGGTGGTGGCGGAGTCGACGAGTCGAATCTCGGCGGGGAGGAAGCTCTTCAGTTTGGGAATGAGCAGCGGGTAGTGCGTGCAGGCGAGCAGCAGGGCATCGATGCCCTTTTCGACCATCGGGTCGAGATAGGTGTGAAGGACGGAGTCGGTAGCGGGGTGATCGAGCCAGTCCTCTTCGATGAGTGGGACGAGCAAGGGGGCGGCTTGATCGTGGATGAGGATGCCGGTTTTTTTTAGCGCGAGCGCGTGCTGATAGGCGTGGGAGCGGATCGTGCCACGGGTGGCGATGATGCCGACCCGGTCGGTCGCAGGATCGGAAAGGGCAGCTTTCACGCCCGACTCGATGACGCCGACGATCGGAATCTTGTATTTCCGACGGAGGGTCGGCAGCGCGTGGGCGGTGGCGGTGTTGCAGGCGATAACGATCGCTTTGACGCCGTGGGAAATGAGGAACTCGACGTCCTGGGCGGCGAATTCACGAATGGTTTGCGGGCTTTTCGAGCCGTAGGGAACGCGCGCGGTATCGCCGAGATAGATGATGTTCTCGTGGGGGAGGAGCTGCTGGGCGGCTCGGACGACGGTGAGGCCGCCGACGCCGGAATCGAAAAAGCCCAGAGGTGCGCTGCGCATGTGTCCGACAGTCCCGATTCATGTGACAGGAGGCCAGAGAAAAGATTGCGAAAGCACGCCGCATTGATCGGATTTCGTCTTTTCGTTCCGGGTGATCGTGGGTAGGTAGGCGGCAGTGAAGGCGGGATTTGAGATCGCGATTGTGGGGGCGGGGCCTGCGGGCTGCACGCTGGCATCGTTGTTGAGGCTCAGGGGATTTGACGTGCTGGTCTTCGATGATGACAAGCGGCCGTCGCTGCTGGTGGGTGAGTCGCTTTTACCAACGGTGGTGGATCTGATGCGCCGCCTTGGGATCGAGGACCGGGTAAAGAAATTCTCAACCTGCAAACCGGGCGTGGCCTTCGTCCATCGCGGAGGGCTCCGTCTGGATTTTTTCTTTCCGGAAAAGACGCTCGGGAAGACTCCGAACTATTCCTACAACATCCCGCGGCCGGAATACGACAATCTGCTGAGGACGCGCGCAGAGGAGTTGGGCGTCACTTTCGTGAAACGCCGCGCGGCCGTGGAGAAGGGCGATGGCGAGCGGGAGATCCGTCTGACCCGGGAGTGCCTCGAGGCGACGCCGGAGCTGGGAGGAAGGCAGCCGAAGCTGCTGGTGGATTCCACCGGTCGGGCGCGGGTGTTTGCCCGCGAACTGGGGATCACTTCGAAAAGGGGCGGGCGGAATGACGTCGCCTACTTCGCCCACTACGAGAATTTCGATGCCGAGAGTTCGAAGGACGGACAGGTGGTCATTTCCGTGCAGGAACACGGCTGGTCGTGGCGGATTCCGCTGCCGGGCCGGGTGTCGGTAGGCATGGTTCTGCACAAGGATGTGGCGAAGAAGCATGGCGCGACGCCCGAAGAACGACTGGAGTCCTTGATCGAGTCCGAGCCGATTCTACGCCAGGCGGGAAAAGGACGGAAGCGGGTGAGCGAGGTGATGACCTACACGAACTACCAGCTGATCTCCGATCGTGGTCATGGGCCGGGCTGGGTGGCGGCGGGGGATTCGTATGGATTCGTCGACCCGATGCTTTCACCCGGTCTGTTCATGGCGATGTATATGGCAGACTTGTTAGACCAAGTGGTTTTCTCGGCGGGTCGGAAGGTGCTGGATCGACCCGAGGCATTGGCCAGGGGATTCGCGAAGGTCGAAAAGGAGATGCTCGATTGGCATGAGGCTTGGGCGAACATCATTGAGTATTTCTATGATGGCCGGATTTTCTCGATGTATGAAGGGGGTTCGAAGATGAGCGAGCTTTACGGGAAATACGCCTTGCCACACTTGATGGAGAGACACATGACCCGGCATATCACGCGGATGGTCTCAGGAGTGAGCACGCGCAGTCGCTATGGACGCGGCCTGGTCGCTTTTGGGGCCAAGCACCTGTTGTGGGAGACCGAGCCGCCGGAGTACTATGCGGTGAGGTAGGGGTTCGAATTTCCAATGCTCAATGTTCCCATGCCAAAACTTGCTGGGTTGGACGAGTTGGGGTGGCTGATTGAGAATACTTTGGGAAAGCCGTGCCACTTCCTAGGTCCGCCAGATGAGGCGCAGGGAGTCGAGACGGAGGCGCGGGGATTTGAGGGCTGTTAGGGTTTCCTTGAGGGTGGCTTCGAGGGCGGTGACCTCGGAATCGTTGACTTGCGGGTTGCGCTTGGCGAGCTCCTTGAGGCGGGTGATCTCGGCGGTGATCGATTTTTTGGCGAGGGCTCGGGCGGCTTTGCTGCTCGGTTCGGCCTGGACTTTGGCAAGCTCCTCGGTGCGCTCGAGGAGCTTCGGCAGGAGGTCCTGACGGAAAGTCGGCTGCGAGATCAGGCGGCGGGCGTCGCCCTGCTGGAGCGGAGTCGGCTTGGGCTTGTCACTGAGATCGTTTCCAGAGTGATCGACGAGCACGCGGATGGTGGTCGGCGGTAGGAATCGGTCGACGTGAAGGCGGTTTGGCGCGAGGACTTCCAGAACAAAGCAGCACTCTAACAAAATGGCTTTTCCTTTGCCGGTTTCCCAACGGGCGAAGGAGGCGTTGCCGTATTCGGAGCTGAGAAGGTGGTCGATGGCGCCGAGCAGCATCGGGTGGTCGGCGCTGATGAAGGTGAGATCTTCACGGGAGAGCGCGGTTTCTCGGTCGAAGGTGACGGAGAGTCCGTCGTCCGGGATTTCCGAAAAGGCTTCGCTGAGGCGGTGACTGCGCTTGAAGATGTAGGAGCGCAGGGAGAGATCGGAGACGTTGAGGCCGAGGCGATCAAAGAGGCGGACGGTAAAGCGTTCGAAGGCGGGGTCGTGGTCGGCTTTCTCGATCGTCTCTAACAGGGCGGCGGCTTTCTCGGGTTTCGGTGCGCCGAGCTCTAGCAGTCGGTCGTGACCGGTGGCGAGGTCGTGGATGACCTGGGCGCTGAGTTCACGGGATTTCTTGAGAAAGGCGTCGAAGGCGGCGCTGTCCTCGGGGTCGAGCGCATCGAGTCCGGGAAGGAGCTCGGCAGCGAGAGTGGTGGCACCCTTGAGCGGGTGGGTGAAGGCATCGATGCCTTCATGCAGCCAGCGGGCCTGAAGCTCGGAGCCGCTGCCGACGCCGTAAGGGACGTGGATGTGGATGGTGCCGGTCTGGCCGATGCGGTCGAGGCGGCCGATGCGTTGCTCGAGTAGCTCGGGGTCGCGTGGCAGGCCGAAGAGGACGAGGTGGCGGGCGAACTGGAAGTTGCGGCCTTCGCTGCCGATCTCCGAGCAGATCAGAATGCGCGCGCCGTCCGGTTCGGCGAAGTAGGCGGCGTTGCGGTCGCGTTCGAGCAGCGAGAGATCCTCGTGGAAGAGCGCGCAGTCGAGGTGGATCTCCTCGAGCAGCTTTTCCTTGGTGCCGATGGCGGCGTCGGGCGAACCGGTGATGAGCAGGATTTTCTCATCCTCTGGCAGGCTGCGGATGAGTTCGGCAAGCCAGCTGTAGGGAGAGCTGCCGGGTTCGAGCGGGTGCAGATGCGGGAGACGCTCGGGGAAGCCGGTGAGCTGCTCGCGGGTGTTGCGGAAGAGCACGCGGCCGGTGCCGAAAGTGTCGATAAGCTCGGCGATGAGATGGCTGCGCGCAGCTTCCTGACCGAGTTTGACTTTTCCGAGCAAGGCGGAGGCACGCTCGGATTTGTCGGCGAAACTTTTGATGTCGTCGGGAAGCTCACCATTCTGCAAGGCCTCCACGGCGGCGGCGAGCGGTGCGTAGGACTCGGCTTCAGCCAGGAAGGCATCGAGGTCCCCGTAGCGATCGGGATCGAGCAGGCGGAGCCGGGCGAAATGGCCGGCGGGCCCGAGCTGTTGGGGCGTGGCTGTTAGAAGAAGCAGGCTGGGGATGATCGAGGCGAACGACTCGACGAGTTGGTACTCGGCGGAGCTTTCTTCGGGCGACCATTCGAGGTGGTGGGCTTCATCGACGATCAACAGGTCGAAGCCAGCTTCGCGGGCTTGCGCGGCGCGGTCCGGATTGTCGGTGAAAAAGGATGTGGCGCAGAGGAGGAGTTGCGAGTCGAGGAATGGGTTGCCGTCGGGATCGTTGGCATCGATCGAGACGCAGCGCGCTTCATCGAAGAGCGCGAAGAGCAGGTTGAAGCGGCGCAGGAGCTCGACGAACCACTGATGGACGAGCGGCTCGGGGACGAGGATGAGAATGCGCTCGGCGCGTCCGGTGAGGTGGAGGCGGTGGAGGATGAGGCAGGCTTCGATGGTCTTTCCGAGGCCGACTTCATCGGCGAGCAGGACGCGCGGGTGGAGGCGGTTGGCCGTTTCGGCGACGATGGCGAGCTGGTGCGGGATCAGGTCGATGCGCGCGCCGGTAAAGCCGCGGGCATCCGACTGGCGGAGGCGGGAGTTCCATTCAAGGGCGTTCAGACGCAGGTCGAAGTCGCGCGGATCATCGCACATGCCGGCGAGCAGACGGTCGCTCGGTGAACTGAAGGTCAGGGTGTCTAACAGGCATGACTCCGGGATTTCGATGCCTTCGCCGTGGTAGGTGAGCGTTTGGTCCTCTGCCTCGGTGACTTTGGTGACCTTGAATTCCTTTCCTTCAGCGTTGGCAATCGTGTCGCCTGGCTTGAAACGGACACGGATGAGAGGGGCGGTATCGAGGGCGTAGAGGCGGGTTTCCTCGGCGGCTGGAAAGTGGATTTCGACGCGGTTGAACTCGGTGGTGAGGACGATTCCAAGGCCGAGAGAGGTTTCGGAGGTGGAAATCCAGCGTTGTCCGGGTGCGGGTGACTGCATGTGGGGGTGGCTGTAACCGAGAACCGGGAATCGTGAACATGAAATTCCATCTCGAGATGCCAAAATCAATGGATGGTATTTGTCCCCTCAGCGGGTAGTGGTGGAGGAAATGAAGGGAACGGCTCGGAGGATCTGCATGTTGATGCTGGGAATTCTGGGCCTCTGGGGGGTGGTCGATGGGCACACGATGAAGCAGGTGCGCGCGGTGATTTCGAGCGACGGCGCGAGCTGGGATGCCACGGTCTGGTTCGAAGCCTGGGCGCTTTATCCCGACCATGGTCCGGCGCTTGGGGACGGGGTGCCGGGCCACCCGGACCGCTGGGGAACGGTGTGGGTCTCGACGCTGAATGCGGCGGATCACGCACAGATGCGAGACTTCGGGGAAGAGTATGTTAGGGACTGCTTTGTCCTCAATCTGGCGGAAGAACGCATGGATTTCGATTGCTCGTTTCCGGATTATCAGGGCGGGGAGACGCCCGAGCTGGTCGAAAATGGGGACGGCAACGCCTTGATCAGGATCGATCTGAAGGGACGCTTTCCCGACGGGGCGGAAGGTCCGCTGGAATTGGTTTGGCAGGATGAGTTCCTGCATCCGCTGGCCGTTCAGGTGCGCTTGGCCAAGACGGGTGAAAAGCTGCGAACGCGGCTGATGCGGATCGCGGCGAATGAGGATCCCGTCGAGTTGATGGTGCTCGAAGCATCGGGAGAGGTGGCCGAGGGAGAGGAGTCATCTTTGTGGAGCTGGATCGTCGCCGGCTTTGAGCACATCCTGCCGAAGGGACTCGATCATATTCTTTTCATCCTGGGGCTTTTCCTGCTTCAGCCGAAAGCGCGACCGCTGCTCTGGCAGACAAGTGCTTTCACGGTCGCCCACTCGATGACCCTGGCTCTGGTGGTGCTGGGGTTCCTGACGGTGCCAGCGAAATTCGTCGAGTCGATGATCGCGTTGAGCATTGCGTATGTCGGCATCGAGAATCTCTGGGTCAAGGAGTTGAAGCCGTGGCGCGTGAGCGTGGTTTTCGCTCTCGGGCTCCTCCACGGGATGGGTTTCGCATCGGTGATGAAAGAGCTGCGGCTGCCGGAAGGAGAAGTGCTGAAGCCACTGCTGGCCTTCAATCTCGGAGTGGAAGCGGGCCAGGTGACGGTGCTTGGCTTGGCTTTCCTGATCTGCTTTTTGTTCCTGAAAAAAGAGGGCTTCCAAGTATTTCGAAAAGGGGCGTCGGCGCTGATCGCTGTGACCGGCCTCTACTGGGCGGTGGAGCGCTTGATGGGCTGAAGTCTAGTGGCCATCCGCGGCGGACCGAACGCCCTTATTCAGCCTCGCTCAGTGGCGGCGATGACCGTGAGGCGGGTAGTAGGGACGCGGGGGACGCGGCTTGTGATAGGGGCGACCATAGTAGTAGTGGTTGTCGTTATTGTTGGCGACAGCAGCACCGACAAGTGCCGCAGCGGCAGCCCCTGCGACAGCGACTCCGGGATCAACGGATTGAACCGGGTTGCCGTAGGCGTCGTAGGTCGTCATGCAGGAAGTCGCGAGCGCTGGGATGAGCGTGAGAGCGGCGAGTTTGCTGAAATGGGATTTCATCGGTTTCTGGATCAAGTTCACCCCATAATGACGCATCTAACCGGGGATTATTCAATGGGGCTCGTGAGAAACCGGGTGTTTTTCTGAAAAATGTCCGTTTCTGGATTGGAAGGGTTGGCGAAATTCGCCGTATCCTTCGGTCCAATGATGAAACGAATTGCCTCAATTCTCGCCATGACAGCCCTGATGTCCGTGCCGGCAGCCTGTGAAGAAGCGGCACCGAAGAAGATCGTCTTCATCGCGGGGGCCAAGAGTCACGCATCAGGTGACCACGAATTCCGCGCCGGCTGCATGCTTCTGGCCAAAGCCCTCAATGAGCAGAGTGGGCTCCCGGTGAAGGCCGAAGTCGTCGGGCCGAACTGGGGCAAGGATAAGTCGGTGATGGATGGCGTGGATGGCGTGGTCGTTTACTGCGATGCTTCGAGCGCTATCAAGAACGACATGGAGTACCTCGATGGGCTTGCGAAGAAGGGCGTTGGGCTGATGTTCATGCACTACGCCGTGCACCCGACGGCTGAGGTTGGGGAAAAATACTACCGCCCGTGGATGGGTGCCGCGATGGAGGATAACTTCTCGGTGAACCCCCACTGGCTTGCCGAACTCAAGGTGATGCCCGGTCATCCGATTTCGGAAGGCGTGCCGGAGAAATTCGAGAGCTTTGATGAGTTTTACTACAACATGCGCTTCATCGAGGATCGTGAGAAGGTGCTCGATTTGGTGACGGCCACTCCGACACGCGAGAGGATGCGCCGCTACATCAACATGTGGAACTGGCATGGTGCCGAGGGCATGGATTCTCCGCAGTCCCTGATGTGGGGGTACGAGCGAGAAGATGGCGGACGGGGCGTGGGCTTCACCGGTGGCCATTATCACTGCAATTGGGGATTGGATGGATTCCGTACCGTCGTGCTCAACGCGATTGTCTGGTGCGCGGGCATGGAAGTGCCGGAAGGCGGCGTGAAGTCCGAGAAGGTGACGGAAGACCAGCTCAACGAGAATTTGGATGACTATGGAGATAAGATGGTGCGCGTGAAGCTCCCGGATCTGGAAGCCGTTCGCAAAATGCCAGCGGCAAAGATCGATCAAAAGCGCGAGCAACGGCGCTGAGCATGAGACCTTGGCGATGGTGGACCAGGATCCCCCGCCACCAGGGCGATGGGACACGCGAATAGGATCGGCAGGATGGGGATTTGAGTTTCTCTTCGATTCATCCCATCCGTCCTGGGCCTGATTTTGGGAATGATTGGGAAATGATATGTTATGAAAGTGGAAAAGGTGAAATACGTGTTGTGGGCGGCGGATTGGCGACGCTGTGTCGCCTTTTATCGTGATCTGTTCGACGGGGAGGTCACAATGGAGATGGAAGTGTGGAGCGAGGTGATCGTCGCCGGATCCACGATCGGGATTCATGGTGGAGGCGAAGGGAAACGCACCTGGACAGGCTTGTCGTTCCAACTCGATGACTTGCGTGAAGGCATCGAGTTACTGAAAAAGCACGGCGGTGATCTGACCCGCGAACCGGTCGATACCGAAGAGGATCCGCTGCATCTCGCGATGTGCATCGATCCCGAGGGGAATGAGTTCATGATGACCCAGAAGCGCCGATCAGCGGATTGAGATGAAGGAGACAAAGAATCTTGCGCGGTGCAGCGCACCGGATGGGAGCCTGATGGTGCTTCAAGAACACGATGGCGAGTTTTTCATGAAGGTCGATGGCGTGACCCTGATGAGCACGATCGCCACGGCATCCGAGCAATTGATGGCGGAGCTGGCTTGCGAGTCGGGAGCACGACGGGTGCTGATCGGTGGGCTGGGATTTGGTTTTACGCTGCGAAAAGTACTCGAACTCTGCGGTCCGGATGCAAAAGTGGAAGTGGCCGAGCTCTTACCGGAGGTGGTGGCCTGGAACCGGGAGTTTCTTCGGGAAGTCAATGGGGCCTTGTTGGACGACCCGCGGGTGACAATCCATGTCGGCGATGTGAAGGAGTGCATCGATCGAGCATCGGGCGGAAAGTTCGATGCGGTGATGTTGGATGTGGACAATGGTCCCGACTCGCTGGTGCATCGCGACAACGACCGGCTCTATGGCCGCCGGGGATTCAAGAAGGTGAAGTCGGCGCTCTCTGCCAAGGGCCGGGTGGTTTACTGGTCGGCAAACCGCGACAAGGGCTTCGAGAGGGAACTCGCGAAGGAGTTCGTCAATGTGCGATCGGTCGGAGCGAAGGCGTATCCGGCGGCGAAGAAGTTTTCGCACACGCTGTTTGTGGCGGACCGGGGGTGATGGTGGTGGCAAAACTGCGCTCGTAAAATGCGCTTTCCTTCCGCGCAAGAATCTCGTCATTGTTAGGTATTTGGGGTCGTGGGTTTGGGGTTGGTCCAAGAAAACGATCACAAGTTTTTTATTTACGGCAAATCTAGTAGATGCGATTTGCCTCCTCGAGCCGGCTCGCCTGCGAATCAGGGAAAAGGGGTCAGTCAAGAATGCCACCGTTTTAAGGCCTCGCAGGGCCTAGAACCGTCGGGATCGCTTGCACGTTCGATGCTCGAGGTCGAGCTGATTGAGGTGGCGGTGGTCTTGGCCATTTCCGCCACAATAGAGCCGTTCTATCGGCCTTGTGTCACGGCACGGGCTGGGGGAGCCGGGAGCGGGGAGAAGGCTTTGGCAGTCGACGTAGGTCTGTTCATGGCGCCGGGGTCCGAGCACCTGTCGGCGAGCGTTGCCGCCCTCGCGCCTGCCAATCTTGCCATCCGGGTCGGTCCCGTTTTTGAAGCATTGGGGGTCGATAATGGATAACAATCCTTCTTATCGATCACTCCTCGCCGATGGGTGGGAGGTCCTGGTATTCGGATGGGAGGGGCGGAAGATTGGGGTCGAGAGATTCGAGGGCTTCGAGATCGGGGTTGCCGTCGTTTGAAGGGGGAAGGAGTTCGGGAGGAAGGTGGTCGTCGCTTTGCTTGCTGGCTTCCTCTCGTTTCTTTTTGGCCTCTTCCTTGGCCTTCTGTGCCTCCTTCCTTGCCTTTCGCTCCTTATGGGCGTCGATGGGTTTTCTCACCGCCTGGGCTGTGCCCTTGGTGACGCCGCCGACGACTCGGAAGGGCATCTGAATGAGACCACAGGAGCTGAGGGTGAGAACCAGAGTCAGGGCGATGAGTCGAGTCACTCGGAGACGCTGACTGGGGTTTTGGAGCTAGGCAAGAATTCCCGAATGCGGGTGACAAACTCGATGAGCAGGCGTTCGCCCGGATTGAGGGTGGCTCGTTCTTCGAGGACTTTCCTGCCGATTCGAGGCACCTTGACGAGCAGGCCATCGGCGCCGCGACTGAGGACGGCGGACATGATGACCGGATCCCTGGTGTCCGTGCCGATGACTTCGATGTCCTGACGATGGAGTTTTTTGATGAGCTCGTTGCTCAGAGTTTCGGCGGGGACGATGACGAAATTGACCGGAACCTTGATGGGGCGGTCAAGCGGCGTGGTGGACAGGAATCCGACCTTCAAATTGGGGCGAATGGCGTGAAGCTCGGGGACGTGCTCAAGGCTTGCGCAGACGAGTCGAGTTCGCGGGCTGATCCCGGTCCAATCCAGGAGTTCGATGAGCTTGGCGAAAAATGCGCGACGCTCCTTCTGATCGGCAATCTCGGGAAGTAAGAGCATGAGGCCGGAGTGGTCATCGAGGAGGCCGATGGCGGTATCGAGTCGTGGGACGCGTTCTTCGCGGTATTTCGGGTGCATCCAGGAGCCGATGTCGATGGCGGCGAGCTCCTCTTCCGTGGCATCGCGAAGCTTCAGCGGATCGTTTGCGATGCGGATAAAGTCGGAGTCCGCGAAAACGACGAGCACTTTGTTAGAGAGTGACTGGACATCGATGGCGACATCGTGAGCGCCGAGATCAATGGCGCGGCGAATCGCGGTGACGGTGTTTTCAGGGGAATCGTCGGAGGCACCCCGGAGGGCGATGATGCGGGCGTCATCGGCGATGCGCAGGCGGTCGAGCCAGCGGTAGGATAGTCCGATCGTGAAGATGCCGATGACGGCAAGTGCGACGACGATGCCCCACCTGACGAGGGATGATACGATGGGATCGGGAGTCGCGGGTGGATCGTCGTGATCGAGCCCGGCGTGCCGGTAGATTCGAACGTGCTGGATGGCGAGCAGTGTGAGGTTGATGAAACCGACGAGGGTGGCGATGACGAAGGCGCAGAGAATCAGCAGGCTGAGAAGCAGGGCAAGGAGCCCCAGACGGTGGCCGAGAACTTCGGAAGCCCAGAGGGCGAGCGGCAGCCAGACGGAGTTCAGGAGGATGACGAGGAGGGGAGTGCCGAAGGCCCACAGGGCAAAGGAGAAGAATGCCTTTCGGCGATCAGGCCGGGATTTCTTTTGGCTGATGTGGTAGGCGGTGGCGGGATTTTCTGCGCGGAATAGAACGAGTGGAAGGGCGTGCACCCAGGTGACGGTGATTCGCAGAATGGCAATCATCATGAGCACTCCCACGCTGAGCAGGAGGGCGACGGCGAAGAGGAAGTCAGGGGGGCGGTGGATGAGGAAGTAGGTGAGTCCTTCGTTGCGAAATTGCACCATGATGACGCCAGCCATGACGAGCAGGAAGGGCAGGGCGACGATGAATACTTTGAGAAAGAAACGGCACGCTAGCCGGATCAGGGACGGGCAGGCTCGGGTGGTTTTTCTAAGGGCGGTGAAGAAGGACACATCGGCGTCGTGAAGCGATGCGTGGGCTGCGTAGAGCTGGGCGGAGTAGCCGAAGATGTGAACGATGATCCAGGGCGTGATGATGGCGGCGACAATGAAGGGAACGCTCGGTCCCGTGAGGAAGTCGAGCAGATCGATGTCACTGAGTCGGGCGTCTTCCGATGATGTCAGTGCGCGGCTGGTGGCCAGCGAAATGATCGGAATGGCGATGCTCAGGCTGAGGACAAGCGTTACCGTCTGAATGGCGAACATCGTCCGCCACGTGGCCCAGTAATGCTTCCAAAGGCCGTCGGGTCTGGATTCGGCTGCGGCCATGGGGGAGTTATTGTAAATCGTATTCCAGAGTCACGATGTTAGCTCGCGTGATCAGCATCATTTCGTGCAACGATTTCGCGTTCGAAGATCTTGGTCTGACTCATCGGATGAGGGGATTGGTCGGAAAATCGAGTTTGTCGTTCGGGGGCTTGGGCCGGGTGGGGGATGGCTTGGGCTGAGGGGTGGGGACGGGCACGGCTCTGGCTTGCTCCAGAACGGCGAGGATGCGGCGGTGGTCGAGCTGGATGGTGGCGTTCTGCGGGCTGTCGCTGCTGGTGGCGGCGAGCTTCATGTAGCCGGCGTCGATCTGGCGGAGGTCGTCGAGGGTGCGCATCATAACTTCGCGCCCGAGGAGTTGACGGTGGCTGCGATGGATTTTCGACTCCCGGGCAGCCGGGGGGTCTTCTTCGAGCTTGGTCTGGGCGGTGGAGATGGTCTCTGGCCATGGGCTCTCCGGGGTGTTGCAGAATGGTCGTTCCTTGAAATCGGCAAGTGCGAGCCAGGCTTCGGCGGGGGGAAGGGTGAGGAGTTTTTTGAACTCCATTTCGAGCGCGCGATCGTCGGGCTTTCCGCCATTCTGAAGGGTGAACCATTCGCGCAAGCCGGTGGATCCCTCAGGCGGGAAATCGTGGCCGAGTTCGGGCCAGGCTTCGAAGCTGGTGGGGAGGCCGAGTCCTCGGTAGTGGACGAGGGCCTTGAGCGAGGGGATGTAGTTCGGATCCTTGCGGCCGATGCCGATGAAGATGTGGCTGTCTTTGGAAAGTGGTGCTGGGTTTTTCAGCGGCGTGGGGATGTGCCCACCCATCAGGATGGCGCCGCCTCTGAGGCTTGGCTCGGCCTGCAGGAGGGCGTCGCTCATCCAGCCGCCTTTGCTATAGCCGCTGACGTAAACGCGCTTGGAATCGAGTCCCTGACTTCGAGCAAGTTCGTCGCGCACGTGACGGAAGGCCTTGAGCTCGGCAGCGATATCCTCCTCTTGGAGTTGGTATTTTCCCGGTTGCGTGTAGCCCATGCCGACGACAATCCAGTCACTTGTTCCGGTGTGTTCGCGGGTGCTCTTGGTATTCGGCCGGCCGTTGAAGCCGTGATAGTTGAATACGGCGGGCCAGGATTTGGCCGGGTCATGATTTTCAGGGAGGGAGACGAGGATGGTGTCGTCGATTCCTGGCGCCTTGAGTTCGAGTTCGGCGGCTTGGGAGGGCGGGGAAAGCGCGAGGCCAGCGACTCCGAGGGTAAGAATGAAACGCATCACAATGGCTAGTCTAGTCCAGCTTTGTGAGATGGGGAGGAGAAAGCCTCAGGGATTTCTGATCGAAGGCGCGGTGGCTGAGCTGCGGAAGCGGTCAGTTCGCGGAGCCGCGCCGCGCCGGCTCGCGAGGAGGACGGACCCGATGGCGTTTGATGGGCAGATGGTGCGGCAGGAGAGCGGAGAAAAGATGGACAAGGGGGTAGGCGATCAGCGAGAGCAGTACGCCCATCATCAGGAAGCCGATGATGAAGTTGGAGAAACCTTCCGGGAGCGAGGCGTCGGCGATGCGGGGCACGGTGATGCCAAAGGTCTCGCGCAGCCAGGCTCCGAAGCCGAGCTGAGCGGCGCGAATCGGAATCTCGGTGAGTGGATTGGTCACGAAGCAGGCGGCGATCGTGAAGGGGATGTTCACTTTGGCGCGGGTCGCAATGGCGGCGGCGGCCAGCGACTGAAAGGGCATCGGCATCATCGAGAAAAACAGCCCGATGGAAATGCCGCCGGCGACGGTGTCGCGGCAGGGGTGCCAGAGTCGCCGATCGAGGAGCTGGTGAAGAATCGGCTTCCACCAACCCCGATGACGGAGCCGCCGGTGCCGAAGAAGTCGATGGACTTTTCGCACCAGCCTCAAGTAGCGAATTTTCCAAACTCTCAGAGGCACGCCGCACCCTCATCCGGGCAGGAGCAACTATCAACCGCAAATCCCTTGCCGTGGGGCGCCGAGTCTCCATGCTGCGCGCGCCATCACGCCCATGACTTTGATTGAAGCTTGCACCCTTGGAAACGTTGGAGAGTCGTCAATGACCTGGATTCAGGCATTCATCCTCGGCATCGTCGAGGGGCTCACGGAATACCTGCCGGTTAGTTCGACCGGGCATCTTATTGTTGTTCAGCGCTTCATGGGCATCGGCCTGGAGGGGAAGGACAAGGCGGCGGCGGATTGTTTTGCGATCTGCATTCAAGCTGGCGCGATCATGGCGGTGCTCGGGCTCTACTGGCCGCGGGTGAAGCAGATGATTCTCGGCGTGCTGGGAAAAGATTCGGTGGGCTTGAAGCTCGCGATGGCTCTGGTGGCCGGATTCCTGCCTGCCGCCGTGATCGGTCTGTTGGCAAATGACTGGATCGAAGAACGGCTCTTCGGTCTGAAGCCGATCGTCGGAGCCTGGTTGGTCGGCGGCGTGGCGATTCTATTCGTCGATCGCTGGATGAAGAAAGGCGGCGGCAGCAAGGGGGTCGAACTGGCCGAGATCACGATCAAGATGGCGCTGGTGATCGGCTTTGCCCAATGCGTGGCGATGCTGCCGGGGACGAGCCGTAGTCTGATGACGATTTTGGGTGGGCTGCTTATTGGTTTGCGCTTGAGCGCGGCGGTCGAGTTCTCGTTCTTGCTTGGGGTGCTCACGCTCGGCGCCGCCACGGCGAAGAAAGCGGTGTGGAAGATCGAGGGGATTGGGGAAAAGTATGATGCCTGGGGTGGCGGGGCACTCCTGATGTGGGATGAGTACGGTCTCATGCCTCTCTTTGTTGGAGTGGTCGCGGCGACGATTTCCGCGGCGATCGCCGTGAAGTGGATGGTCGGCTACTTGAACCGCAAGGGCCTGGGTGTCTTCGGCTGGTATCGAATTGCCGCAGCCATCGGAGTGGGTATTTTGATTCTAACAGACTTCCACGGCTTTGCCTCGGCCTGAGTCCTGTGGGGGCGCGAGGGTGAAAGGTCTCTAGGCCTCCCTAGTGTTCATGAAGGCCTCTTCGGAGGCAGCAGGTTTCCATCGACGTTCCGCGGAGAAAATGGCATGAACCGATCATGGAGAGCAAACCCGGTCCACGATTATCCGCGATCCCGGGATTGGCGATCATCGGCTTGTTGCTTACTGGGATCGCAGGATTGGTGCACGCGTTCCTCTTCGCTGCGGCATTGAGCCTCGTCGCGTCCGCCGTGGCATTCGGCGCGCTGTTGTACCTTTACGTCGTGCCCCGATAGAAGCGCTGCGTCTGATGCCTGCCGAGGGGGACTCCCTCACGTCGACTGTCGGCTGAGCTTCAAGAGGGCGAGCCAAGCGCTTGGCAGAAAGGCCGTCCCCAGGGCCATCCCGAGCAGAAGGGCCATCCCGAAAAGGGAGAGCGCCAGCGATTTTTAGCCAAATTGGGTGGCTGGGGGCAAAAAATCTCTGACGCTCTGGGGGGATTTCGGGGGGATTTCAGGGGGAGATCGGTTCTCGGGGAGAATGCGTCACTACCATGCACTTTGGTATCGGACAAATACGGGGGGATACTTCTTGTGCGTGAAAAATAGCTTATTAGGCTCGGATTTATGTCGGAGCACGGCAATCGCCGGGTCGGTGGCTCTCGCCGCCCGATCCACCGCATTCACCTGATCCATGAGGCGGTGAAGGAGGGCGGCTACCCGAATTGCCGGAGCTTGGCGGAGCGTCTGGAGGTGACCGACAAGACCATTCAGCGCGACGTGACTTTCATGCGCTGCGATCTCGGTCTGCCACTGGAGTACGACCGGCGGATGCATGGGTACGTCTACACGGGGGCGGTCGATGAGCACACCACGATCGGCATGGGGGCCAAGGAGCTGGCGGGGTATCTGCTTGCGCGTGAGGCGATTGGAGCGGTGAGGGGCACGGGGATCGAGCAGGTGGTGCGCGAGATGTTTTCGCAGCTGAACCGGATGGTGGAGTATCAGGTGAACGTCCCTTGTGACCACGTTGAGCAGCTCATTTCCCGGCGGACCAGGGGGCTGGCGCGGACTGATCCGGAGACCTTCGGGCGATTGGCCGAAGCGCTGCTCGGGCAGCTTGAGGCGAGCTTCCATTATCACAAGATCGGTGCCGAGCGAACCGAGCCGCGAAGGGTGCAACCCTACCATCTCGGCGAGGTCGACGGCTGCTGGTACCTGATCGGCATGGATTTGAAGAGGAATGCCTTGCGGACATTTGCCCTTCCTCGGATTTCTCGAGTTCACGTGGAAACGGTGTCATTCGTTCGGCCTGCGGAGTTTGACGGCGCGGGTTACCTTGATCGCTCGTTCAGCGTCTGGTCGGTGCAGGAGGGCGAGACAGCCCAGCTGGTGCAGGTGAAGCTTCGCGGCTATGCGGCACGGATGGCTCAGGAGCGGCGCTGGCATCCGACCCAGGAACTCAAGCGGCTGGACACAGCCGGCGAACTCGTCGAGCTGCGCTTTCAAGTCAGCCGGCCGGAAGAACTGCTGCGCTGGGTGCTCAGCTGGGGCAGCAAGGCGAAAGTCGTGGGACCCGAGTGCTTGAAACAACGGGTCAGCATGGAATTGACCCGCATGCGGGACGAAGAAACTCTGGACTGGGGAGATTGACGAGGATCCCTCCCGAGGATCTGAGGGCGATTGGGGGCACGGAGAACCGACGGGCAGCTCGGTTTTTTTGTTAGGAAGTGTGAATATTACGGTTCTTGGCGGCGCCTGATTTCGCTTGCCCGTCGGGCCTTGCACGCGTGGACTTGTGACGTGACGTTTTGTCAGACCAAACCCATCGCTCGCCTGCCAGCCTTACTCGTGTTGCTGGCACTTTGGCTGAGCCTAGGAGCCACTCTTCAGGGAGCCAATACGGTAAGAATCGCGATTTCAGACGGATTTGATTTCCCTGTCGGGAAGCCCAATGCCGCCGGCTACTACAAGGCGCGCGGGATGCGTCTGCGTGCGCCGGTGCACTTTGGCGAGGACTGGAATGGCCGGGGCGGTGGCGATAGCGATATGGGTGATCCGGTCTACTCGATTGCCAACGGCATCGTCGTGTGGGCCTATGATGTCCGGGCGGGGTGGGGAAACGTGGTGATCATCCGTCATGCTTACCGTGATCCGGGCACCGGGCAGGTGAAGCACTGCGATTCGCTCTATGGGCATTTGCGCGAGATGAACGTCAAGGTGGGGAGCACCGTGAAACGCGGTGACAAGATCGGAACCATCGGGAACAACCGCGGCATGTATGCCGCTCACTTGCATTTCGAAATCCGGCACAATCTCCACATCGGCATGCTGCGCAACAACGTGTCCCGGGACTTGAACAACTGGGCGGACCCCACGGTTTTCATCAACAAATACCGCCGGCTCAACAAGGAGTGGAGCAAGCAGGCGGTGCCGATCGGAACTTGTCCGGAGTACAAAGGCTTCAAAGGCCTCTAACCGATGGGCGTCAAGGCGAAGCAGACTTCGTGGCCGGTGTTGGTGCTGGTCATCCTGGCCTTCGTGCTGTGGCTGAAAGATCACAAGCGGGATCTGGTGGCGGCGATTGCCGGAGAAGAGAAGGCGGCTGCGGTGGATGGACGCTACGAGCGCTTTGAGGGATGCCACCTGCTCGAGAACCGCCGCAACGATGGCGATAGCTTCAGTGTGAAGTTCCCGAACGGTCGGGTGGAGGAGATGAGGTTGTACTTCGTGGATGCGCCGGAGTCGGCCTTCAAAAGTTATGGGGGAGGTCGTAACAACCACGATCGGATTGCCGATCAGGGAAGGAATCTCGGCGTTTCATCGGAGCGGGCGGTGGAGATCGGTGTGGAGGCGAAGAGATTCGTGCACGATCGTTTAAAAGGCGAATCGTTCACGGTCTTCACCGAGTGGGATGATCCCTTCGGAGATCATCGCTATCATGCGTTTGTCGAGATGCCGGACGGTGGCTGGCTGCATGAGGATCTGGTCGAGCGTGGCCTGGTGCGGATTCACACGAAAGGCCAGGATGTACCGGGGGGATTGCGGCGCGACGCGCAGGAGCGGCATTTGAAGGACCTGGAAAGCGAGGCCCGGAAGAGCGGACGTGGGGTCTGGGGGAGGTGAGAAAGCATCGAGATTCTCTCGACTGTTACTAGGCGGACAGGAATTCCGCGAGCCGCAGCGTTCAGAATGAACACGCTCCGTTCACTAGGTTGACGCCGATGTTCTCTGATGGTATATACCGGATATGACAACCACGGTTTTTCTGAATGGGCGCTCGCAGGCGGTGCGGATTCCGAAGGATTTTCGCTTTGAGGGGAAGGAGGTGTCGGTGCGCCGTGTTGGCGACGGGGTGCTGCTCGAGCCACTGAAGGCGGGGGCTTGGCCGGAGGGGTATTTTGAAGCGATCCGGATTGATGATCCTGGCTTCGAAAGGGGCGATCAGGGGGAGCTTCCGAAACTGGTCGATCTGGGTGAATGAAGTACCTGCTCGATACGAATGTCTGCATCCGTGCGATGCGGGGAAATGCGAGGGTGATTGGTCGGATGCGCGCCTGCACGCCGGATGATTGCGGGGTGTCGATGGTGAGTGTGTTCGAACTCTTCGCGGGTGTGGAGCGGTGCCGCGATCCGGAGACGGAAGCCCGCAAGGTGATGAGCTTTTTGGAGCCGCTTCATCTCCTGCCCTTTGATTGGGATTCGGCGATGAAGTCGGCGGGGCTGCGATGGATTTTGGAGAAGGGAGGGAACAGGATCGGGCCCTATGATCTTCATCTTGCGGGTCAGGCATTGGCCTTGGATGTGACTTTGGTGACGCACAATACCCGCGAGTTCGGCCGGGTTGATGGCTTGGTGTTAGAGGATTGGGAAGAGGGCTAGACTACTCGCGCTGAGCATCGACCTCGGCGAGGAGGTCGCGGGTTGCGAGGGCGTTCTTGATGGCGGGAATGGTGATCGTTGAATTCTGCTGGCCACCAGCGGTCGTCATCATCGAGAGGAGGCCGATGTCTGAATCGTTTCGATCCTTGATTTGATAATCCACGATCTGACGGAAGTGGATTTTGCGGTCGGACTTGAGGTCGATGATTCTTAGGAAAGCTCCTTCGACGGAAGCTTTGAACTGATCAGCCCGGCGGGAAGCGCGGTAGTGGCCGATGGTGCGTTTGTAGAGGCATCCCATGAGGAACGTGATGATCGCGGCGGCGGAGACACAGGCCAACATGCTGATCATGGGAAGCCACGAATGCGTGGTTTCTTCAACAATCAGGTTTTGGCAAAAAAGCGCGACGATGAACATGACGATACTTAAAAGGAGGCTGAAGGCGATTGCTTCCAGAGTAGCGTGATGACGGATGAATTCGTCCCGATCGATGGCGATCTCGAAAGTATGAGGAGTGGTGTTCGTCATGCCGGAGAGCTTCGCTGACGCGGAGTGCTACGGCTATTCCAAGCGGATAGGTCGTTTGGAATATCCGACGGCTTCTTATGGAGCATCGACCTTACTGTCGATGGGCCGCCCCAGCGCCTCATCGATGACGCCATCCATCCTACCCCGGACCGATCCATCGACAATAAGGTCGATGCTCCGGAAGGGGTTCATGCCGAGGCGATGGGGTCGGCGGGGGGCTCGTGGATGAGGGGGAGGAGCTTGGCGTGAGGACCTGTTAGGGTGGGGTCGGCGGCGATGACTTCGTCGGCCAGAGCGCGGGCTTCGCGGAGCAGGGCGGTGTCGGCGAGGAAGTCGGGAAAGCGCAGGTCGCCGAGGCCGCTTTGCATGGTGCCCAGAACGTCCCCGGGTCCGCGCAGGCGGAGGTCTTCTTCGGCGATCAGAAATCCGTCGCTGGTCTTGGCCATGACGCCGAGCTTTTCCATGGCGTCCTCGCTTTTCCCGTCGGTTAGAAGGATGCAGTAGCTCTTGTGTTCGCCACGACCGATGCGGCCGCGCAGCTGGTGAAGCTGGGCGAGCCCGAAGCGTTCGGCGTGGTTGATGATCATCAGGTTGGCGTTCGGGACATCGACGCCGACTTCGATGACGGTGGTGGCGACGAGCACGTCGATCTCGCCATCGCGGAAACGCCGCATGATGGATTCCTTTTCCTCGGGGTCGACTTTGCCGTGGATGAGACCGACCTGGTATTTGGAGAGACGCTTTTGCCATTTCTCATAGGCGGCGGTGGCGGACTCGGCTTTGAGCTTTTCGCTTTCCTCGACGAGCGGGTAGACGAGGTAGGCCTGGCGTCCGGCGTCGAGCTGGTCTTTGACGAATTGGGTGAGGTCACTCTGCTTCGGTTTGACGCGCAGGGCGGTGACCATTTTCCCGCGTCCGGCGGGGCGCTCATCGAGAATGGAGACATCGAGGTCGCCGTAGATCGTCATGGTCAGCGTGCGCGGGATCGGCGTGGCGGTCATGACGAGGACGTCCGGGCGCGTGCCTTGAGCGATGAGTCGGCCGCGCTGGATGACGCCGAACTTGTGCTGCTCATCGATGACGATCAGGCCGAGGTCCTCGAAGGCGACGGAGTCGTAGAGCAGGGCGTGGGTGCCGATGATGACCTGCGGTTCTCCTTCGAGGTCGATGTGCGAGTTTTCCTGGCGGTTGGCGGTGCGCAGGGCGACGCGGATGCCGAGCGGTTCGAGCCATTTCCTGAAAGTGAGGTAATGCTGCTCCGCGAGGATCTGGGTGGGCGCCATGAGCGCGGCCTGCACGCCGGAATCAATGGCGAGAAGCATGCTGGCCATGGCGACGAAGGTCTTTCCCGAGCCGACATCTCCCTGAAGAAGCCGGTTCATCGGTCGCGGCTGGCGGAGGTCGCCGATGATCTCCTTGATGGAGCGCTTCTGGGCGCCTGTCAGGTCAAAAGGGAGGCTTTCGTAGAAGGCTTTGAGGTGGGTGGTCTTCTTGCCAAGCACGCGACCGCTGGAGTGGATGATGCGTGAGCGGCGCCAGACGACGTTGAGCTGGAGGGCGAAGAATTCTTCGAGGGCGAAGCGGCGTCGGGCGGCTTCTCTTTGCTCCATGGCATCGGGGAAATGGACCTCCCGGTAGGCTTCGTGGCGCGGATAGGTGGGGTCGGCGTCGAAGGCGGGAGCAAGGCTGTCAGGATCGATCTCCTTGAGCAGGAAGTACTGGATCTCTCGTAGTCGGCGCTGGGCGATGCCGGAGATGTTCCTGTAGATCGGAACGATGCGTTCGAGATGGATGGAGGGTCCGGCGTCGTCCCTGATGACCTCGAACTCCGGGTGATCGATGACGATGCGGCCTTGGAAATCCTTCGGTTTTCCGTGGAGGATGACTTCCTGACCTGCGGCGAGCACTTTGCTCAGGAAAGGCATGTTGAACCAGCGGCAGGTGATCGTCGCTGGGCCAAGTGCGGGTTGGCCGGAAGCGTCGGCCACGATGGCCTCGTAGAAGCGCACCCGGCCGCCGAAGCGGTTGCGGGTATCGATGACGGTGCCGCGAATGCAGATCGGCGGGCCGCCGGGTGCGGCGGGAAAGGCATCGAAGCGGCGTCGGTCTTCGTAGCGTTTCGGCAACCAGTCGAGGACCTGACGGGCGCAGCGCAGGCCGACGGCGGAAAGTGCGAGGACTTCCTTGGGTGTCAGGAAATCGCAGGCGGCGAGTTCGGAGTCGGCGGGGATCAAGGTGGGGCGCGTGAGGGCGGTGGGAGGCTCAATCGAGGACTTCGAGCTGACGAGGCGCGGTCATTCTAAGGAGGAACTTTCTCGGGCTGTTTTCCGAGGTCCAGCGGCCGGAGAAGCGGGCATGTCTGCCCGCGAGCCCGTCAAGAGTGCTGAGGTCAAAGTCCTCCCAATCGGAGAGTCGGAACATCGCCCAAAGTGTTTGGTTTCCCTCGGTGGTCGTGAAACGGATGTATTTTGTTTTCCCGGTGCGGCTGGTCTCGATCGCCGCGATGGTCCCCTCGACGGTGGCTTTTTCACCGAGGGTGATGAGCGCGTTGGCTTCGGCTTTGGCCGCCATTTCCGCGGCGCGGCGGTTCATGGCCTCGACGGCGGACTCGGCAGCCGGGGCGGGTTTCGCGCTCGGGGCAGGAGTGGACGCGACGGCTGGAGCTTTCGAACCGGCATCGACTTCTTGGTCGGACGAACTCGATTCGGGCTCAGCGGGCGCGGCTGCGGGAGCTTGAGCGGGAGGCGGATTTTCTGCAACGACCGGCGCGGTTCCCGCAGGAGGAGTGAAATGTTTCCAGCCGAGGATGCCTGCCACGCTGAGCGCGAGGAGACTGGCGAGGACCCACGGCCAGACGACCGGACGGTTGACGAAAACGACCTGTTGGGGCGGTGGAGGGTTCATGGCCGGAGCGGCGGCGCCTTGCGCGGCAGAGGCTTCCACAATCGTGGCGGGTTCGTGGAGGGCGGCTCTCGCTTGCGCAAGGTTCCAGACGTTCGGCTCGTCGCGCAGCGTCTTCACCCAGGCGCCGAGACCCCCGCCGGAGTTTCTGGAGATCATTTGGCCGCGCCAGCCCATGAGCTCTTCGACCATTTCGAGCAGGGGCTTGAGGTTCGAACGGGCGCTGGAATCTCCGAGCCAGCGGATCGGACAAATCCAGAACGTGATGGGACGATCGGGGTCCTCATCGGAAATGATGATCGTGCGGGGATCGGTCTCCACCCAGATGGCGTCTTCGCCGAAAATCTCTGAGAGCACCTGTGACGTCTCCAAGGCCAGATCGGCCAGGGTGCGGACGGATTCCGAGCTGAGCGAGCCGTCATGGAGGCGCTGGCTGAGCATTTCTCCCTCCAGCCACTCAGTCACGAGGAACGGCATGCCGTCGACGGGGTCGCTGCCACCATCGATGACGGTCCTCAGGGCGGGGTGTGAGATGCCTTGGAGGCGCTTGACGCCCGCTTCGTAGGCCTTTTTTTCCTCATCCTCGAGTCCGCCTCCATCGGGGCCGAAGGGGAAAAACCGGCGCAGCACGACTTCCCTGCCGGTTTCGCGATCGGTGGCGTGGAAGGACACGCCGCTGCCGTCCTGGCTGAGGATGTCGAGGATTTCGTAGCGATTGGTCACTTGGCTGAGAATTAGCAGAGGAAATGGGGGGTCGGCAATGCTACGGAAGGGTTTGAGGCTTACCACGTTCTTTTTCCGTGATTTTCCCGCGAGTCCGGGCTTTCCTCCGCCCGCCCGGGGGTAACTCCGGTGTCATTGATCTGACCATGTCCACCGAGCTTACACGCAATTTTTCGATCATCGCCCACATTGATCACGGCAAAACGACCCTCTCGGACCGTTTGTTGGAGTTCACGAGCACGATTTCGGATCGCCAGAAGCAGGACCAGCTGCTCGATGCGATGGATCTGGAGCGGGAAAAAGGGATCACGATCAAATCCCACCCGGTGGCCATGAAATACAAGGCCAAGGATGGGAAGACGTACAACCTGAACCTGCTCGATACACCGGGCCACGTCGACTTCTCCTACGAGGTCGCTCGCTCGCTCGCAGCCTGTGAGGGCGCGATCCTGATGATCGATGCCGCGCAGGGCGTGGAGGCGCAAACGATGGCCAACCTTCACCTCGCGCTCGATCAGAACCTTCTGATCATCCCCGTGCTCAACAAGATCGACCTGCCCGCCGCAGACGTCGACAAGTGCAAGCAGCAGCTCGAGGACATCCTCGCGATCCCCGCGGAGGATGCGATTCCCGCTTCGGCGAAAAATGGCATCGGTATCGAAGACATTCTCGAAGCGGTCGTCGCCCGGGTGCCCGCACCTGTCGAGAACCCCGACAAGCTTCTGCGCGCCACGGTCTTCGACTCGATTTATGATGCCTTCCGCGGGGTGGTCTCCTACGTGCGGGTGTTCTCCGGCTCGATCCGCAAGGGTCAGCGCATCAAACTCTTTGCAACCGGCAAGACCTACGAGGTGAAGGAGTGCGGTGTCTTCACGCCGAAGATGACCAAGCGCGACGAACTTGTCGCAGGTGATGTGGGATACTTCATCGCCAACATGAAGACCGCGGACGAAGCGAAAATTGGTGATACGGTTACTGACTCGACGCATCCCTGCCCGGAAGCACTGCCGGGTTATAAGGAGATCCAGCCGATGGTCTTCTCGGGCATCTATCCGGTGGATTCATCCGACTACGAAGCGCTCAAGATGGCGATGGGCAAGCTGCAGATCAACGATGCGGCCTTCACCTTTTCATCCGAGAGTTCGACGGCGCTCGGCTTTGGCTTCCGCTGCGGATTCCTCGGTCTGCTCCACATGGAAATCATCCAGGAACGTCTCCGCCGTGAGTTCAACATGGATGTGATTTCGACCTACCCTTCGGTCATCTATCAGGTGACGAAGACGAACGGCGAGGAAGAAATCGTCGATAACCCGACGATGCTCCCCGAGCAGCAGGTGATCCAGGAAATCCGCGAACCCATGGTGCGGATCTTCATCATGATTCCCGGCGATTACATCGGCGACATCATGGCGCTGGTGATGGAGAAGCGTGGCGAGGTCACGCACACCGAGACGATCGATGACATGCGGATCATGCTGACCGCCGAGTTGCCGCTGGCCGAGATCCTGATTGATTTCAACGACCGCATGAAGTCGATGACCCGCGGATACGGATCGATGGACTATGAGCACTGCGGTTACCGCCCTGCGAAGATGGTCAAGATGGACATCATGATTGCGAGTGAGCCGGTCGAAGCGTTTTCGACGATCGTTCACCGCGACAAGGCGGAAGGCTACGGCCGTGCGCTGGCCATCCGCTTGAAGGATGTGATTCCTCAGCAGCTTTTCGTCGTCGCGATCCAGGCCTGCATCGGTGGCAAGATCATCGCCTCCGAGCGGATCTCCGCGATGCGGAAAAACGTGACGGCCAAGTGTTACGGCGGTGACATTTCGCGTAAGCGCAAGCTGCTCGAGAAGCAGAAGAAGGGTAAGGAGAAGATGAAGGCCTTCGGCAAGGTGAACATCCCTCAGGATGCCTTCATCAAGGTGCTGAAGTCGGGAGATTAACCCGACAGGCCACGCTGCTCGCTCGTTATGGGACGAACTGAGCGGATCGAGCAATTTGAAACCCGTCATCCTGCACCCTGCACGAAACCCGCGGCAGATCGGAGGTTTTTTACCTTTCCCTCATCCATCAAATTCGAATGGGCGGGATACGTGATTCCTTGGTTATCATGGAGTTTTGATTGTCGTATCTCGGGCGTGGATAGCGGCTGGCACTGATTTTGCGATGGGCAGTGACCGCGGAGCTCCGATCTCTGCACCTCTGAAACAATCCAACCACCATCATGAAACTTACCAAAACAGCTCTCTTTCTCATGTTCCTGCCGATGGCCTTCGCCGAGCAACCGGAAACCAAACAAAAGATCGCGAAAGGAGAGATGGAACTCCCGGAACTGGGAACCATCGCCAAAATGGTGAAGGACAGTCAGAACTTCTCAATTCTGAAAGCCGCAGTGGAGGCTGCAGGGATTGCCGAAACCTTCGAGGGGAAAGGCCCCTTCACGGTCTTCGCGCCTACCGACGAAGCATTCAACAAACTCGATAAGGAAACCCTGGATGCGCTGATGCTTCCTGCCAACAAGGAGAAGCTGCGCTCGCTCTTGCTCTATCACGTCGTCGCCGGCACACGCCCCGCGGCTTCCCTGAAGGATGAAAAAATCACCTCGATGAATGGCGAAGACATCGAGGTCGATGTCGACGATGGCAAAGTGGAAATCGAAGATGATGCGAATGTCGTGAATGCCGATCTGATGGCTTCCAACGGCGTCATCCACGTGATCGACAAGGTCATCGTTCCCGAGTCCCTCGATGGCTTCGAAGGACTTGATGAAGACTGATCGCTCTCGGATCCGGCGAAGAAGGCTCCTGCCGTGAAGCGGGAGCCTTTTCGCATTTCAAGCGATGGAGCCGAGAAACTCAGCGCAGGTTGTTGGTCGCCGACTCCACTCGGTTGACGGCATCCGTGCGCCACTCGAGGGCCTGCTTGGCCTCGGCTTGTCGGTAGCCTGAGAAGCTGGTGGGCATGAAGTTCTTCGAGTCCTTGTTCAACTCCAGAAGCGCCCCACCGTAGTAGCGGGAGAACCGTTTCTTCAGATCGTTTTCAGAAATGCGCATCCGCTTGTCACCCAGTTCGATGTTCATGTCCAGCAGTTGCGAGACGGCCGGGACGTCCTTGTTCTCCTCAATGATGCTAAGAATGGTTGGGCCGGACTCACTGACGCGGGTGTCGAGCCGCAGGCCCTCCTGGGTCGGATGAAGGGCCGAGATGGCGTAGAGGATCCGGGTGTTGCGATTGAAGGTCTCCATGCGCTCCGTCTCCTGAAGGAAACTGCCGATCTTCATCGTCCGCCACTTGATCGGACGATCAAGGCGGGTGGCAAAGCGCCGGACTTCTTCAAACTCGGTGCCCTCCGCCCAGATGTCCTCGCGGGCGGCGGTGGCGTGCGTGACGAGCCCGAGAAGCTCTCCCGTTTCACCGGAGAAAATCGGGCCGCCACTGTTGCCCTGGATGACTTGATTGGAGACCTCGATCGAGTCCGGGCCAAGTGCTTTGGCCTGGCCTTCGATGACAGTCAGCACGCCCGCTCCGCCACTGTTGCCGATGGCCAGCAGGGGAGCCGAGACCTTGGCGGTGCCGTGCTTCGCGATGGTGATGTCCGACTTGAAGTCTTCTAACAACTGGATGCGTGCGAGGTCGGAATTTCCCGCAACTTCGAAGGTCCCGAACTTGGAGAACTTGCGTCCGTCGGAGTTTTTCACGGTCAGCCTTTTGTTGCCGGCGATCACGTGGGCGGCGGTGTAGAGCCGGGTGGCATCGCCTTCGTTGATGATGAAGCCGGTTCCGCTGCCGGCGTCGCCCTCAATGATCGCAATGCTGCTGAAGTTCTTTTGGACGATATCTTTTGCGAGCACGGATTTTTCCTTGGATGAGGGAACTTCAGGCTCATCTCCGGTTTCATTAGGCCCGGTTTCGTCGGCGCCGGCAGGTGAAGCCTCCTCGGTTTCGGCGATCGCCTCGTCAGTCTTTCCCTTGATATCAGCGAAACAAAGAGAGCTGCTAACAAGTGGAGCCAAGGTTCCGATGATGAGATGGCGAGACTTCATGATTGGTGGAATATATCCGCTCCGTGTTTTCCATGGAAAGCCAATAACCCGACAGTTTTGTGACCCTAGGAAGGCACGCAAATGATCCTCACATGTGTGGGGAAAGCGGGCTGGGCTTTGTCCTGCTCGGCGGGTCATCCCCACGTGTGTGGGGAAAGCTACAACGGCAGCGAAACCGTAAACCGCTCCCTCGGGTCATCCCCACGTGTGTGGGGAAAGCATGGGCCTCCCCGCCACCGGCAACACCATCCGCGGGTCATCCCCACGTGTGTGGGGAAAGCGCCTCATCTCGTCGGGCGATCTGCTGCCCCAGCGGGTCATCCCCACGTGTGTGGGGAAAGCTAAATCATGAGCTTTTCCGCAGTTGGCCAAGTCGGGTCATCCCCACGTGTGTGGGGAAAGCGTGTCTTGTAGAGGCGGTGGCCCTCAGAGACGCGGGTCATCCCCACGTGTGTGGGGAAAGCGGGTGTCCGTCATCTGCTCGAGGAAATTGGCCTGGGTCATCCACGTGTGTGGGGAAAGCGCACGAAAGCGCATGGACTGCTATACAAGACACGGGTCATCCCCACGTGTGTGGGGAAAGCACTAGGGATTTGGGGGCGGTCGGGGCCGCTTTCGGGTCATCCCCACGTGTGTGGGGAAAGCAATACCCCGTCCCGTTGTCGCTGGAGCAATACCGGGTCATCCCCACGTGTGTGGGGAAAGCGCCATTTGAGAGTGCGATCACATCGTAAGTCCCGGGTCATCCCCACGTGTGTGGGGAAAGCTGGGTTGAGGGTTTGCACGCGCCGGTGATGATCGGGTCATCCCCACGTGTGTGGGGAAAGCCTCCGGAGATGCGGCGCAACCTTCCCCCTGGACGGGTCATCCCCACGTGTGTGGGGAAAGCTCGACCAGGACCCTGGCGGGCTGGGGCAGCTGCGGGTCATCCCCACGTGTGTGGGGAAAGCTTTTATCAAGTTTGGGGCCGAAATGCGGATCCCGGGTCATCCCCACGTGTGTGGGGAAAGCTTCAGCACGATCTTGATTTTGACCCTGCCGACCGGGTCATCCCCACGTGTGTGGGGAAAGCCTCTGCCTCCTGTTCGCGCTGCACTCGTTGCGCGGGTCATCCCCACGTGTGTGGGGAAAGCGTCGTCAACGTCGGCCACTGAGAGCCGCGTTGCGGGTCATCCCCACGTGTGTGGGGAAAGCACCATTTGGCGACGGTCGGGATGTCAACGCCGCGGGTCATCCCCACGTGTGTGGGGAAAGCTTCGGGATTTGTTAGGAGTGGTGCTGAAACCCCGGGTCATCCCCACGTGTGTGGGGAAAGCTCGTGGACGTCGGGAAAAGAGGGTGGATGTATCGGGTCATCCCCACGTGTGTGGGGAAAGCCGGGAAATGAGGTTCTGCGCCTCCGCTCTATCCGGGTCATCCCCACGTGTGTGGGGAAAGCGCCACCGAGAAGCGTGGTCTTCTCGATGATTTCGGGTCATCCCCACGTGTGTGGGGAAAGCAAAACCAGACTGATAGCATATATCTATCAGCTCGGGTCATCCCCACGTGTGTGGGGAAAGCATCAGTTGAGCGCCAGTGTTGTTGTTGACCTGCGGGTCATCCCCACGTGTGTGGGGAAAGCTTCAGGTAGCGGCGTGAGACGATCAGAGCCCCCGGGTCATCCCCACGTGTGTGGGGAAAGCATCATCCATGCCTTCAAGCTTCGCTTTGGTTTCGGGTCATCCCCACGTGTGTGGGGAAAGCTGGAGCGACGAATAATAGACTCGCCTGTTTCACGGGTCATCCCCACGTGTGTGGGGAAAGCCTTTATTGAGGTTGAAGAGATACCTGAAATCACGGGTCATCCCCACGTGTGTGGGGAAAGCTCGTCAGCATACCCGGTCGCACCCGCCGCGAACGGGTCATCCCCACGTGTGTGGGGAAAGCAACGAAATCAACGACGTAGTAACAGTCTGCCACGGGTCATCCCCACGTGTGTGGGGAAAGCGAAGACATGTTGGGGCTCGACACCGAACCGCTCGGGTCATCCCCACGTGTGTGGGGAAAGCATCATGGTGGATTCTCGCCGTCTGGATCACTGCGGGTCATCCCCACGTGTGTGGGGAAAGCACAGCAAGTGCCAAAGCATTAACTAATGCAGCCGGGTCATCCCCACGTGTGTGGGGAAAGCCGAACCCGGACCAGTCTCGCGGCCGGGAATCGCGGGTCATCCCCACGTGTGTGGGGAAAGCACAAAAAAGCGCCATGAGTGAGACCCATGGCGCGGGTCATCCCCACGTGTGTGGGGAAAGCCACCACTCAGTCGAGAAAGGATCAATGACAGACGGGTCATCCCCACGTGTGTGGGGAAAGCTGTTTTACCCTCCATCGCCTGATGCGCGGCAGCGGGTCATCCCCACGTGTGTGGGGAAAGCCAGCTGCTCTTTGTCGAGTAGGAAGCGGATCGCGGGTCATCCCCACGTGTGTGGGGAAAGCCTCATGATTCCGCTGGCGGGTATCGCGAATACCGGGTCATCCCCACGTGTGTGGGGAAAGCCTCGCTGCGGATCACTGGTGCGATCACCTACGCGGGTCATCCCCACGTGTGTGGGGAAAGCTTGATTGGCTCCGGGCAAGCTCATCCTGCAGCCGGGTCATCCCCACGTGTGTGGGGAAAGCCGCACATGGTCGCGCTCCTCCCATCTCGCCGCCGGGTCATCCCCACGTGTGTGGGGAAAGCTCTGCTGCTTTCAGTGAGTTATGGTCGAAGCGAACGGTTTCCGCAATCCTTTGATGGGTGTGTCAAATTGTCCCTAAATGCAAGAGGCAGTCGGGCTATGAGCTGAATGCAGCGCTGTCTAAAAGGGGCAGTTTTCGGGATCGATCCAGCTCTCGGCAATTAATGGGATGCCGGAAAAATTGATTTCTCGGCGCCCTGTTTTGCCTTCGGGACCTATGCGTTCGATTTGATAACCTTGGCAATTGGGCGCGGATGAGATGACGAGCATGCCGAAGTCCTTCGGGGCGTTCCTCAGAATAAAGTCGGTGACCTTTCGATGAGTTCGCACGTTGAGGGTTCCGACAAAAACATTTGGTTTGGGTTCAATAAACCAGCGTTTGAGATGCCCTCGGATGGCGGGCGGGACATCGTTGCAAACTAGAACCGTCATGCCTCGCTACGGGGTTGAAGGGGGTGATTGGGCGGGGCGTCGTCGGGCGCCTCCCCCAGACCTTCGAAGAGCTTTTTGAGATCGCCGGGCATGCGACGGAGCATGCGGGTATCTTCGATTTTCTTTTTCAGGAGTTTTCTGACGAGGGTCCCGTCGTCCTTGGGGTCGATGGAGATGGCCTCGAAGGCGGCGGGCCAGGAAGTTTCGTGTTTGTACAGGTCGGCTGCATCGTAGATGAAAGGAAGGGTGCCGGCCTGATGAACAAAACCAAGCTGGGGAATGAAACCCATCGAGCAGCAGACGGCGGCGGTGAGGGCATAGAGAGAGGCATTTGAAGCGGATAGGGCACGGTTGATGCCATCGGCGAGGTTCCAGTTGGAAGTCTTGTAGTCGCGTCCTTTCCAGGTGACGCCATACTGGAGGGCGAGCCGGGCATAGGTTTCCTTAACTCGTTTTCCTTCCATTCCACGGAGTTGCTTGATGGATACGCCGTGGACTGAGGCTTGAGGAAAGCGTTGCAGGAACATCCGGCGGGCAATCTCGTTCTGAGAGCGTTTGTTTGCCCAGGCCGTGGCGTGAATGCGCGCCATCGAGTTGTCATGATTCGGCGTGACGCCGAAAGCGTAGAATCGGAGGCCGTCCTCACCGAGCCAGAAGAGCGGGCAGTTGCACTGTGCGGCAGCTTTGATGGCCGCGTGAGTGACGGTCGTGCCGGGTCCGAGAATCAGCGCAGAGATGGTTCCTACGGGGAGTCTAGTAATGAGCCCGTCGGCGCCTACCCACTTGATCGACGAGTCGTCGACTTCGATGCGGCCTTTTTCGAGGTAGATTGGCGTCCACCGGTCTTTGGCGGGCGCGAGGGTGTCGAGGGGCGGTCGTTCGAAGATTGGCATGCTTCAGTTGATTTGGTGTGGAAGGATTATATGTGATGGTGCGGCGCCGATGCCTGCCGATCCCGAAGCTTTCAAAGTGTCCGTTCTTGAATCCGCACGGGTCAGGGCCGATGGTGGCGGATGGGGCGGGCGTGAAACTCGCGATGTTGAAAACTGCGGGGTTGGTCGTAAAGCAGTTGATCGTACCTATCGTTTGCGACCTCTTCCAGTCGGTCAAAGTCCCGCCAGCGGGCGGTCTCTGGAGTCTGTGGTGAATCATTTTGCCGGGCTTCGTGGCGGCGAATGGCTGCGATGATTTGAGCAAAGGCTTCGTCGTTCGTGGCGGCAAGAAAAGCGACGACGGGTAAGGCAGGCGGGCAGGACTTTCGCCCCAGCCAGACTCCCCAGACGGGGTTTTCAAGGGCGGTTTGAATTTTCTGAAGAGTGTCCAGTTTTCCCTCCAGGATGACGGCGAAGCGAGAATCCAAGAGGTATTCGCGTTCGGTGACTTCGGTGTGAGATTGCTCGGGATTTCCGGCGACAGATTTCATTTTGCCTTCGGCGTTCCGTAGGATCATTCCGGCTTCCCATGGGTTTTTGCGGTCGTAGTTGGCTCCGATGGTATGGTAGTCCCGGAGCCGATGTGCGGGGCGTGGGCCCCATGGAGTCATGCGGGGAAGGCGGGCTACGTGAAAGTGAAGAGCGGAAAGTGGGGCAATGCGCTCGGTCTCCGTAGGATGGTATTTGTCGATGCCGATGGCGGCGGCGATGAGTCCGAGGACACCGCTTTTCGATGGGAAGGCGGCAGTGCCTCGGTGGTTGAAGCGGCTCGAATCACCCCAGCTTTGCAGCGGAGCGTCGAGCAGCAGGGCCAGCGTTGCGGTGTTATCCGACATGGTGAGGGTCAGGCAGGAGTGAGTGAGGTAGCTGAAGCAAGGCGGCCGACGAAGTCCTCAAGTCCGACTCGTTCCGGTTGTGTCGGAGTGTCCTCGTCGAGCTCAAGGCGGTGCTTGATGACGAGAGCGAGGTCGGGTTGAACGCCCCAGGCATCACCAAGATAGGCATGCTCTTTGAGCAGGAGGCTTGCGGATTTTTCGAGGACGCCGTTGGCAGAAATTACGGGACGTTCAAAGGCGTTGACGAGTTGAACGGGAGAACCTTTTTGGCGCCGAACTCCGAGCACGAAGCCGGGGCGTGTCTGGCCGTTCATAGTGGCTTCACGAGCGCCGGGGATGGCTTCGAGGGAGCTGCGCAGGAAGGCTTCGACGATTTTCTGCAGGATCTCAGGCTCTAGGCCGGGGAGGTTCATGGCGAGTTGATCGATATTGAGGGCGATGTAGCGGTAGTAGGTGGCTGAGGTGAAGCCCAGGTTGCCCATCATGGCGGCACCGGGATCGGTGCTGGATTCGCCATCCGATCGACGTGGGTTTTCCTCCACCGCGGTATAGAAATCGAGTTCGTGATCGACGGAGTGGGTCGAGAGCGCGTGGGCGAAGAGGGCGGCCGCTTCGACGTTGAGGCTGGAATCGTTGGCAACCATGCGGCCGAAGAGGGCGATGTCGGCAGCGTCGTTGCGCTGGGCTTTCTTGGCGGCGGCAGAGGGTGTTTTCCCAGCAACGACGGCAGCGGCGATCGAGTCGATCTCAGCAGGGGAAAGGAAGACGGCAGTCGTCACGTCCGAGCTACCCCGATTCTTCTCGCTTTGAAGGGATGAAAAAACCTTTGCGATGGTCTCAGCGGCTTCTTCGGGCTTTTCGGCTCCGTGTTTTTTCAAAGCCTCGGTGAGTGGTTCGAGTAGGAAGCGGGAACGAATGCCCTTGAAGGGAAGCTCAGGGAAGTTCTCGCGGGCGTGGACGCGGATTGCGCGCTTCCACGCTTGGCTGGAGACACGGGCGCGATTGGCTCCACCAAAGACGGCGGATTTCGGATTCCCGGCGTCGTCGCGATTGAGGCATGAGACGGGGACGGATTGCAGGATGTGGAGTTCGATGAGGTTCATAAGATAAAAGTTTGTAAGGATTCAGTGTTCAGTTTTCAGGGGTGGGTTGGTCGAAGCGAGATTGATGGTCGATGCGTTGCTGGATGTCGGAGAGGACATCGGAGAGGGCGTTGATGTCTGAGGGGGGCATGTGGTTCTTGAGAACGGATAAAAGGGCTTCGGCTTCTGTCGGCTGACTGTGGAGGAGCTGAAGAATGTCAGTTTCGTAAAGGGCGGCACGTTGGACATTGCCCTGCCGGTAGAGGGATGGCAGGGCAAAGAGCTTGAGCAGGATGATCCCTTTTGGTGTGGCGCAATTGAGCTTTCCGTCGAGGAAATCCCGCAGTTCGGAGTGCTGCTCAAGCACGAGGGCGAAAAGCGGATTAGCGGTGAAGAGGAGATCGACGCGGAGTGGGCCGACGGTGCCGGTGGCGAACCATTCGTTGCGTTCTTCAAGTTGGAATCCGGGTAACCGGTCGAGGTCTTCGAGTGCGATGATCAGGTCGATGTCGCGGGTGGTACGGCCATCGACGTACTGGAGCATGGCGAGCGCGCCGACGAGGACATGTGGGATGCTCTCGGAATTGAGGCTCTGAACGAAGCAGCGGGTTGCTTCCGCTAGATCGCTGTCGGAGTCGCTGCCGCTTCCGAAACGGTAGGGGATTTCCGCGTCGCGAAGCACTGATGCGGGGTCATCGGCCTGGCTTAGGGGGCGGCGGTCCGGTGGTTGAGGTTGGGGTTTCATGACAACGGGGAGAGACAAAGCATGCCGAAGCCGAAGGCTTTGGCGGGGCCGATGCCGTCTTCAAAGGCTTGGCGGAATGATATGGGATCAATGGGTCTGAGGATGCCTGAGAAGTCGACGAGATGATGGACGCCGTGGCGTTGGTCCTTGGCGCGTGAAAAGTGGAGGTGGTCGGTCTGGTCGATGCGTGGCGTGCCGATGAGTTCGAAGCCGTGGGATTCGGCTTGGCGTTCGAGCCACGGCAGAAGCTCACCCGGCGTGCGTAGGGGTTCGCGTTTGTTGCTGCGGATTCTCTCTCCTGCGGCATTTCTCTGAACGCGCTTGATTACCGGGTTAGCGCGGATGCTGAAGCGGTAGCGATCATGGGTGAGGAACGAGTCGGCAATTGCTTTTACGCCCCAGTTCTGGGGATGATCGGGACACCAATCGGGTCGTTCCGGGTGCCACGATGAGAGTAGTAAAAGCTGCCATCCCTGTTCCTTTTGGTCGATGCGGGTGAGGAAATTGCGGGTGTCTTTCTCCCGACCCGGGAAGGCGTCCCATGCGCGTTGGTGCCAGTGGTAAGGATCGTGGATGCCGCGCTTGGCGGCGGTCTCGTATGGCAGGACGATACGGGCTAGGTGGAGAGTGGCGGATTCAGTGTTCATGACGCGTCGGTGGTGCGGACTTTGAAATAGCTGCGCGCCCAATCGAGACGCACTTTCTGACTCCAAGAGCTGAGGTCTTCGGCGAGTTTGAAGTAGTTGATGTCGATTCCTTTTGATCGGGCCATCGGGCCGACCTTGAGGATGACTTTGGCGGCATCGGCGGCGGTGCGGGCGGCGAGGAGGCGCTCGAAGTGCTTGTCGAAGGCGTCTTCATTGAACCTGTCGGCAATGCCCCGGCATGTGGTGCCGAAGTTCCATGTCTTTTGTGCCGCGCGGTGCGGATAGAGGCTGAAAAGCGTGGCGACGGTTTCCGCCGGGACGTCACCGATCAGGTCGGCATCGGCGAGGCGGGCGAAGGCGGGAATGGCACGATTGCGCGCGGTGTCGGTGCTGCGGAGAAACATCTTGAGATCGGCGAGCTTGCCGCGGGCGTGCGGCAGAGTCTCGCCGCTGGCAGGATCGATGCAGGCAAGGAGTTTGGTTACGAGCACCTTGCGGGCCTGTGATTTGTTTTCGTGGTTCATGCGGCGGTCGTGTTTTTAAGTTCCTTTTTGTAGGCTTCGATTTCCTTTTTCTGCGGGTTCTTTGGCCAAAGCTGGGACTCGCCTTGGACATAGGCGATGAGGTTGCGACTGCGGTCGGGATCACAGGTGCGGCGGTAACATTCGCGGGCGAGGCGTCCCGCGAGTTGATGCCACGCGGAGGGATTGTAGGGGTTCTCCGAGTTGTAGGCGAAACCGAGGGTATCCGGCTTGTCAGAGATGCTCTTGGTGGGATCGAGCGCGAAATTGTAAAGGATAGGCAAATGCTGTTCGAGGCGGTTCCAGAAGTCGGCTTGGGCGGGGGCTTTGAAGGGGTCTTTTGGCTTCTTCCGTTTTTTTGCCTTGTCCGCTTCAGAACTTTGTAATCGCCAAGCGAATTCTGCGGTGGCTTTCCCAATCGCATCTGCCCAAACACTCGCAGCTTTGATTGCACCCCGATAGCGCACGAGATACTCGGGAGGGCCGTCGAAGAATTTCGATGGAATTGATATCTCACCTGCGAAAAGTGAGCTCGATGCTGTTTTTACAGCACCCTTGTCGGTTGAAAGGCCACCACTCCAAACTGCGACGGCTTGCAAGCCGAAGGTCCGTGCGTTTTCAAAATAGAGAGGGCGCTTGGCTCCTTCACCTTGAGCGAGGATGGCGTCGAGTTCTCTCCATACTGATCTGGAAGGGTTGATTGATCGAAGCTCTGTTGTTTCGGACCCATTCGACTTCTTGACTAATAATGATGACGCCGAAGGCTCAATAATCTCCGGAGGCTTGGGCAGCCCTGAATCATTGCTAGCGATTAAGATGCATGTTGGGCTTTGGATCCAGATCTCTCTTGTGAAAGGGCATAGCCGACCGAGGTATGTAGATCGAGCGTTCCGCAATGCTTCGGACCTGTAGTCCAACAATTCGGTCATGTTTTCCCAAATAGGGCGGCCCATTCCCTCGCCGGTCCAATTGCTGAGGTTTTCGTAACTCAATAGGTTCAGGTTTAGTGTCTCAAGTAGAGATCTACCGTGAAGAAAGCAGTGACGCATGTCTCGTGCAACCGCAGGCCCTAAGCCTTCGTATCCCCCCATTGCTGGTGCAAAGTTCTGAAAGGAAATCAGTGTTGTCGCCAAACGGTCGAAGCCAATTTCTCTCGAGTTTAGGTTTCTATGATCAAGGAGAGTTGAGTTGTTTCCGGTCGACAGATGAAGATCTAATTTTGATGCACGCATTGTCCCATGTTTCTTTGAGAGGCCTTGCAGGAATCTCTGACCATCACCGAAAAGTTCGAAGGCGGGTTGCCATTGGTCGAGGTAGGGGATGGCGGAGGCCGAGAGTTTTTCCCGAAGACCGGGGATGGCGTCGTCATAGTCGAGATGCTCGTCAAGCGCTGCTTGGGAGATGCAAAGCAGGAGACGGAGAATGGAGATTCGCTCGTGTGGAGGCATGGCGAGGTCGGTGATTTCTGCAGCTCTAGCGAAGGTTTCGTTAAGGGAGAGGAGTTTAGTGCAATTCCCGCAGGCGACCGAAATCCAAGGATCGAGGATGAGATTAAAGTTCATCTAAATTGAGGAGCAAATGAGTGTTGGGTCGATTCAGGTGGAGAGTTATCCGGCGATTTCATCAGGTGGCGGAAGGGCTAAATCATCATCTTCGTCGGCTAGACCTCCGGCGAGTTCAATCGGGTGGATGCCAATGTCGGATTTATAGGAGAAGGGAAGCATTTGGTCGGTGCTGACGCAGCGGAGAATGCAGCGCTCATCGAGATAGAAGGCGAGGCGGGCGAGGTTCTGGAAGGGAGTGAGCCAGTCGGGCGAATCAAAGGGGATGAGGTCGCGCAGCTTGTAGTCGGCGATGCGAAGTGAGTTCAGGTAGATGATCCGCGCGGCGGAGTGTTGCCAGGGCGCTCCAATCTCGATTTTGAGGGGCTGACCATCGTGCGCGATGGCTTCCAGCAGGAAGCCACGGCGAACCGGGCGGGAGCGGAGCAGGAGGATGGGAAGGTAGCGGATTTCGGTGAGGCGGGTGGCGGCGATGAGTTCGTCATCGCTGCCTTGGGGGCGGGCGGAAGGCTTCGCGAGGAGGGTAGCTTTTTGAGCGTGCCGCAAAATGCGCTCACGGAGTTCGGCGTGGAGGTCAGACCCTGCGGGGGGAAGATCTGGAGGGAGTTCGTCTGGATAGGTGGCATCGACCATGGGTTCGATGTCGCAGGGGAGCTGGACGCTCGCTCTTTCCGACCAAAGACGATGACTCAGGAGGAGAATGAAGGGGTCGTAGATGTGGGAGTGGGGCTTGAGTGATTGCTTGAGAGCATCGGCATCGGCGAGCGGTTCGATTTCCGGGAAGTGGATGTGGCAGGTGGGTTCGTCGAAGCCGGGCGGTCGGGTGCGATCATGGCGGTGGAGACGCCCGATGCGCTGCCAAAGCATGTCGGTAGGGGCGAGGTCGGTAATGAGAAGATCGGCGTCGATATCGAGGCTCTGTTCGGCGATCTGAGTGGAGACAAGAATGCAGCCGTGGGGGCGGTTCACGGCGTGTTTGCCGAGACGTTCAACCCACTGATCCTCGCGGCCGGATTCCTCGGCGTTCGTGGGATCGCCGTGGCGTTCGCGGAGAGTGAAGCGGCTGTGAAGGAGGCCGATTTCGAAGGAGTCCCCTTGCCGGGCTTCAGCGACGGCCTTGAAGGTTGCTTGGGCGAGATCGACGGTATTGCGGATCCATAGGACGCAGGCTCCATTCTGGGCGGCGTTGACGGCGCGGTCGAGGAGATGCTTATCGGCACCTTGTCCGGTGGCGGGAGAGATCTCGATGGCCTTTGGTTTTGGGGATAGGACGCGGATACTTTCTGTCGGGAGATTGTTCTTGTGCCCAACGGCTAGGAGGCGGGCGCGTTGAGGGGCGGCAAGGGTGGCTGAAAGAACGAGGACGGTGCTGCCTGTATTGAGGAGATGGTCGATGAGGACCTCCAGTAGGGAACCGGTGTAGGCGTCGTAGCTGTGGACTTCGTCGAAGATCACGACCTTGCCCGCCAAACCGTAACAGCGAAGTTGGTGGAATTTTACCGGGAGGACGGCGAGCAACGCCTGATCAATGGTGCCGACCCCGTAGTCGGCGAGGAGCGCGCGACGCGAAGTGAACCAGCGGGCCGCTTCGTCGGCGGAGTTGTTGGATTTGGGGAGATTATTCAGCGGGCGGACAAGGCGGCTGTCGGGATCGGCGAGCCAGGAAGACGAATGAGCGAGGGCGAGTGGAGCGGGAGTTTCGAGGACGTTGGCGAGGAAGGGCGCGAGGCGACGGTGGATCGCGTTGGAGGTGAGTTGGGTGGGCAGGGCGAAATAGATTCCGCGTGCGTGACCGGAGCAGATCAGCCGGTGTGCTGCGGTGAGGGCGGCTTCGGTTTTTCCCATGCCCATTGGCGCTTCAATGAGGTAAAGGCCGGGGTGAGTGATGCGGTTGAGGCAATCTAGTTGAAGACTGTTTGGAGAGAAGCCATTGGGGCTCTTGTCTGTAGCGAAGAGTTCTTGGAAAGGGCGCTCACGAAGCGGGCCGGAGTCGATACGGAGCGTCCGGATGGCATCGGCAGCAAGCCTGCGTGCGGAGACGGGATCGAAGATCGTGTGGAGCGGGAAAAAACGATCATTGGAGGCGATCCAATCGGCGAAGACGACGAGTCCACCGAGGAGGAAGACGTGGTGAGGAAGGGTAGGCTTGCGGAAATTGATTGGAGAGTCGGCGGGAAGATCGGCGGGAAAGGTTTCGGAGAGAAACTTGAAGAGTTCGTCGCGCAGCGGGGCGAACAACTCTTTGTGTTTTTCGAAAGGAGCTCGGTCTAGGTTTTGATAACGCCCATGATGAGAACCGATGGCAGCAGCCCATAATCCAGCCTGACTCGAGAGGCGTTGCCGGAGATCAGCCTCGGAAACGAGACCGTGAGAGGTAACCGAATCGCAAGCGACGGAGGAGAGGATGTCTGGGGAAATCTGCGGAAGCCACCTAGGGCATTTCGCTTGGAAGCCTACCGTAAGTTTCCCAATATCGTGCAGTGCGCAAAGGAGTGGCGCCGAATGAGGCAGGAATCTTCGAATCTCCCGTGGGAGATGGATTAGAAGGGCTTCCGCTACCGCTCCTGCAGCGAGACAGTGATCCCGCACGGTGAGCGCGGGTTCGCCCGTCATTGGGTCGGTCTTGGCCCAGCAGTCTTCGAGGGTGATCGGGGGGAGGTCTGGCATTTCAGCGTTAAGAACCTAATCCTAACCCGTAGGGTGGGACAAGCGTGGGGGTAGACATAAGATTTCTATGTCTCCACGATCATTTCGACGGATTCTCCGGTCTTCCCTTGTTTGATAGGACGGAGAGGTAAGTTTGAGCTTCGTGGATTTTGAAATTGAACTCCGCCCGGATTTTATCACTAGCGAAGCCAGTTGACTAAATCGAGGGAGCTCAGAGGAAGGGGTTGGCGATGGTCATTTGGCCGAAGCGTCGACCGTGTTGGAGGTCCTCCGAGTAGAGGGTCGCGACGCCGGCTTCCATGGCGGCGGCGACGATCAGGGAATCGTAGAAGCGGTATTGGGTTTGCGCATGGATGCCGATAGCGTTTTGCCAAATCGCCGGGGATGGGAAGACGCGGCACCTCGGGCCAAGTAGAAGTTCGATAAGCGTCTCAGTGACATCCTTTGGAAGAGCCTGGATTCGATTGTGTAGGGCAACCGAGCAGAACTCCTGCACCACCTGCCAGCTGATCAGCCAAGGCTGATCGTCGTGAATGAGTTGCTGGGTGATTTGCTTCTTTTCCTCGTCCTGCTCGGTGAAGGCGTAGACGAGAATGTTGGTGTCGAGAAAGTAGGATGAAGGGGCGCTCATCGCTCGTTCATTTCGTCCCGAGTGTAGGGCCCACCGAGGTCATACTGCTTCATGTCCTCCATGAGTTTTGAAATTCTCTGTCGGCGTTCGTCGCGGGCGGCGAGGTCGTGGAGCCACTCGCGGAAGAGGGCGTTGAGCGTGGTATTTCGGGAGCGGGCCTCCTGGCGGGCGAGCTCGATGGTCCGTTCATCAGCACTGAGGGTGATGTTCTTCATTGCACAAAAGTAGTGCGCACTGCTTTCGTGGTCAAGGTGGGAGGTCATAAGGGAAAAAACGGCGCTGTTTGGCACTTCGGCCCCCTAAAGGGGGAACTACGAATCCTTGTGAGCGAGCTCCTTCTTGAGGAAGGGGGCGGTGGCGGAGCGTTTGGATTGGGCGATTTTTTCGGGCGGGCCCTGGGCGACGATGGTGCCGCCGTTTTCGCCCGCTTCGGGACCGAGGTCGAGGATCCAGTCGGCTTCGGCGGCGACGGCCATGTGGTGCTCGATGACGATGACGGTGTGGCCCTCTTCGACGAGTCGGTGAAGGACATCAATGAGCTTTCTAACATCATCCAGATGGAGCCCGACGGTGGGCTCTTCAATCAAGTAGAGATTGGTGGCCTTGAGGGCCTTGTTGGTGAGTTGGGCTTTCGCGGAGCGGCCTTTGATGAGTTGGGAGACGAGCTTGATGCGCTGAGCTTCACCGCCGGACAAGGTGGGGGAAGGCTGGCCGAGTTGGAGGTAGCCGAGGCCGGTGTCGGCGAGGAGCTTCAGTGGGGTGGCGATCCGCGGCTGGGATTCGAAGAACTCGGCGGCTTGCTCGATGGTTAAGGCGAGGACCTGGCCGATGTTCTTTTCGCGGAATCGGACTTCGAGGGTGGCGGGGTTGTAGCGGAGTTCATCGCAGGTCTCGCAGGGAACCCAGGTGGTGGGCAGGAAGTCCATTTCGAGTTTGATGCGGCCATTCCCTTCACAGTCGGGGCAGCGTCCGTCGCCGGTATTGAAGGAGAAGCGCGAAGCATCGTAGCCACGCATGCGGGACTCCGGAAGCTGGGCGAAGAGCTTCCGGATGTCGTCGAAAACCTTGACGTAGGTGGCGGGGCAGGAACGCGAGGTCTTGCCGATCGGCGATTGGTCGACGATGTAGCAGGATTTGATCGCGTTGAAGCCGGTGGCCTTTTTGAAAGGCTTTTTGGATTTGTCCTTTGCGTCGGCGGCGGTGGCGACGCACTGACGCATGAGGGAGGATTTTCCCGAACCGGAGATGCCTGTTAGGACGTTGAGTCGGGCGAGAGGAATGGAGACGTCGATGTTCTTGAGGTTGTTGGCGTGACAGCCGGTGAGTTTCAGGCGCTTGTGATTCTTTGGGACATTGCGGCGCTGGCCGCGGATGGGGTGGGCGATGGGGTTGACGAGGGCTTGGTAGGTGGGGGAGGCCTGCTGGGCAGGAGTGCCGAGTGCCCCGCCGTCGCCAAGGCTATGGCGGGCAGGCGAGTTAGAAGTGAGAAGTGCTTTTTTGGCGGCTGCGCCGCGTTTGGTGGAGGTCTTTGTCTTTCCACTTCTCACTTGGCACTTCTCACTTGGCACTTCCGGTGGCGGTCCCTGATACACGATCTCACCTCCGAGTCTTCCCGCCCCCGGACCAAGGTCGATGAGGTGGTCGGCGCGGGCGATGGTGTCTTCGTCGTGCTCGACGACGACGAGCGAGTTGCCCCGGTCGCGGAGGGCGATGAGGGTGTCTAACAGCGCTTCGTTGTCACGTGGGTGAAGGCCGATGGTCGGTTCGTCGAGGACGTAGAGGACGCCTCGCAGGTTCGAGCCGAGCTGGGCGGCGAGGCGGATGCGTTGGGATTCGCCTCCGGAGAGGGTTTTGGCGGAGCGATCGAGCTGGAGGTAGCCGAGGCCGACGTGTTCGAGGAAGGCGAGGCGCTGGGTGACCTCGGGCAGGATGTCCCGGGATATGAGCTTCTGGCGGCTGTCGGTGAAGTTGAGTTTGGCGAAGTGGGCGGAGGATTCGATGACCGTCTGGTTTGAGAGCTCGGCGATGGCGATGGCGTTGCGCTTGTTGGAACCGAGCCGCACGGCTCGGGACTCGGGGTTGAGGCGGGCGCCGTGACAGGCGGGGCAGACCACGAGTTCCTCGTGATCCATGCGCGAGACCCTGCGGTCGGCATCGATCTCGGCGGCGAGCACCGAGTCGAAGCGTGAGATGTCGAGATGATGACGCTTTTTGGGGACCTTTCCGTGACCACGACACTCGCGACACCAGCCGTGAGGGGAGTTGAAGGAGAAGAGTCGGGGGTCGAGCTCGTCGAAGGAGGTGTGGCAGGACGGGCAGGAGGCTTCGGTGGAGAGAAGGATGAATTTCTTGTCGGGGGTGAACAGGCGGAGGGTGCCTTTTCCGAGGTCGAGGGCCTTGGTGATGGCGGATGTTAGATGGGAGATGGTGGATTCGGCGACGAGGCGGGAAGCCTCGGCCACGACGACGTCGATGTCGTGCTCCTTGAAACGGGCGAGGCGTTCGAAGCCTTCGGCTTCCTTGAACTGCCGATCTACCAGGAGTTTAGTATATCCTTGTTTGAGGGCCCACTCGGCGATGTCGGTATGGTAGCCTTTGCGGCCGCGGATGATGGGGGCAAGGATGGAGATGGGGCCCTTTTTGAGGTAGGTGCGGATGGTTTTCTCGATCGCGGCGATGGATTGCTTTTCGACCGGCACATCGCAGTCCGGACAATAGCGGGTGCCGAGTTTGGCGTAGAGCAGGCGGATGAAGTTCCAGATTTCGGTGACGGTAGCGACGGTGGATTTGATGCCGCCCTGCGAGATGCGCTGCTCGATGGCGACGGTGGGAGGGAGTCCGGCGAGGAGGTCGATGTCAGGCTTTTCCAACTGCTCGGCGAACTGGCGGGCGTAGGTCGACATGGAGTCGAGGAAACGGCGCTGGCCTTCGGCGAAAAGGATGTCGAAGGCGATGGTCGACTTTCCGGATCCGGAGAGGCCGGAGATGACGACGAGTTGGTCGCGCGGGATGTCGACGGAGATGTTCTTGAGGTTGTGTTCGCGAGCGCCTTTCAGGGAGATGGAGGCCCGCTGCGCGGGAGTGCCGAGTTCCGAGTGAGAAGTGAGAAGTGGGGGATTGGCGGCTTTGCCGCGTTTGGTTGAAGACAGGGCAGGAATGCCCTTGCTCCCCTTGATGCTGCCTTTGAGGTAGCGGGCGGTTTCGGTTTTGAGGGTGGCGATGTGTTCGGGTGGGCCTTCGCCGACGAGTTGGCCGCCGTAGGTGCCGGCTTCGGGGCCGAGGTCGATGATCCAGTCGGCGGATTTGATGACGTCGAGATTGTGCTCGATGACGACGAGCGAGTGGCCGCTGTCTACGAGGCGCTGGAGGACGCCTAACAGGCGCTCGATGTCGGAGAAGTGGAGGCCGGTGGTGGGTTCGTCGAGGATCAGCAGAGCGGATTGGTTGTCGGCTTTGGGGTTATTAGGGGATTTGGAAAGAATCTGGCAGAGTTTGAGGCGCTGGGATTCGCCGCCGGAGAGGGTGTTGAGCGGTTGGCCGAGTTTGATGTAGCCGAGGCCGACCTCGGAAAGCGGGCTAAGGATTTCGCGGATCTGGCGGTGGCGTTTTTTGGAGGAGGCACGGAGGCCTTTGCGGTCATCGTAGAAGTCGAT
The DNA here is from genome assembly GCF_042664875.1 of Haloferula chungangensis. Lineage (NCBI taxonomy): Bacteria > Pseudomonadati > Verrucomicrobiota > Verrucomicrobiia > Verrucomicrobiales > Verrucomicrobiaceae > Haloferula > Haloferula chungangensis. The sequence continues at coordinate 233,683 of NZ_JBHTBS010000007.1, read as the reverse complement.
GGCCTGGTCGATGGTGAGTTCGAGGACGTCGGCGATGGATTTCCCGAAGTAGGTGATGTCGAGGGCGGAGGGCTTGTAGCGACGGCCGGCGCAGTCGGGACAGGTGACCTGGAGGTCGGAGAGGAACTGCATTTCAACTTTCTCGCTGCCGGCCCCGGCGCAGCGGTCGCAGCGGCCGTCGCCGGAGTTGAAGGAGAAATAGCCGGCATTGGCGCCGCGGGCCTGGGCGGCGGGTTCCTGAGCGAAGAGTTGGCGGATGAAGTTGAAGGCACCCAGAAGAACGGCTGGGGTGGAGCGAGGAGTGCGGGCGAGAGGTGACTGATCGACGAGCAGGACTTCGCTGAGGTACTGGGAACCTAGTATTTCTCGGATGGGCGCGGGAGTGTCTTCGCCGAGGGGGAGCCCGAGTTTCTTGCAGAGGTTGGAATGGAGGACGGCGTGGGCGAGGGTGGATTTTCCCGAGCCGGAAACGCCGGTGATGCAGACGAAGAGCTTGAGCGGGATGGTGACGTCGAGCTTCCTGAGGTTGTGCAGGGTGGCTCCTTTGACCTCGATGCTCTGGTCGGTGGGCGGGCGGCGGGTTTTCGGCGTGGGGATGGATTTCTCGCCGCTAAGCCACGGGAGGGTGCCGACTGCTTCTTTGTCGCGCTTGCGAGATCCGCCTGCGGGAATGCCGCCGCTCCACAAGATGGTGCCGCCGTTCTCGCCGGAGGCGGGGCCGAGGTCGATGAGGTTGTCGGCGGCCTGCATGACGGTCTCCTCGTGCTCGACGACGACGAGGGTGTTTCCGCGGTCGCGGAGCTTGTGCATGATGCCGACGAGGCGCTGGATGTCGCGTGCGTGGAGGCCGACGGTCGGTTCGTCGAGAACGAAGAGCGTGTTTGTTAGAGAGGCACCGAGGCAGGCGGTGAGGTTGACGCGTTCGATTTCCCCGCCAGAGAGGGTGCGGGCGGGGCGGTCGAGGGTGAGGTAGCTGAGGCCGACCTGGTCGAGGTAGTCGAGGCGGTTGGTGATCTCGGTGAGGATGAGTTTCAGGGAGGGGTCCTGAGTGCCGGGTGCCGTGTGAGAAGTGAGAAGTGGTTGGAAGAAAGGAAGAAGCTCGGCGACGGGAAGTTGCCAGAGGTCGGGAAGGGTTCTGCCGTTGATCTTGAAGCAAAGGGCTTCGGGTTGGAGGCGCTTTCCTCGGCAGGCGGGACAGGCGGTGTAGGAACGGTAGCGGCTGAGGAAGATGCGGACGTGCATCTTGTAGGATTTGGTTTCGAGCCAGTCGAAGAATCCTTTAACGCCATACCATCCGCCGGACTGCCAGAGCTCTTCGAGGGCCTCGGGGTCGTCGCTCCTACGGTCTCCATAGTAGATCCATTCCTGGATGTCCTCTTCGAGTTCGAACCAGGGGAGGGTGATGTCGATGCCGCGTTCCTTGCAGTTGCGGACGAGGTCGCGCTGGCATTCTTCGCCGCGTTCGCCTTGGAAGGGCTTGATGGCTCCCTGTTTGATGGAGAGCGAGGGGTCGGGGACGGATTTCTCGAGGTCGAGGCCGATGGTTTTCCCAAAGCCTCGGCATTCGGGGCAGGCGCCGAGCGGGTTGTTGAACGAAAAGAGGGCGGGGGTGGGCGCGCGGAGGGTGTGGCCGGTGGCGGGGTTGGTCCAGGTGGCGCTGAAGGCGCGGGAAATTTGAGATTTGAGATTTGTGATTGAGGCAAGGCCTTTGCCAAGGGTGAAGGCGGCTTCGAGGGCTTCGAGAAGGCGGGTTTGGCTTTTTGGGGAGACCGTGATGCGGTCCTGGATGACCGAGATGGTGGATGGTAGATGTGAGATGGTGGCTGGCTCTTCGTCGGTGCGGAGAACTTCGCCGCCTGGGGTGAGGATGCGGAGGTAGCCTTGTTGATTGAGGAAGGGGAAGAGGTCCTCGGTTTTGGTTTCCACCGGGATCGGGACGGGGAAGGTGATGAGGACGGCCTGGCCATCGAGGTTTTCGAGGGTCCAGGCAGCGGCGGACTCGGGGGAGTCGGGGCGGATTTCTTCACCGGTTTTTGGGTCGTAGCCGATGGCGGCACGGGCGAAGAGGAGTTTCAGGTAGTCGTTGATTTCCGTGAGCGTGCCGACAGTCGAACGCGAGGTGCGGATGGTGTTCTTTTGCTCGATGGCGATGGCGGGCGGGATGCCGTCGATGCGATCGACATCGGGCTTGTCCATGCGGTCGAAGAACTGACGGACGTAGGGGGAGAAGGTTTCGACGTAGCGGCGCTGGCCTTCGGCGTAGAGGGTGTGGAAGGCGAGCGAGGATTTTCCGCAGCCGGAGGGTCCGGTGACGACGGTGAGCTGGCCGAGGGGGATGTCGATGTCGACGTCCTTGAGGTTGTGCTGGCGGGCACCTCGGATCTGGATGGAGGCTGGAGCTTGGGAGTTGGTGGATTTCCTGGCGGGCACGGGGAAAGACTAAGCGGGAGTCGAAGGGTTGCCAGTGGAGTTTTATGAGGCTATGCCGGAGGCGTGGAAACGCTTGAAGTGAAGGTGGCCCGGGAATTGGGAGCGGAGGGAATCGCAACGATGGTGGCGGCCTTCTATCAGAAGGTGCGAACGGACGATCTGATCGGACCGATGTATCCGGAGGGCGATTGGGAGGGCTCGGAGGAGCGTCTGCGGGACTTTCTGAAATTCCGCTTGTTAGGTGATCCGACGTACACGTTTAAGCGCGGGCATCCGCGCTTACGGATGCGCCATGCGGGGTTCTCGATCGGCGAAACGGAGCGTGACCGCTGGGTGGCGCTGATGTCCGCCGCGATGGTGGAAACCGAAGTGCCCGATGAGCTTCGGGCGATGCTGGAGGCATTCTTTTTTCAGGTTGCGGATTTCATGCGCAACGAGGGATGAGGCCTACTCGGTCGAGGCGTCGCGACTCCATTCAATGACGAGGCCGGCGGCGGGAGCTGATGGGTCGGCGTTGCTCCAGCCTTTTCCGGGAATGAGGATCAAGGCGTCGCCGCCGTCGGTGGGCTCGCTGTCGTCGATCCACTTTGCTTTTTCCCAAGCTTCACCGCTGTCCCAGGTCCAGGTACCGTCTTTGCGCTGTCCGCCGAGCCAGTAGCCGGCGGAGGCTTCGAGGGATTCGCTTTGGTCCTCGATCCAGCCCATTTCCTCACGGCTGGATGGCACGGCGAGGATGCCGGAGGCGATGCTGGCGAGGGCTTCGGCTTCGCTGCGGTTGACGGGTAGCGGGAGGAAGAGGATTTGGCGTGCCCCGAGCGAGATGGTGCCGGGTGGGTAGATGGGGTTCGGGGTATCGAGGGTTTCGCGGGTGCGCTCGAGGATGGTTTTCAGGGTGCCCGGGTTGCTGCCATCGCGATGCCACTGGATGACGAAGGGCAGGCTGTCGGTGACTTTGCCGGCGCGGAGAATGCCGAGTTTGTTGAGGGTGGCAAAGGAGCCGACGCCCTTGGGTTCCTCTTCGAGGGACCAGTCGGAGCCATCGTTGTCGACCCAGGAATTGCGTTCGGCGCGACCGGATCCGAGCCAGACGTTGATGTCGTCCGGGAGGATCTGGGAAAGCCAGGTGAGTTCTTCGCTGGATTCGAGAATGGCGAGCTGGGCACCGTGTTCTTCGGCGAATGCCTGGGCGGCGTACCAGGTCATGGGAGTTTCGACGATGAAGTAGTCGTTGGTTCCCCGGCGTTTCGAGCCTTTGGGCATTTCGTCGCGATTGCCCTTGGCGAGGTCATCCTTGAGTCGTGCGAGGGACTCGGCAGGAGACTCCTTGATTTCGGTGACGGGTGGAGGGGTGACGGGTGGTTTCGGGTCGGAAGTCGGAGAAGTCGTGGCGGGTGAGCTGGCTGGGCTGGACGGTGGAAGGGTGCTTGGCGTGCTGTCCGTGGTGCTGGTGAGTTCCTGCTTTTTCAGCTCGGCTGCCGCTTTTTGCTTCTTCTCGAAGAGCTCCTTCTTGGCGGCATCGCTTTCTGAGGTGCTGTTTTTCTTGGCGCGTTGCAGCATTTTGAAGCCAAAGCCGATCACCGCGATCAGGAAGGCGATGATGAGCATGTTGCGTGCGAGGGACCAGTTGGTTCCTTCAGGAACGACGAGTTGGGGAACGGGTCGGGATGCGCCCGCGCCGGCGGGTGCGCTGCTTGATCTGGCAGGCGCGGTGCCCGGCTTGGCCGGGGTGGAAGAGGACGCGTTTTTTGGCGCAGGTGCGACGACGAGTGAGCGAGGAGCGGGATTTCCGCCGGTGGCCAACTTGACGGCGCTGGGTTTCCAGGCGGCAAGGGCTGCGGCCATTTCAGCAGCGGATTGGTAGCGCTTGGAGATCACGGGATCGGTGGCCTTCTGCCAGATGGCATCAAGTCCGCGGTCTCCGGAGGGCTCGGGTTTCTCGATGCCCTGGGGATCGGGTCGCTGGCCTGTGATGAGCTCGTGGAGGATGATCCCGACGGCGTAGATATCCGTGCCGATGCCTGCCTGGTCCGGGCTGTGGATGAGCTCGGGGGCGGCGTAGCCCGGGGTGCCCATAACTTCGCCGGTGCCAGCCGCATCGGTTTGCTGGGCGAGGCCGAAGTCGCCGATCTTGGGTTGTGCTTTTGAGTTGAGTAGAATGTTGGCTGGTTTGATGTCACGATGGAGAATGCCGTGTTCGTGGGCATGACCGAGTCCCTCGCAGATGCCGCGAACGATCTGGATGGCTTGTTCCGGTTCGATGACCTTGTTCCAAGCGGAGTGGTAGAGGGATTTGCCGTCGACAAATTCCATGACGATGTAGGGCATGCCCTCGATATCGCCGTAGTCGTAGACGCCAAGAAGGTTCGGGTGATTGAGCTTGGCCATGGCTTTGGCCTCGGTCTCGAAGGATTCGCGGAACTCGGGGTCTTCTCCAAACTCACGGGGGAGGATCTTGATGGCAACGGTGCGATCGAGGGATCGTTGAGTCGCTTTGTAGACGGCTCCCATGCCACCTTGGGCAATGAATGACTCGAAGTCATAGGCTGGGAGGAGTTCCGCAAGATGTTCCAGTTCTGGAGCTTTGAAAGTCTCGTGACTCATGGGTTTGAGATAAGTGGTATGGGTTCCTTACTTAGAGGGGAGGGCTTGGCTACTGCTGTTGCTAAGGGAGCGAGGCATGGGAGACAATCCATTCTGGATTTTTGATGGCCGTCGTGTCATCGACGTGGAGCGCGGCTCTTTGGGAAAGACCCCGGCCAGCTTCGGTCCCAATCCAAGCGCCAGACGCGAGAGTGATCGCTCGCCACCGGGCGGCGGGAACGCGGCACCGAAGCAGTGGGTGGCAGCGATTTGGACTTGGATGGGATGATTGAATAGTCGGAGATTTGCGTTTCCGGGCTGATCCTGCAAGCTTTGGGAGCTCTGGAGTGAGTCACTAATTCAGGGTCGCCGGCCATTTCCGCTCGCCGCTGGGGGCGTAGCTTCGCAAAGTCCGCGCGATGCCGAATGATGTGGGTTTCTGGATCGTGTTGGGGGCTTTGCTCCTGGCTGTGGTCGTGTTTGTTTTCGGCTGGATGCGTCAGCGGGTAGTGGGCGCTTCTCAACAGGCGCTGACCGAGCCGATCAGCCCGCCGGATGTGAATGATGAGGCGGTGGGGCCGCCGCCGCTTCCGGAGACCTGGACTCCTTACGCTCCGGGATCGAGCTGGGCCGGAGCGCAAACTCCGCCGCCCTTGTCGGGTCCGATGACGCCTGGGTGGTGGCGGGTTTCCTCGGGAATCTACAACTGGTATGACCTGCTTCTGGCAGGCTTCATCGCGATGATCTATCTGCTGCCGATGTTCATGGGGCCGCAACCCGAGGTGAAGGTCACCTTCAGCATGGCTTTGATCACGATCATGATGCAGCTGTTCCTGATGACGCTGGTGATCGGCTTTGTCGCGTGGCGGCAGAATCCATCGCGTTGGCTTGGCTTGCGCTGGCCGATGTGGCCGTTGGTGTTCCCGATTGCAATCGTCGGCGTGCTGCTCACCTGGGCGGTGCTGGGGGCATTGCAGATGCTGGGCTTCATCGAATGGCTTCAAGGGCTGCTAGGGAATGATGGCAAGCAGGATGTGGTGAAGGCGTTTTCGGAAACGGACAGCCCGCTGGTGCTGGGAACCCTGGTCGTGATGGCGGTGGTGATTGCGCCTCTAACAGAGGAGGTGATGTTCCGGGGATACTTCTATCCGGTGGCGAAGCGATACATCGGCCGGGTGGAGGCGATCGTTTTCAGTTCGCTGATTTTTGCGGTGATCCATCACAATGCGATGGCCTTGGTGCCGCTCTTCATCCTGGCGGTGCTTCTGGCTTTGGCATATGAATTCACGGGGTCGATCTGGGCGCCGATTGGGATTCATGCTCTGTTCAATGGGGCGACGGTGGGCGCTCAGCTTGCGATCAAGTACGGATTGCTCCAGGATCCGGGATTATGAAGTGCTTGCGGGACATCGGTGAGGACGCCCTGATCGGAAAGTTACTCAAGGGTTTTCCGTCGGGAAATCTGCACACGGGTCCGGGTGATGACTGTGCGGTGGTGGATCCGGGGCGCGGTCGGCTGCGGCTATTGAAAACGGATGCGATCGTCGCAGGAGTGCACTTTTTGCCGGAGGCGGCGGCTGCCAAAGTCGGCTGGAAGGCGGTGGCGCGGGTGCTCAGTGACTTCGCGGCGATGGGTGGCAGGCCGGAGTATCTGATGGTCACGGTGGCCTTGCCGCCGGAGACGCCGGTGAAGTGGGTGGAGGGGCTCTATCGGGGGATCCGGCGCTGTCTGGAGACGCACGGTGGGGTGTTGTCGGGCGGTGAGACGACGGCCGTTCCGGAAGGATCGGCAGCGGTAATTTCGGTGGCCGGTGAGGGGAGCGTGGCGCGCGGCGAATTGGTTCTGAGGTCGGGAGGCAAGCCGGGCGATGTGCTGGCGGTGACCGGGCGCCTGGGTGGATCGATCGCCGGCAAGCATCTGAGTTTTACCCCCCGGTTGTTAGAGGGGCAGTGGCTCGGAAGGATGGGGGCTCGGGCGATGATGGATTTGTCCGATGGCTTGGCGAAGGATTTGCCGAGATTGGTGAAGGCGAGCGGGTGTGGATTTGAAGTGAATTCCGAATGGGTTCCGAGAACGCGGGGATCATCGCTCGAGAAGGCGGTGGGGGATGGGGAGGATTATGAGTTGCTGGTCGCGATCCCGCCGCAGAAGTGGGAGGCGGGGTTGAAGGAGTGGCCGGAAGAATTCGCGAACTTGACGAAGATCGGTTTTCTAACAAATGAAGGTGGCGAGCTGAGCGGGGGGTGGGAGCACTTTTTTTGAGAAGCTGGAAAGCTGGAAAAATTGAGATTGAGCTATGCTGCATGTTGTAATGATCGAGCCGGAGATTCCGCATAATGCGGGGGCGGCGGGGAGGCTGGCTTTGGCGACGGGGGCGCGGCTCCATCTGGTGAAGCCGCTGGGCTTTTCCCTCGAGGATAAGCACGTGCGTCGCACGGGGCTCGATTACTGGAAGGACGTCGACCTGAGGGTCTGGGACAGCTTCGATGAGCTGCGCATCGCGGCTGATGCGGGAGCTCGCTTCTGGTTTCTAAGCACCAAGGCCCAACGGAGCCACTGGGACGCGGAGTTCCGCGATGGCGACTACCTGGTATTCGGATGTGAGTCGCGCGGATTGCCGGAAGGCCTGATCCACGAGGCGGGTGAGCAGGCCGTGCGGATACCGATGAAGGAAGGCGGCACGCGCAGCCTGAATCTCTCCACCGCGGTCGGCATCGTGCTCTACGAAGCCGTACGGCAGGTGGGCGGCGTGTGATTTACTCGGCCGGCTTGGGGAAGACGATCTTGGTGGGCTTGCCACCGCCTCCGCCACCCATGCCGAAGTTGTCGGGGATGTCTTTGGTGGTGACGTAGATCATGATGCTGAAGAGCAGGAATACGAAGATCAGCTGGATGGTCTCGAGGACCTTGAAATTCACTGGTCGCTTGGCGATGGACTCCATCATGGCGATGGTGATGTGTCCGCCATCGAGCACCGGGAAGGGGAGCATGTTGAGGATCGCGAGGTTGATGTTGATCAGCACCAGGAACCCGAGAATGCGGTTGAGTGGGTAATCCATCAGCAGGGTGTAGTACTGAATCTTTCCGATGCCAACGGGACCACTGAGGTGCTGGATGCCAATGCTGGAATTCGGGGACGCCACACTGGTGATGGTGAGCCACATGGATTCGAGGGTCTCCTTGATTTGCTTGAATGGGCCGGGGTGAACCCATTCCTCCTTGAGCTCTCCGCTGGAACCAAACTGCGCGCCGATCATGGGGCGATCCATTTCGGGCGTCGGATTGAGCGGTTTGACGGGGGTGACCGTTGCGGTCTTCTCACTGCTTTCGCCCTTCGGGCGGTAAACGATGGTGAGAGGGTTCTCGCCGTTCTTTCCGATGAGGTCGGTGACCTGCCTTGGGGTGAAGGCTTCGGTGCCGTTCAAGGACAGGATGGTGTCGCCAACCTTGAGGCCGGCATTTTCAATCGGCGCGTTTTCACCGGTGATGGCGACGATTTCCACCGGCCCACTCATGGGAGAAATGCCGACTTGGCGGGTGGCGCGGCGTTGCCACCAGGCCGTTTCCGGGATTTCAAACTCGGAAACGATTTCCATCGGACCGACGCCCGGTCGCTCGATTGAGTAGGTGAGTTGGTCGTTGCGACCCGTGACGGTGCGGATGACGACGCTGTTGTTCGTGCCGTGCCACGTGTCGACGGTTTGGCCATCGATGGCGAGGATCTTGTCACCGCGTTTGAGACCGGCGTCTTCGCCCGGGCTGCCGGCTTCGACCCACCCGATGGTGGTGGTCGGGACGGTTTCGAGCGGCTTACCAACCACCGTAATCACGCAGGCGGCGGTGAGGGCGAGGAGGAATGAAAAGAGCGGACCGGCGAAGGCGACGATGATCTTGTCGAGCGGGGAAATGGGTGGAAGTGGTTCGCTTTCCTCGCGGTTATCTCCTTCGATGGCCTGCATTGGGGCCATTTGAGGGAGCGCGACGAATCCCCCTGCTGGAATCCAGCCGAGGCCATACTGAACGCCGTTGATGGTCTTGCTCCAGATCGGTTTGCCGAACCAGATTTGGAAGCGATCGATCTTCAGGCCACGCCATTTGGCGGCCCAGAAGTGACCGAGTTCGTGGATGAAGATGATCAGGTTGAAGATCATGATCACGACGAAGATCAGGAGCGCGAATTGGAAAGGAGTCGGTTCTGCGGGCATGGCGGCTTTCGCGCGGAGCCTACGGTGGGCGGGAAATGCTTCAAGAAGTTAAAGTTTACGAGAAGACGGTCGTTTTGCGGACATTGTGAGGGGGAAATTGGCAACGGGAATTGACGGCACGGGTTCAGAAATCCGAGTATCGAGGACGTGGCCCATCGCATCGATGAAGTGCTCGTTCGCGGCGAGATCGACAACACGCAGGAAGGTAAGACTACCGGGTGGCTTTGGCTGCTCGGTCGGTCAGAGCCGGTCACGCTGGATTTGGTCGGGGACTGCTGGCGGGATCTGGCTGGAGCTCGCTTGAAGTTTCGGAATCAGGCCCCCCGCCGAGGGGCTGGCGAAGAGCTCAGTCGGATCCAGAAGGGGGTGGTCGGTGACATGACGGCTTCGAGAAAGGCCAAGGTGCCGGATTGTCCGCTCGACGAGTTCGCAGCCCGCTGCGACGCGGGCGAAGATGTGCCGCTGGTCTGGAAAAACAGCCTCTACCTCGAGTGGTTCAGTGATGTGGATGGGCGGGTGGTGATCGAGACCACGGATTTCGAACTGGAGCTCTCGGACAACGAATGGCGAATGGACTCGGACGCCGAAGAAGCGCAGAAGCTGGCGAATCTGCAGGCGATGCGGGATTTCCTCGAGGGCGTTATCGGCCGGCGTCCGGCAACGCCCGAGGGGGGCAGGCCGAAGGATGATGAATTCGAATGGGAGGAGCGCCTCAAGGAGTCCGACCGGCTGACCGATGCCTACCAGGAGGTGCTGGAGAAGTACATGGACGATCCGGACGCCGAGCAGAAGGAGGCCTTTGTGATGGGATGGGACGGACTCCTGGAGGCGATGGCAGCGGAGTCCGAAGGCAAGGGATCGGTGAGTCCGGATTGGCTGGATGAGGACAGCGAGGAGGACGATGAGCCGGAGTCCGAATCCTGGATGGATGAGGATGATGATCCTTTCAAAGCCCATCCGCTGCAGCTGGAGGCCCATGAACTCGCGATGCGCTCCTATGACCTGGTAAGGGAGGATTCGCGGGAGATTCCGGACGCCTGTGAGCTGACCTCGGCCCTGACTAAGGTGGCTGCCAAGCTGGCCGGAGCCCTCAATGGCACCTATGAGCGCGAGACCGGCTACATTTTGGCAATCCTGAAGCGCTGCCAGCAGTGGCTGAATGAGGCGCTGGCTGCCTGCCGCCACTTGATCGAGCTGGAATCGGACAACGATAAGGAGAGGGCGCTGGAATCGCTCAGGGATGAGGTTTTTCTCCTGCGCCAACGGCTGACCGATCTGCGAAAAGAACTTAAGGGCTCCTGATTATTCGGGATTGCGCCCGACCAGTGCCGAGGCTATGGGCTTGGGCGTATGAAGAAAGTTGCGCTCGCAATGCTTGCCCTGTTCGCCCTGAGCTCATGCAACACCATGATTGGCATGGGACGCGATTTCCGCCAACTGGGAGAAGGCATGGAAAACAAGGCCCACGGTAGGCCTTTCAACAGTTCGGATCCGAGTCACGAAGACAACCTGCCGACTTACTGATACGGACGGCTGAAGTCTTGCCTGTTGAGGGTTGGGAAAAGTCGCATCGGGCGGGAGCCGAGCCGCGGGTTTGGCGGGCTGCCCGGAAGCTGGGTTGTGGCGTGAGGAGCTCGGAAAGGCGCTCGAATTCAGGGCTTGGTGGCTTGACAGCCGGATTTTGCCGTGCATTCTCCCGCTCCCCGCCGCGTTGGAACGTGGCGTTTTTCTCCTACCGCCATGAAAAAGGATCTTCATCCCGAAAACCATCCCGCCATTTTCGTCGATATGACGACGGGCACCAAGTTCATCACGACCTCGACCAAGACTTCTGAGAAGAAGGAAACGATCGACGGTGTGGAATACAACGTGATCTCGATGGGTGTCACCTCCGACTCCCACCCGTTCTTCACTGGTCAGAAGCAGTTCGTCGATACCGAAGGACGCATCGACAAGTTCCAAAAGCGTTTCGGCGCCGTGCGCCGCGTCAGCAAACCAAAGCTTGGCGCCTGATTCGGAATCCAACTTTCCGAGTTTTCCAAAACGTCCGTCCGCTCGAAAGCGGCCGGGCGTTTTTTTGTGAGTGCATGAGGCGCATTTGTGGGACGTTCGAGAACGATGAAATGGTTGACGGGTAGCATGCTCCGCGAGCGACGTTCGGTGGTTTACGCGATCACCTGCGGGATCTGGCTTGAGGTGTTCCTCTACTGTGTCCTGCACGACCAGTACTTGATCCGGATCGCGCCGGAGCACTTCACGGTTTACCATGCGCCGGTGTGGGGGATTGAAAACACAAACCTGACACTGCTGGCCTTTGCTTGGGCGTTCAAGGCGTCGATTGGTCCGGGCTTGCTGTTAGGCTTGGCGGCGGTGTTCGTGGGCCGCGCGGGAACGAGGCCGAAGATGCCGGTGAAACGGATGCTCAAAGTGGTGGCCGGGTTGATCGTGATCACGGAATTGGCGGGTTTGGCAGCCGGCGCGTATGCCTGGAGGACAGGAGAGATGATTTTTCCTGAGATCATTTATCCGGAGGAGACGCGACCCCTGATCACGACGCAGACGATTCAGCTGGTGTGCTATTTGGTGGGCGCCTTGAGCTCCGCGGGGTTCCTGGTGTGGGTGGGGTGGTGGCGGAGGCGCCGGCTGGCCGAGAACTAGGTGCTATAATTCCCATAAGTCCTATAGGAAGAATGGGAAGAATGGGAAGAATGGGACTTCTGGCTCTCCCTGGCACTTCTCGAATATGGCCATAAAAAAGCCGGGCCCGCTTTCGCGGGTCCGGCTTGGGAATGAATGGACTCGAGAATTACTTCTCGTCGTCGGCTTCGTCGGTCGGGCTCCACTCCTCGGCCGCTGCGGTGGCGAGGTTGAAGGCCTGCTCGAGACCGACCATCTCGGAGGATGGCTTGAGGCTTTCGAAGCTGGCGCTCTCCTTCTTGAGGTCTTCCTCGGAGTAGCTGACGGCCTTGATCGAAAGTCCGATGCGACGCTCGACCTTGTCGACCTTGATCACGCGGGCTTCGATTTCGTCGCCGACCTTGATGACGTCCTTGACCTTCTCCACGTGGTCTTCGCTGAGTTGCGAGATGTGGATGAGGCCGTCGATGTCGCCGTCGAGGCTGACGAATGCGCCGAACGAAGCGATCTTCGCCACGGTGCCCTTGACCAGGTCGCCGACCTTGAAGCGGTCGTCGATGAGGCTCCATGGATCGTCTTCAAGCTGCTTGCAGCCGAGCGAGACACGCTGGTTGGCCTTGTCGATGGAGATGACGATCGCTTCCACTTCGTCGCCCTTCTTGAGGACTTCGGAGGGGTGGTTGATCTTGCGCGTCCAGGACATGTCGGAAACGTGCACCATGCCGTCGATGCCTTCTTCGAGTTCGACGAAGGCGCCATAGGCGGTGAGGTTGCGGACAGGGCCCTTGATAGTCGCACCGATCGGGTAGCGGGTTTCGATTTCGTCCCATGGATTCGGCTCGAGCTGGCGAACTCCGAGGGAGATCTTCTGCTCTTCGATGCTGATGCCGAGCACGACGGCTTCGATTTCCTGATCGAGTTCGAGAACATCGCTCGGACGAGTGATGCGCTTGACCCAGGAGAGTTCGGAGACGTGGACGAGACCTTCGACGCCCTTCTCGATTTCGACGAATGCGCCGTAAGGAAGGAGTTTGGTGATCTTGCCTTTGACGTTGGTGCCGATCGCGAACTTGCGTTCGATGTCTTCCCATGGGTTTTCGGTCATCTGCTTGAGGCCGAGCGAAACACGCTCTTTCTCGCGGTCGACGTCGAGGATGATGACATCCACGGACTGGCCGATGATGAGCATCTCCGATGGGTGATTGATGCGGCCCCACGACATGTCGGTGACGTGAAGGAGTCCGTCCATGCCCTGAAGATCGACGAAGGCACCGAAGTCGGTGATGTTCTTGATCGCTCCGGTGACGCGGTCGCCGACCTTGACGGTCTGAAGGAAGCGCTGGCGGAGTTCGGCGCGCTCGGCTTCGATGACCTCGCGGCGGGAAAGAACGATGTTCTTGCGCTCGTCGTTGACCTTGACGATTTTGAATTCGTAGACGTTGCCGACGTATTCGCTGAGATCCTTTGGTGGGATGATGTCGACCTGGGAGCCGGGAAGGAATGCTTCGACGCCGACGTTGACGGTGAGTCCGCCTTTGACGACTGCCTTGACCTTGCCGCGAACGAGTCCGCCGTCTTCGTAGACTTTGACGATCTTGTCCCAGTTCTGTTTGTAGGCGGCCTTTTCCTTGGAAAGGACGACCATGCCTTCATCATTTTCGAGTTTTTCGAGGAGGACTTCGACTTCGTCGCCCACTTCGATTTCCTCGTCTTCGAATTCAGAGACGGCGATGGTGCCTTCGGACTTGTAGCCGATGTCGACGAGGATCACCTGCGGGCGGATCTCGATGATCGTGCCGTGGACGATGCTGCCTTCTTTGAACTCACGGAACTTCGAATCAATGAGATCGTTGAGTTCCTGGTTGGTGTTTTCAAGCACTGCGGTGCTCATACTGGTTAATGGTTTGGTTAGTTTGGTTGATCGCTTTTCCCTCCGATGTGCCCCGATTTTTCGACTGCTGCGCTACGGGGCTCCGACACGCGCATCAGCTTTAGGAAAGAGAAACGGGCGGCGAAACTAGGGTCAGGAGCGGGGATGGCAAGGCCAAAAGCCTTGTGTTTCAGGACTCTGCGAGCTTTTTCCAAGTGAGGAATCAAGGATGGCTTAGAGGGTCGACTCTGAGACGGACGAAACCGCCGGGGCCAAGCGAAAGCTCGAAGTCCCAAGCTTCATCGGGAGAGTTCGCACCGTTCGACGAGAAGTTGACATCCGCATGCCAGGGTTGTGTACCTTGTTTAACTGCAATGGCTTGCCAGTCTTTCAGGTTGGGGCTCGTCTCGATGAGGTAGCGGACATCTGCTTTTGATCCCCCGAGAATCGTGACCCGAAAGCCCAGTTCATGGGGGGCTCCGACAAGGTGGGGCAGGCTTTTCCGGGCCGTCTCGGTGAGCAGCAGTGGTGATTCGTGACCGAGCGACCAGGCGAGAAGATTCGGAATGCGATCGTGGTTCGCATCCTCTTCCGGACCTCTGTTTGGAGTCAGAAAGCCTGCCATCCAGGAATCGAAGGCGCTCGCCTCGGTGCCGGGAAATCCGATCCGCAAACGGAAAAATGCGGATCCGCCCGGTGGCAGAGTGTCGAAGGAAATGCTGACCATGGTCAAGTGACCTTGGAGGGCTTCTTGGTCGATCGAGATATCACTCCCCGTCCATGGACTGTGCCCGGATTTCGTGGCGACGGGCTGCCAATTGCCCAGGCTGGCATCGGATTGTTCGATGACATACTCCAAGTCGGCGCGCCCCAGCCCTGATTCCGGCAGGATGAAACTGAGGCCTTTGGCGTCGCGCAGTGGTCGGGGAGCTGGTGCAGGCTGCCCGGGAGCAATGGCCCAGCGTGGATCGATGCCGAATGCGTAGACAAACAGATTGTCGAGACCGAGAGGATTGAGGCTACGGTCGACCAGCGATTCCAAGGGATTCAGATCGTAGGCGCCAGCCCAGCCTGTGAAGTCGGTAAAGGCATCCCGCTCGACAACTTCGATCGTCAACTGGGCGCTGCTCGATTGGCGCTCGGTCGAGGCGTTCAAAGTCACTTGATAGGTGCCTGGTGTCACGCCCCACGTGCCCCAGGTGATGGTTCCCGTGCCGGCGTTTGCTTCCGCACGATACGAGGGCCATCCAGCCGTCAACGATGAGAGGTCGGCGGTGATGGTGACGGGTTCGCCTTCAGGATCGCTGGCCTTCAGCTTCACCTGCTGGACTCCGTCTGTTGCCCAAACGAGTGTCGGGAAGGGATCAAAGAACGGCTCCAGTCCGGGCTTTTTCAAAACCTCAACATAGAGCGTTCGTGTCGCAAGGCCCTCTGGAGTCTGATCGTCGTAAGCTTGAACGGACACCGCAAAGGTCTGCTCTTCCGCGTCTTCGCTCGCGACCCATTGAATCAGACCGCTGGAGGGGTCAATCGTCATTCCTGGAGGCTGTCCTCCTGCAAGTCGGTAACGGACTGTCTGGGTCGGCAGGTCGCCGTCGCTTGCGACCAGTTGCACGTTGAGTGATTCGCCGACGTCGATGGTGTAGCTTCCGGGGTTCAGGAGGGATGGCGGCAAGTTTGTGTCCACCACTGCAATGCTGAGGGTGATGCTGTCGGACAGCGGGGCGGGGTCCCCGTCAGTCACCGTGACCGTGACCTCGGTGGTAGTTCCACCGTCTTCTTCACCGGTCAGCCAGCGAAGTCTACCGGTCGAAGGATTGAGCGTAATGCCTGGATTTGGGGTCGTTAGCGAGTAGGACAGGGCGCTGTTAGGGCCATCCGGATCGGTGGCAGTGAACTGGTAATTCAGGGTCCCGCCTTCTTCGACTGTGAGAGGGTCGGAGGAATGGATCGTCGGAGCCTGGTTCTGTTGGTTCACCGCGGTGCTCGCTTCAGCGGCGGTTTTGGCGGCCTCCACGTTGCCGGCGGCATCGATGGCAATACTATAAAAGTCGTAGGTAGAGCCGATCTCTCCGGAAAAGAGTGCTGAGGTCGCGGTCGTTCGGGTTTGCCAAGGCTCAAAGGGGCCACCATTCACCGATACGAACACACTGTACCGAGCCACGCCGGCGTCATCATTGCCGGACCATGAAACGGGAATGAAGCTGCCACTGTTGGCAGGAAGTGTGGCGACCCTGCTCGATGGCGGTGTGATGTCGGTCGGAGCCGCTTCAGCAAATGTCAGCGTGTAGCTTCCGGTGCTATCGCAATCGACGAGATGAAGCAGGTTTTCTTTGATTGCCCCGAGTCCAAGCCCGAGGAAGCTTCGGTCAGTGGTCCAAACATTGGTGCCGACCGGAATGGAAAGGCCGTCGGAGCGCTGGCAGGAGACAAGATGGAAATTCCCATCACCAGGATCGGGCACACGCAGATATCCCCAACCGGCACCGAGGCCGGTATTGTTGAGCGTGATGGTGAGATTCCCTGCTTCGGGAATTCCGGCGCTAGCATTCAGGCTGGTGGAAACGGGTTCGACCGAACCGTCGCTCAAATGAATCTCATCGGGGAGGTCCAGCACATCGAAGGTCGCGTTGACCAGGAAATCAGGAGTTCCATCGTCCTTGGGGCCAAGCGCATTCACCGCACGGATGGTTTCGTAAATGTCGACGCTTTCGATCAACGATGAACGCAATCCGCCGAAGTCGTCGAGATGCTCGAACTCTGCCGAGTATCCGATGAATAGGCCCTGCAGAGTTGATGTTAGAAGCCATTCCGCGACTTCAACTTCACCAGGTTCGATATTGCCAAAATTGACAGCTAAGGACGGAGTTACGGGTTCTCCTCCAACCGTCGTGCCGATGATCTGGAAGTCGATGAGCAGTCCCTTGTCATTCTCGATGATCTTGGGCTGATTGGAAGTGATGGAAAAATCGCGTGCCACGCCGGCGCCCGTGTTCTCGACCATTACGCCGAGCGAATAGGGGATGGATGGCTCCACTGGATCGGTGAAGGGGTCGTCCGAGTAAACGTCTCGCTGGTGGAAGTACTTCAGTCTCAGGTTGGGATTTGGATAAACGGTGATCGCCTGAGGCAAGAGTGGCAGAGTCGTGACCACGCCATCGATGGTGTAGCGAGCCTCGCCGTAAATTTCATAAACCGTGGCTTCCGTTGGAGCCGCATCCTCGGCGGGATGGAAGGTCCACTGGATTTCTCCATTGGACTGACCGGATAGGCTTCCATTGGAGATACCCGTGAGGTTCGGTCCATCGATGCCGAAGCGATCGGTCGCGTCAAAGCCGTCGAGGTCGAGGACCCGCAAGTCGACTTCCACATTTTCCAATGGCATGTTCCCGGTATTTTCCAAGGTCAACCGGGCGTCGAAGGCGTCACGGGTCATCACGGCTTCCTGTTCGATCTGAAGCCGGACACGTGCGCAAACCCCGTCGCCGGAGCTTAGGAAACGGAATAGGTCACGAGTCGAATCCCCGAAGGCTTCCACCGGATCGTCGAATCCGTCGGCCCTGACTTCGTCGAAGGCATTGACCACTCTGGCGGCAGCTTCGCTGAGTTCAGTCCCCGTGATGAAATCGTCATTCTGTCCCGGACCCAAGTCCTCGGCTTCGAAAATACCGGCACTCCAGTAGTCCATCGTGCGGTTCCATCGTGCGACCAGTTCTCGCACCAGTTGAGGGTATTGCTGACCGATGAGCGAAGCGAGCATCGCGGATTCCTCCGTGCCATCGATGCACTGAGATGGGAGGCTCTGCCCGCCAACGACTTCCTTGTAGAGTTCGAAGAATGCCGGCATGCCTTCACTTTCCAGCACGATGGACCATGCGGGATCGCCGAGCAGCGCGAGGTCGAACTCGACCATCGCCATGACTGACCGGCCCCGATCATCGAAGGTCGCCAGGATTTCCGCGTAGGAACGGGCGCGACCATCTCCGTTTTCGCTGGAGTTGGCGACGCATTGAAGGATGTCGATGAAACAATTTACGGCATTGCATGCATTACCGTAGGGAGTGACGCTGCAGGCGCAGCCGCCGCCGAGTTGAAGGGCATCGACAATGCAATTGGGATCAAAGCCCTTACCTTCGCAATCCATGACGAAACGTCCGGCAGCATAGGCGCAGCCGAAGGGGCCTGCGGCAAAACTCACGCCGCAATCGATGAGGGCGATCAAAATGCATGGATCACAGCTTCCGAAGGCCGCTGAGCCAACCGGATTGAAGGCTCCTCCGGGGCCGCCGGTGCCGCCGCCGCCGCCGCTCCCGCCGGTGCCGCCCCCGCACGGAGTGCCTCCGCCCCGGAAGCCGACTCCGGCGCGCCCACCCACGACGAGATCGCCACATTTGTAACTCCAGTCGACTCCTCCCGATGGTCCGCACCCTCCGGCGCGTCCGGCATTGAGTTTGGTGATCTTGACCGGAATCACATAACGGCTCTTTGCTGCCATTCTCGGGATGTTCCCGGTCAGGGAATCGATCTGCCAGTCGGCGCTGGAGTTGAAGGCAATGTTGACGTCATCAGCGGCGATCAGTCCGTGGTTCGTGAGGGTGATGTCGATCTGGCTGACTTCCTCGGTGAGTTCCGTGAGATCGATGAAATTGGGTTCGACGGTGATCACCGGGGCGGGAACGTTCGTTTCGAACTCGCTTTCAATGACGATGCGATAGCGGTCCTTCGTTTCGGTCGGAACGACGGTCCATGAGTAGCTGACGGTGCGCCGTTGGAGGAACAAGGATACCGTGCTCTCGACTCCAGGTCGAACGCTCACCGTCTGCCTGACCGAGGCGTGCTGCTCCGCCGAGCCCCGGATCTCGTAACTGCTCTCAGGGAGATCGTCGAAACGCACTTCGCCCTTCCCATCCGAGATTCCTGTGGCGACGACTGCTTTGGTGATGGGATCCAGGGCCTGCACGGTCACGCCGGCCAATGGCGGGTTTCCCGCAGCAAAGTAGGTGTATTCATCTTCACAGCGCACGACGAGGTCACCCGTTTCGTCCGAGACTGAGCGGATCGAGAATGGGACACTCAGCGAATTGTGGGAGCCCACCACTACTAAAGTTCCAGTAGTTAGGCCGAGTGGAAAGTCGTCGGGTGGGCAGAGCTGGAGGGAGATTGTTGCACTCTCACCCGGGAGAATCGACGCTGATGGGGAGCCGTTGACGACTTTCATCCAGCTGAAGCTGCTGGGGGTGAGGACCTGAATCGGTCCGCTGGGTGCGCCGCCATCGTTTCGAAGCGTAAAGCTCACGAAGCTCTGTTCCCCAGGGATCATGCCGCCGGATATGGTCCCCGGTGAGCGTGACAACCGGCTTTCATGGTCGCGCACGACGATGCTGATCGGGAGGTCGAGCAGGGCTCCTTCGGGGCTGGTGAAGCGGATACTGCCATCCGCCGTGGCAGGAGAGCCGGCCGAAGCGCTGACTCGGTATTCCATCTCGATGCTGCCCAATGAGCCGACTTCGGCAGACCCGGTGGGCGCAACGCTGACATGGATGCCGTCTGGCAGATTGAGGCCGGCGGCGCTGACACTCTGCAGAGGGAGATCGGTCAAATTTGTGAGCACGACGGTGCCGGTCACCTCAGCTCCTTCACGGATTAAGCTTAACTCGAGGGCATGAGGATTGGTGCTGAACCCAAGCAGCGCAAAGCTGTCTTGAGGGCTTGCCGACGGAGATCCAGGATGGACGGCGCCGACGCAGTAGATTCCTCCTTCGCCTGGCAGAGGGGTGAATATTTCACTGAAGTTCCCTCCTGCGTCGGTCTGCGTTTCAATGACGCGAGTGGTGCCCCGCACCAAGAGGTGAATGTTGACTCGTTTTGCTGCGGCTGGATCACCGTTGGCGAGCGTCGCTTGTCCTCTGAAAGTCACGGGTGTTCCGCTAGCGGCGACTTCCACATCGGCCGAAATCGTGGCGCTGTAGGCGGAACGGATGCTGAACATCGAGCTGGCTCCGACGTTGTTGGTTTCGAGGATCTCCTCAATTGCCAAATCCGGATCGAGTTCGGCGAGGATTCGGTAATTACCCGGTTCACGGGGCGTGAAGAAGCTATGGGATTGCTCGAAGAAACTGCCGGCAGCGAGCCCTTGAGTGTGTTGGAAAACGGTGAGCCTTTGATCGCCGGGATCAATGATCGCGTCTCTGGACAGATAAAGGCGCACACCGATGGGTCTGAGGATATCCGTGGCGCCCTGGTTTTCCACCCGATAGATGAACGAGCTCGTTTCCTCGGTCAGAGGGTCGAGCGGAACGGTCAACGATGAAACGGCGAGGTCAGGCAGACTGAGATCCGTCACCGTTGTGGCCAGTTGGGCGAGTGAGAAGCCGGATGCGGTGGCAGTGATCAGCACCTGCTGGTTTCCATCATCGATACCGTCATCGAGTAGGCTAACCGGGAACTCGACCGAGTCCGATCCGGACGGGATCGTCACGCTGCCGGGCACCGTGGCTTCGCTGGTGTCGGAGCTGCTCAGGGTGACTTCGAGTGAGGATCCGGATTCACCATTTCTGGAAAGCGTGGCGATGCTGGTTTGACCTTCCTGGAGGGCGAGTTTTGGCAGGCTGAGGCTGAGCGATGGGCCATCATCGTCGGTGACGAGGATCTCGACCTCATTGCTCTGCGCGAGGAGTTCGTCGGTTGTGACATCGAAGGTCGCCGCTGTGATGAAGACGCTGCGGTCGCCGTCGGTTTCACTATTGTCGGGCGTTTCAATCACGACCTGGACGGACCCGACAAAGGGGGGCAGCATGATGGTTGAAGGGGAAATCAATGATCCCTGGTGACTCGATGCAATAGAGACGGCGAGATTGGCATCACTGATGGGTGAGCGGGTCACCGTGGCGATCAATTCGCCGGGGTCGGAGCCTTCCGCCACGACTGTGCGATTGGTGGCAAGGGTCAGCATCGGCCGGTCATCATCAAGGATGGTGGCTTGAAGATTGGCAGAGCTGTAACCGGCAGCAGAGGCACTGATGACGACACTCGAATCGAGTTCCGCAACCATGTCATCGATCGCCGTGATCGAGACGCTCGTCTGACGTGCCCCATCGGCGATGGTGGTGCTTGATGGGAAACTGAGCTGCCCGCTTGAATGGCTGCCCAGTGCAATCGTGACCTGCCCCTGGGAATGGTTGCGACTCACCGTCAAGGTGGCGGTTTCACTTTCGGCAAAGACCTGGAGATCGAGGCTGAGCTGAAGGGTGGACCGCAGCTCGATACCTAGCGACGCTGAGTCCGGGCTGGTGCCGGCGGCGTTCGTCGCCCGAGCGGTGATCGGGTTGTTGCCGGGGACAAGAGAGACGCTGGCGCTGAAGTTTCCTGAAGCATCCACGGTGACCGGACCGGCGACTTCGGCCCCGCTGCGGAAGAGCCGAACATCCGATCCCCGCTGGGCGGTGCCGCTGACCATGACGTCTGCGACCTCAAAGCGATCGCCGTTTGTCGGAGAGAGGATGCTGGGAGCCGCCGGGGGCAGTAGTTGGATGCTTACCGGATGGACACGCTGAGCGGTGAAGCCACTCGGGGTTTCAACCACCACTTTGAGTTCATAATTTCCCGGGCTCAGGGTCTCGGTGGCAAGGACCGCGGTGAATCCGTCGCCAGAAATGAGATCGCGACCGATCGGAGAGAAGTTTCCACCATCGGGTCTCAGCGAGAATTCGGCTGAGGCAATGCCATCGACGTCGAGTGCGGTGACACGGAGAAGGACGTCCAATTCTCCCAGCGTGGCTCCGTTCTGGAGTTCGCGACCGTTGGCTGTTAGAGAGCTGATCACCGGTGGCAGGCGTAGCTCACGGGTGACGGGTTCGGCCGGCCACCAGTTGGAGTCACCGCTTTGCCCTGCGATAATCGAGATGGGGCCACCCCGGATGATGTCAATGGCCGGACCGCTAGCATCGATGAGGGTGGCAATACTTGGTGGGGAGATCTCGAAGGAAACGGGCAGACCGCTTGATGCGGTGCCTGCGAGGGGAATCGGCGGGTTGGTGAGAGAAGGTTGAGGGAAGTCGATCGACTGTGCTTGCTTGCTGGCCTGAATCGAAACCACTGCAGGATCGGCGTCTCCCAGTTCATTGACGGCGGTGACGCCGAACCAGCGGCCCTGCACACTTGCGAGATCGCCCACTACCGCCTCGTTGGCGAGAGTTGAGGTCAGCGGTGTCAGGCTGCCGACATCGGAGAAACTACTAGCTGCATCGTAGATCCGGTAGAAAGCGACGAGTGCTTCGGGTTCGGGGGGATCCCACTTGGCCACGACCTGCCCACCGACGAGGGTGAGTCGCAGGTTGGGTGGTGCCGCAAGCCAGGTCGAAGCATTGAGTGAGGTGCCGCTGCTGACATTTCCAAAAATGTCGACCGTCGAAACACGGAATGGGTATGCGGTGCCGGGTGTCAGATCGCCGGCATCGAAGCTGGTTTGTGAGAGTGGCAGATCGACAGGTGGATCGGTGCCCAGCCAGACGCGGTAGCGGTCGAGGAAGGCAGCGGCATCGATCGGTGGGTCCCAGAAAAAGGACAGACTTGTCGAGCTGCTGGAGCCGCTGAGGTTTTCGACTTCTCCGACGCCCGAGATGGAGGCTTGCGCCGAGAATGAGCGAACGGTCGGATCGAAGTTGCCGAGAGAATCGACGGCCACCACGGCGAAATGATTGATCGACCCGCCGGGTAGTCCTGAAAGTGTCTGACGTTTCCCTCCCAAGGGCAGGGTGGCGAAGGGGGTCAGACCCGTAACATCATCGAAGTAGCTGCCGCCAACGTAGACCGCATAGCTGACGATATCGCCCACGATCGTTTCGTTGTAGCTGCTGAAGTCCAGAATGACGGATCCAAAGGTGTCGTTTGAAGTTTCGACAAGGAAGCCGCTGTCGATTCCGGTGACGGGCGGCGGTGCGGCCGCATCAGGCACGATGATGTCGAACTCGCGGGAGACGATTTCCTGGAAACGGGGTGTGGTTTCATTGCCGATCCCGATGGTGAATTCGCGCGATACTGCTTCGGGGCTGATGACATACGCCGCGCCGTAATTGACGGCGGCTTCCCGGCGATCAAGCGGATCGACCGGGACGATGGCAAAAAAGTGATCGGTATTCGGCGTGAGCCCATCGAGCGTGATCGAGGTGTTGCCGCCGCGGGCGATGGCGAAGGGGCTGAGGCCGCTGACATCGGTGATGGGCCCGCTGTCGGAGAGATAGATCTCGAAGCGATCAACGGGGAGATCCGCCCACTGGTTGTAGGAGGACCAGTCGAGGGTGGCGCTGTCGCCCAGGGGCGAGACGGTGACATCGAAACCGCCAATCGCGGGAGGCGGGGTGGGGCCGGCAATGGCGAGGTCGAACTCGCGGGAAGTGATTCTCCTGATCGGAGGATTGGCTTCGTTGCCGATGAAAAGAGAGAGTTCTCGAGAGACGCTCTGTGGCGAGAGGACGTAGGCGGCGCTGTAGTTGGCGATCGGATCGAAGTTGCCCAGGGCATCGACGGCGACCACGGCGATGAAGTGGTCGGTAAACTCGCTTAGTCCAGAGAGCTGAAAGGAGGTGGTTTCGCCGTCGACGGACCCTGCGGAAGTCAGCCCAGAAACATCCGTGATGGGTCCATCATCGGTGACATAAATGCGGAACTCGGCGATATCCCGGAACTGCCACGGATTGTAGCTGGTCCAATCGAGGGCGACCTCGTCTCCGGTGGCAGAGACGGTAATGTCGAGTTCGGTAATGGCCGGTGGCGCGTCAGCACCGCCAACCGCCAGAGAAAATTCCCGGGATGCAAGTTCGCGATTTTCGGAACCATTCTCGATACGCATCGAGAACTCGCGGGTGGCGCTCCCACCGAAGTCGGCGCCGTTTTCGACGTGAAGCGAGAGCTCTCGGGAGACGACCTCGCGATAGAGGTTGGTTTGCGCGTCGAGTTGTCCCGCGCCCATCCATAGGCACGCGATCATGCCCGCCATCAGATGGCGGAAAAGGAGGGCGGTTGTCCAATGGGACATCGCGTCGTGGGAATGGGGGTTTTGCCGGATCTGGCGGACTTATGGCCGGACGACGTGGACTTGTACGGCCGAGTAGCCCGTGTTGACGGGCAGGTCGGCGGTCCACTCGATGATCGGCTCGGTCGGGCTGACCACGCTGGAGACGACGGCGCTCACGACCTGGGAGTCGGCACCCGAACGCGGTGTGAGTCGGACATTCACGGCCGCAGCTTGCTCGACGTTGGTGGTGCGGATCACGATTTCTGTCGTGGCCGTTTCGGGGAGAGCGACATCTGCTCCGGTCGCACCGAATGCGGCGCGTGGGTCAGCCGGCGCGGCGACGCCTCCGATTGAGACGACTTCCACTTGCGGGGCGCTTGGTGGAGGCCAGAGCAGTGCGGTGTCGTCTGCAGTCAATGGCACGATGGAAGGGTCCGGAACGATGCTTCCCGAGGAGCTGCTAGCAACACGTTCGATGCGGATTCGTCCGAGTCCCCCTTGCTGCCAGCCATCGCCACCGACGGCGTTGAGCGGACCGGTTCCTGCGAGGGTGTCGCAGACGATTCGAATGCCGCCACCGGATCCGCCGCCGGTGTTGAGGTCGATGCCGGAGAAGTCATGAAGACCGGCTCCACCATTGCAGTGGATCTGGCCATCAATGGTAGCCGTGCCTGCGCAGGCGATGAGAATGGCTCCCGCACCCGCGCCCCCGCCCTGCCTGATGCCCGTGAATTCGGGATCACCGGCGCCTCCGGACCCTCCGATGAGCGGGATCAGGGAAGGGTTTCCATAAGGTGTGGCTGAACCAAGGTTCGTCCCGAATGCTCCGGAGCTGCCAACGTTTCCCTGCCTTAAACCACCACCCGGTCCAAACCCTGCACTGGAACTCGGGTTTCCCGCATAGCTGGCGGTGCCGCCCCGGAAGCCACCGGGGCCCGGCTCGGAAAGAAGGGGCGCGGGTTGGTGGGCCTGACCATCAAGGCTGACATTGCCCGAGATGACGACATCTCCCGTAACCAGCCAGACGACCGGTGCGCGACTCTCGTGGTTGGTGAACGTGAGCGTCACACCTGGATCAATGTTGACGCTTGAGTAGTTGAACACCACCGCCCACTTTTCCGCATCGTAGATCCCATTGGCGGTGTTGGTATCGTCCCAGTTGCCGGTGACTGCCTGAGACAAATCAATGGTGGTGTCGGCTGTGATATTGAGAACTCCGCTGGAACCATCGGCGCCGGGGATCTGAATCGCAGCACTGGAAAACAAGGTGAGGGAGGAAATCAATCCGATGGTGGAGAACGCAGTTTTCATATTGCGTTTACCTTGGTTATTCCTCGCTTCAGTTCAAGGAATCGAGTTTTTCTAGGAATACAGCGCAATGAAACTCACTTCCTTTGGGCGCTACGGCCACTTCCCTCATGACATATCCGGAAATCTAACCGTTTTCAGGAATGCTCTGCGGATTTTGTTCCGAAAACTTCACCTTGGCGAAGTAATGTGCACTTTATCCCTGCTGCAGCCTGCGGGTGCGGTGGTGATTCGTCATGATCTGGATCGGCAGGCTTACCGACAGCTCGCAAGCGCTGAAGCCTTTTCCGGCGTGGTCGAAATTGAAGTCGATACGGGCTTTGGGATCCGTCGCGGGAGTGGCGTGGTGATTGATGAGCACTGGGTGCTCACGGCGGCGCACGTCACGGCTGGGGCGGGAAATCACGCGGTACAGGTTCGGGCCGGTGGGACCTCCATCGGTGCGGTCGAACTTCGCTACGCTGGCGGATGGGCGGCGTCACCCAGTCCGGGTCTAACACAAGGAGGTGATCTGGTTCTTGTTCGGCTTGGCCAATCGAGCTCTCTGACTCCTGCCGTCATCGCTCCGAATGTCTCGCCTGGTGCGATCGCTTTTCTCGGCGGGTACGGTCGCAGCGGCAATGGGATTCTTGGTGCCACGAGCTCGCCGGAGCTGCTCTTCGCGATGAATGTGGTCGATCGCCAGATTGCTGCTCCGGGTGGCGGATTGCTGGCAACGGATTTTGATGACGGCAGTTTGGCACGCAATTCTCTTGAGGCTTCCACGGTGCGTCGCACCTACTTTGATGTCGGATTTGATGGTCCGAGGTTGAGTGATCGACTGCTCGATGTTGCACCAAGCAGCAGCATTGCCGACTGGGGAGGCTTGCCGATGGCTTCCAGCTTTTTTCCCTGGATGCCGGATGAATTTCTCGAAGGAACCACCGCAGCGGGTGATAGCGGCGGAGCATTGTTCGTTTTCGATGCATCAGCGCAGCAGTGGCAACTTGCCGGGATCAGCTCATGGGGCGTGAATCCCTTGTTGTCCGATGGCTTCGCCCGAACCGATTCCCGCTACGGTGATATCGCACTCTTTACGGATCTTAGTGAGCACGGCGATTGGATCGCGGCGAATATTCCAGAGCCGACCAGTCTTGTATGGCTCGGATTGCTTTTGCTAGGGCGTCGCGTGCCGCGTGCTGCGTCCTCCTGAATGGAGGGAAGTAGTTTATTAGAAAGGCCGCGGGCCCCTCGGATAGAAGAAATGGAGAGTCAATGGGGGGGACGACGAACGCTTGTGGAGCGGGCTTGGGATGGGTAGTTAGTCGTTATGCCACTTGTTTTGGTGATTCGGTATCCTGAGGAAGCGGCGGGAATGTTAGCCTGGGGGCGTCGGGTGGCGGCGGCGCAGGAGACTTCGATGGAGATCGTGGTCTGCGATGATGCAGCCAAGGGCGGGGAGATCGAATGGATGGAGGGGGTGGGCCCGGATCATCTGGGTGAGCTGTTGGAGGAGGAGCGCTGGGGTCGGGTGCGGATGGAGAAGGCGGTGGAGGCGCTGATGTCTCACGTGCGGGTGACGAAGGTGCCGTTCCTGCTGATCGGAAAGCACAACTCGGGTCGCGGGCTGAACGACTCGCCGGAGCGGAAGCTTTCGCGCGCGGTATTTGCGCGGGTGCCGTGTGCGGTGGGGGTTCTGAGGCTGCCGGAGGAAGGTCACGATTGGGCGGGCAAGGTGCTGGTGCCCTGCGCCGGTGGTCCGCATTCGCGCTCGGCGCTGAAGCTGGCGGAAAAGCTCGGTGGCACCGGGGCAACGGCGTTTTTCGTGGAACCGGATACGGACGAGGTGTCGCGCGATGTCGGCGAGAGGATGCTGAAAAAGGCAGTCCGGAAGGCGGGGGTGGAGCCGGAATCCGTGACGCGCAAGGTGGTGCTGGGTGATCGGGTTTCGGAGGAGATCCGGAAAGAGGTGGAATCGGGGGATTACGAGTTGCTGCTGATCGGGGCGAGCAATACGGGGACGATCCGGGCGAAGCTTTTCGGCACGGTGCCGGACAAGCTGCTGCAGGGGCCGGGTGGTCTGGCGGTGGGAGTGGTGAGGGCGGCGCTGCCGACGGGGCGTCGGATGAAGGAGGCGCTGGGACAGTTTTTGCGATTGAAGGTGCCGCAACTTGAACGCGAGGAGCGGGTGGCGCTGGTTGATGAGGTCGAGGGCAAGGCGCGGTGGACCTTTGATTTTGCGGCCTTGATGATTCTGGCGACTTCGATTGCCGGACTTGGTCTGCTGGCGGACTCGGCGGCGGTGGTGATCGGGGCGATGCTGGTGGCGCCCCTGATGATGCCGCTGATCGGTGGCGGGCTCTCGCTGGTGCAGGGCAACTGGCCGCTGTGGCGGCGCAGTCAGCGGGCGGTGCTGATGGGATTCTTTGCGGCGCTGGGAATCGGACTGCTGTTAGGTTGGGGCGCGCGGATGATGGGTTTTGGTCTAACAGGTGAGCTGGCGGCGCGTGGGGAGCCGACCTTGCTGGATCTCGGCGTGGCCTTTGTTTCGGGAATCGCGGCGTCCTATTGTCTGGCAAGGCCGGCGCTCAGCGGGGCGCTGGCCGGGGTGGCGATTGCGGCGGCTTTGGTGCCGCCGATTGCGACGGTGGGGATTTGTTTGTCGCTGGGAGAGGTGGCGACGGCCAGGGGCGCGGCTTTGCTTTTTGGCACGAACGTGGTGGCGATCGTGCTGGGTGCGGCGGCGAACTTTTTCCTCGCGGGTATCCGGGGTCGGAGTGCGGGCGGGCTGTGGGCGCAGCGCTTGTTTATTGTGTTTGCGCTGACCTGCGCGGGGCTCGCGGTGCCTCTAACATCGGTGCTGGTCGGGAAGGTGACGGAGCCGCGGATGATGGAGAGAGCGCTGACGGAGGTGGCGGCGAAAGGCGGCTACCGCTTGGTAAAGTTGCGGAAGTCGAGGTTGGGAGGAGAGCCGCTCATCAGCATTGAGATTGCGGGACCGGAAGCGCCGGGTGAGCTGTTGATCGAAGCCTTGCGCAAGTCGGCGGAAGGGCAGGCGGGGGAGAAGGTGAGATTGAGGGTGAGGACTTTGTTAGAGAGGGAAGCGGGGGAGGTGGATTAGTAGGAAGCGGCTTGTTTTCAAGGGTAGGTAGTTCCGCCTTCAGGCGGTGCCTTTCGGTGCCTCGACCGCCTGAAGGCGGAACTACCTACACTTGATGTTCGGCTCAAAGGTCGTCCCAGCCTTTGCCGTAATCGAGGATCGGGAAGTTCTTCCAGATCTTGATGGCTTCGGCTCGTCCGACTTCATTCAAGTAATCTTGGGCGCTGGAGAATGGCCAATCCAACCAGTTGTCTGTGTAGCCGTGCTTCACTGGGTTGTGGTGGATGTAGTTTAATGTCGCCCAATAGTGCTCTGATCCGCGCATGGCTCGGTCGGCGACCGAGTACCAGACTTTTCTTCCTCTCGTTCCGTCCTCACCATTCCAACGGAATGATAGGCGGCCGTGGAGCTGGCCGAGTGTGCGGGTCATGTTCTTCAAGTCGTCGCAGCGAATGAGAAGATGGTAGTGATTGGGGAGGATGCACCAGGCGGCGGGTTCAATGGGCAGGGCGTTTAGTAGCTCGTTGGTGAATTCCTCCAAGCGTTCGGGGCTGTGTCCGATGATCGGCTTGTGTTCGTAGCAGGCGGCGGTGAGATGGTAGTGGACGGATCCGCCGCCGAAGTGGGGTGGGCGGTGCCATGGGCGACGGAGTCTTTTTCGAAAGGCGAGGAGCTTTTCGCGTTCGGCGGGGGTGAGATTTCTCCATTGGTAAGGCATGGGGTTTTGCTTGGGAGTTTGATGATGGGTGACGGCTGGCTTTGGTGGTTCTTGGCTTGCTAGACGTGGCGGTGTCTTTCGGTGCCTCGACCGCCTGAAGGCGGAACTACGAACCCTTGAATTCAGACTCACTCGATTCCGACGGTCTTCCACTCGGCCCAGCCGCCGGAGTAGACGGAGACGGGGATGCCACGCTCGGCGATCATTTTGGCGACGATGTGGGAGTCGTGGCAATCGGCGCCGCCGCAGTAGAGGACGATCTCTTTTCCTTCGCTGAGGGCGTTCTTCATCTGGGCTTCTTCCTTGTCGAAGGCTTCGTCGAAGGGCTTCGGGTAGAAGAGGATGGCGCCATCGATGTGGCCGAGTTGGTAATAGAGTGGAAGACGGACATCGTAGATGAGGGTTTTGCCGTCGGTCTTCAGGGTGAAGAGCTGGGTGATGTCGATTTCCTTGATCGGGGCGGTCTCGATCTCGGCCTCGGGTCGATCGGGCTTTTCCGTTGGCGGGCTGGCGGCGGGTGCTTCCGCCGGTGGGGTCGTTTGAATGACTTCAGGTGCCGGGCTTTGGGTGCAGGCGGAGATTGCCATCGGCAGGATGCCGAAGCAGACGAGTCGGGCGAGCGAGTTCACTCGAGAATCCTGAGGGGTCACCGTGACTCAAGCCAGCCCAAGGATGGGTGGCTTCAAGGGGTGCTTGTATTTTGGGAAGCTTCCTTGGCGGGTGTCTTTGCCTGGTAATCCGTGACCGCCCCGCCGACGCCTTCGATCAGCATTTGGATGCCGATGACGGTGAGAATGAGACCCATCAGGCGGGTGATGACCTTGATCGCCGAGCGTCCGAGGAAGACGACCAGCTTTTCCCCGCCGAGAAAGCAAACAAGGGTGAGCAGGCAGACGATGCCGAAGGCGGCGATGACCTGCAGGGAAACGCTGAAAGATGAGCCTGCGGAAAAACTCATGGCGGTGGCGATGGTGCCGGGGCCAGCGAGGATGGGGAGGGCGAGCGGCGTGATGGCGATGCTCAGGGCAGAGTCGGTGGTGGTGCCGGAGGCGGCGGACTTTGGCGTGTGGACGGTGGACGTCTCACCTTGAAGCAGGTGAAAGCCGACCAGGCCGACGAGGATGCCGCCGGAGATTCGCAGGGCTGATAGGGTGATGCCGAAGGCTTCGAAAAGCATGTTGCCGCCGATGGCAAAGGCGGAGATGAGGACAAAGGCGAGGATGAGGGCGCGGATGGCGATGTTCCTGCGTGTGGAAGAATCGAGCCCATCGGTCAGGGCAACGAAAATCGGGGTGTTCGCGATCGGGTTCATGATTGCGAAAAAGGCGAGGATGATGGTGGCAAATTCGCCGGGAGAGGAATGCATCAAGGCGATCGAAGCGGAATCGCGGAGCAGGGGCAACCCTTGCGGGAAAAGAAGCGGCGATGGCGAGATTCCCAAGGGATGGAGGGTCGTTCCGCTCCCGAAAGGTGCCTGGAATGCGAGACTCTGCAAAACTTCCCTTGCCCCCGAGGCGATCACCAGCTATCCCCGCCGCCCGCGCGATGTCTGAGAGCTCCGACAAAACACTGAAGATTGCGATTCCCAAAGGGAGTCTGCAGCAACCGACCCTCGATCTGCTCGAGAAGGCCGGCTACGATATTTACGTTTCCTCGCGCGGCTATCGTCCGTCTTCGGATGATTCCGAGCTCGATATTTATCTGATCCGTTCTCAGGAAATCGGTCGCTACATCGGCCAGGGATTCATCGACTGCGGGATCACCGGACTCGATTGGGCGACAGAAAGTGGCACCGAACTCGTGGATCTTGCGGAACTTCCTTACTCTCGTGCGACGGCTCGTCCGACACGCTGGGTGCTGGTGGTTCCTGAAGATTCTCCGATTAAGAAGCCTGAAGATCTCGAAGGTAAGCGGATTGCGACGGAAGGCGTCGGGATTACCGAGCGCTACCTGAAGGAGCGCGGCATCAATGCCGAAGTGGAATTTTCATGGGGGGCAACCGAGGTAAAGGTGCCTGATTTGGTCGACGCCATCGTTGACATCACCGAGACCGGCTCTTCGCTGCGTGCGAACAAGCTGCGGATCGTCGACACGCTTTTGACTTCATTTCCTCACTTCTACGCCAGTCCGGAAGCTGCGGCTGACTCGTGGAAGCGTGAAAAAATGGACCGCATTTGCCTGCTTTTGAAGGCCGCTCTTGAAGCGCGCGATAAAGTTGGCTTGAAAATGAACCTTCCCGAGGACAAGTTGCCGGCCCTGCTCGACAAGCTTCCTTCGCTGCGCCGTCCCACGGTGTCGACCCTTTCCGAAGAAGGCTGGGTGGCGGTGGAAACTGTCATCTGTGAGAAGGTCGTTCGCGACATCATCCCCGAGCTGAAGGTGCTGGGCGCCGAAGGCATTATCGAATTTCCGCTGAACAAGGTCGTTCCTTGACCGAGTCAGCAATCCTGAAACCACCAACCGAATTAGATCCATGGGCTCGCTCAAAAAGCGTCGTAAGACCAAGATCAACAAGCACAAGCGCAAGAAGCGCGCGAAGCAGAACCGCCACAAAAAGCGGCTCCGCTACAAGTCCTAAGGCATTAGCCTGAGGATTGCTTGATTGATTAAGATACAATCTCAAAAAGGGGACCCGGCTGTATTGGCCGAGTCCCCTGTTTGACGTACGCCCATCTTTTCTCAATGCTCGTGAATCAGATGATTCCTGATCGATTGATGGCCGTGGTCCGCCAAGATGCTTCGTGGGATTCCGCATCTGGAGCTTGCATCGGCGCGGCGTGCCTGAGCGACTTGTGGAGGGATTGCGAGAAGCCATGACGATTAAGGAGACCATACTGGAGCACACGGACGAGATCGTAGAGGATTGGTACATCTTCGCGCGGACGCATATTGAAATGGCGGAGGATCTGGATCGCGCGGAGGTGAAGGATCACATCCTGGACTTGCTGGACCGCGTCGTGAGCGATCTTGAAGAACCGCAATCGGCTGCGGAGCAGATCGAGAAGGCGAAAGGCGACAAGGATCTCGACCCAGGCGAGGAGCGTGCGGCGATGCGGCACGGAGCCCAACGCCTGGAGCAGGGCTTCAGTATCTTCGACATCAGTGCGGAATTCAGGGCTCTGCGGGCCAGCGTGATTCGGATCTGGATCCGCGAAAACGCGGGCCTCGAAAAGGATCTCGACGAGTTGGTGAGGTTCAATGAGGCGATCGATGAGGCATGGATCCTTTCGGTCGATCGCTTCCAAATGACGAGCGACAAGATGCGCGATTATTTCCTGGGTGTGCTGGGTCACGATCTGCGAAGTCCACTTTCCGCCATCACCGTGGGATCGCGGGTGCTTTCGGAGTACTTTGAGAAAGGCTCTCCTCACGATCGCCTCTGTCAGCAGATGCTGGCCAGCGGCGAGCAGATGAAGGAGCTCATCACCAATCTCTTGGAACTCACCCGTCTGCGTTTGGGCAACGGCCTGACCATCGAGCGTCGAGCCGTGGATCTGGTGGCTCTATGCGAGAGGGTGACGAAGGAAATCAGAACGAGTTATCCCAGCGCCTGCATGGTTGTCAAAAACCCGACGACGATGGAATGCATGGTCGATCCCGTCAGGATTTCACAGGTGATGACCAACCTCACTCAGAACGCGATCCGACACGGCAACGCCGCGGATCCGATCACCCTCAGCCTATGGTCTCAGGAGGACAGCGTGTTTATCGGGGTCCACAACCACGGACCGGTGATTGATCCGGAAGTTCGACGAGGAATGTTCCGGGATACCTTGGGTGGGGCGGTTGGAAACGACGGAACGATCCGGCTCGGACTCCATATCGTTTACGAAATCGTGAGAGCCCATGATGGCTCGGTCGAAGTTGTTTCGGATGCTCTGAAGGGAACCACGTTCACCGTGCACCTTCCGGAGTGCATCCAGCCCCAGGTCTGAAACCGGAACCCGGAGAGCCAGGGAAACCGACAGGTTTCACTTGTTGTCGGAAAGTGAGGTGGCTCGCGGCGGTCGTGTCGCCGACGCTCGGGTCGGGGCAAAGAAATGCCGCTCGGGTCCCACCCCGAGCGGCTAATGAAACCATCAACCCTGATCGCCCGGAGGCTCTCGCAGGCTGACAATCTGCTGTTCACCCTGAAAACGCACACAGATTGCGTAGTCTTCAAAGTGTAAGACCCTTCAGGTCTGGAAATGTTCAAAGAAAGTTTAGTTTTTTTGCTGCTTGGCGGTCGGGGCGAGGGCGGCAGTTGTAAGTTGCTGGGAGTAAGCGTGAAAAAGCCAGGCTCTGGTCCTGAGATTTCAGGGAAAGCCTGGCTTTGTGGCGGGGGATGCCTTGGCGCCCCTCTATTGGGCGAAGTCTTTGGGGTTCTCGGCGATCAGGTAGGCGGTGACTTCGGCGATCTGGATGGGGGTCAGCATCTGGCCCCAGGCCTGCATTTTGGCGCCGTTGTGGCCGGGGGAATCCGGGGGGGTGCCTTCGTTGATCAGCTTGAAGATCTCACGAGGTTTGCCGCCGTATTTCCACTCACCGTCATTCAGAGGCATGCCGGGGAGCGGAATGCTCTGATCACCCACCGCCATGGTGGCGGAGAGGTCCGCTCCGTGGCAGGGAAGGCAGTTGGTGGTGTAGATCGTTTTGCCGGAGGCGACCTTGCTGGCGTCGGTGGCCCACTCGTTGATCAGGGCTTCGTCGGTGATCGATTCCATGGCCGCGGCCAAGTCCGCGTCCTTCTTTTCATGAAGGGCGGTGATTTCCTCGGTGATCTTCTGCTGGTCGGTCTTGATGATCGGAGTGTTGTAGTAGAGCACCCAGTAGATCACGAGCCACGCGACGGCCGCGTAAAAGGTGAAGAGCCACCAATTCGGAAGCTTCTGGTCGAACTCCTGAATGCCGTCGTACTCGTGTTCGCGGAGAATGATCTCGCCCTTCTCGCGGGCATAGTCCCCGCGGCGGATTTCCGGTTCGGATGATGATTTATCTTCGGGCATGGCTTCAGCGGTCGGAGTCTTGATCGAGGGGCATGGTGGAAAGGCGTTCCCGTTCCTCGGGCTTCAGGCGAAGAGCACGGATGGTGGTGACAACGAAGACGGTGAACAACACGCCGAAGGCGATCAGCGGGACGATGTTCGTCCAGTCTTCATGGGTAACGCGCGAGAACATGGCTGTTAGGAATTGGAAGTTAGAGTGGGGGAAACGGGCTTATCTGGCCTCCCGGGCGGCGGTTTCCTTTGGGCGGTAGGAGTCGGGGTTGAGCGGAATGGTTTCTTTCGGCACTTCAGGCTCCACCATTTCATAGCTGCCGATTTTTTGAACGTAGGCAATCAGTGCGACGATCTCACGGTCGGCGAGGTACTGCGCGAGGGCTTCACCGGAGAGTTCTTCCTGACCGGGCAGAACCACTTGAGCGGCGGCAAGGCTGTCGGCGATCTCACGCGCCTGGACGCGGGCTTTGTCGTTGATCTCATGCTGGTTCATGGCCGGGTAGGGCACCCCGATTTTGCGCTGCACCGCGATCTTGGAACTCAATGCCTTGAAGTCGGTCTTCTTGTCGAAGAGCCATGGGTAGGCGGGCATGTTGGAGCCTTCCGAGGTCTGGCGCGGGTTCATGAAGTGGTTGTAGTGCCAGACGTTGTCGCGCACGCCGGAGCGCATGTATTTGGCACCTTGGACGATGTCGCCACCTTCGCGGGCAAGGTCCGGGCCGGTGCGCTTGGAACCCCACTGGTGCGGGTAGTCGTAGAGCGATTCTCCCAGATGGGAGAAGTCGTCGGCGATGCCGGCACGGCCGTAGCGCATGACGTCGGGCTTGAGCGTGCGGATCATCTGCGAGTGGCAGTTGTAGCAGCCTTCGCTGACGTAGATGTCGCGGCCGGCGAGTTCGAGCGGGGTGTAGAGCTCCTGCAGACGGCCTTCGATGTTCTTGTCGCGGTTGACGATGAGCGAGGGAATGATCTGCACCGAGCCGCCGATGGCGACGGCAATGAAGACGAGCACGGTGAAAGGCATGTAGTTGTGGAGCAGTTTTTCGTGGAAGTCATTCCAGACGGAGCCCCGACGATGGAAAGTGCGCACGGCTTTCACTACCAGTAGGATGGAGAACAGCAGCGCAACCTTGTCGGCATGGGGAGGGAGGAAGAACCAAAGACACATGAAGACCAGGCCAAGCAGGGTGTGGGCGACCGGGTCGTTGGTGAATGCTTCGCGAAGGCTCATGGTGTCACGCGATGCCTTGACTGGAACGGCGACTTCGACGGTGTCGTTGTAGGGCGCTCCAGAGCGTGCGGTTTTCCAGATGTTCCAGGCGCAGATGAAGAATCCGACGAGGAAAAGGAAGCCGCCGAGCGAGCGCAGGATGTAGGGAAGCTGGATGGCCTCCAGCGTTTCCACGAAGGTGTACTTGAGGGTGGTGCCACCGGTGTCGATCTGGCCGAGCATCAGGCTCTGCATGATGCCGGCGGTCCACATCGAAGCGACGTAGAGAAGGATGCCAACGAGTCCAACCCAGAAGTGCATGTTGGCGGCGGCGACGGAGTAGAGCTTGGTTTTCCAAAGGCGAGGAGCCATCCAGTAGAACATGCCGGCGGCCATGAAGCCGTTCCAGCCGAGGGCACCGGAGTGGACGTGGCCGATGCCCCAGTCCGTGTAGTGGGAGATGGCATTGACGGCTCGGATCGAGAGAAGCGGACCTTCGAAGGTGGCCATGCCGTAGAAGGTAATCGCGGCGGCGAAGAACTTGATGACGGGGTCGGTGCGGAGCTTCGACCAGGCGCCGCGGAGGGTGAGGAGACCGTTGAGCATGCCGCCCCAGGACGGAGCCCAGAGCATCAGCGAGAAGAGCATTCCGAGAATCTGCAACCAGGGCGGGAGGGCCGTGTTGAGCAGGTGGTGAGGGCCCGCCCAGATGTAGATGAAGACCAGCGACCAGAAGTGAATGATCGACAGACGGTAGCTGTAAACCGGGCGATTCGCTGCCTTCGGCAGGAAATAGTACATGATCCCGAGAATCGGCGTGGTGAGGAAGAAGGCCACGGCGTTGTGTCCATACCACCACTGGACGAGCGCGTCCTGCAGGCCGCCAAAGATCGGGTAGGAGTGGGTGAGGGAGGTCGGAATCGAGAGGTGGTTGACGATGTAGAGCATCGCCACGGTGATGATCGTCGCGATGTAGAACCAGAGGGCGACGTAGAGGCTGGGCTCGTTGCGTTTGGCGAGGGTCCAGAAGAAGTTGATCGCGAATATCACCCAGATGATGACGACGGCGATATTGATCGGCCAGATGAGCTCGGCGTATTCCTTCGAACGGGTAAGGCCGATTGGCAGGGTGATCGCGGCGGAAACGATGATGGATTGCCAGCCCCAGAAGTGGATTTTGGAAAGCAGGTCCGAGGCGGTGCGGCATTTGCAGAGCCGCTGGGTGGAGTAGTAGATGCCGGCGAACATCATGTTGCCCACGAAGGCGAAAATGACGGCATTGGTGTGGAGCGGGCGGAGGCGGCCGAATGTTAGAAAGGAGACCCCATCCGCCTTGATCGCGCCGAAGGTCAGGGCTTCCAGGAATTTTCCGTTCATTTGCCACCACGAGAGCTGGGTGGCGCAGATCACGCCGACGAGCATGCCGACGATCCCCCAGAAGATGGAGGCGATCATGAACTGACGAACCGTCTTGTCGTCGTAGGTGATGGTGGTGGTAGGGGCGGAGGCCAATGTGGTCATGGTTGGAAAATTTCTGGCTTAAGGTTCGCCGGCTTGGTCGTCGAGGGGGAGGAGTGAGTCGCGCTCGGGTGAGGAGTTCTTCGAACGTCGGAATTCACCGATGAAACAGGTGATGAAAATCCCGGCGAGGCAGAGACTCACAAGGACCGTTAGACCGATGACGTTCATGATTGAGGGGATACAGAAACAGGACCGGCGAGGAATGTCGCCGCGTGAATTGCCAGAAGGTGCGCGGAATTGTTCAAGCTGCGAACTGCTGCTGACGGTTTGCCATCCATTCAAGGAAGCTGTCGGCGATCAGGGGCGCGAGGCAGCGGGCGTGAAAATGGGCGGGGCTGAGAATGATGTGGAAGCTTTCCGGAACATCAGGAGGAATGCCGATGGAGGCTCGAAAGCCTTTGAGATCATCTTCGGTGGCCTCAAGGGCGAGCGGGTCGTCGAAAACCACGTGACCCCGTTTTGCGATGGCATTCAGCACTTTGCGCAGGCCCTCGCGGCTGGTAGGCGGGCAGGCCTCGCTGGAATCAGCAATTCCAAGAAGTCGGCGCTGCGCGGGGTCGGAGGCGATGGCGTGGACGATCGGTCGCGTGATCGCGATCCAGTTCCCGCCCGATTCTTCGTCGAATTCGTTCAGCAGACATGCCACTGCGGCCGCGCAGCCGCACAGGCTGTCGGGAGGAGTGTTGAGCAGCACGAAGGGGGCGCCGGTGCTTTCCTCGGCAAGGAGCCAGTGATGGAACTCGGTGAGTGTGGTGACGGGCATGGGTCGAGCTGGATCGATGGCTCATGCTTCACGATTTCGCCGCATGCCGCTCCGCGCGGGCTGCCGTAGCTTGCGCGGATCTTGTGGGAAAATGGCAGGTTCCTTGTCTGGGAACCTTCGGCTCAGCCCTGATGTCGGTAAGTCTTCATGACAATATAGAGGTAGCTGAGGGAGACGAGGGCCGGGTAACTCCAGCCCATGTGCCAGTTGAAAAGATACTGATAGAAGGAAAAGCTGTCGATGAAGGCGTAGAGGGAAAGCAAGGTGGCGACTAACAGCATGGCTGAGAGCTTGAGGAGTGGCTTGAGTTCCCGGGTGCGTGCGGCAAGGACCAGTCCGAGCGCCACGAGGGCGGCGACGAGATTCGTGGCGGTGAAAATGCGCAGGTCGGAGGTGATGCGGCCGACGACTTCATCGAAGTAGCTCCGGATCTGCACTTTCCAGCCACCGATTTTCCGACTCAGGGCGTTTTCAGGGAACCGGAGTTCGGGCGCGGACTCCTTGCCGGTGAGCTCCGCAATGTAGGCTTCCGGTTCGGCGCGGTATTCGGCGATTTCGTCGAGGACGGCTTGCTTCTGAGCCTTGCTCGCCAGCATGGAAGCGATGTTTGAACGGACGGCATCTTCGGCGTGATCGACGAGCGGCGCGGCGTACTGTGCGGTCTTGAGGGTCGCGAAGTCACGCGCGGTGATCGCGAGCTGGTCCTTGCCGATGAAGGTGTAAGCGAAGGCCGCAGCAAAGAAGATGGCGAGCAGAGCATTGGTGAGGATGAGTGCTTGGCGCATGGCGGCAGGTCAGGCTCCTCCGCGCAGGGAGGGATCGGTAATCACGGGCTTGAGCCGCCAGATGAGCAGGCCGGAACCGATCAGTGCGAGGGCGGCACAGATGAGGAACACGTGGTTCGAGGCGATGTGAAAATGCGAACGCGCGGAGAGGAAAATCAGCGAGCCGATTGTGCTGGCAACAAAAGACAGCGCATTCGCCGTGCCGAGGAATCGACCCCGTTCATCGTCGGGAGAAAGATGCTGAAGAAGGGCCTGAAGCGGGACGATGTAGAACCCGGCGAAGATCCCGGCTCCGGCAATGAGCACGGCAACGAGGGCAAAATGGAGCGGCGTGGTGCCTAACAAGGCGAAAAAGAACGTCATGCCGATCGCTCCGAGCGGAATCAGGCGGGGCTCGATATGCTTTCCTGAAATGAGCCCGGCACTGACACTGCCGAGCCCGATCGAAATCCCGAGAATGCCCAACAGCACGCTAGCTTTGGTTGGCGATACTTGAAGGAGCTCGCGGTAGTCGGGAAGGATCAGGATTGCGAGCATCCCGATCATGTAGAAGAAAGCCCAGGCGGAAGCGACGAGGAGAAGGTGTGACTTCGCCATGTCACGAATGGCGTGGTAGTAAACGCTGAAGGGATTCCAGTTGATTTTCAAATCGGGATCCATGGCGGCGAGGCGTGGAATCGGCAGCGCGGTCAGGAGGCCGAACACAGCGGTCAGAATCATCGCAATGCCGGGAAGCCACAGAACCGGCAGGTAGCTGGCTCCTGGGTCAGGAGCGTAGAGGCTGTAAACGGGTCCGGCGGCGAGCGTCCCTGCAATCACCGCGAGATTGGTGAACATGTTGATGGAACCGTTGGCCCGGCTGAGCTGGGAGTCTTCAACCAGTTCCGGAATCATGCCGTATTTGGCAGGGCCGAAAAAGGAGCTCTGAATGGCGAGCAGCAGCATGGCGGAGAGCGAGAGCCACAGGTTGCCAACAAGGAATCCAGCGAACCCGACGAGAGCGATGAGAATTTCTGCGACTTTCACCAGCACGGTGATGCGGCGTTTGCTGCTGCGGTCGGCGAGCTGACCGGCGAAGCCCGACAACAGAATGAAAGGAATGGTCAGGCAAAGTCCGACGTAGCCCTGCCCACCCTCACCGAGTTGGCCGGACCAGATGCCCCCGGAGGCAACCGCGAAGGAAAGCACCCCTTTGAGCAGGTTGTCATTCACCGCTCCAAAGAACTGGGCGAGCGTGAGTGAGAGAAAGCCTTTGGTAAACAGGCGGGGTTGGTCGGCCATGACGGCGGGAGGCTAGCAGCTTGACCCGGATGGGGGAGGAGGAAATGGGGGCGCTTTCGGAGCGTCGACCGTATGGTCGATGGATCGGTCCGGTGAGTGACCTTGGGAGATGGGCGTTAGGGAAGAGCAGTGGGATGAGGGTGGGTGGCCCTTTTGGCGATCCGCTGAGGAAGCCCATCGACCATAAAGTCGATGCTCCGGAAGTTTCGTCACCTGGCGCTAATCGGCGCGTCGGAAATCTTTCCGGGAATCTGACGGAGATGGAGGTCGAGAAACGATTTGATGCGTTGGTTGAGTTCGTCGCTCGAGAAACCGTGGCCAGCTCCCTGCATGGCCACGAGATGGCTTTCGACTCCCGCCTCCTTCAACGCAGCGTCGAGTTCTTCGGCCTGAGCAAAGGGCACGAGCCTGTCGGCGGTGCCGTGAGAGGTGAAAACGGGAGCGTCATCCTTGCTGATCCAGTGAATGGGGGAGGCGAGGCGCGCATTCTTGCGGATCTCTTCTTCGTTCTGGCCTAACAAACGAATCGCCATGTTTTCGCGACTGAGCTTGGCAAGGTCGATGTCCTTGCCGAAGAAGGTTTCGAAGTCGGTGGGGCCGAAGAAGTTGACGACACACTGGACCTCGCTGCTTTGGCTCGGGTATGGGCCGACCTTGCCCTCGAGCGAGCGTTCCTTGTTGGTGGTGCCGAGCATCGCGGCGAGATGCCCGCCGGCGGAGTGGCCCATGACGGCGATGCGCTCGGGGTCGATGCCGTACTTTTCAGCGTTGGCTCGGAGGTAGCGCACGGCGGCCTTGCAGTCGTGGATCTGGGCAGGCCATAGGGCGTGCTGGCTGAGGCGGTAGTTGATCGATGCGGCGGCGTAGTCACCGGTCGAGGTGATGAGCTCGGCGATGGATCTTCCATGACTCTTGTCGCCCGACATCCAGCCGCCACCGTGGATGTAGATGACGAGCGGGACCTTTTTGTTAGAGGGTGACTCGGGAAGGTAGACATCGAGGGTCTGGCGGACATTGCCGTTGCCGGCGTAATCGAGATTTTTCAAGCCCGATGCATCGGGAGCCTGGGACGGAGGGGGGGTGAGGAAGTTGGCGGCAACTTGTTGGAACTCTTCGCGAGTGACAAAGCCGTCGGCATTGCCATCGACCATGGAGAGAAACGGGCGGGCCTCCTTGGGGAGTTCGCTGGCGGAGAGTTTTCCGTCCTTGTTGGTGTCGAGGTTGGCGAAGGGATCGACTTGGGCGAAGGCGGCTGGGGCGAGAAGCAAGAAAAGGAGTTGGCGCATGGCGGGAATAGAGAGCGGAAAGTGAGGTTTGTCGCGTTGTTTCGGAGCATCGACTTTACTGTCGATGGATCGGTCCGGAGCAGGATGGATTGGGGCTGTTCTTGGTTTTGGAATGTCGCTTGTGATTCGCTGGCGAGGTCCATCGACAATAAGGTCGATGCTCCGGAAGGGTCGATGCGGCGGAAGTCAGCGGCTTTCCACTTTCAGCGTAATCGGGATGGTCTCGCCGCTGCGAGGGTCGGTGGCGGTGAGGGTGTGCGTGCCGAGAGTGAGGGTGGCGATGGGTTCCTGGTCGCCGGGAGTGAGGGCGAGGGTTTTGGAGTGCCACTTCGCAAGGCCGGGGAGATTGGTGGCGAGGTGAAGGTGGCCGCCGTTGGGGAGCTCGGGATCGAGGATGTAGGTGGCGTCAGGGCGCGGAGCGAGAATGCGGAGCGGGGTGATTGCCGGGTGCTCCGGGGTCAGGGCGTATTCGTCGCGACGCTGGTTGTAGGAGGAGGTGAGCCATTCGGAGTAGGACTGGTCTAACAGGGCGAGGCCGCTCGGGGAGTAGTCAGTTTTGGAGGCGGGGAGCGGGAGGGAGGTGGTAGGGCAGAGTTCGAGACTGCGGTGGCGGGTCGGGGTGGTGACGACGGATTTTCCCGTTCGCGGGTCGATCGGGATTTCCG
Organism: Haloferula chungangensis; assembly: GCF_042664875.1. NCBI lineage: Bacteria > Pseudomonadati > Verrucomicrobiota > Verrucomicrobiia > Verrucomicrobiales > Verrucomicrobiaceae > Haloferula > Haloferula chungangensis. The sequence goes on along the minus strand of NZ_JBHTBS010000007.1, from coordinate 192,353 downwards.
TGAGGGTGCTGGGTTTTTCAAACCAGGTGGGTGGGGTGCCGCGATGCAGAAGTCGCATGCTGCGGTGGAAAATCGGGCCGGCACCATCGACACCGGTGGTGCCTTTCATTGGCGAGTTGTCGAAGTTTCCGGCCCACACGCCGACGGTGAATTCGGGCGTGTAGCCAAGGCACCAGTTGTCGCGGAAATCGGAGGAGGTGCCGGTTTTGGCGGCACAGCGGAAGGGGAGTTCGAGCGGGCCGTGTCGGCCGAAGGCGGGGGCGCGGGCGGCGGGGTCGGAGAGGATGTCGGAGATCAGGAAAGCCGCCGTGCTGCTAAAGCAGCGATGGGAGATGGAAGTTGATGGATGGGGAATGAGAGTCGGCGATTGGAAATGGCCACTCCTTGCAAGGGTGGCGTAGGCATTGGTAAGTTCTAACAGGGTGACGGGGGCGTTGCCGAGGGTGAGGCCGAGGCCGTAGGGGATGGGGTCGGGATCGAGGGTGCTGATACCGAGTTGTTGGAGAAAAGTGTGGAGAGGTTCGGGGCCGCCGAGATCGTTCAGCTCGCGCATGGCGGGGACGTTCAGGGAGCAGGCGAGGGCCTGGCGGATGGTGACGGGGCCGCGGAAATGGCGGTCGAAGTTCTCGGGGAGGTCGAGGCCTTCCCGGGTGCGGAAGCGGGTCGGGATGTCGGCGATGATGGAACCGGGGAAGCGGCCGGATTTTTCGAAGGAGAGGAGATAGGTGAAGGGCTTGAGGGCGGAGCCGGGAGAACGCGGAGTGAGCGCGCCATTGATTTGGCCGCCGCGCGGGTCGTGCCAGTTGCCGGACGAGACGAGGGCGAGGATTTCGCCGCTGGGGTTGTGGACGACGACCACGGCGGCGTGGTGGAGGTTCTTGTTGGCGAGGGGAGCGAGTTCTTCGGTGACGATGCTTTCGATCTGGCGTTGGAGGGAGGCGTCCAGGCTTGTCTGAAGGTCCGATGTCGAAGGTCGAAGATCAGGGAAAGAAGCAAGCCAAGGGGCGGTTGAGTCCTTTTTGAGGGGTCGGAGCTGGAGGGGTTCGGCTTTGGCAGCGGAAATACTAGAAGCGTCGTAGTTACCGGCGTCGGCGAGACGGGTGAGGACGGTGTCGCGACGGATGAGGGCGCGGTCGGGGTGGCGCGTGGGATTGAGGCGGCTGGGTGACTGGGGGAGGCCGGCGAGGAGGGCGCTCTCGGCGAGGGAGAGGTCGGCGAGGGGCTTTTGGAAATAGTAGCGGGCGGCTTCGCTGGGGCCGAGACGGTTGTGGCCGTAGTCGAGGCGGTTGAGGTAGGCTTCGAGGATCTGGTCTTTGGACCAGGTGAGCTCCAGGTGGCGGGCGGTGAGGGCTTCGCGGAGTTTGGTTTTGAGGGTGCGCGGGGACTTGGGTGAGGTGATTTTGACGAGTTGCTGGGTGATGGTGGAGGCGCCGGAGATGGTGCGGCCGTTCTGAATGCGGTCCTTGGCGGCGCGGGCGGTGGCGAGGAGGTCGATGCCGCTGTGGGAGTAGAAGCGTTTGTCTTCGGCGGCGAGAGTGCAGGCGATGAGCTCGTCGGGGATCTCGGCGAGCGGGACGGGTTGGCTGCGGGTGAAGTCGGGGAGGGTGAGGTGATGGAGAGGCTCGCCGTGGCGGTCGAGGAGGATGGGCGATTTTTGGGTGTTTGTTAGATCTTGAGGGATGGGGAAGGTTAGGGGGAGGAGATACCAGGCCGCAAATGCCAACGCCGTTGTTCCGAGGAGCAGGCGGAGGAGGATTTTGCGGTGGTGGGGTTTCATGGGGCCAAGGAGCGATGAGGTTCAATCATCGGGCTTCGATGTTGACGGATCCGGATGGGATGATGGCTCGTGAGGTTGCTTGCCGGGGTTGTCCGGTGGTTAAAAACCACCGCTCCTTGCGCCATGCCTACTCCTTTACGACGAACTGGCGGGAGGCGGAGAGGGCTAGGTTTTCGGGGTCGTACATGGATTCGACTTTGGCGGGTGGGGCGAGGGCGCTGCCGCTTTGGGTGACTCGGGCGAGATAGCTGAGGGTCTTGGTGTCGTTGCGCCAGGCGCGGTCGAAGAAGAAGAGGGCGCGGTCGTCGCGGAGCTCGCTGTGGGAGACAGACCATTCATTCTCGGAGGTGCCGCCGGCATTCATGTTGGCGGATTGGGATTCGAAGGAGTTGTTCACGGTCTCGAAGATCGAGGGGAGCATGTCTTCAATGACAAGGTAGCGAAGGTCGTCGTCGGGGAGGGTGACGCGGAGCTTGACGCGGATGAGGTCGCCGACTTTCGGAGTGTCGAGGGGCTCGCTGGTGCCGTCGGAGTTCACGCGCTCGTAGAAGCGGGTGACCTGTAGGCCGTTCTTGGCGACGGGTTGCATTGGGGCGATCTTGGGTTTGGCGGCGAGCTTGATGCGGATGAAGGCGGGACCGTCGGCGGTGGCTGTTAGTTTGAGGCCGGGGACGAGGGTGAATCGCTCGGGAGTCACGGGATGCGTGCTATCCAAGTAGTGGGAAGTCGGATCGGTGGCGGTCTGGAACGAGGATTGAGCGTGCAGGGAGAGGGTGGTGGGGCTGAGGTTTTCCTCGGCTTTCGCGTAGGCAGAGAGGGCGACGAGGGACCAGGCGTTGGTCCAGGTGGTGTTCCAGTGGCCGTAGGGGTTGCGATCGCGGAGGAGCTTGTCGATGGCGGTGGTGGCTTCGTCGGAGGTGGCGTCGATGCTGGACCAGGCGAGCAGGCTGTAGGCGTGGTCAGGCTGCCAACGCATCCACGAGTTGTCCTTGCCGGTGAAGGGGGATTTGTCGCGGAGGATGGCGATGGCGGCGTCCTTGTGACCGGCGGCGTTCTCGGCGAGGGCGAGGAGGCTTCGGGCGCGGGAGTTGAGTTGTGGGAGGCGTTCCTTGAGCAGGTTGACGTAGGAGTCTTGTGGCTTTCCGGCGATGGCGAGAATCCAGAGGTGGCGGGCGGCGATTTCGTATTCGTAGCTGTTGTCGGCCTTGCCGATGTCGCGGAGATCCTTGATGAGATAGTTGCTGAGGGCGGCGATGGCGGCGGGTGGGACCTCGCCTTGTTCGGAGGCGAGGATCAGGCCGAGGCCGGCGTAGCTGCTGGCCCATGAGAGGGATTCGGTGCTGCCGGGCCAGTAGGAAAATCCGCCGTCGCGCTGCTGCATCGAAATGAGGCGGTTGATGCCGTCCTGGATGGTCTTCTTCACCTCGGCTTCGCTGTGCTTGGCAAGGGCGGGGGATACGGCGCGAAGTTGCTCGACGGCAAGCCAGGGGATCAGGGCGGAAGTCGTTTGTTCGACGCATCCGTAAGGGTAGTGAAGGAGGAAATCGATGGCACCGCCTGCTTCAAGGAGAAGTGAGCGGGACATTTCGATGTCGATGTGGCCGCGGCCATCTAACAGGGCGGAGTCGAGCTCTTCGAGAAGGTTGAGGTTTCCGCCTTCCTTGGTGAGGCGGATCAGTTTGGTTTGTCGTTGAAGGGGGACGGGGTATTCGACTTGGAAATGGTTTTCGACGGAGTCGGAAAGGCGTCGGGTGAGGGCGGGTGTTAGATTGCCGGTGCTGAGGGAGACGGGGACGGCTTCCCATTTGAAGAGGGCTTCGCCGGTGTTGGTGAAGGTGACGGGGAAGGTGACGACTTCGGATTTTCCGGGAGCTAGGGTGATCTGTGTCTCTATGGATGAAGAAGTGGGCGGGACGCCCACGCTCCCCTGTTGCTGGGCGAGCTTTGCGATGGCTTCGGAAGCGGGTGGATTTGCTGTGAAGGTGATGTTCCAGGTGCCTTCGTATTCGGAGGCGTTGGTGATCTTGGCCTGGGTGTTGATGGTGTCGGTTTCGTGGGCGAAGCGCGGGGTTTGCGGTTCGATCATGAGGGGCTTGGCGACGGTGAACTCGCTTTCGGCATGACCGAAGCGGGAGCCTTGGTGATGGGCGACGGCAATGAGGCGGTAGCGGGTGAGGGTGTCGGGGAGCTTGACGGTGGCGGTGAATTTGCCGGTGGCGTTGGTGGTTAGAGCGGGCTTCCAGAAGGCGCAGGGGTTGAAGTCGCGGCGCGGCATGTCGAGCGGTGGGCCGTATTCGCCGTCGCCTCCGCCGATGAAGAAGCCTTTATTGTAGAAAGTCTGTTCGTCGGGAGCTTCGGGGATGAAGTTGCCGAGGGAGGTGCCGCAGTTCACCCGGAGGAGACGCGGGTCGTAGAAGTGGGACATGGGGTCCGGGGTTTCGTAGCCGAGAACGGCGAGCGTGCCTTCGTCTTCGGCGTAGAGGGTGACTTCCGCGCCGGTGGCGGGTTGCTTGTTATTTAATAAGACTTGGCCGGTGATGGTGATTTCGGAGGAGGGGAGAAACTCGCTAGCGCTCGGAGTGCCAAGTGCCGAGTGATCAGTGATCAGTGATGAGTCAGCGTCTTCGCCAGTGGTGATTGGATTAAGTGTTACTGCGAGGCTGTCGCGCTGGTTTTGGACGGTGAGTTCGCAGTAGCCGAGGCGAAGTTGGGGTTCTTTGTGTTTCCTCAGGGAGTCCTGGGCGCCTTTGATGACGAGGACGGAGACGTAGCAGTTGGGGGCTTCGAGGTCGGTGACGGGGATTTCGATGACGGGGTCGGTAGCTTTCAACTCGACGAGGAAGGATTTGCTGACGTCCTCACGCTCGACGGTGATGAGGGCGGTACCTTCGATCGGGGAGAGGACGAGGACGCGGGCGGTGTCGCCGGGTTGATAGAGTTTTTTCTCGGGGACGAGCTTGATGCGCATGCTGTCCTCGTAAGCCCATGGATACTGGTCGCTGCCGTAGACGTGGATCGTCATGGCGGTGGCGAAAGGGTGGCCGGCGGCGTCGGTGCCGCGGACTTCGAGGGTGTGGAGACCGGATTTGGTGGGAGCGAAGAGGAACTCGGTGCTGCCGTTTTCGGTGATCCTGAGTGGAGTGGTGGAAAGCTCTTCGCGGCGCGGTTCATTGCGCACGGCGGAGCCGCTGCCTTCGTTCAGGACGCGGACCTGCTCGTTGATTTCGCGCGAAAGGTTGGCTGTTAGCTCGAGGCTGCCGGTGAAGGATTTCCCTTCGGGAGTGACGGCGATGATCTCGAGCGGGAGCTTGTCGCCGACGCGGACGAGTCGATCGAGACGGCGAATGCCTGCGTAGACATCTGCCGGATGGACGGTGGCGTTGGTGGTTTTGGTGAGGGTCTGGTTGTTGGCATCGGTGACTTCGGTCTGGATGCTCACTTCGCGGGCCATCGGGAATTCGGCTTCCGGGATGTTGGCGGTGACGCGGGTGCTGCCGTCATCGCTGAGCTCGAGTTCGGTGCTTTGGCTGTCGCTGTTGCGGTTGCCGTGGTCATCGTCCCAGCGGTAGCCGAAGTAGTGGAACCAGTAGTTGAAGTCGGGCGTGCGGTGATCGCCGAAGAGGAAGTCGCGATAACGGTCGGGATAGAAATTCTGATCGGTGACGCGAGTCCAGGTCTGCGCTTTGCCCTTGGCGACGGGTTGGCCCTGGTAGTAGGTGGCGTTGAGGTCGAGGATGACTTCCGCGGCGCCGGGGGCGGGATCTGTTAGATCGTGATTGATTTCGAAGGCATTGCGGCGGAATTCCTCGACGCGCAGGCCGAGTTGGAAGCTGGCGTTCTGGACGGCCTGGCTGCGCTTGGTCCAACTTTCGATCTCCTTGGCAGCTTCGAGATCATCAGGCCAGGAGACGTTGATGCTGTGGTAGCCGACGGTTTCGGGGGGGAGCTGGAAGGAGGCGTCGATCGAGCCGTTGGCGGAGACTTCAAGCTCGCGGCTGAGAATTTCGTGGCCGGTGGGGTTGGTCACGGTGAGCTTGGGTTTGTCGGAGTCGGCGGCCTCGATGCGGTTGCCGTTTTGTTGGCGGATGATGCCTTTGAGGTGGACGGTTTCCTGCGGGCGATAGAGCGAGCGATCGGTGAAAAGGAAGACGCGGCGGGTGGCGAGTGGCGGTTCGTCCCATGAGTAGCGGACGGGGAAGCGCCAGAGGCCGACGGTGGGCAGGGCGCTGTCGAAGGGGGCGGTGAACTGGTCGCGGCCGAGGGTGGCGCGGAGGTGGCGCGCGGATTCGTTGCGTGGGAGCGTGGCGAGGCCGTTGGAGTCGGTTTTGTAGCTGTCGAGTGGCTCGGCGTCTTCGCCGAAGGTCTCGATGTTGACGTTCGGCAATGGCTGACCTGTTAGGCAGGAGAAGGCGTAGACCTGGGCCTGAGTGTCGGTGGTTTTCCAGGCCATGCCGATGTCGGTGAGTTGGACAAGGGCTTGGGCGGAGGGAGATTTTTTGGCAGGTGCGCCTTCCGTAGGCGTGCCGATGATTTCGAGGAAGAAGGCGGCGGAGCTGTCGAGCTTGGCGGGCGTGTCCGGGCTCTCTTCGGGTTCGCCGATTTCGAAGGGTTGCTTGTCGCCGGAGAGGATCTTGTTCCAATCGATGACGACGAGCCGCGAGGTGTCGATGGGGTTGTCGAGCGCGACTTCGAACTCGGCGACGGTCTTGCCGCCCATCATTTCGTAGGGGATGAGGCGGGTAGGGGTGATGGAATCGCCGTCGGGACCGCTGCCGGTGTAGTAACGATAGCCTTGCTGGGCGCGGATGAGTTGGCGGCCGGAGAGTTGTTTGACGCGGACCTTGAGGGTCTGGAGGTTGACGGTGGAGAGGCGGTACTTCCGGGAGCCGGCGGCGAGCTGGGTTTCGTCCTTGCTGGGCAGGCCGAGGGCCGGGGTGAGGTGCTCGAACTTGAGCTGTTCTGAAACGGCTTTGCTGAGCGGGCGTCCGTCGCGGGATGTTAGAGTGGGTTTGATTTCAACATGCCACTGGTCGGTGGAAGAGAAATCGCCGATGAGGTGGAGTTCGTCGCTGCGGGACTCGATACGGAGTTCGGGGACTTCGGGAGTGAGCTTGATCGCTGCGGGATCAATGTCGGCGGGGAGGTTAGCTGAGAAGTCGAGAACGATGCGGCGTGGGTTGTCGGCGGAGACTCGGGCGATCGCTTTTTTGAGGGAGAAGGGGGAGATATCGCCGATGTGGCGGATGGTGTCTTCGCTGAGCTTGCTGCTTTTTCCGGGGAGGCCGGCGAGGATGGCGAGTCGCCATTGTTTGCCGATGGGGAGGGGTGAGGAGGGCTCGATGATGAGGCCGCCAGGGATTTCGGACTCGGGGGTGAGAGCGGGTTCGGTGACTTCGCCGCTGATGGCTTCGGTGAAGAGTTGGGTGAAGGTCTTGCCCTGGTAGCCGGCGTGTTTGACGCGGGCGATGGTGGCGCGAGTGGTGCGGGCGGCGACGCGTTTTCCTTCTTCGCTTTCGAAGACGAGAAAGGGCGCGGCTTTGGCGGGATCGACCTCGTCATTGAAGCGCAGGAACCAGGTGGCGGTGCGCGGAGTCCAGTTGTTAGCATAGCGTTCGAGCATGGTGGCATACTCGATCTGGAAGGAGGGAGTGGCGTAGGTGCCGAGATTGGTGTTGGGGATTTTCGAGTCGTCGAGGTGGATGTGGTTTCCGACGAGGGTGAAGGTGTATTTGGTGCCGATGGCGGGGGCGGCGCTGGGTTCGAAGCGCAGGACGTTGGCTTCTTTCCATATGGTTTTGCCCGGCCAGGCGGGCTCGGTTTTCAGCCATGGGGTGGCGGCGACTTTGCCGATTCGGTCGTCAGGACAGGCGGCCTTGTCGAGGACGAGTTCGATTTCCACGCCCGGGGTGATCGCGCTGTTCGGGACGTGAAGTCGCGGGTCGGCGAAGGCGGGGGAGATGAGGGCGAGGACGAGGAGCAGTGGTTTCATGGCGGCGGACGGTTCCAATCAATGATAGCGATGCGGGAATCTACGGATGTGTTTTTTAGTTGGGGGATTTTGGATAAGAGGGAGTTTGAAACGCCAAGACGCCAAGTGCGCCAAGGTTTGGGGAGGGCTCTACGTACTAATTGGAACGCCCTCTAGTAATCGTCTCGTTCTGGTGCCAGATTAGGCGATCAAGTTTGATAAGTGGAGTATAGAGAGTTCGTTTCATGGGCTGTCGTCGATAAAGTGGCTGAACGGTTGCCATTCCAATTCGGCTATAAAGATGAGTTCGTTAAGGCCTGTTGACGGATAGGTATGCCAACTTGGTTCCTTCGTGGAGATGATCACCAAATAACTGACCGGATAAAACAGCAGGATCAGGGCGAAGATCCAGATAGCGCGACGTTTGGGCATTGTCGCGATCATGAGTCCCCGAGGACCGGGTGGCAATGATGGAGGTGGGGAACGCTTGTCGCTTTTCGCGGAGCGATGCGGAGCTCCCGTTGCCGGTCGGCCGCCAGGTCGACGCAGTGCCTGAGCTCAGTCCGCCATGGCGGCCAATTCGCTGGAGCAGTAGGCGTGGAACTGATCGCCATCGTGCGAGATGAAGCGCGCGGCGAGTTTCCGGGTTTCGGCCAGCTCGCGGCCTCGTTCGAGACCGGCGATGAAGAGCGCGGTGGCCCAGGCGTCGGCGTCGGTGCAGCTTTCGGCGAGGACGGAGACGCTGGTGAGCGTGCTCTGGGCGGGCGCACCGGTGTGGGGAGAGATCAGATGGCTGATCTGCTTTCCGTCGAGGATAAGGCTGCGAGCCGAGGTGCCGGAAGTGGCGAGGGACAAGTCGCAGAGTGCGACGACACTTTCGGGGAGATCCGAGGGTGTTTCGAGCTTCACCCACCAGGGTTGGGCATCGGGTTTGCAGCCGTGGCCGCGGGCCTCGCCGCCGAGTTCGAAAAGAAGGCTCCGAATTCCGAGCTCGAGAAGTTTCTCGCAGCAGAGATCGACGGCGTAACCTTTGGCAATCGACGAAAGGTCAAGTTCGCAGCTGCCGGGTTGCAAAGCCCGGCTCTGCTCGCGGTCGAGCTGAAGTCGCGTCCAGCCGGCGTGGGAGCGGGCTCGATGGAGGGTTTCGAAGTTGGGCAGTTGGTCGATGTGCTGGGGTCCGAAACCGTGGATGTTGACCAGCTTTCCAAGGGTGGGATCGCAGGCGCCATCCGAGTCGCGGGCGATGGCGACGGCGCGCTCCAGGACTTCAAAAAATTCCGGTGAGAGGGTGTGCCAGGTGTTGGCGGGGGATCGGTTGAAACGGGAAAGCTCGGAGCTTTCGTCCCAGTGACTCATCTGTTCGATGATCCGGGAAAGCACGCCGACGACGGTGCTGTGGACCGTGTCGGCGTTGAGATCCTCAGGGAGCTGATACTTCAGCTGCCAAGTCGTCCCCATCGATTCTCCGGATGCGTGATGCACCGTGTGGCCGGTGGCCGCTCCTCGAAGGGAGGAGGGAGAAAGTCGGGTAGGGACGTAGACCTGGCGGTTCACTGGGGAAGCACTTCGAAGGTCGCCGTGTAGGCCGAGCGATCCTTGGCGGGCTTGCCCTCGACTTTGGCGCCCTCACCTTCGATGGAAGCGTAGAGCCAGAAACGGCCGGCTTCGGGCCATTCGACGGTGAAGCTTCCGTCTTTGGCGGTCGTTGTTTTGGTTTCGCCGGAGTCGTCGCGGTAGCGGTCGTCGCCCTTGATGACATAGACGTCCACGTCGCCGACGGGTTTGCCGTCCTTGTGGAGAATGAAGGTGGCGGCCTCTCCGGCGTAGAGGTCGTTCGGATGGGTCTTGTCGTAGATGAGCTCGAGTCCCTTACCGCTTGGTTTCGGGGTCGTAGGTTCGCCGGAGGTGACGAAGCATTCGACGCGGGAATGGGAGTGCATGAACTGCACGTCTGGCTTGTCAGCGACTTCGGCGATCTTGTCGAGCGATCCGCGCCAACGCTTTTCCTCGCCGCCTTCCTCCCACGATGCAAAGAGCATCGAGCGCAGGGTGGCGATTTGATAGGTGCCGGGCTTTTCGAGTTGGGCGTCGAAGGTGGTGCGCAGTTCGCCGACGCAGCCATTCTGCTTTTCGACGCTCGAGCCATCAGGGCCGGTGATGGTGAAGTCCTCGACTTCGGGGGCGACGTGATTCGGGAAGAACAGGTCGTTAGAGATGGCGGCATCGAAGCAGACCCAGGGCTTATCGCCTGAAAGCACGCTCGTGGAAGGGATGATCCAGAAGCGGTGGGCGAAGGCGGGCTGCAGGGCTAGGCCGACGATGGATGAGGCAAGGAGGATGGAACGGAGTTTCATGTGATTATTTTTGGTTGATGATGGAGAGGGTAACTTCGCCGAGCTCGGACTTGCCGCTGGCGGTTGATTGGACGGCGGTGGTTCCGTCCCAGGAAAAGGGAATGCGCACCATTTCCCGTCCGCCGACTTCTCGCGAGGCTTCGACGATCAGAGTGTATTCGCCTTCAGCGAGCGCGGGCAGTTCGAGGTCGGACACTTTGACGGGATGCTTGCCAACCGGGCGGGTCGGACTGCTCAGACCGTCGATTGGCAGCTCTTTGGAGCGACCGGATTTCCGCCACCATTGTCGGAGGTCCTTGAGCCAGGTTTCACCTTCCTGGTCTTTCATTTTGGTGTCGTACCAAACCGTGAGGTCGGCGGCGACGGAGCGGTCGGGCTTTTCAATCCAGGCGGCCACGTAGGGGCGGTGGTACTCGGCGACGTCGAGGCGTGGGACCTCGATGGAAAGCTCGAGATCAGCGGCGCCAAGACTGGCGGGTAAAAGAAGGGCGAGGCGTTTCATGTCTAACAATCAGTGGATGAAGAAGAGGATAAGGATCAGGGGAATGACGAAGCCCGCGGCAACGATCGGCCAGGTTTGAGGTCGGCGACGGGCGTGGACCCAGAGCAGGGCGAGACCGGTCAGCGAGAAAACCACGGTGGCGACGGAGAAGATGTCGATGAACCACGCCCAGACCGGGCCGGTGTGGCGACCTTTGTGAAGGTCGTTGAGATAGGAAATGGCACCGCGGGTGGTGAGTTCGTAGCTGACCTCGGCGCTTTCGCGATCGATCGCAAGCCAGGCGTCACCGCCAGGGCGGGGGAGGCTCAGGTAGATCTCATACTCGGTCCACTCGGCGATTTTCCCTATCAGCGGAGTGCGAAGTTCCTTGCCGAGCCATCTGGCAACCGGCTCAGGCAGAGGCGCGTCGCGATCCGATTCGTCTGGCTGGGCCGCGAGGTCCTGCGCGATTTCGGTCGGAAGGGTCAGCTCACGAGTCGAGATCGCCGGCTTGGCCGGGATGTCGGCGGCATGGTTGAGCGTGATGCCGGTCACCGCAAACAGCAGGATGCCGACCAGACTCAGGGCGCTGCTGATCCAGTGCCAGGCATAGAACTGCTTTGTCCAAAAAGCTTTTCGCTTCTTGGACTTCGAGCGCTGGGTGGAAGTTTCCGGATCGGGCATGGGGAGACGCGTGAGACCTTATTGCGAATGAGTCGCAAGAGGGTTCTAGGCCGGCATTTGGGATTGGCAATCCGAATCCGCTCAAATCGTGAGACCTCCCAAGAAGTTGGCTAAGAATTCGATGCCTGAGCGCGTTGGGAGCGGCGGCGTGTGGAATGCGGGACGAAATTTGTCAAACCTATTGACATTGCGTCGCAATAACAGCAGTCCTCCTGCCGCCGGTCTGACCGTATCCCTTCGAGAATCCATGAAGAAACCGAATCCAACTTTTCCATTAACCCGTCTTTCACTCGCGCTGACGGCCCTGAGCGTCGGCTCGACTGCTCTGGCTCAGGATGCCCTTCAGCCGCTGGACACCGGGGCAGAGTCTCACGGAACGCTCGACGCGCTGGTGGTGGAAGGGGAGTCGAACGAAGAAACTTCGCCGATACTTTACGATGTCGAGTCGTCTTCCGCGGCTTTGTTTACGGATACCCCGCTGATTGAAACGCCCTTCAGTGTGAGCGTTTACGATCAGCGTCTGATCGAGGATCAGCGCGCCTTTACTTTGCAGGATGTGTTGGAAAACGATCCGAGTGTTTCCATCCAGATGCCGGGTGGATTTTACGGAGTGCAGAATTTTGGTCTGCGTGGTTTCCGGGTGGATAATTTCAATGGCTACCGTCTCGACGGCCTGCCGGTGATGAATACCGTGGCGCCCTACCTCGACGACAAGTCGCGGGTGGAGTTGCTCAAAGGGCCCGCTGCGCTGCGCTTCGGGTTCATGCCTCCGGGTGGCGCGATCAATCTGGTGCGCAAGCATCCGACTCAGGAGTTTTCGACCAGCATTCAGGCCGACGTCGATAGTTTCGGTCGGGTCTACAGTCAGCTCGATGTGAGCGATACCGTTGCCGACGGAGCATTTGGTTATCGCTTGGTGCTGGCGGGTGAGGAGTTCGACAGTTTTTACGACAATGCCGACGGCGAGCGCTGGCTTGGCTCGCTCTACACCGAGTGGAACCCATCGGACAATTTGAAGGTCTGGAGTTCGTTCGGGGTGCAGAACCTGAATCGCACCGGCTACTACGGTCCGATGGTTTCCTCCAGCGGTCTGATTCTCGATACCGGAGTCGAGACCAACATCATGCAGGACTGGGCGCGCAACAAACAGGATGTGTTTGATGCGGCGATCGGAACGGACATCGATTTCAATGACGACTGGAAATTGCGTGCTTCGGTCAATTATCAGAATTCGGACCGGGAGTCGCTACTGACCTACCCCTACTCCGTGCAGAACAACGGAAACTTCGAAGAGGCCGCCTTCCTATCCGTGAACGGACCTATCAACTGGGAATCCGTAGGAGGGCACATTCACCTCGAGGGCAATTTCGACACGGGCTCGATCAGGCACCAGGTGGTAGTTGGCGCTGACTACCGAGCCTACGACACCTTCGGCCAGCGGAGCAGTTTCAGCTACATGGGGCCTAACAATGCCTTCGTTCTCGCTCCTCAGCCGATTCCCGCACCAGGTCGAATCCAAACCATTAACTTCGAGTATCAGGAGTATGGCATTTTCCTGACGGATACCATCGAGTTCAACGAATGCTGGTCGGCTCTGATCGGCACCCGCTACGGCGCTTACGAGAATACCTATCCGGGTTACCCGGCGGATGGCGACAATGTCCACGACTGGTCGCCGGTGCTGGCGCTGATGTATGAGCCGATCCGGAACGTGCATACCTATGCCACCTACACCCGCGGACTTCAGGACGGAGGCTTTGCTCGTCGTGGTGCGACCAACGCGTTTCAGCCGTTGGGCGTGCAGGAATCCGAGCAATTCGAGCTCGGGGTGAAAACCGAGTGGTGCGACGGTCGGTTTGCGAGCGAACTTGCCATCTTCCAGATCGATCAGGACTTGGCACTGCTCGGGCCCACGGGCATTGATGCTTTCGATGGCTTGCAACGCCACCGCGGCGTGGAATTGTCGCTTCGTGGTCAGCTGACCGACACCTTGCAGGCCGGGATCTCGACGATGCTGCTGGATGCCGAGCAGGTCGACACCGGTGATTTCGCGACCGACGGCAAGCGCCCGCAGTATGTTCCCGAGTATCAGGTCAACGCCTGGTCGGTGCTCGACATTCCCGCCGTGCCAGGTCTCGCATTGACGGCGGGTGTCCGCTTTGTCGACGGCCAGTATCTTGATCAGATGGAGCAGTTTGAGATCGATGGTTACTCCGTGGTGGACCTCGGGGCACGCTATCGATTCCAGACGGACAATGCCGACTGGACGCTCCGTCTCAATCTGGAGAACGTGCTCGACAACCGCTACTTTGAGTCGGGTGAATTCTACCCTGGTGACGCTGGCTACCTCGCCTACGGCGCGCCGATCGGAGCGAACTTCTCGGTCCAGGTGGAATTCTGATTCTTCCGACCGATTCCATTTCCTAGCTGCGCATTCTGCGGCGGTCGGAATTTTTCCGGCTGCCGCATTTCTGCGATTAATGACAAGCATAGCCCACGATCTAACATGAGTCTTCCATCGAACGATCTCGTCCCGCTGAAAATCTCAGGGGTGGTGAAAACCTACACTCAGGGAGCGGCCGTGGTGCGGGCGCTCGATGGGATTGATCTCACGGTGGAGGCGGGTGAATTCGTCGCCATCATGGGAGCCTCGGGATCGGGGAAAAGCACCTTGCTGCATGCCATGGCCGGGCTGACCGACGTGGACTCCGGCAGCGTCGTGGTGGAGGGGATGGATCTCAGCAGCATGCGCGATGCCGCGCTGACGCGTTTCCGTCGCGACCGGATCGGCCTGGTCTTTCAGTCCTTCAATCTGATCCCGACGCTCAGTGCGGAAGCCAATGTCCGCTTGCCCGCGAGCTCGCGTCAGGGGCTGGATGGGAAGGTCGACCGTCTGCTGGAGCGCCTCGGGATTTCCGGGCGCCGCAAGCACAAGCCGGATGCGATGTCGGGTGGCGAGCAGCAGCGCTTCGCGATTGCCCGGGCGCTGATCGCCGATCCGGCGATCCTGCTCGCCGATGAGCCCACCGGCAGTCTTGATTCCGTGAGTGGTCAGGAGTTGTGCCGCTTGCTTCGGGAACTCAGCGAGGAAGGCCGGACGATTGTCATCGTCACCCATGAACCCGCCGTCGCGATGTGGGCCGATCGGGTGATCGTGCTCAAGGACGGCAAGCGGCTCTCCGAATTCAAGACTTCCGGCAAGCATGACCCCGAGTCGATCGCCGTCGATTACCAGCACGCTCTGCAGGCATGAGAACGGTTCTGCTACTAGCTCTGTCGTACTTCCGCGAACATCCGGTCCGGATTGCTCTGACCTCGCTGGCCACGATCGCGGCGGCGACGATGGTGGTCTGGGTGGTGAGTGGCTACGATGCCCTGCTCGGCAGCTTTGATGAGTTCTCCGATCTCGCCCTCGGCCGCTACCCGCTCTCCGTCGCGCCGATCCAGCACTTCAGTCAGCAGGCGCCGGGAGCGATTCCTTCCTACGCCGAGAAATTCGTGCCGGACGGGTTGGTGGCCGAGCTGCGAGCCGATCCGGCGGTGGCTGTCGCCGACCCGATGTGGGCGCTGCGTGAGTCGATCCGGCCGTTTCTGGAAGTCGATGCCCCCGCGCCACCCTCGCGGTTTTTCACCGATCGAATCCTCGCCACCGATGCTCCCGAGCCGCCCTTTGACCTGCTGCGCGGAAAGTGGATCGATGCAAGCCAGGCGGAGGTTTTGGAGGGGGCGATGACCGAGGATGCGGCGGCCGGCATGGGCGTCGATGTCGGTGGACAAATCCTTGTCGGCAGTGGCGAACGCATGGCGAAGCTGACGGTGGTCGGCATCGTCGGTGGCCCCGCCATCGAAGGTTGGAGCGCCTCGGTCGCCGGTGCCCAGCTGCTCACCCCGAGCATCGGCGGTCTCTACCTGCCCACGCAGCTCGCGGAAAAGCTGTCGGGACAAAGCCCGAAGATCAGCTTCGTCGGGGTCGGCCTGCGCCCCGATGCGGACGTCACCCAGTTTCGCTACAGCTGGGCGCCGCGGCTCAATTCCCTTTCGACCCCCTGCCAGTTTCAGGAGGCTTATGAAATCGAGGAGGCTCTCGACGAGAGTGCTTCGGCCGAGAACGTGAAACTGCAAGCGCAGATGGCGACCATCGTTTCGATGCTTGCGGCGCTGTTCATCATTTTCAGCACGCTCAATATGGGCGTCAGCGAGCGGGTCCGGCAGCTGGCGATTCTGCGCGCCGTGGCGCTCACGCGCAGTCAGGTCGGCGCTCTGGTGGCGATCGAGGGACTGCTGCTGGGCACGATTGGTTTCATCGGCGGCCTGGGAGCTGGAAAGGTGCTGCTGTGGCTCGCGGAGAAGTCGTCGCCGAATCTGCTCGAGGGTGCCGGGGTGATGGGAAAAAACAGCATTCTGTTGGCGGCAGCTTGTGCCTATGGCGGGGCCTTGCTGGCATCCCTGGTGCCGGCGATTCGTGCGATGCGGGTGAAGCCTCTGGATGCGATGGCACCGCCTCGTTCGATCAGCTCGCGCAGCATCTCATGGCCCGGCGTGATCATCGGCCTGCTGCTGGTGCTCTTTTATCCGGTGATGGCGCATGGGATTCCGCACGACGATGGCGCGCCCTTCGTGCTCTACATGGTGCTCGGTCTTGCCGCCCTGGCGGCGGGCTTCATCTTGCTGGCCCCTTCGGTCGTGCTCCTGATTGATCGGCTCGGCAGTCCGCTGCTCGCCCGCGTGTGCGGCGTGCCTCCCGAGCTGCTGGCCAGCCAGCTGTCGGGCAATCTCGGCCGCACGGTCTCGACGGCGATCGCGCTCACCGTCGGGCTGGGTCTCTACATCGGGATTCAGGTTTGGGGGCACTCGATGCTGAGTGGTTTTCTTCCCGGAACCTGGGCGCCCGATGCGGTGATCGGTTTCCGTCCCCAGGGTCTCGCGGCGGACGAAGTACGAAAGGTCTCGGACTTTACCGGCGTGGAAAAATCCCTGCCGATGATCGTCGAACAACCCCGACTCAGGGAAGACCTGACGAACAGCGCCAGCCGCGCCACCGTGGTCCGCCAGGACAACGTTGTCATCATCGGTATCGATCCCGAGGGCGCCTTCGGCGGAAATGATCCCTTGATCCGCTTCGATTGGGCGGAGGGCAATGCCGCCGATGCCGTGGCGCAGCTGCGCGGCGGGCGGGCATGCATCGTCCCGGACCACTTCCTGCGCGAGACCGGGCTGAAGCTCGGGGATTCGTTTGAAATGGTGCCGCCGGAGCGACCCGAGGCGCCGGTGGCCTACACGATTGCCGGATCCGTCCGGCTTCCCGGCTGGCATTGGCAGACGAAGCCGACCGGTTTCCGCACCCGCACCCACCGGGCGGCCGCCCTGATCTTCGCCGGCTACGATAGCGTTGCCGACGACTTTGGTTTCCATGCCGCCTCGCATGCCTGGCTGGACTACGATGAAAGTCGTACGAACAAGTCCGCCCTGGAGTCCGCTGCCCGCGATCTTTACGCCACCGCTCTCGGCAAGGCGGTGGCGGTGGAGGAGGTGCGAAACGACGACGCCTACGTGCAGGTCAACACCATCCACGACATCCGCGCGCTGGTTTACGGGCATGCGACCGGATGGCTGTGGGTCATGAGCCGGTTGCCGCTGGTGGTGCTGCTGATCACCTCGGTAGGGGTTCTCAACGCGCTGCTGGCTTCGGTGCAATCACGGCGTTGGGAAATGGGTGTGCTGCGTTCGGTCGGTTTTACCCGCGGCACCTTGGTCCGGTTGGTGATGGCCGAGGGCCTGCTGATTGGCGGTGTGGCGGTGAGTGTGAGTCTCGGGTTCGGCGTGCTTGCCGGTTGGTGTGGCGCGGGGATGTCGAGCTATGTCAGCTTCTTCGGCGGCATGGACCCGGACCTTGTCATTCCCTGGCCCTATGTCATCGGGGGACTCGCGGCGGCATTGCTGCTCGCCGCCCTCGCGGCGGCCTGGCCTGCGTCATCAATCGGGCGCGCGAAACCTCTGGAGCTGCTCCAGCAGGGGCGGGGTTCCTTCTGATCGCGTAAAAGAAACCCGCCTTAGAACATTCTGAAGGCGGGGGGCTTTGCGGAAGATTCGAGGGTGGCGTGGACCAGCTTTTCGCTGAGGCCATGACCGATGAAGACGGCGCAGGCCCGATAATTTTTCGGGATGCGCGCGAGGTGATAGGTGGGGGATTCCATGGCATCGTCGGTGCGCTGGAAGTAGCAGATCTGTTCCTCGGAAACCTGGACGACGCCCTTGGCCCGAAGAATTTCAGGTGGCAGGGAAAGCAACCAGCGGTGGAGGCGCTCCTTGCTCATCCTTGGAACATCGACACGCAATGCGATGTGGTGGTGGGTGTGCTCCTGTGCGGCACGGATGTCCGGTGCGGGCAGTTGGTGGCTCTCCTGACGAAGGAGATTGGCGAGAGCTTCGACTCCGAGCAGAGGCGCGTGGGGATTGAGTGCTGTGAGCGTCTCGCGGAGCTTTTGCTTCTGGGCCTCGGATGCCCTTCCGCTGCGGGTGGTGAGAATCGCGCTGGCAGTGCGGATCTGGAGCTTCTCGAGGTGCTGATCGACTTGCATGAGCCGCTTTCCAAAGCGGGCTTCGTTGAGCACCGTGAGTTGAAGGATCGGACCGACCCGCTCGCGCAGGGCCTGCGTGAGGGTGAGGATCTCGATCAGTCGATAGGGGTCGGTGGTCCCATTGGCTTCGATGATGAGCAGCGGATTGTTAGAAGGTGGAATGGCAAGCACCGCCTCGCTCAGTCCACTGGAATCCTCGCAGCACACACAGCCGGCAGGCAGCGTCTCAATTTCAGCGCCAAGATTCCGAAGGCGGATGGCGTCGATCTCGGCATTGAGGTGGTCATTGAGAATGACGAAGGGCTTGAGCGGACCGCCTGCAAGACGCGGTAGCAGGTCTCGGATGAAGGTGGTTTTTCCCGCTCCGAGGAAGCCTGCGACGATGAGAACGGGGATGCCGGTCCGGCTCATGAGATCCCGAATCGTCTTTCGCTGGCAGGCTTCGGTGCGCAGCATTTGCAGCGACACAGATTGCCGATATGACTGATGATAAGAAACAGGCCGCCGATGGTGGTGAGGATGCTTGCCAGGGGAATGTGGAGGCGCTGACTGCCGTCGTCTCCCAGGTAAGTGGAGGGGCAACACGCGTCGGTGCAAGTGGCCGCTGCGGGTGCCGGATCGCTGAAAAGCCAGGGTGCGGCGGCGCCGAGTAAGACCAACGCGATTCCGCTCATGCCAGCGGCGACCACCCATTTCCTGCGGTGGCGGGGGTAGCCCTTCAGCATCGACCACGCAGCCAGCGGAACCACCAGCAGAGCCGCTGCCCAGTGGGAAAGCGGATGGGCCCAGATCTGCCCGAAGGAGGGAAGCGCGAGCAGCAGCACCGGTGTCAGAGCGCAGTGCACCGCGCACAATGCCGAGGCAATAACCCCGATCCGGTCGTTGCGCTTCGAGGGGGCTTTGGTTGCTGACTTGGCGGCCGACGAGTGCGGACCAGCGAAGGCCGAGGGAAGGAGTGGTGGAAAAATCATGGACGGTGTCGCGTCGCGGACTGAACCCATGAATTCACCAAACGCAAACAGAGTGCAATAACAAAAATAATGCAAGAGCGGCATCCGTTCAGGCGGCCAATCACGGATATCAGTCTTCAGCGCCTTCCGTGTCGGACTTCGCTGGATCAGCATTTGACGAGCGGGACGCTTCCAAATGCTTCTGGAAGAATTTTTGCATGGTCGGGAACATCTGAGTTTCGTCGTGCCCGGCTTCGGGGATCAGGTCGAACTGCACGTCGATGCCGTGTTCCTTGAAATTATCGCGCAGGGTCTTCAGCCGCTCGATGCGGTCGTTTCCTGCGGCGTTGTAGCTGGCACCCGGGGTGTCGGGCATGCGGTAAGGGGAGCCTTTCTCGATCTCGTCCTCCCAGCGGTCGGTGTCCTCTTCCCCCACCATCATTTGCACCTTCACGCTCTGCATGGCCTTGGGATTCAGGCGGGCGTTGAAGCGCCAGTAGAGATCGCGGGTGCCGACCCACCAATCGCGCGAATCGTCGATCAAGGTGACCATCCCCGGTGCTCCGATCGAAATGGCGTCGAGACGGTGGGGATGGAGGTAAAAGAAGCGATGGGCGAAATGCCCGCCACCGGAGAAGCCGAAGAGGCTGAACTTGTTGTCCTCGATCCGGTACTTGGCCATCGCCTCGTCCACCATGCTGAGCAGGATCAGGTCGTAGCGGGTCCCCTTGTATTCGATGAGTTTGTAATTCTCCAGGTCCTTCCCGCCGTGAGTGCCCACCGGGAAAAGCGGGGCGAGCAGGATGACGTCGTTCTTCTCGGCGAAGTCGGCATTCTTCTCGAGATAAACATGCGGCGCGCGTTCGGTGCCGTGGATCAGGACGATTAGCGGATAGCTCTTCTCCGCTTTCTCATCGTAATCTTTCGGCACATACATCATGTAGGAAAAGCGGGGATCAAGCTGGCTCGCTTGAAAGGGCACGAAGCCCTTGTCGTGCCAGTGAAAGCGAGGCTCCCGGGCGTCGACGGCCGAGGCCGCGAACGTGCCCAAGCTTAGCAGGATGGCGAACATGCGATTCATGGTGGATTAGGGTGTCTGTTAGAGTGCGGTCGGCTCTGCGGAGAGGGGAGCGGACCAGGGCAGTCTGCTCCAAGGTGCAGGGAATGCGAAGCGCTTTTGGCTGCCGACCGTGGACGGTCAGTGGAAGTAGCGACGGCACTCGGATTGCCAGATCGCGAGAAGGGCGGGATCGGAGGAAGACAGGGTGAAGAGGTGCTGGCCCAGCGAGCTGTAGGCTTGAAGCGACGCTCGATCTTCCCGGTCAGGACAGGTCGGAAGAACCCACAGCGAGTGCATCAGATGAAGGTCAAAATAGAGCATGCCACGGGAGTCCCGGCTTCTAACAATAATTCCCTCGTCAAAGGAAATACTGAGTGGACTGAAGAAGGAGGAACTCGAGAATCCACTGGCTTCCATTTCGAGATGAAGCTCAAGTCCGGCCTGGGCGGCATGGATGAGGATTGAGGACAAGGGGTGAAGGTCGGGACGGGCGATTCGCTTCGCGGAAGCTGCTTCGCAACAGGGACACATGCGGATTGATGGTGAGAGCTCACGACGTCGCTTTTCCAGTTGGACGGGGTCGGTTTCTTCAATGCCGAAGCGCCCGATGAGGTCATGGAAGCGTTCGATTCCGGCCTTTTCAGAAGGGATGGCAAAGCCCAGGGAGCCTTCCGGAAAATCGAGCTCAAGGATCCCGACGGAGTGGGGAGACCGAGGTGCCGGACTGGCATGGATGGCTGCGATCAGTTCGTGATCAAAGGCGAGACCAAGACCAGGAAGAAGGGAGTGGAGGTGATCGGTGAGGATGGCACCGGAAGAATCGCCATCAAGATGGAGACAGATAGCACGGTTCTGCGCGATGAGCCGGACAATGCCCAGTTCTGCGATCGCCTGAATCAACTCGGTGCTTCGGTGGTCCAGTCGTATCGGAAATTCTAACAGTGAATGGTCGGCGGAGTTCATGGCGCGAGCGTGTGGAGATGGAGGGTGTTCTTACGCTGGACGGAGCGCACATGGAGGGGGTGGAAGAAAATGGCATGGTGACCCAGTCGGTCGGCGAGTCGAATCACGGAGTCATTGATGTCGATAAACACCGGTCGGAATCGTGCGCCTAGAGAGCAGTAGGCCGTGTCCGCATGGGCATGGATCGCGGAGGACTCGTCGATCAGCGAGAGAAGGTAGAACAGCTCCAGTGGTGGGTGGGCTTCGCTGAAGCTCATCTCATCGAGCCACGCCCCAGCTCCGTTTTTCCAGATCCCCGGTGCTTCTGAGGGGCGGCTATCGCAAACGCGGAGAAGCTGCGCGACTTCGGCGGATTCCCAGCAGGTCGTGGTGAAATGGAGGGACAGTGGGATGGCTCCGTCGGACTGCCGCAGAGCCACCACGAGCGAGTCGTCGACCGGACAAGCAAAGGCGAAACACGCGAGTTCTTCTGGATGATGGAGAATCAGCTCGTCCTGAATGCCGGGCCACGAAGAACAATCGGCAATGATGCGCGAAACGGTGAGACCGGGGCTGCGCAGAATCAAGCGGGCTTGCGCGGGAACCTGAGCCAGAATTTCGTGCAGCGGAGCAGCACAGTGATGCACGGAACGCTGGTCGGGCGCGAGTGGGGGACGCGGGGGATGGCGGTGGAAGTAGTTGAACACGATGCCGGAGAGCCTAGGGCGCTCGATCAGGCTCTGCTCCCGCCGTGTTGCGTATTAGTGGTGACTCCTTGCGCGAAATTATTCTAACAGGGCAAAAAAAAGCCGCCAGCCCGTTGCGGGATGGCGGTTGGACAGGTGTTCGAAGAAATTACTTCTTTTCGAAATCTCCGCACCAGTCGTCTTGTGAAGTCGTCGGGAAACGGGACTCGACTTTGACGTCGTCATCGACCTCGAATGAAATCAGTTGCGGGGCATGGCGGCGGCATTCGCCATCGCCGCTAACTCCTGAGTTCCAGTGAATGCATTCCGCGCAGGCTTTGGTGATCGTAGTTGTCGTGCTCATAATAATAAAGTGGCTCGTGTTTAAGAACACATACCATGGGCACGGCTGGGCCGAAAAATCAAGAAGCTTCTGCATTGCGAAGCGGTCTCAATAGCAGGTGATTTCAGATCTTCCCGAGGATCTGTTAGATGATTGAAGGGGGGATTCGCCCTTCGGCTTGACTCACGCGGCGACCTTGTCGTCCTTGAAGCGGAACCTGAGCTGGATGTGGGCATCCTTGAAGCTTCGGTCAAAGCGGATCTTGTTGATCGCTTCGTGGCAAAAACTGTCCAAGTCGGCGGCGCGATTCAGGCGAACAGGAAGTGAGTCGATCTCCCGACCGTTGGCCCTCACCTCGACCTCGAGATTTTCTTCCAGCCAATGGCGAAGAGGATTCAGTGCTCCCGGCTGGGCCAGGTCGCCAAGCAGACCAAAGAAGCAACGAACGCATTTTCCCGGATGACCTTGAGAAATCAGAAGGTCCCTCAGATCGAGCAAGAGGTCCGCTCCTTCCGAGGTGGTCGGAGTGATCGAGGCAAGCAGCTGCTGGAGTTCGGAAGAGGTCACTGGCGGCCAATAAAAACTTTTGAGAATGAGTCGCAATAGAAAAGTGCAAGTGTTAGGTCGGCGGGTTGGGAGCCTTGGTGGACTAGATCGCGAAATTTCTCGGCTCTTGCTTTCTCCGTGATGGCTTCGCTAGGTTTTTTGCGAATGAGTGGAGCGCTTGATGAGGCATTGGAAGTGGCGCGGCAGGAACGGCCGGAGCGCTTGCAACCGGGATTTGCCGACGGAGTGATGCGACGGATTGCCGAGGTGGCCGGGGAGTATCGCGTGCCCTTGCTGATCGCGACGAAGGCGGGCTTCCTGACGAGTGCGGCGCTGGCAGTCGTTGCGGCGGTCGTCACGGCTCACTCGGGTTCCGAGCCGCTGGAGAGCGAATCTCCTCCGCCCTCGATGGTCTTCAGCTTGCCTGAAATGGCCGCACCCCATGCCAAATGATGAGGCGGCCTACGGAAATTATTCTTTGGGGGGCTGTGACGGTGCTTCTTTCAGGTCTCACGGCGTGGCTGGTGGTCAGATCGAACCGCGAGCCCGAGAAGAGGGAACGAAGCCATGATCTCCACCACTGGATGCATGAGCAATTGGTTCTAACGGAGGCTCAGCATCAGGCGATGGCGCCATTCGAGAAGGCGTACGAGGAAAGCCACAACATCCTGAGCGATCGAATCAACGATGCCGGACGAGAGTTGGCGCAGGCGGTGAGGCTGGGAAAAGCGGATTCTCCGGAAGTGGAACAGGCGCTGGTGAAGTTGAATGCCGCGCAGGCGGCCATGCAGCGGGCAACCTTGGACCACTTTTTCGCGATGAAGGAGCACCTGGATTCGGAGCAGGCGGAGAAGCTCCTGGAGTGGACCCACGACAGCATCGTGCATGAATAATCTCTGGGAGATTGCAGCAGGAAACTCGCTGCCCGAGCTGTCGGATGCGGATGCCGCAGAGGATTTCCGTCTGATGCGTTTGGCGCAGGATGATTGCCCGGATGCTTTTCGAAGTCTCGTCGAACGCCACCAGCAACGGCTCTATCATTTCTGCTACCGCTATCTGAGAAATGCGGAAGATGCGCGGGAAGTCTGTCAGGATACTTTCGTGCGGGCGCACGCGGCGATGCCGCGATTCAAGCCGAAGGCGCGAGTCAGCACCTGGCTCTATCAGATTGCTTTGAACCTCTGCCGTGACCGAATGCGGGCGGCCAGGCGGCGGCGAACGGGCTCGGCAAGTGAAGCTGCGGAAACGAGCTGTCCTGCCTCGACACCGGATCAGGCGGCGATGCTGGGTGGGGATTTGGCGAAGCTCGATCGCGGACTGGCAGCGATGTCGGAAAAGTCGCGCAGCGTGCTGGTGATGAGCTGTCTAGACGGCCTGAGCCATGAGGAGTGCGCGGCGATCCTCAAGTGCTCGGAAAGGGCGGTGGAAGGCAGGCTCTATCGCGCGAGACGCGAGCTGGCAGCCTGGTGGCATGCGCATGGCGGATAGTTCCGCTGGTCCGAGAAAATTTTCTCGGGAAAGTTCGTGGGGTTCGGGAAGGGAGGGCGTTTCAGCGGGTGTGTATCGATCTTCCGTTTTCTTTTTCGCCCTTTCGTTGATGTCATCGGCTCAGGATGCCTTGCAGGATGTGGATCCCGAGGCTGATGAGGGAGTCGCCCTGGGTGCGCTTGATGCGCTCGTCGTCACCGGCAAAGCCGAAAATTTGCTGGGTGAGGCGCTCGCTGCGAGCAAGGGCCAATCGGACCGCCAGGAGCTCCTGGATCGTCCATATCTCCGTCGCGGGGAACTGCTGGAAGTGGTGCCCGGCATGGTCGTCACCCAGCACGCCGGGGGTGGAAAGGCGAATCAGTATTTCGTGCGGGGTTACAACCTCGACCACGGCACCGACTTTGGAATCTTCGTCGACGGCATGCCGGCAAACTACCGCGCGCATGGTCACGGTCAGGGTTATGCGGACTTGAACTTTCTGGTGCCGGAATTCGTCGAACGTCTCGATTACGAAAAAGGACCCTATGATGTGGCCCAGGGCGATCTCACCACGGCGGGATCGGCCGAGTTTTCTCTGGTCAATGCGCTCCAGCGCGGATTTGCCACGGTGACGGTGGGAGAGGACGATTACTTCCGCGCGGTGATGGGCGATTCGGTGGCGCTTGGAAATGGCACGCTGACCTACGGCGGCGAGGCGACCTATTACGACGGACCATGGCTGTTAGAGCAGGACTTCCATCGCTACAACGGCATGCTCCGCTGGGCGACGGGTGAAGGTGAGGACTTTTTCAATGTCACGCTCCTGGGTTACGAAGCGGCATGGACCTCGAGCGATCAGATCCCCGAGCGGGCGATTTCCAGTGGTCAGATTGACCGCTACGGCTACATCGATCCGACCAATGGTGGTGAGTCGCAGCGCTATTCGCTTTCAATGAACTGGGGCAAGCGCGAGGGCGATGTGCTGTGGAAGGCAAATGCCTACGCGGGTTACTACGACCTCGATCTGTATTCGAACTTCACCTACTTCCTCGATGATCCGGTCAATGGCGATCAGTTCCGCCAGTCCGACCAGCGGGTCTTCTTTGGGGGTGAGGTCACGGCGACGTTTGAAAACCGCAGCTTGTTCGATGCGCCGACCGATTACGTGCTGGGCTTTCAAAGCCGCAACGATGTGATCTGGGATCTCGAACTCGCCCGCACCAGGAACCGTGCCGACATCCGGCCGATCCGCGAGGACGATGTGTTCACCGGCAACTACTCGGTGTTCGCCGGTGCAGAAACCAAGTGGAACGACTGGCTGCGCACCGAAGCCGGGGTGAGGGCGGATTTGTTCTACTTCGATGTGGACAGCGACGACCCGCGCAACAGCGGCAACGAGTTTGATGCGATCGCCGTGCCGAAGCTGAACTTCATCTTCGGACCCTGGGCGAATACCGAATACTACTTCAACTTCGGTGGCGGGTTCCACTCGAACGATGCCCGCGGACTGTTCACCACGGTCGATCCGAACGACGGCATCACGCCGGTGGCACCGGTCGACGCGCTGGTTCGGACATGGGGGACGGAAATCGGAACCCGATCACAGTGGAGCGACTGCTTCACAACCACCGCGGCCCTTTGGTATATCTACAGCGAATCCGAACTGCTCTACGTCGGCGATGCGGGCAATGTGGAAGCGGGTCCATCGACCGATCGCTACGGGATCGAGCTCGCAGCTTACTGGCGTCCGAACGACTGGTTCGGTTTCGATGCAGAAATCGCGCTTTCGGAAGGCCGCTACACCGATACGAGTGAAGGGCCATGGATTGAGAATCAGGTGCCGCTCATTATTTCGAGTGGTTTCACCTTTGGCGACGAGCACGGGTTCTACGGCGCGCTTCGCGGACGGTTTTTCTCCGAGCGTCCGCTGACGGCGGACAAAAGCATCGAGTCTGACAACTCCTTCCAGGTCAATGCGCGGATCGGCTACCGCTGGGAGAACTGGGATGTGGCACTGGACGTCCTGAATCTCTTCGATCGCGACGACAACGACATCGAGTACTACTACACTTCGCGTCTGCCGGGTGAAGCTGCAGCCGGGATCGACGACGTCCATCTCCATCCAACCGAACCGCGCACGATTCGGGCTTCCGTGACTTATTATTGGTAAGTTTGCGGTGTGAAGTCTTTCTTGTTGCGATTCAGTCTCAAATAGAGACATTCCGCGCATGCGGACATGGATCCTATGGTTGGCGGCGGCTTTGCCGGTTTGGGCGGCGGAAGCCGAGCCCGATGCCCAGGTAGTGGAGCTGCGCGAGACGATCTCGAAGATTGTCGACGTGAAGTCGCAGGCTTCTGAGGAAAAAATCGACTGGGAAACGCGCAAGGCAGAGATGTCGGAGCTCCTGAGCTTGCACCGCCATGAGCTTGAACTCCTCAGCGAAGAGCTGGAAAAGGCCGGCACCTCGGCGGGGGGCTACGACGAGAAGAAGCGCGAAGCGGAAGCCGAACTCGAAACACTGAAGGCCGCGCGCCGAGTCGCGAGCGAAGCGGTGGTGAGAAACAAGGACCGGATGCTCGCCCTCTCGAAACTTTTCCCCCAACCGCTGGCCAACGAGACTGAAGTCGAGCGAACCGCTCTCGAAGAGTGGGAGCCAGGTGACGAGGCGCGCGATGGCATGCAGGCCATTCTTGGGATGGTCACGAAGGCCGAGCAATTCAACCGACGGGTGACGCGATCGAAGGAAGAGCGCGATGGGCGCCAGGTGGAGGTTCTTTATCTCGGGCTTTCCCGCGCCTACTACGCCGATCGCCGTGGCAACGCAGGAGTCGGGGAGCCTGCCAAGGATGCCTGGGTGTGGGTTTCAAAGCCGGACATCAGCGGTGAGGTGGTGAAGGCATTCGATGAACTCGACAAGAAGCGACCACCGGAAGTGGTGAAGCTGCCCGTTCAGATCAAGGAGGTGGGACCATGAAGAATTTAATGAAGAGAAAGTGGCTGGTGGGAACTTGTGCGCTGGGCTTGCTGCTGCCGGCATCGGCCGAGACCTCGGTGTCTGACGCTCTAACAAAAGCGAAGTCGGATCTCGCCGTCTCACTTTCCGAACTGGAAAAAGTCCGTGAGGAAATCGCCGCGGAGAAGCCGGCCTTGGCCCTGGAGTTCGAGGAAGTCGGTCTGGAACTGCGCGAAAAGCGCCGTCTGGCACGGATCGCGCGGATGAGCCGTGAAGATCGCGAAATGGCAATGCGCGAACTGGAGCGCAACCGGCTGGTGCGGCGGCAGGATGCCTCGTATCTGGCGGGCTTGCTGAAGGATCAGGCACTCAAGATTCAGACGGTCTCGGGACCGGGTGAGCCTGCCTTGAAGATCGATGAATCGGTGCTGGCACGTGAGGCCGATGATGCGGTGCGCGCGCTTGAGGAACGGCTCGTGGTCATTGATGCCTCGCTCGATCGTCTGCAGGCATTGATTGGCGGATCGACGGCTCCCGGCAAGGCGGTTTCCGAGGAAGGCGGCGTGATCGAAGGCGAATTTTTTGCGATGGGTCCGCAGGTCTGGTTTTCCGGAAATGGCGCGACCGGTGCTGTGGTCTGGGAAAAGGGAGGAAGCTTGCCAAAGGTGATTCCCGCCAATGAAGAGGCAGTGAAGTCGGTGGCGGCGGGCGGCGAAGCGGTGCTCGGTCTCGATGTGACCGGCGGCAAGGCGCGTGCAATGGAGGAAATCAACGGTGGCGTGCTCGACCTCGTGCGCAAAGGCGGCCTGTGGATCTGGCCCATCATGGGTCTGGCGCTGCTGAGTCTGATCTTTGGATTGATCAAGCTGATGCGCTTTGCCGGATACCGGGAGCCAAGCGAAGCCTGGGTGATCGCGATTCTTGCCGCGCTACGAGTGAACGATCGCGACAAGGCGCGGGAAGTGGCTGCCCAGATGAAGCATCCGGCGGCGGCAGTGATGACCAAGCTGGTGGAAACCGCAGGAAATACGGCAGATGTCGTAGAAGAGACGCTTTACGAGCAGTTGATGGGCGTGCAGCAGAAGGTCGGATCCCTGCTGCCGGTGATCGCGGTGACTGCCGCGACAGCTCCCTTGCTGGGTCTGCTCGGAACCGTCTCAGGAATGATCCGGACTTTCAATCTGATCACCCTGTTCGGATCGGGGGATCCCAAGCCCTTGGCCGGAGGAATCTCCGAAGCTCTGGTGACCACCTTGTTCGGACTGATCGTCGCCATTCCGGCGCTGATTCTCCACGCCTTCCTGTCACGTCGCAGCCAGGGGATCGTGCAGACGACCGAAAGGCTCGGGTTGTCATTCGTTAACTCCCTCCGCACGAAATGAAGAACGCGATTCTGCTGACTTTACGCGAAGGGGGCATCACCCTCGGAGCGCTGCTGGTGCTGGCGGTGATGATTTACTCGCTGATCTATGGGGTGTGGCAGCATGGCAAACAAGCACGTGCCAAAGTGGCGGCGGGCGAGTGGAACAAGCGCGGTCAGGTCGGCGGAGCGATGCCATGGGAGCGGGGAAACCGCGACAATCGCGAGATCGAGCGCAGTTTCGCGACCTTCGAGCTCGACGAGATGGCATGGATCGAAAGACGTCTGCCATTTCTCGGCGTGCTGATCGCCGCGGCTCCGCTGCTGGGCCTGTTAGGCACGGTGGCAGGTATGCTGGTCACCTTTGGTGGCATGGCCTCGGGAGCGGGATCGGCACCGATCGATGTGATTTCCGGAGGGATTTCCAAAGCACTGGTGACGACTCAGGCGGGCCTGGTCGTGGCGGTGCCGGCAGCCTTCATTTTCGCGCTGCTGAAGCGGCAGACCGAGTCGACTCATCTGGAGCTGCAACGTCAGCTTCATGAAGAATTGAAAGGAGGCGTGGCGTGAGGAGATTCCGACATA
The DNA here is from genome assembly GCF_042664875.1 of Haloferula chungangensis. NCBI lineage: Bacteria > Pseudomonadati > Verrucomicrobiota > Verrucomicrobiia > Verrucomicrobiales > Verrucomicrobiaceae > Haloferula > Haloferula chungangensis. The sequence continues at coordinate 163,618 of NZ_JBHTBS010000007.1, read as the reverse complement.
GCACCTCGGACGAAGCGGTGACCACGGTGGACATCTCCCCATTGATCGATGTGGTGTTCCTGCTGTTGATCTTCTTTATCGTGACGACGGTTTTCGTGAAGGAGACCGGCGTGGAAATTTCCAAGCCTCGCGCGGCGAGTTCCGAGGACCTTCAGAAACAGGCCATCTTGATCGCGGTGACCAGCGAAGGTCGCGTCTGGCATGGCGGTCGGGAGATCGGCATGGATGGCGTGCGCGCGGTGGTCTCCGCCTTGTTGGAGGAAGATGCCGAGGTGCCGGTCGTGGTGCGAGCCGATGCCGCGGCCGCCACGGAAGCGACGGTGCGGGTGATCGATTCGGCAAAACTGGCGGGTGCGGTTTCCGTGAGTCTGGCCACGGAGAAATGATGGGCACGAAAAACCGAGATGTTTGATCACTGAGTATTGATGAGGCTTCCAAGCACAGTTGTGGGAATCGTGATCGCGGGCATGCTGCTCGCGGTGCTCGGACTTGCCCGCTTGCTGGTGCCGGAAGTGAAGGAGGCGGAGCTCGAACTTCGCGAGGTGGAGATCTCGGCGCTGCCGGAGCCACCACCGCCCCCTCCGGAGGAACCGCCGCCGGATGCTCCTCCACCGCCGCCGGCGCTGACGGAAGTCACCCACATTCCCGATCCCACTCGGGTTCCGGTCCCGAAAGCCGAGCTGCCGATGGATCTGACGATGCCGGTGGATCCTTTTTTCACCGAGGTCGAAGTGGCACCGCTGCCTCAGCCAAAGCCGCAGCCTGTTAGGAGGCGGCCGGTCGCCAAACCGCAGCCGTCGAGCCGGCCGAGCACGACCACCAAGCCTCGTCCGCCGGCGCCGGTGGCGAAGTCGCATTACAACATCAGCGAGCTGGACGGAAAGCCGCGCCTGATTCGCCATGGCTCGGCCGTTTTTCCGAGTTCGCTGGCGCGGAAGGGGGTCACGAGCGGCACGGTGGTTTTCGAGGTGGAGTTGAGCACGAGTGGCTCGGTGAGCATTCGCCGGGTGATATCCTCGACTCATGCCGATTTGGTTTCCGCCGCACGCCGGGTGGCGTCTTCGGCAAAGTTCACATCACCGACGCGCAATGGCCAGCGGGTCAAGGCGATCATGAGATGGCCGGTAACGATTAGGAAATGATGATCAGATATTGGATATTGGTGCTTGGATATGGAGGAGTTGCAGCAGCTGCGGAGCCGCTTCCTTTGACGACGTCCTATTGGAAAGACGCGTCCTTTCAGAAGAGCTTCAATGGGAGCTATCGCATTGAGGCACGGATCGAGCCGAGTGTTTCGACGGAAGTGCGAGGTCTGCTGGTGGAAGTTCAGGCTTTGATGGAAAAGGGCGACCGCAAGTCGGCACTGGCAAAGGTCAAGGGAAGTTCACTGACGGCGAAGTCGGCGGCCTTGCGATTCAATCTCGGCAACCTCTACTTCGAGGAAGGGGAGATGGAGGAGGCCATCGAGGCCTACGAATCAGCCATCAAGGATTACCCCTCGTTTCGTCGCGCGCACCGGAATCTGGCGATGGCACAGGTGCGGATGGAAGAGCTGGACAAGGCGCTCGAGCATTTGATCGAAGCGATGCGCCTCGGTGATTCGGATGGCGCCACCTACGGTTTGTTAGGCTACTGCCGATTGCAGCGCGGAGAGTGGGCGAGTGCCTTGCAAGCCTATCGAATGGCTCAGCTGACGGAACCGGACACCGCGGAATGGAAAGCCGGGGTGGCGCAGTGTTTGCAGCATCTCGATGCGCGGGAAGAAGCGGTGGTGCTGCTGGATGAAGTCATTCGCCAGCGTCCGGAAGTGGCTTCCTATCCGTCTCTGCAGGCTTCCATCTTGATGGAGCTGAATCGACAGGAGGATGCGGTCAAGACCCTGGAGCTGCCACGACGTCTGGCATTGCTTGATGGGGACGGACTGCTGCTTTTGGCCGATCTGCATTTGCGTGGATCCCGCGGTGACGACGCCCGCCTGATCGTTGATGAAGCATTCGATGCTGAAACGAAGCCAACCGCGAGTCGCGTGATTTCGGTGATCGCTTCGGCGATGGCATTGAAGGAATGGGAATTGGCGGAGAAGCTTCTGGAAAAGGCGAAGCCTGCCGAAGGTGAGGTGCCGCGGGAGCTGCGTCTCGCGGAAGCGAGATTGAAGATCGATTCCGCGAAAGCTCCGGAGGAAGGGGCGGAAGAGCTGGTTGCTTTGTTGAAAGAGGACCCGACCGATGGCGTGGTTCTGATGTCACTCGGGAAGTACGAGAAATCTAGTGGTAAGCCGGGTCAGGCAGAGTTGTATTTCGAACGCGCGACGGCTGTCGAGGAATCGGCGGTCGATGCCTGGGTGGCGCTGGCGCGGCTCAAGGTCGAGGACAGTCGATTCGGTGCGGCGCTGAAGGCGGTCGACCGAGCGCTGGCCCTCCGTCCCGGCGGCGACTTGCAGACCTACCGCGACAGTTTGGAAAAGCTCGTGGATGCGGCGCAATGAGCCATGAAGGGTTCGGCTTTCGATCGCAACGAGGAGGCGAATTTCCTAACAAGACGCGGCATTGAACGGGCGGCCGCGGGGCAATCGGGTGCCTTGGAGGACTTTGAAGAGGCCATCAGGATCCGCCTGACCTTGCCACTCGAAGACGACCCGATTTTCCCTTGGGGGCTTTCGGCGGGGTGGATCAATCGTGGCGACGTGCTGGCTCGTGACGGGCGATTTTCCGAGGCGGTGACCTCATACGACGAGGGAATTGCAGTGCTCGGGCGACTTGAGGAAAGCCGTGCCGTCAAGTGCCGCCTCGCCGTGGCCTGGGGGAATCGCGGCCTGGCTCTTGAGGCGATGGGGCAAAGCGACGAAGCGCGGCAGAGTTTCGGGCGAGGGGTTGTCGATGAGCCTGAGGATGATGCCCAGAGACTTCACTCCGCCGTCGCAAGAGTGCACCTCAGCCGGGTGGTAGAAGATCGGAAACTTGCGATTTCTGAGGCGGAGCAGGCTCTCGATTTGGTGCGCGAATTGGAAAGTCAGGATGTGCTTGCGGCAGAGACAGGTCTGAAGGCCCGGCACCAGCTCTGTGGGCGGCTTTGTGAGGAGCTCGAGGCTGGTGTTAGAGAAGGGGATTGGATTGCCCGGGTTACGGATCGGGTTGAGGAAGCCCTCGTGCTTGAGAGATTCTGGGAGCGGCGAGGAGTGAAGTCGCTGCGTTCGGTGGCTGCGGATTTGTTCCGGCTCGGTCTGCGGGTCTACCGGGTTTGTCAGCCTCATTTCCTAGCAGAGTTTGTGCTCGATGCGATGGATCCGGAGCGATCGCCGGGAGCGCCGTGGGAGGATCTGAGTTTCCAAGGCGCGGCTGCAGTTGCCTTGCGCACGGCGATCGACGATGGCGCGGAGCGGGGAGTGTGGAACGCTGCGGAGCGCGGCGAGCGAGAGTTGGCGATCATCGGGACGCTCCGCGCCGCCGATCAGCGCTTGGCGGAGCTACAACGCCCGGCTCACTGAGGATTTTCGGCGCATGAAGAAACGTCGGAAGCTCAAGGCGAAGCCAGTGTAGATCAGCACCAGCGTGGCGCTGGCAGCGAGCGCGGAAATGGTTTGCCCGACCCAGCCGAGGGCTTCGCCGGTGTGCAGCCAGCGGGCCCAGCTTCGGGCACGTCGACCGGGGCTCAGGCCTTCGAAATTCCTGGTGTCGGTGATTTCTCCGGATTTCAGATCAATGCTCATCTCCTGACGAAGATCGGGCCGACCGCGATGACCGCCGCTGATGTAAATCGTGAGGTCGCTTTTCTGAGGGAAGGAAAATTGAAGTTGTTGCCAGTCGGGCGCGGCGGCGGTGGCCACCTTGATAGCTTGATCGAGCCCGGCGGGGAATGTTGGCGGAGCCTCGGGTGCCCCTTTGCCGCCACCGGGCTTGCCCTTGCCTTTCTTTTCCGGCGCGTCTTCGCCGAAGGCTTGGAAAAGCATTTTGTTGGCCCAGGGGTAGGCGATCACGAGGCCGGTTGAGACGGTCATCAGGAGGGGGATGACAAACCAGAGTCCGAGCGTGTGGTGCCAGTTCCAATCACGGGATCGGCCGCGCAGTTTCGGTTGAATGGTGCTGATGGCCGCCATGCCACGACGGGTCCAGCGTTTCGGAATCCAGAGGAACAGGCCGCTGACGAGGATGAAGAAGAACACCAATGCGGCGGAGGAGTTGATGGCTTTTCCCGTCTCACGGGTGTCGCCTGTCATGGCGAGCCAGCGGTGGAATCCGGTCACCCACTTGAAGAACGCGCGGGTGCGCACGGCGCCTTCCCCGAGAATCTGTCCATTGTAGGGATCGATGAAGACCGAGCGTTCGCGACCGAACTGAAATACGGCAGGTGCCGTAGCTGAGGCTTCCATCTGGATCCCGGTGGGACGGGCTTCAGGTTCCGCTTCCAACAACTTGGCGTGAAGGGCGGGGAGCTCGAGGCGTTCTCCTCCACTGAGCTTGTAGCCATCGGCGGCCTCGGTGATTTGCCGCTCGAACGATAGGATGATGCCGGATGCCGCCATCAGGAAAATGAAGACGCCAGCCGATAGGCCGGCAGCGAGGTGAGCCCAGAAGAGGACCTTCCGGAGCAGGGGAAAGCGTTGCATCGGGGTGAAAAAAGTCGGGGCGGGAGGGTTTGTCGAAACAATCCCTCCCGCCCCTAGCAGTTACCGAAAAAGGTCAATCGCAGTTCAGACCGCAGGCGGCGGTGCACCGCCTCGGCCCACAGGGGATTCGCCGTGATTTTGGCGACGGTTGATTCCGCCGCGTCGAAAATCCGACGAGCCCTGAAAGAACATCATGTTAGAAACTGAAGCTGGTGCTGACGACCGCCGAGCGCCCTGCTCCGGGGACGGCGTGACCGCCACCGACCTGATCGATGTAATCTTCGTCCAGCAGGTTGTTGAGGTTCAGCTGCAGCGAGATCCGTTCATTGATCTGATAGGCAAGCATGGCATCCACGAGCCAGTAGGCGGAGGCCTCGCGGGTGTTGCTGTCGTTGCTGTAACGGCTGCCGACGTAGGTGGTTCCAATGCCGGTGCTGAAGCCTCCCGGCAAGGTGAAGACATTCCACAGCGAGAAGGTGTTCTCTGGAGTGTTGCTCAGGTTCTTTCCAATCTCCGAGGCGACGGCGGAACTGCGGACCTCGCTGTCGAGGAAGGCGTAGCCGCCGGTGACACGCCACCAGTCGGTCACCGTTCCGCTCACTCCGAGCTCGAAGCCCTGGACGCGTTGATTGCCGGAAAGGTAGGTGTTTCCGGTTACAGGATCCGTGGTGCGGGCGTTGGTCTTGTCGGTCTGGAAGATCGCCGCCGTGAGCAGCACGCGCTCTTCGAGCACCAGCCATTTCGTTCCAAGTTCAAGCGTGGCGCTTTCCTCGGGATCGGAAAGAAGGCTGGTGAGGTTGGTTCCGCGGACCGCATAAACCGGGCTGCTCGCCGAGGGGTCGAAGGAGGTTCCGTAGCCGAGATAGATGCTGCCTTCCTCGCAAGGCTTGTAGGTAACGGCGGCGCGGTAGCTCAGGGCGTCGCTGACATTCTGGACGGAACCCACCGTGGCGTTGCGGAAGTTGAAATCGTAGTAATCCCAACGCAGGCCGCCATCGAATTGCCAGTGTGGTCCGAATTCGATGGTATCGAAAACGTAGGCGGCAAAGGAGGTGGAGTCGGCGCTGTTGAAAGTGCCGTCGCGAACGATCGCGGGAACGTAAGGATCGTACGGGTTCGGTGCGAACAGGTCGGTATTCGGCGCGTTGGCCAGGTTGAGGTCGACGCGGTTCATGTTCTTCGAATCCTCACGGGCGACTTCGATACCCGCCACCAGCTGGTGACTGAGGGAACCGGTCTCAAAATCATAGTTGAGGTCGGTGAGGTTCGCAAAGATCGTGTCGTTCTGATCGCGGCTTTTCCAATCGGTCCGGCGGATGGTGGTGCCGTACTGATTCCCGGGAGTCGTGGGGTCCTCGTCGGCGAAGCGCGGGGCGGTGACGCTGAGGTCGGTATTGGTGAAGCCGTAGCGTGTCAGGTTCCGCAAGCGCAGCGAATCCGAGAAGTCGTGCTCGAGCTCAATCGTGCCGATATGGGTCTCGTTCGTCAGGTAGTCGCGCGATTTCAGACCGTAGAAATTCTCGTAGCTGACCGGAGCGATCTGATCGACGAAGCCCGGGATGGCGGTATTCGGCGAGGCGACCCATGGGATGCCGTAGTCCGGGATGCCGTCGGAGCCGAGGTAGAAGTAACTCAGTGTGGCGCGTGTGTCGGAGCCGAGACCGAAGGTGATCGAAGGGGCGACGCCCCAGCGTTCTTCCGTGGCAATGTTGCGGCCGGGAGTGTCGGCGTTGTGATAAACGGCATTGAAGCGGATGGCTGCCCCTTCGCACCAGGAAAGGTCCTGGTTGATGTCAACGGTCGCGCGGCCATAGTTATCGGTCCCGCCGCCGAGCATGAAATCGTAGAATTTTTCGTCGCGGGGCTTCTTGTTGACGAGGTTGATCGAGCCGCCGGTGGATCCCCGACCATTGTTCGTCGATGAAGGACCTTTGGCCACCTCGACCTGTTCGAGGTTGAAGGGGTCGCGGGTGTAGCCGCCGAAGTCGCGGACGCCGTCGACATAGATGTTGTCGCGGGAGTTGAAGCCACGAATCGAGAGGTTGTCGCCCGGAGGCGCTCCGCCTTCACCAGCCTGAATGCTGATGCCGGGAGTGTTGCGCAACACGTCGCGCAGGGAGGTGGCATTCTGTTCCTGGATGACTTCCTTGGGAATCACCGAAATGGTCTGGGGAACGTCGACGATCGGTTGGGTGAACTTCGGCGAGGCAAGCCGCTCGGGCTTGTAGAGCACCTTGTCCTCACTTTCGACGACCAGTTCCGCCAGGTCGTCGACGGGTTCGTCGTCGCCGTCTGTCGTTTCGGCAGGGGTGGCAGACAGAGCCGGGTTGGCCATTTGACCGAGGGTGACGATGGTGCCCGCGAAGGCGAGCGACTGACGATTCGTAGGAAACGTACGGAGTGTTGTCGATTTCATGAGATGGGGAATCGCCAGCGGGATGAATGATTCGCCTGGCGAGCTGTTGCGAATGCGTCTCAATAACGACGAGGTCCGTCAACCGGAAAAATTCCAATATTTTGTAACATAACTCGAATTCGTGGTGCGACGTATCTGCCTTGACAAGATTCTAGGGAGCGTCGAGGAGGTTAGTTATGGCAGAGATTTATCGATACCGGTCCTCAGCACCTTCGTTTTCCGAGGTGCTGGAAATCTTGTCGAACTGGAGTGAGCGTGAAGCTCTGAACGAGACGCAGAGGGCCCGCGCGCGAGGGGAACTCGAGCTCTGTCTCGAGGCGCTCAGGGAGAAGACCGACGAGATGAGTCTCATGGTCCGCGGGAAGGTGCAGGCCTTGCTGAAGGAGATCGGGTCAGCCTGAAAAGGCACCCTCATGGAGGGCGGGTCTGTTGAAAATTGGGCGGGCACCAAGTGGCCGCCAATTGGCCGCCGAATGTCGGTGCCCGACTCCGAGAGCAGAGCCTGAGTGGATCTTCAGCTGCCGCTGGTCAGGGCGAGGTAGGCCTCGATTTCCTCGGCGGGATTGTGGGCGCGCATGAAGGTTTCGCCGATGAGGACGGCGTTGGCTCCGGCGTCGAGAACGCGCTGGGCGTCTTCGAGGGATTTGAGGCCCGACTCAGACACTAACAGAACGTTGTCAGGGACTTCGTCGGCAAGTTTTTCCGTGGTGCCGAGGTCGGTGGTGAAGGTTTTCAGGTTGCGGTTGTTGACCCCGATGAGGTCGGCGCCGAGGTCGAGGGCGCGTTCCATTTCGGGGAGGTCGTGGACTTCGACGAGGACATCGAGTTGGAAGTCCTTGGCTTCCTGGTAGAGGTGCTTGAGGAGTTCGTCATTGAGCGCGGCGACGATGAGAAGGATGGCATCGGCCCCGGAGACGACGGCTTCGTGAATCTGGACGGGGTGAATGGTGAAGTCCTTGCGCAGCAGTGGGGCCTCGGAAAACTCGGCGATCTTGGTGAGGTAGCTCAGTGAGCCCTTGAAATACGGCTCGTCGGTGAGGATCGAAAGGCAGGAGGCACCGCCATCAAGGTAGCGCTTGGCCTGACGGATGGGATCGAAATTGGGATCGATGATGCCGGCGGATGGCGAGGCCTTCTTGATTTCGGCGATCACCCCGAGTTGGTCAGGACCACGGTCGAGGGCACTGCGGAAGCCACGGAATTCATTGCGCTGGAGCGCAGCGGCACGCAGATGGCCGGCACGTGGGAGCAGGGCTTCGACTTCCTGATGCTTGGTGGCGATGATTTCGGCGAGTTTGTCGGACATTGGGCGCGGAGATTGGATCTTTGAAATGCGATATTGGGAACTGGAAAGTGGGTGTTTTCCGGGTTCTGGCAGATTATGTGATTTTTTTGCAAATTTGGGCTTGTCCGAAGTGTCGTCAGGTGTAGAAACCGCGCACGCGTTTCGCGACGCGGGTGTAGCTCAGTGGTAGAGCGCGACCTTGCCAAGGTCGATGTCGTGAGTTCGAATCTCATCACCCGCTCCAATTTCCTAAAAGGGTCCGGAAGAAATTCCGGGCCCTTTTTCTTTGGATCGGTTCACAATTACTGAGCGGGGAGGGGCTCGCCGGAGAAATTGCGGGGAGAACGGGCTCGGGTTTGTTAGGCTTCAGCTACGATGAAAATGGAGTATCTCATGGACTTGCCCGAAGCGCGCTTGCCCGAAGGTCGTGAACTCGTGAGGTCTCTGGATTTCAAACGCTTGCCGAAGGTGCTGCTGCACGAGCATTTGGACGGTGGCTTGAGACCCTCGACCGTGATCGAGCTTTCGCGCGAGCTGGGATATGAGGGCCTCCCGACGGAGGATGCCGGAGAGCTGGCCTCATGGTTTCATCGCGGGGCGCAGCGGGGGAATCTGGGCGAGTATCTGGAAGGCTTCGCTCACACGATTGCGGTGATGCAGACAAAGGATGGCCTCGAGCGGGTGGCTTATGAATACATGGAGGACATGTTCCGCGATGGGGTGGTTCATAGCGAGGTGCGTTTCGCGCCGGTATTTCACGATCGGGCGGGGCTGACTCAGGACGAAGTGGTGGAAGCCGTGATCGCGGGCTTGGAGCGCGGGCAAAAAGAGTTCGGGGTAAGCTGGGGACTGATCATTTGTGCGATGCGGGACCGCAGGGATTCGCTGGAAGCGGCGGAATTGGCGATTCGTTGGAGGGATCGCGGGGTGGTGGGATTCGACCTCGCGGGGGAAGAATCGGGGCATCCTCCGAAGCGGCATTTGGAGGCGTTTCAGGCAATCAGCCGGGCGAATTTCAAGATCACCATTCACGCGGGGGAGGCCTTTGGTCCGGAGTCGATCTGGCAGGCGCTGCAGTACTGTGGGGCGCATCGACTGGGGCACGGGACTCGCTTGTTAGAAGATATTGCTTTTTTGGAGGACGGCTCGATGGTGCTCGGTCGCCTGGCGCAGTTTATTCTGGATCGACGCATTCCTCTGGAAATGTGCCTCTCAAGCAACGTGCACACGGGAGCCTGCGCGAGCGTGGCGGAGCATCCCTTTCCGAAGTTCTTCCGGGCGGGGTTCCGGGTTTTTCTCAATACGGACGACCGCCTCATGAGCGACACGGAGATGTCGAAAGAACTGGAGATCGCGACGCAGGTCTTTGATCTGAGTCTGGGGGACTTGCAGAAGATCACGGTGAATGCGGCCAAGAGCAGCTTTGCGCATTATGCCGAGCGGTTGGATTTGATTCATCGGCGGATTCTGCCGAGCTATGCGGTGCTGTTCGCAGAGCAGGGTTTGAAATTACTTTCGGAGCAGGGACCGGGTTGATGGGTGGCTCGGCGACTGAAGTCGCCGCTCCTTGATTGGAGAGCTTCACTTTTTGATGGCGAAAAGGTAGCGACTCGTGCGAAATCGCGCGCATGTGGGTTTGGGAAAAATTGTCGGCCTCGAAGTGGCTGGATGCCTGGGAAGAGCGCTTTCACGGGAACTCGAATTTGGTGATCCATGTGCTCAAGGGCGGCAAGACCCTGAGGGTGGAAGTCTTCTGCGAGAGCAAGAAGGATGCGGAGGAGATCGTCGCCCGCTTTGGCGGGCGGGTGAAGCAGCTCAAGAATGCGGATTGGCAGAAGCCCGCCGAGGTGCCGCCGCCGCTGAAGATCCGGGATCGCTTTGTGGTCACCCAAGAAGCGGATGAAAAGGCGCTCAAGGCACTGGCGATGGCCCATCCGGGGCGCGAGGTGTTGAGCATTCCGCCGGAGATGGCCTTTGGCACCGGTGACCACGCGACGACCTCGACCTGCTTGAGGTTGCTGGTGGATGTGGCGAAAAAGCGCGGAGCCGGATGGTCCTGCGCCGATCTGGGGAGTGGCACGGGCTTGCTGGCCATCGCAGCCGGCAAACTCGGCGCGGATCCGATTTTTGCCTGCGACTACGACCCTTTCGCGGTGAAGGTGACCGAGCGGAACTGTGAGAGGAGCGGGGTGCTCGGGGTGGAGGTCAAGGAGGTGGATGTGCTGAAATGGAAACCGCGCAAGAAGTACGACGTGGTGATGGCAAATATCTTCTCAACCGTTCTCATTCAGGCATTTCCAGTCATTTCCAAGCTGGTGAAGCCAGGCGGCGACCTGATTCTGTCGGGAATTCTGGCCAGCCAGGCCTGGGAGGTTTTCGAGGCCGGGGCTCGCCACGGCTTTGGCTTTCCGACGGTGGTCAGGAAGGGGAAATGGGTCACGGCAAGGGGCGGCTGGATGAAGGATCTGGTCGATTGAGGCCAGTTCTGGAGGACGGAGCTTTCGAGCCTTCTATTTCACTTGCGCGGATCGCGGGCGAGGTGCAGAAAAGCGCCCCGCTTTGCCGGAGGGGGGTGACATGAATGAGCTGTCGCCGTTTCCGGCGGGTAGAAACATCATTCGCGCTCTCTCATGGACTCCATTTCATCCCGCATCGCCGAAGTAAATCCTTCGCTCACGCTCGCCGTCACCAACCAGGCCAAAGCCATGATCGCCCGTGGCGAAGAGGTCTATGGGCTCGCTGGTGGTGAACCGGACATCGATACTCCGGAACACATCAAGGCTGCCGGCATCGTCGCCATCCAGGAAGGCAAGACGAAGTACACCGCATCCGGTGGTATCCCCGAGCTTCGCCAGGCAATTTCGAAGAAGCTCAAGGACGACAACAATCTCGACTACGCGGCCAATCAGATCTGCGTGACCTCGGGAGCCAAGATGGCGTGCTACAATGCCATTCTCGCCGTGATTGAAGAAGGCGACGAAGTGATCATCCCTTCGCCCTACTGGGTCAGCTACCCGGAGATGGTTCGTCTCGCAGGTGGAAAGCCGGTGATCGTTGAAACGAAGGAATCGGATGGCTGGAAGATGACTCCCGAGCAGTTCGAGGAAGCGATGACGCCTGCGACCAAGATGGTGATCATCAATTCGCCGTCGAATCCAACCGGTGCCATCTACACGGAAGAAGAACTCCGCGCGATTGGCGAAGTGGCCCTTTATGAGGACATCGTGATCCTTTCCGACGAAATTTACGAAAAGCTCATCTACGGTGATAAGAAGCACGTCTCGATCGCTTCGCTCAGCCAGGAACTCTACGACCTGACGATCACCGTGAATGGTTTCTCGAAGGCTTACTCGATGACCGGATGGCGCCTTGGTTACACGGCCGCTCCCCCGGCGCTCGCCGAGGCGATCGACAAGATCCAGAATCACACCGTGTCCAATGCGACGAGCTTCGCGCAGTGGGCGGCCATTGCAGCCCTTCAGGGTGACCAGACTTTCCTCAGCGATTTGCGCGACGAGTATGACTCCCGTCGTCAGTTCATGCTCGCCCGTCTGAAGGCGATCCACAATGTGCGCGTGATCGAGCCGGAGGGTGCGTTCTACTTCTTCGTCTACACCGGTCAGCTCGGCATCAAGTCACAGAACCTCTGCGACAAGCTGCTTTCCCGCTACAAGGTGGCGGCGGTTCCGGGCATTGCCTTCGGTTATGACGACGGCATTCGTCTGAGCTACTGCACCACGCTTGATGTGCTCAATGAAGGACTGACCCGCTTCGAGCAGTTCTGCCGCGAGCATTGAGCTGATTGAGTTTTTGAAAAGCCCGGCTTCCGAGAGGAGGTCGGGCTTTTTTACTTTGGAGGGTGCCGATTGAAGTCAGCGGTCCGGTCGCTTGTCGATCTCGCGGATCTTGAGGCGAAGTTCTTCGTCGCTGATGCCCGTTTTGGTCTGCAGGATTTCGTAGAGAGCCTGATTGGCGAGGGCCATTTTTGAAACAAGACGACGGAGTTGTTTGATCTCGTAGGCCAGACTCGCGGTGCCCCCTTTGCCATCAGGCGGGGAATGACTGAGATCGTTGAGCCTCGATTGGAAATGGATGTCGTCGAACATGATCAGGGGGATTCTGCGTGTTCGATGCGCACTTGATCACTGCCGATGAGGTCCTTCATGCGGGTTCGCAGAGCGCCATCGACGACATCGAGAACGCCGCTCTTTTCGGCCTCCATGCGCATCTGCTGACGGAGCTCGCGGAGCAGGGTGGCGCGGTCTTCCGCCGTGATGCTGTTTGCCCAGCCGTCTTTTTCGCTGAGAATGGTGAAATCGATGAGTTCGACGCCGAGGATCTCCGCCTCGGGGAAACGCGCGACGGGCACCCCGCCCTCCACCGCGAGCGAGACGCCGGGTTTGAGCTTGTAGCCGGCGGTGATGCGGTAGTCGCCGCGGACGATCAGTTTCTTGGTGCCGGTCGGGAGATATTTGAGGACGTAATTTTCGTGCTCGAAACTGCGGGTGGCCGACATCCGGAGCTCGAGCAGGGAGAGCTCGCTGATCTCGTTCTGTTCGGAAATGACGGCGCGGCCTTCGACGATTCGGGTGTCGGAGTTGGTCAGGGCGCCAAGGATTTTGTCGAGACCGTTGGAGGCTCCGGCAATGTTGCGATCGATCATCTTCACGCCGAGAAAACCCAGTGCGACAATTGCTGCGAGGAACGCAATCCAGCGGACGGTCTTCCAGAGCTCGGGGTGGTGCGACATCGACGGGAAGCTATCATGAATGGTTTTTGATGCGATTGGATTTCCCAGCGGATCTTGGAATGGAGGGGGGATGGGAATCTGGGCGGCTTTTATACCTGCAATTGCATCGAGGTCAGGTTACTTCAATGCCGATGTGGGACGCGATCAGCGGATGGGGTGGATGGGATGAAGTCGGCGCCGGCGGCGTCTGGCTGATGACGATCTGTCTTTTTGTGATGGGTTTGGTGGGCTGCATTGTTCCGGTGATTCCGGGCCATCTGGTGATTTTGATGGGGGCGGTGGCTTATCGCTGGATCCTCGGGCCGGATGCGGGCCTATCGTGGTGGAGCGTGGGCGCTATTTCGCTGCTGCTCATCGCCTCTCAGGTGTTCGAGTTTGTCAGCGGAGCGGCCGGAGCGAAATGGTTCGGCGGAACGAAGTGGGGGGCGGGAGGCGCCATTGTCGGCGGCATCGTGGGAATGTTTTTCATGCCCTTCGGGCTGATCCTTGGACCCTTGTTCGGCGCCTATCTTTTTGAAGCGATGTTCGCCAAGCAGGAGCACAAGCCCGCGATGGTCTCGGGTGTCGGCTCAGCGGTCGGCACCATGGCCGGCCTGGTGGTCAAGGTGATGGTCGGCCTGGTAATGATCATCTGGTTTTTCTCAGACGTGTTCTTTGTCCATTAGGCGCCGGGCTGGTCTCGAGCATGGCCCGGCGATGGCCGGAATCCATCTTGTCTTTTTCGCGCCGATTTGGAATATCTCCCGAAGCATCATCAGTGAGGGAATCTTCAGGCTCTACATGTTATGAAACGGATCATTCTGCGTGCCTTGATATTTTTGCTGGTTCTGGCAGGGGCAGTGGCCGCCTTGATTGCCTATCGGTTCAATCGCATGGCCAACGAGCCGCACACGGCAGCGGATTTCACGATATCAGCCGATGTGCAAACGGCGGACCCGCGGCTTGGCGAGCGGATCTATTCGGTGCGGGCCGGGTGCATCGATTGCCATGGCGAGAATCTCGCCGGCGCGAAAGTGATGGAAAATGGGGCCATGGGATCGATTCATGGTCCGAATCTCACGCCCTTCGCGCTCAAGGATTGGTCGGACGAGGAGATCGCGCGGGCGATTCGCTATGGAATCCATCAGGAAGGACGATCGCTGCACTTCATGCCATCATTCGAATATGTGGGATTCAGCAAAGGAGATATTGCCGCACTGATCGCCTACCTGCGTTCCGTTCCCGCGGTCGAATCGACTCCGCATGTTAACTCTTTCGGGCCAGTCGCCCGAACTCTTGCGGTGTTTGGCAAGATGCCGATCATGTTTCCGGCATCGATCATCGATCTCCAGCAGGGATTTGCCGAAAAGCCTGCCGAAGGCGGAACCGCTGAATTTGGTCGCTATCTGGCGGCGTCCTGCACGGGCTGTCATGGAGCGGATTTTCAGGGTGGTCCGATTCCCGGCGGTGACCCGTCATGGCCTCCCGCCTCGAACATCCGTCTCGGAGCTGATCCGGTTTGGTCGTTGGAATCGTTCACCACGATGATTCGCACCGGCACCTCACCGACGACCGGTGTCGCCATGCGCCCACCCATGCCCGTCCACCTCCTCAAACAGCTCAACGAGGAAGAGATCACGGCCCTGTGGAAGTACCTTGGTTCGTTGAAGTAGTGGTAGGCGGACCGTCAATCACGCGACGGCACGAGGGATTTCCGATGGAGGCTTTGCGTCTTGCATCGCTGGGGCTGACGGCTAGTTTCTGGCCGCCGCTCCCCGGGCGATCGCAGCTTTTTCCTTCGGGGGGAGTTGAGGAAAGTCCGGACACCATAGGGCAGCGTGCCTCGTGAAAACGGGGGACCGGGGTTTCAAAGCCACGGGACGGAAAGTGCAGCAGAGAGCATACCGCCGATGGCCCGCAAGGGATCAGGTAAGGGTGAAAGGGTGGGGTAAGAGCCCACCGCGCCGAAGGTAACAACGGTGGCACGGTAAACCCCGCGCGGTGCAAGACAGAACAGAGGATGAGCTGCCCGCTCGTCAACCCCGGGTATTAGTCGCCGCTCGCTTCGGCGGGCTCCTGCCTCGGCAGGGAGAGAAATGATCGTCGAATCCCGCATAGGCGGGAGGAACAGAATCCGGCTTACAGGGGAGCGGTCGCTTTTCCCCTCAAGGAGCGGGGCTTTTCAAGCCCCGAGGGGTGGATGACTTGAGCCGGGAGAGTTGCTTTTGCCCGGGGTGTTTCGGCCGGGCTTGCCCGGTGGCTGCAAGCCGACCGCTCCTTGGGGGATTGAACTTGGAAAGTGCTTGTCGCGCTCTTGGTGGTGGTGATGGTGGCCGGGCGACATCCATGATTGCCAAGCACCCCATCGCCATCGTCTTTCTCTTCCTCGCGGGGATGGTGGGAACGCGTGCGGACGATGATCTCCCGGCGAAGCCCACGCGCCATCAGGTCCTGGATGTCGAGGGCTGGAAAGTGCAGGTGGATGAACGTTTGCTGAAGGGGCCGCAACGCGAGCTGGGGACGAAGGCACTCAAGTTGTTAGAGGGACGGCTTCTGGACATCGTGATCGTGCTTCCGCCGGACAAGGTGGCCCGATTGCAGGAGGTGCCGATCTGGCTGGACCTCAGCCACGGGGCGCTGAAATCGATGCAGTATCATCCGAGCGAAAGCTGGCTGAAGGACAAGGGTTACGATCCGGCGATGGCGAGAGGCTTTCACATTCCGGATGCGAGCCAATTTTCCTCGGCACGGCATCATCACACCCAACCGTGGGCGACCCTGCACGAACTGGCGCACGCCTATCACGACCAGGTGCTTGGCTTTGAAAAAGAGGAAATTCTCCAGGCCTGGAAACAATTCTGCCAAAGCGGGAAGTATCAGAAGGTCCGGCACATCAATGGTCAGCAGATTCCGCACTATGCTCTGACCAATCAGAAAGAGTTCTTTGCTGAAATGACCGAGTCCTACTTTGGTCTGAACGATTTCTATCCCTTCCACCGCGATGACTTGCGTCAGGCCGAGCCGGAAATTTTTGCATTGATGAAAACCATTTGGGGCCCCTTGCCATGAGTACAGAAGAAACACCAAAAGAGTCCCCGTGGCTGATCCGTATTTCGAAGCACTTTGCTGATTTCACCGATGACGTGATTGCAGGTCTGGAAGCGAAGAAGGTGAAGAGCCTCGGTGAGGAGTACACGCTGATTCAGTGTCGTAATCCCTCACGTCTGCAGGGATCGGATGCCTCCCACTTTGTTCGCTGGAATCTGCCGATGAGTCACGTCTGGCCATGCAATCCACAGAAGATGGAGGGATTCATTGAAAAGGCGGCGCAGACCTTGCACCGCAAGTTTTCAGGACAGGGGCTGCAAGGAGTGTTCGTCGGGATTCTCGATCCGAGCGCACGGGATGGTTACTACAAGGCGCTGGCGACAAACTTGAGAGGGCGGACGCTGCAAATCTTCGATGAAGAGGCGAAGGGTTTCAAGTCAGTCGAAGAGCAGGATGCCTCAAAGTCGTCGCTTTTCTGCATGGTCGGGAAAGAGGGATTGTATTGCGGCGTGCAGAGTCCGAAGGGATCGAATGGATTTTATCCGGGCGGCACGAAGTTCATCAGCCAGAAGGCGGACCACACCATTAGTCGGGCCGGAGCAAAGATCGCCGAGGCGCTTCACTACCTGCCGCTGCATCGGCCGGTGCCACCCGAGGGCGGGCATTGGTTGGAGCTGGGCGCTTGTCCCGGCGGAATGAGTTCGGAGCTGCTAGAAAGAGGATATGAAGTCACGGCGATTGACCGTGCACCACTCGACCAGCGGCTCGACAAGCATCGCGGCCTTCATTTCATCAAGGCGGATGTCGCGGAGTTTGAGCCATCGGCGAGGGCGAGCTTCGATGCCTTGCTCTGTGACATGAATGGCGAGACTCCGATCGCCTTGGGCCAGGTGATACGTTTGTCGAAGAGTCTGAAGCCGGGAGGTTTGGTGGTTTTCACGCTGAAGACGGCTGGAGTGGATAGCTACGCGGGAATCAATCAACACTTTGAGAATGCCTTGAATCAAGCGGTCAAGGGTTGGCTGAAGTTGATCGCAGCGACTCATCTGACCTACAATCGCAACGAGTTCACCTTGTTCTTCGAGCGTCGCGAAGGTCACCAGCCCGAGAAAGGTCGAGGTAGCGGACCGGGCGGGTTTTGGTGAGAGGCGCAAGGCGGGCGTGTTGTGCCTGTGAAGGATGCCCCCGGGGAGGTGCGGTCGTTATGCGGGATTTCATGACACCCGGACTTACTTGGTTTTGGCTTCTTTCTAGCCACTTTGACAAGACATACGGAGCCATCAATCGCCTTCGATGGGAGGTCGGCTGTCACTTCGGCTTCCTTCAGCCAACTGAGGATCTCAAATATCACCGCAAGTTTCTCATCGATCTGCTCAGGGAGCTCCAGCGGATCGAGGTGCTTCCGTTCAGCACGAAGCTTACTTTGGCTCGCGCTGGAACAAGGGGTGTAGCCCAACAGACGGTCCCATGGAGCCAAGGCTTCTCCGCATTTCTTCGTCACCTTGCTGCCCGAGCGGGTTCGTTCGACGAGCTTTATCACCGGGGTGTTATGGTTGCGCAGTGGCAGCCAGACGGTGCCGCAGAGGTCGTTAACGAGTTCCACGAGACGGATGTCGCCATGGCGCCCGTAGTCTAACAGCGGTCGGACATGAGTGAAATTCCTCTGCTCCACATGCGACCGGTCGTTCTTCTTGTAAGCTTGCGAGAAGGTCCCGTGAACGGGTACCGGGCGGTCCATCAGGTAACTTCCCTCCTGCAGTTTTCCGTGTCGCCTCCCATAGCTCTCGCCCGCCTGAGCGGAACAGTCGTTTGACGAGTTTGCCACAGGAACACTCTGCGCGATTCAAGAACTCGAAAATCACGACTATATATGCCTCTCTGTAGATTACCTTCGAGCCCCGCTTCTGGGTCTTCACGCCAAGTTGACCTTACCGTTGGGCGCCTTAAACGTATGCTTACGCCGCAAGAAAGCGGGTCGCTGACTTCGTCGATCGTCAATTTTCATTGGATGCCACGCTCGGCGGCTCTCCAGATATTTATTCTAGCTCTTCTGGCTTATAAGCCCGGTGAGAGATCTCATCCGGGTGTTGTTCTTTTTGACACAGCGATAGACCTCAACTCCTTGCGGAGACTCCGCTCGGGCCCTTCGATTTAGCGCAATGCACACAAAAAGTGACTTTTGGCTTGCTGTTGTACCGACGATATGATCTTTGATAGGTGAAAGTGAGAAATCATTGTTTGTAATAATTGATTATTCGTTATTCCAAATGAGTGCTTGGTTGATGTTCCGGTTCGTAGAGAGAGTAATTTCCGGCTCTGGGACTGCGGATCCCCCCGAGTATTTATTGATCGAAACAATGGGGATTGAACATCGAGACAAGAAAGCAGAAAAATGAAATATAGAACTCATTCGATTCCTCACATCCGGACGGGACCAGCCGTGGCGTTTGTTTCTCGGATTGCTATTATTTTATCCTCTCTATCACTTTCGGCTGAAAATACTCTTTGGTGGGACACTCGAAGTGTTATTGATGAGAATGCGGTGGAAGATAATTACGCTCCAGCGAATATTGGCCAAGCGAAGTGGATGGCAACCAAAGCTTACGAGGAGTTGGATTCTGTCCTTCCTGGGGAGGGACTCGAGTTTTCACTTGATGATCTCTTCCCTGCGAAGCCCTTAAAGCCCGATGCGGCTTGGTATGAGGATCAGAGGGCCCCCCTTCTAGTAGGGCAGCTAAAAGCTGTTGCTTCACCATTCTATAAAACCCTGCATAATGTCGATCCGGTCTGGCTTGAAGCGCAGTTGAACAAGAATCAGACTAAGGATATCACCAATTCCGGCAACTACTTCCCTTGGTCTTTGGTCACAAGCTACGACGAGAATCATGCCATTGCGAATATCGGTCAGCTCAAGGCCGTGTTCGCCCTTGACTTCGGAAGTTTGCCGGTAAACACGGAGCCAGGAGTTTCGGTGGATTCTGATGGCGACGGTTTGTCAGATAAAGAAGAGGCGAAAATTGGGACCGATCCCAACGATTCGGATAGCGACGGCGATAGTATATTGGATGGTGATGAAGTTAAAAGCGGTCATGATCCTAATAGTGATGATTCGTTTCCTCCACGGTGGGTAGCTGTTTCGAAGAGGGGGGAGCCGGACGGAACGCCCGCCTATGCCTACTCAGATTGGAATGGTGGGAGAGTTGAACTGGACTTGGATGAAGGATACCCAAACTTGGTCCGCTGGTTGAAAACGGAGCTGCCGTTCCCGGAAGAGTTCTCTGATGGATATTTCTATTCATCGATGGACAAGGCTGATTCTGTATATGCATTCCTAAATAAGGATTTCCACCCATTTTCCGGCTCCGTCATTCATCGGCGTTGCTGGATGGAGACGAGACCAGAGCCGAAGAAGGCGATTGTTATGAAGGTATTCAAGCTCACGACACGTTCATATTGGAACAGTGAGTTAGAAGATTATGTTGAGCTAGAGCCTACAATGAATCCTGAGGAGGTTTCCATCAGTTCAGTAGACACGCTCTCGAATCCGATTGATTTGGAACCAGATCTGAATGGATTTCCACCTGGGGTGGACGATTGGAGTAGGAGAGTGACCGTCAGTCTCGTGCCCTTAGAGATTGCGGTGGATTCAGACCGTAATGGAGAAATTACATTTGACGGTGAAGATCGCACAACTTCTGAAGCACCCTTCCGCTTCTGGGTGAACAATGATCAGGACGATGTGGAGGTTGATGAACCTCCGAGGGTCACGACGCCTGATTCCGGAGATCAGGTGATCGCCACGAAGCGAGATCTCGAGGATTTTACGCGCATTCGCCTCTCAGTGGGTCTCCCACTCGGGCAATTAAGAAGTGGCGAGTGGAGGATTGGTTTGAAGCTCAATGGTGCCGGGGGGCAATCGCCCGCCATTCGGGTCTGGCCGAACGAATCAGATACCGGGCAAGACTCCTTCTTGGACGAGAGTTCCGCTGCCGAAAGGCAGATTACTGAAAGGCCCTTTGGCACGACCAATGGCAATGCCTTATATATTCCGAGCTCGTACTGGTCCGATCGCGACGACACCGAGGCTCACCTGATCTTTGAAGGAATCAGCAGGGGGATGGGGAATCTGGCCTTGATCTTGCAGAAGGGTGAAGAAGGATCCGAGATCGAGGGTCCTGTGATCCACCTGAAGTTACTCGACGTCCGAGAGATGTTTGAGCGGGCACGGATTGCTAATGAAGCGGATGAAATCCCTCATCCATGGAATGACGATACTCCGCCAGTCCAGACTTGGGAATGGGACCCGTGGGAATGGAACTACGATGAGGATCCCGGGGCTGATGAGAACACAGTGATTTTCGTGCACGGATGGAGGTTAACTTACTATGACTATCTGAATTGGGCGCAGACTAGCTACAAACGGCTCTGGCACCAAGGGTTCAAGGGGAAATTCTATTCCTTTCGCTGGGCAACCTACAGCGCGGATAATACGGTATTCCGAAATAATGAGTTTGATGAATGGCAGGAGACACACTCTCCGGTTCCTCCTGGCGGATTTACCTATAATGCAAGTGAATACAGAGCCTGGTTGTGTGGTCCTGCTCTAGCTTCGTGGGTGAACGATCTTCCGAACTCGGGAAACCGAAGCATCTTTGCTCACAGTATGGGTAATGTTACTGTCGGGTCAGCTTTAAGAGGCGGAATGTCAGTGCAGCGCTATGCTCTCTGCAATGCCGCAATGGCTGCGATGGCCTATGACTCTGGTGACTACTTAAGGCTCGATCCAATCACCGGAAAGCCATGGGATTCAGTCTGGAGTGATCTTGGCGCTCGCAAAACTCCTGATACCGATCCTTCCAGTAAGATTAGGAATTCTTACGGTCTCAGAAGCAAGTTCCATGACGGAATTAGCTATCCACAAATGATTAATTTTTACCTCAGCGAGGATGAGGCGCTCGATGCGTGGATTGACAATAATCGGTTTTTCAAGCCGGATTCAAAAGGAAAGAGTTACTACTATCAAGAGTCTCCTATCGCACCCAATATCAACTACAAATTGTTTCAAGCTCCGCCGGGAGGCAATCCTCGAGAGGTCACATCTCCGCCGGAAGCATTCGGATATGTTACCAAGTCTCTCACCAGAGCTGCTGGGTCGGACTCAAGGACTGGTGGTTCAATTAGTTCTTCTGTTAATATGAATGACTGGGGTGTAGGGGCGAAACACTGGGGATTCGGTGTGACGCACAGCGCCCAATGGCGCTGGAGCAATCAGTCCACCAGTCATTTTTGGAATCGGCTTTGTGAGGTGCTTGAAATGAGAAGGTAATGAAGACGACCCGCTCAAATTCATGGGTTTGCGGATTGCTCATTGTAGTGGTTCTGTCGCTTGCTGTGGGCTGGTTGATGAATCTCGTCACTTCGTCAGGTCTAGAGGACGAGCCAGTAGCTTCGAACTCCGCTGAGCGTCAAGATGGAGGTGAAAGGTCACTTTCCGGCCGTCAGAGTGAGTTGCCCACAGATCTAGAATCACTGATTTCCCAGCTGAATACGTCGATCACGGTTTATGGCAAAGTGGTGGACCAGTTTGGGGATCCGGTGCCTGATGCCACTGTGAGACTTAGTCCGATCAATCGGCTCGAGGATTCTTATGGGAAGAAGGTGATCACTACGGATTCGGATGGAAAGTTCTCGGGAGAAGGACTCTATGGGAAATCATTGGGAATCTCCGCGGAGAAGGAAGGCTATCTGCGTATACCACCCATGAATGCTCGTTCCTCAGCCGTGATCCTCAGGTATGAGCGGGGCGGCGGCGGAACGGGTGATCGGTATGCCCATCCCTCGAATCCAATTGTCCTTGAGTTGCTGAAGATTGGTCCGGTCGAGCCCATGATCCATATCTCGAGGAAACGTTGGAAATTGCCTCTCGACGGGACCCCGACAATGATCGCACTCGACTCCGAGGAAGGGCAGGGAGCGCATGAAATTGAAGTTCGGTTCGCGAGCAACTGGAATCAGCTCCCGAAGGATAATGCGATCAACTCGAAGCTGTTCGACTGGAGCTTTGAGATCCGGGTCCCAGGTGGCGGTTTGGCGTGGGACCCAAGCGACTTGGAATTCGAAGCGCCTGAGGCGGGCTACAAGGAAAGCGTCCGCTACGAGTTTCCGGCGACGCTGCCGCGTGGAGAATGGAAGCGGGTTCGAGACGGGCGTTACTTTGTGAAATTTGCCGATAATACCTCCGGGCGCATCCAGTTCCAGATCGACGGAGGCTCCGACCGACGTCCACTTCGAATGGAGTCGTGGCTCAACCTGAAGCCTGGCTCCAGGAATCTCGCAACGGAAAGAATGATCATCAATGTGGTAAAAAGTGAGGAGCCCGTCCAGTAGCCCAGCCTTGGCGGGGAAGCCAATCTCGCCCCATCCCTGCCGCCCCAGCTGATTGTGGAAACAGACGCGGTCCACTCAGCTGGATCAAGATGAAGCCGAGAAAGTCGTGAATGCGCGGACCTGGACACCGATTCTCTTGCTCCAAGTCCGTTCTCGTGCTGTCAATTCGGCGTGTCTGCGGTAACCAACATTTCGACTTATCTCTTCGCGCCACTTTCTGGATTGGAGTCATTGCGTGAGGAGCTGCTTGCATCTTGCAAGGGGTGGGGGCTGAAAGGGACGATCCTGCTGAGTGAGGAGGGCATCAACATGTTCGTGGCGGGGGAGGCGGAGTCGATCGACCGCTTGCTCGAAAAGCTCCGTGCGATTCCGGGTCTCGAGGGTCTGACGCCGAAGGTGAGCCTGAGTGACGACCAGCCTTTCAATCGCATGCTGGTGCGGGTGAAAAAGGAGATCATTTCCTTCGGGGTCGAAGCGGTGCGTCCTGCGGACTACACGTCTCCGAAGATCGCGCCGAAGGAGCTTAAGAAGTGGCTGGACGAAGGAAAGCCGGTGACCTTGCTTGATACGCGCAACGATTACGAGGTGAAGCTCGGGACTTTCAAGGGAGCAGTCGACCCGAACATCAAGACCTTCCGGGGCTTCCCCGAGGCGGTGAGAAAGCTCCCGGAGGAGATGAAGGATCAACCGGTGGTGATGTTCTGCACCGGCGGGATTCGCTGTGAGAAAGCGGGGCCGTTCATGGAGCTTGAGGGTTTCAAGAACATCTATCAACTCGATGGCGGCATTCTGAAATATTTCGAGGAATGCGGGGGTGAGCACTACGAAGGCGACTGTTTTGTGTTCGATCAACGGGTCGGTGTGGACCCGGGTTTGGGCGAAAGCGATCATGCGATCTGTTTTGCCTGCCTCAAGCCACTGAGTACCGAGGAGCAGCTGGACCCGAGATATGTGCAGGGAAAGAGCTGTCCGCACTGTCATGTCGACGAGGCGGAGAAGCTTGCAGAACGGGTGGCGTCACGACAGGCGAAGCTGGACGCGCAGTGTGATCCTCTGCCGGGATCGGTGCTCCAGGAGAACCGCAGGGTGGTGACGATTCCGGCGAGACTCGATCGGCGAGAGTTGTTAGACGCTTTGGCGGATTTGCTTCCGCAGGTTTCTGCGGCGGAACTCGAGGGATGGTGCAAGGCGGGCCGCTTCGTGAATTACAGTGGAGTGGCGCGCGGGAGGGATCATATCGTCCGCGCAGGAGAGCGGGTGATTCAGGTCTTCCCGCCGGAGATTGAACCGGAGGTGTCGACTGACATTCGGGTTCTCTATGAAGACGATGCGCTGATTGTGGTGCGAAAGCCGGCACCATTGCCGATGGCGGAGTTTGGTCCCTTTCATCGTAACACGCTTCAGTATCTGATGAACCAGGCCTGCGAGCTGCCGCGTGTTCCGAGGGCAGTGAATCGCCTGGAGACGATGATGTCGGGACTGGTGGTCTTCGCCCGGACGAGGAATTTCTGTCGTGTTCTGATGGATCGCTTTGACGGTGGAGATGCGGTGAAAGTTTATCTCGTATCGGTAAAGGGGCATCCGGAGAATGACCGCTTTTTCACGGATTCTCCGGTTGTCGCGGAGACGGGATCGAAGGACGATGAGGAGTTGCTCGTCCTCGAATCGCGCACGGACTTTCAGGTGCTGGAGCGACGGGGGGATGGAACGGCGCTGTTAGAAGCGGTGGCGCGGAGCGGTGGGACGAATCAGATCAGAATTCATCTCGAGCGTCTCGGGTTCCCGATTGTGGGTGATGAGGATGGCCGGGTGGACGAGTGCCGGACTTTCGGAGAGGCCCCACCGCTGCGGCTGCATTTGTGGAAGTTGTCATTCCAACATCCAAGCACGGGTGAGGCGCTGCAATTTGAAGCGGAGTGTCCGAAGTGGGCGTGACTTTTCTCAGATCAACGGCCTGACATCAGTGCGCTCCCCAGCGGATGAATAGATTTTGGGATACTCCTCCGGCTTCGTGCGGAAGGGTGACGGGATGAAAGTAGGTATGATACCGTGAGCCATCCTTTCCGGGGAAATAGACGTCTTCCAAGGCACCCCAGCGGACATTTTTGAGAGGAGTCCAGTCGCTGAGATTGGAGGATACTTCAATGAAGGTCGTTTTGTTCAGGCCTCGAATGAGTTGGGGAATCATGAATTCCCATGCGTCAGTGTGCGAGTTTCGGCGGAGGAAGGGCTTGCGGCTTGCCGGCACCGCGAGTTCCCAAAATGTCGGGGCGGCACCAGGGTGACTGCCCATCATCCACTCGATGATGTTGGGAATGCCATCCTGATTGCTGTCGTCATCAGCTTCTGCCGCGCGGCCATCGATCGCCGGGAGACTCGCCAGAACGTCGATGAATGGATCGCCGATCAACTCGGGCCAGCGGTGCAAGAACAGGCGACCTGCCTGATCGATAGGCTCACCATCAGCCCACGGGGAAAGGTCGGGGATGCCGGCCACCGTCCGACCTTCGCCGATCTGAGCCAGGGCGTAAGCCCAAGTGTGGCGTGGCGGACTGCCGTCCGGGGACTCGGTCACTTGCCGCTCCCATTCCCAGTGCTCTCCGGAGAGACGGAACAGCGTGATGCCTTTCCACGGATAGTGATTGGCATCGAATTCCGGGCGATCGAAGTGGTAGCCGGGGGCGGAAACGGCCAGCACATCGTCCGAAATGCTGATCGCCGTGCCGAAGCCGGAGCCAGCTTCAGCGAAGGGAGAGAGGAGCGTTTGATGGAAGCTCCAAACTCCGTCGGAGCGATGGTAGATGTGCACGTAGCCGCGATGGTCCTCTTCACGGGATGATCCGACAAAAAGCCAGGGGCCCGACATAAGGAGAACTTCGCCGAAGTGGTTCTCGGGATGCGCGTGGGGAGCGTGAAGTTGCAGTTGCTGGATGAATTCACCCCCGACTTCGTGGAATAGGTGAACAGCCCCGGCATTGTTTGCCATGCGGTCATTTCCCGGAGCACCTACGGCAATCCATCCCTCTTCGAGAAACACCGATTCGCCAAATCGGTCGCCCCAGGCCGGGACCTCAGCCTGTAGAGTCTGGGACCAGGACCAGTGCTTGTCGGCAAGACGATAAACGGCTAGGGCACCGGCGTCGTATCCGGGAGCATTTCGCCCTGGCATGCCTGCCACGAGAGTCTGATCATCCATTGAGACGGCGTATCCGAAATCGAGCGACTGCTGAGTGAGTGGGGCTGGGATCGTCGCTTCCTTCCTCCAGCTGTTGCTGGAGTCGGTCGTGTAGAGGTGGACCGCACCGACTGATACGATGGTTTCGCCATGGATGCCGATCTGAGCGGAATCTGGCGCTCCTACTGCAAGTTTGGAGGGCTGGTTGTTGCGTGAAGGGATGAGCGAGAGGCTCGTTCCAAAGGCGTCACCCTCGATGAAGACGTCCGACTGGAGGGCGAAAGTGTTGGACCAGGTGTCGTTTTGCTCATTCCGCTTCCAGAGCCTCACGCGGCCGGGGTGGGTGGTGTTGGGGAATGGTTCTCCGGCGGCGATCCATTCGTCCGTGGCGGCGAGGGAGAATCCAAGCATGGCCGACTCCGAGGTCTGAATACTTGAAGTACGAAGCTCACCGTAGTTGTTTGCCGCTGGCTGCGGCAGGATCCGGACCTGAAGGGTGACTTCATCTTGAAGCCAGCCATTCGGGGTCCGGTAGTCGATCCGGATGCCAAAGCGGTAGGGTTCGCTGCGGGCATAGCCTCGATCATCCGGCCAATGGATTCCTCCGAGGGAGTCGATGTAGACGCCCGCCGGGGGATCGATGAGAGACCATTCGAACTGGTCTCTGTCCCGATCGGTCGGCTGATAACCGGAAAAGACGGTGCTATTCCAGCCGCTGGGAAGTCGTTCATAATTTACCTGAAGTGGTATGTCTGCAAGTTCAGGAAGCCCCGCGAGAACCTGCAGGGAGAAGTGCTCGGTCCACTCAAAGATTGGAAGGGCATTCTGAATCACCTGCACCCGCAGCTCGACCACACCCGAGTTGCCGATTTCGGCTGTGCCAGGACACCATTCCAGCACCCCATCATCGGACAAGGATAGCCCATCCGGAGCGGAAACGAGCGTAACCCTGAAACTTCGGCCAAGAGCGGATTCGGGGTGAATCCAATCGGCAATGGTGGAATAAGAGGGCATCAGTGCATGTCGGACGCCCATTTCCGCGACGACGAAATTCGGAGGTTTGGAAATCTGGAATGATGGCGACTGCGCGGCGCAGGGCACGCTCAGAGCCAAGGGGGGCAGCCAGCGGAGAGTTGAGACGATTGAGGAGGCAAAGGAGAGGGAGGACATCGTGGCGTTGGCAGCTTCGTTGGAGTTTAGAGCTTGCCGGGACTCTGCCAATTTCAATCCGGCAGTTGGCGATATGCTCGCCATGCGTCGGCGGAGCAATCGCGGCAGGGAGTCAATTTCTTCACGCCTGAGGGTTTGCTTTGGCCGGAGACTGGATAGTTTCGGGGCGCATGGGTTTCCCCAAGGGCTTTCTTTTCGGCGCGGCGAATGCGGATCATCAGGTGGAAGCCCACGATCCGGCGCGGGAGGACGTGTGGGATGTCTGGGAAAGAACTCAGGGGCTGACACCGCGCGGTCAGGCGACGGATTTCTGGAACCGATACGAAGAGGACGTCGCAAATGCGGCGGGGATGGGAATGAAGATCTTCCGTTTCTCCATCGCGTGGGCACGGGTCGAGGTGAAGGCGGGAGAGTTCGATGCGGTGGCCTTGGCGCACTACCGAAAAGTCGCGGAGTGTGTGCGTGGACATGGGATGGAGGTGATGGTGACGCTGCACCACTTCGTCTGGCCGCTGTGGCTCGAGCGGGATCACGGCGGCATGATCGGCGAGGAGTTTCCGGAACTCTTCGCGAGGTATGCAGCCAAGGCGGCGGAGGCGATGGGGGATCTGGTGGATTGGTGGATCACCTTCAATGAACCGAGTCAGCTGACCTTCGGCTACATCAAGCCGTGGTGGCGGAACCGCTACTACATGCCGCCGGGATTGCCGCGCGGGTCGTCGGTGGATGCCGAGGCGGAGGCGGTCGGGAAGCTGGTGCCGAATCTTTTCCGGGCCCATGCACGGGCGCGTGCCGCGATCCGGGAGCAGCGTGAGGGGGCCAAGGTGGGGGTGAATCCACTGGTGACCGGCTTTCCGATTTGGTTGCAGATGCTGATGGATTGGGGAGCCTGCCATCGCGGATTGAGTGAGGCGCTTTTCAAATTCACCACCCGCAAGGCGCTTGTTAGAGAGCGGGGAGAGGTGGATCTGGTGATCGGAGAGATCAGTCCTCAGGAGGCTCTGCGTTTCGAGACGAGTGTCCCATACGCGGAGGGGCGGGCCGACGAAAGTGGCAGCGGTCGGGTCGTGGCAGCACCTTACGGTCACTCGCGATTGTTGGAGCGGGTCGATAAGTTGATCGTGCTGTGGCGGGGCACGGGGGCGAGCGCGGAGGCACGTGAAAAGGCGGCACCGATGTCACTGCACGAGGTTTTTGAGAAGGGCGACAGTCTGCCGGATCACCTGTCCAGCGGTCGCGGTTTCAGA
Source organism: Haloferula chungangensis (assembly GCF_042664875.1). Taxonomy (NCBI): domain Bacteria; kingdom Pseudomonadati; phylum Verrucomicrobiota; class Verrucomicrobiia; order Verrucomicrobiales; family Verrucomicrobiaceae; genus Haloferula; species Haloferula chungangensis. The sequence continues at coordinate 135,558 of NZ_JBHTBS010000007.1, read as the reverse complement.
AGGGTCAAACGTCGTGGGAAGGTGCGGATCGGCCTGCTGGCGGGGACAGGGGTAATGGAGAAATCACTGGCAAGAGCGATTGCCAAGGACCTGCTGGGAGACGAATCCTGTCTCGAGTTGGTCGAGCTGCGGGCGATGGATCGTTTGCAGGTTCTGGAAACGAAATCGACCTGGCTGAACTGGGCGTGGCGGTTCTGGGGAACTACGAGCCTGATCGCCAACGCGAATTGGTGGTATCTCGGGATCTCGGGAAAGCTGGCAGCCGAGCTTTGCCCGGAAGAAGCGATCGGTGCACAGGATTTTGTCGGCCTCGATTATTACTGGGGATTGCCGAGCTGGCGATTGAACCGATTTCGCCTGTTAGAGGAGGCGGCGCATGGGCGTTTTCTCAGTGCTCCGGTGTGGCCGCGGGGGCTGTATCATGCCTTGAAGCGCTTTCATCGCTGGTTTCCCGATCAGGATGTGCTGATCGTGGAAAATGGCTGTGTGCCGAATGCCGATGGCATGAGCCGCAGCGATTATGTGAGGGCCCACCTGAGACAGGTGGAGAATGCGATCGCGGAAGGCGTACCCGTGAAGAGCTACACTTACTGGTCGATCACCTCAAACCGCGAGTGGGGACATGCCTTTGATCCAAATACTGACTTCGGGCTTTATTTCGTGGATCTCGACAAGGATCAGGCGCTGAGCCGCGTCCCGACGCCGGAGGTCGGACTTTTCAGGAAGCTCGTGGAGGAGGCGGAATGAGTTTGAGGAAAGCAGCGCATCAGCGGCTGTATTCACCGACGACAGAGCGATCCCGAATTTTGAGGAGCTCTTCGATTTCCTGTTCGATGAACAGCGCCTGGTCGGGGTCGGTGAGGTTTTTGATGAGGGTTTTGCGGCGCTTGTCTCTTAGAACAGCTTCGAGTTGATAGCTGGTGGAGCTGCCGTTCTTACCGCGGTTGATCTTCTCGCTGACGTAGAGTTGTTGCAGCCCGTTGGTGTCGAGTGTCAGGTTGCCTTTCCAGGGAAGAGGGCCGTGCTCGATCTGGATGGAACCGGGCTGGCAGCGGATGGCGGTCGAATTTAAAAATGAAGCGGCCACGGTGTAGGCAAGCCCGATCCCGACTGCCGTGTGGATGATGCCGAATAAGGACATGTGCCACATGCCGCTCGAGAGGGCCATGGTGTGCCAGACGATCATGAAGCCATTCCAGAAGATCGTGAAGAAGAGGAGAAACCAGGCCATGCCGCTGCGCCAGCGTCGGGTGATCTGAAGGGCGTTTGGCGCGGTGTGGATTTCGAAACCAGGTGGGAGCGGGACCTTGGGTCGGGGAAGGGGTTCGGAGCCGCGGGGAGCAGCGGTCGGGATGGCGAAGAGGGCGTTGCAATGCTTGCAACGGGCCGCAGCGAGCTGGGGCGAAATGTCTTCCGGCGAAAGCTGCGAGCCACAGTTCTTGCACTTGAGTTCGATGAGGGAGTCGGTGGAGGCCACGCATGGATTCTGGAGAGTGGGAGCGAGGATGGCGATGATGATTCGTAAGTGGGAAACTCCTTGGCTTGCCCGATGGGGTCTGAGGCGGAATGATCGGCGGCATGGATGCGGTGGCCCACGGGAAGCGTGTGATTGAATTGGAAGCGGGTGCCTTGCAGGCGATGCAGGAGCGGCTGGGTGAGCCATTTGCCCGGGCGGTCGGGATGCTCAAGGTGGTGCTCGATGCGCGAGGCAAGATCGTGGTGGTGGGAATCGGGAAGTCGGGGAACATCGGTCACAAGATCGCGGCCACGCTGAATTCGACCGGCTCGACGGCGGTGGTGCTGAATTCCCAGAATGCGCTGCACGGCGATCTCGGGCTGATTTCGGATGGCGATGCGGTGGTGGTGCTTTCCTACTCGGGGGAGACGGTCGAGTTGCTTGATCTGCTGCCGCACATCAAACGCTTCGATGTGAAAGTGATCGCGCTGACCGGGAAGCCGGAGTCGACGCTTTCGCAGCACTCGGATGTGACGCTCGATACTTCGGTGGAACGCGAAGCTTGTCCGATGAATCTGGCTCCGACTTCCTCATCGACGGCGATGCTGGTGATGGGTGATGCGCTGGCCATGGTGCTGCTGGAAGCACGCGGCTTTGATGCCGAACAGTTTGCAAGGTTTCACCCTGGCGGAGCCCTGGGGCGGGCCTTGTTGACAAAGGTGGCAGACATCATGCGTGCCGATGACCAACTGGCGCAGGTGAGCGAAACGGCTTCGGTGCAGGATGCACTGGTGGCGATGTCGTCGGCGCGGGCGGGTGCCTGCGTCGTACTGGCAGCGGATGGGAAGCTTGCGGGGATTTTTACGCATGGCGACTTTGCGCGGAGCTATCAGGCGGACCCGATGGTCGGTGGCAAGCCGGTGGCGGAACTGATGACTCGCGGGCCGATCTGCGTTTCCGCCGATTCGCTGGCGGCAGAGGCGGTCAAAACGATTGGCTCGCACCGCATCGACGACGTCGTGGTGCTTGATGCGGAAGGAAAACCGGTCGGTCTGGTCGATACTCAGGACCTCGCACGGCTAAAGATCGTCTGAGCGGCGGAAATCCACATGACAGATGGGGGTAGGGCTGGCATGTTCCCGCCGTCGCTCCTGAATCCTGTTTTCACCATGTTTCGCCAACTTCTGGGTATCTTTCTCATTTCCGCCCTATCGAGTCATTCTGCCGAGGAGGTGCTTCGTGCGCTGCCGGTCGATCCCTCGGACATCACGCCTGAGTCCGGTCTGCTCGTGGATCCCGAGCCGCGGGCGGCCGAGGCAAAACCGCTGCCGCCAGGCGAGGTGAAGCTTCCCGAGGTCAAAAAAAATCCTCAGTCCGACTCGCCGGACATGCCGAATCTGCCGACCGGCGACGATGCGGTGCGCTTGCAGATTTTTCTCGATCAGAATCATTTTGGTCCGGGGGTAATTGATGGAAAGCCGGGACGCTTCACCATCCTTGCGGTCAATTCCTGGAATGAGGTCAATGGCCATCCGCCAGGTCAGCTCGGCGCGGTCATGGCGGCGGCACGCAAGGCGGTGCCGAATCCCTTTGCGGTCGCGATCGTGCCCGAAGTGGCGACGAAATGGGTGAATACGAGCCTTTCCTACAAGAAGTCCGAGCAGGCCAAGCAGAAACGGATGAGCTATCGGAGCTACGCGGAATTCATGTCCGAGCGCTATCATACCGACGTCGAGTTTCTTATCGACCTGAATGGTTCGAGCAAAACCTACGGGCTGACTCCACGCAAGTCAGTGATTGTTCCCAACGTGACTCCCTTCACGATCGAGGCTCTAACAGGATCGCGCTATGATCCGGAGGAGCTGCTCAAGACGCGCCACGTGGTCGTGGATACCAAGATCAATCAGGCAAGAATCTACGAAGCGGCTCCGAAAGCGCTGGTGGTGACCGATCCTGATGCTCCGGTCCTGGTGACGGCGAACAGCGCGCTGGTGGCGTCCTTTCCCATCACTCCCGGCAAACCCCAGTTCATCAAGTTCGGTCATTGGGAGCTGAAGAACTGCGTGCAGCTCCCGGTGTGGCGCTATGACCAGTCGCTGCTCGACGGCAAGGGGCGGAGCAGCAATTACCTGAACATTCCGCCAGGGCCTAACAGTCCGGTCGGTGTGATCTGGGCGGGGCTCAGTGTTTCCGGGATAGGGATGCATGGCACCTCGGATCCGGAGACGATTGGTCGGGCTCAGAGCGCGGGCTGCATTCGGATGGCAAACTGGGATGCGGTGAGGCTTCCTGACTTCATCCGACCCGGTGCGACGGTGGAGATCCGATGAGCGGAGGTCTGGATTAGGGGCCGAGACATCAGAGTTCATCCCATATGCGCCCTGCCAAAAATTTCGTCGTCCGGGTCTTCGTCTACTCGGCCGGTCTGCTTTATTTGGCCGGTGACCTCTTTCTTTTTGACGGTCCGGTGAATCGGAAGATCCAGTCCGCGCGTCCGGATAGTCCGGAGTCTCTTGAGCGAGCCAAGGCCCAAGGGGTCGTCGCTCGGGTGTTTGGACACTCAATCTATCTGCCGCAGGTCGAGCGAGCGGCCAAGGAGCGATTGTGGCTGGAAGGAAAGAAGATCGAGGATCTCAACAAGGACCAGCGAAGGATCGCCCGGCTTGCGGCTCTGAACGATCTGATCGATCACCAGATTCTCCGCGTGAAAGCGCTGCACAACGCGGATGAGCTGCCCGTGTCCGAGGAGGAAATTGATGATGCCGTTTCCAAACTGGCGGCGCGCTACCCGAACCAGAGCGAGATGCAGGCGGACTTAGCGGCAGAGGGGATCGATTCTGAGGAAGAATTGCGATTGAGGCTGGGAGCGAAAATTCAGCAGCTGCGCTATGTCGAGACCCGGATTGCCGATGGGATTGTGGTGGGAGAAGACGAGGGCAGGGAGTGGTTCGAGAAGCATGCTGAGGACTTTGCCTTGGCGCCGCGAGTGAGAGTTCGACATATCTTCCAATCCACGCTGCGCAATGAATCAGATGTGGCCAAGGAGACGCTAGACAAGGCACTCGATGATCTGAAGACGCAACGCAGGACTTTCGAGGAACTGGCAAAGACCTTGAGTGAGGACCCGCGGACCAAAGATGCGGGTGGCGAATTGGGCTGGATGACGGAGGCTCGTTTGCCTGCGGACTTCGGCGAAGCGGTTTTTGCGATGCCGGTGGGCGAGCCGGCTTTGCTCCGGACCAAACTTGGCTGGCACGTGGTCGAGGTGATCGAGAAGAAGCCCGCCGAGAAGCGTTCCTACGAAGAGGCGAAGGCCGAGGTGATCGCCGCCATCGAGGCATCGAAGCGGGAGATCATGGTCGACCGCCTGCGCAAGGCCCTGCGATCACGCGAAGAGATCGGCGTGCACGTCTTTCCCGAAATGATCAGCGGCGAATGAGAAGTTTTTGCTGGGTTCCGCTGATTTTTGCGCTCCTGACAGGCGCATGCCGAAAGGAGGCGCCGCCGAAGACGGTGGCCGTGCGTGAGGACGGGGTGCTCGAGTTGACGCTTTGCAGCTTCAATGTCCGCTACGAGGGGGATCAGGACAAGTCGTGGAAATCCTGGCCGAATCGGGTCGATCGTGTTGTTAGAAGCTTGAGGGAAATCGATCCGGACGTCTTCGGCATTCAGGAGGCCTTGCATGGGCAGGCGGCGGATTTGCGGGCATCGATGACCGACTACGAGTTTTTCGGGGTCGGCCGTGATGATGGCAGGCGCGACGGTGAGTATGCGGCGATTCTTTGGAAGGCGGACCGCTTTGCCGCAGATGTCGAAGATCAGGGAACCTTCTGGCTTTCGGATACACCGGGGAAACCGGGATCGAAGAGTTGGGGGAACAGCGTGGTGCGGGTGGCGACCTGGGTAAGGCTTGGTGATCGTGCGACGGGGCGTTCATTCTACGTTTTCAACACCCACTGGGATCACCGCAGCCAGTCCTTCCGCGAGCGCGCGGCTCCGATGATGGCGGCGAGGATCGACGGCAGGAAACATCCGGAAGATCCGGTGGTTCTGTTAGGTGACTTCAATGCGACGCGGGGCAACCCGGCGGTCGACTATTTCGTCGGCGAACGGGTGAATTTAGCAGGGAAGAACGAAGGTCCGTGGCCGGGTGCGATGAAGGACCCTTACCAGGTTCTGAAAGGCAGCGAGCGGAACCGTCGGACCTTGCACCTATGGGAGGCGGACGCGGGAACACGCTTGGATCGACTGAAGGTCGATCACATTTTCGTCAGCGGGAACGCGAAGCTGATGGCCGCCGGGATCAGCAAGGCGGCGACCCGGGAAGCTCAGGCTTCCGATCACTATCCGGTGTGGGCAAGGGTGGCGTGGGAGGAATGATGAAAGAGCCGGGAGTGATGGGAATTCACCAACCGTGGACCGGGACTTCCCACGCCGCAGCGTTCAGATCGGGCGCGCTAACTTTCAATCCAGGAACTTCCCGGGATTGAGCGTCTCGTTTGGGTCGAGGGCGTATTTGATGGCCCGGTGGACCTCGAGGTTCACTTCACCGAGCGCCTTTTTAATCCATGGCTTTTTCGCCAGGCCAACGCCGTGTTCTCCGGTGATGGCCCCTCCATTTTTCAGAACCCAGTCGAAGAGTTGATCAAGTGCGGCGTCGGCTTTCATCCGGACAGCGGGATGATCGTAATCCTCGACCATGAGATTGGTGTGAATGTTGCCGTCGCCGGCGTGGCCAAAGCAGGCGATGGAGATTCCGGTTTTTTTCTCAAGTTTGCGGGCGAAGTCGACAAGATCGACGAGCTTGGAACGCGGAACAACGATATCTTCATTGAGCTTTGTTAGACCCGTGTCGCGCAGGGAGTAGGAGAACTCACGACGGAGCTTCCAGATCGCTTCGCAGGCAGCTTCTTCCTCAGCCCGGTCGATGCGGGTGGCTCCGACCTGGCCGAGCAGGTCGAAGAGTTCTTCGAGTTCGGCAGCGACCCCTTTGGGGCGCCCGTCGATCTCGACAATCAAATGAGCCTGACCGTCGGGAAGCATCTCGGCGCCGAGCCGTTTGCGGGCCGCGGCGAGGGTGAAGCCGTCGGTAATCTCGAGCGCCGAGGGAAGGTGGCCGGCATTCAGAATGGCCTGCACGGCGGCGGCGGCCATCGGGAATTCGGGGAAGACCGCGGCCAGCATGGCGCGGGCGGGTGGCTTGGGAACGAGCCGCAGAGTCGCCTCGGTGACGACGCCGAGCATGCCTTCGGATCCCGTAAAGATGCCGACGAGATCGAAGCCGGTCTTGTTTTTATGGACGCGACCACCGCAGCGCATCACGCGACCATCGGGAAGCACGACTTCGAGGCCGAGGACGTAACTACGGGTGACGCCGTACTTTAGGCAGCGCGGGCCGCCGGCATTGGTGGCGATGTTTCCACCCAGCGAGCATTCTTTCAGGGAAGCGGGGTCGGGTGGATAGTCCCAGCCCTGGGCGGCGGCAGCGGCTTGCAGGTCGCCGGTGATTACGCCCGGCTGGACGACGGCCACACCGTCCGCAGGATTGAGTTCGATGATCCGGTTCATGCGCGCCACCGAAAGGGCGATGCCGCCGCGAATCGGCACGCATCCCCCGACATAGCCGACACCTGCGCCCCGAGTCGTCACGGGAACCTGGTGACGGGTGGCGAATTTCAGGACAGCAACGACGTCGTCACGGGACTCGGCAAACACGACGATCTCCGGAGGGTGACTGGCGTACCACTTATCGGTGGCATGAACCTGGATGTCCTCGGTGTTGAGGGAAATCAGGCGTTTGTCGATTTGCTGCGATAGCAGTTTGAAGAGAGTTTCGGAAGACATGGGTCCATCCGTTAACGGCAGAACTTCCTCGGAGTCGTCGAGGTCACGGAAGGCTTCTTCGTCAAAATTCACGTCGGGCGTGTTTCGATTGGGAGCGGCGGGTCGGTTGCGTTCGACCCAAGAGTTGCGTTTTGGCGGCAATTTCACGACCGGAAAAATGGTTGAGGTTTTGAAGGATTCGTCATCTGGCATACAAGGAGTGTCGCCGTTTCGAACCCCGATCAAAGTTCGGAGGGATTGTGAGGATTGCAAGCTGACCGGTCGAAGCTTTTCTGTCAGGACTTTGGCGATGATGAAACGAGTTGCCGAAGGCTGCCGCGATGACGATGTCGCGGCCCATTACGATGAACTCGATTCGATCTACCGGATGATCTGGGAGGAGAACCTGCATCATGGGCTCTGGGAGGATGGGGTGAAATCGAGATCGGAGGCGGCGGCGCGGATGACGGAATTCATCGGTGACCGTCTGCACCTTCGGGAGGGGCAGCGGGTCTGGGACGTGGGCTGTGGTTTTGGCAGGATGATGTCCGATCTTGTGGATCGATTCGGTGTCAAAGCAGGCGGAGTGACGATTTCGCGAAAGCAGTGGGAGCAGGCGGCGTCGGGGGCCGATGTGCGTCTGGGAGACTGGCTGCAGAATGATCTTCCTGATGGGGAATTCGATGCGGTGATGGCGGTTGAAAGCCTCGAGCACATGTCGGACCCGAAGACGGCGGTGAGTGAGATGCTGCGCGTGACGAAGCCGGGCGGCCGGGTGGTGCTGGCCTGTTGGATGGAAGGTGATCGGCTCAGGGCCTGGGAGAAGCGTCTGTTGATCGATCCGATTCGCCGCGACGGGATGCTGGGAGGCATGGCGGATGAGGGGAGGATCCGGGAATACCTCGATGAGGCCGGAGCGGAACAGCTCGTGGTGGATGATTTGAGCCGTCAGGTGGAGCGCACCTGGTCGGACTGCCTGAAACGGGCACTGCGGCTGGCACTCAGCGATCGGGGGATGCAAGAAGCCTTGGGCTCCGATTGGCGTCGAAGTGTGAGGATGGGACTCACGCTGAACAGGATATGGGCGGCCTACGTGCTTGGCGCGATCCGCTACCAGGTCTTCAGCGCGCGGCGGCCCGGGTGATCGAGGCTTGCACCGCGATCGATGCCGGGCAGGTTTGGGGCATGGATCAACGACGACTTGGGACCAGCGGCATCGTAGTAAGCGAGATTTGTTTGGGGACGATGACCTTCGGGCTTCAGACCGATGAGAAGGAGAGTTTTCGAATCATGGACCGGGCGGTGGACGCGGGGATCGACTTCTTTGATACTGCGGAAATCTATCCGGTTCCTCCGAGCGCCGAGACGGCGGGTGATACGGAGCTCGTCGTCGGCAAGTGGTTGAAGGACAAGCCGCGCGAAAGTGTGATCATCGCCTCCAAGATTGCGGGAGCGGCGCATGGTTGGTTCAATCCTCCGATTCGGCATGGGAAGAACGCCTTGGATCGCTGCCATCTGCGCAAAGCACTCGAAGGAAGCCTGCGTCGACTGAAAACCGATTACATCGATCTCTATCAGATCCACTGGCCGGACCACGGCATGCGTTACGAAGACATGCTCGAGCCCCTGGATGAGTTCGTGCGCGAGGGCAAGGTGCGGGCGATCGGTACCAGCAACGACAATGCTTATGGCCTGATGAAATCGCTGTGGGCGTCGGACAGCGGTGGCTACACCCGCATGGATACGATTCAGAATAATTTCTCACTGAACAACCGTCGCTTCGAAGACGAACTGGCGGACGTATGCCGCAGGGAAAAGGTCAGTCTTCTGGCCTACAGTCCGATTGCAGGTGGCGTGCTGTCTGGGAAATACAATGATGGAGCGACACCGAAGGGGGCGCGATTCAGCGACTACATTGCAAATGGTGGACCGCGTCAGAAGGCGATGGCGGCGCGCTTCGTCAATGACCGCAGCGTGGCGTCGACAAAGCGTTTCATGGAAATCGCGGCGGCTGCGGGAATGGACCCGGTGACGCTGGCGGTCGCCTGGAGCAAGCAGCACGATTATGTGGCCAGCACCATCATCGGAGTGAGCGCGGAGGACCAACTCGAGCCGATTTTGGCCGCCGCCGGGCTGAGGCTCGACGATGCGACGCTTGAGGCGATTGATGCGGTGAGCAAAGAAATCCTCTATCCCATGGGGTGATCGGCCTCGAAGAACGGCCAGCCCTGAATGGTGGGAGGGCCGAGGCTTTCCTGTTCGAAGCGTCCCATGCTCTGAGTGAAGGTGAGGGCGTTGATTTCGCCCTGGCAATCGGCGAGAAGCGGGTTTTCGGAGAGGTTTCCGAGAATCGCGATGTCCCGGTCCGAAAGGGGCACGTCAGGATCAGGGCCGCGCCATTTCATGTGGAAGGCGTGAACAGGGCGGGGGGCGACTTCGCGGATCTTCAGGAGAATCAGGAAGCCGGTAGCATCGCTGTCGCCGAAATGGTGAAGCTCGACACGGGAAGGCAGTTTCCGCAGCAGGGTGATGAGGGCGGCAGTTGGAAACGAGCTGGCTACTAGAAGTGTCGTAGTATCCCGGTTGGCGGCGGCGAACTGACGGAAGGTGGTTTTGCTGTTCTCGATGCTGAGCAGACGCCTGGCAGGTGTTTCGATCCGGGAGGCGAGTTCGAGATCGGCCAGGGAAATCTTGTGAGGTGCCCGGTGACTGTAGTCGATCGACCTGCCGTCCGGGAAGTGGAGAACAAGAGGTCCCTGGGTGAGCAGCATCGCTTCACTCATGATGAAACCAAGTTCCGCAAGACTGCTGGATCGTGCGAACATCAGGCTGAGGCCGGCATTGATCGATCGCTCGCGGCGCTCGAGAAATTTGGAGTCGTATCCAAGGTCGATGCTGGCGCTGCGGATGAGGGTGCCCTCCGGCCATGTGCGGGATGTGAGATTGAAGAGCAGGTCGAGGAGCGAGGAAAGATGTTCGGGCCTTTTCCAACTGAAAGGACGCAGACTCATGCCTTCCCGGAAGAGCCCGTGAAGCTTGGCAAGAAGGGTCGACCATTCGTCGGGAAGAAGCGGGTGATCGGGCTGACGGTCGATGACCCTGAGCGAGCGAGTCAGAATCGCGGCGCCGTCTTCGGTTCCGAAAAGCTCGTGAAGCCAGCTTTCCGATTCCAGCGGTAGAACGAGCCGCTCAATGATCTCGCGGCGGTATTTGTGGCGCTTGAGATGAAGCTTTCCCTCACGCTCAAGCGTTTCGGCTTCGCGGGTCGCGGTGCGGATATCTTCGACGCGGGTGATCCCGGCGGCATCGAGAAGTTCGGTCCAGTGAATGCCGTAGGCGCGGCTGCTGAGCTGAGTCGTCCGGCTGCGGGCGGTGTGCCAGCGACGGTGAAACTCGGTGAGCCAGTCGGGATGATTCATGTTAGAGCGTCTGCAAGAAGGTCGCGGTCGACTTTGACGACCCAGTTCTCGATGTCGGCGATGGCTCCGTTTCGATCGCGGTCGTAGGCGCGTTCGACGCGACATTGAAGCACGGTTTCGGCGTGCTCGATCATCGTTGGCAGGCGGTCTTCGGGGAAGGCCATGACGAGTTGCAATCCGAAGTTTCGGGCGAGGGCGAGACAGGCGTCGATGCGGTCGCCGGAGAGTTTCGAGAAGGCTTCGTCCATGATGATCACGCCGAGATTCGGTTTCGGGTTCCGATCACCGAGATCGTAAACCCGCTGGAAAGCCGCGAGCATGGCGACGAAGAAGGGTGCCTGATTTTCTCCGCCGCTCTGCTTTTTGGCGCTTTTGTTGAGCGAAACGGCAGCACTTTCACCCTGGCCGACCGGATGGGCCTGAATATCCCAGTGGTGGTAGTAGCGGTAGTCGAGTGCGCGCTGGTGACGTGGTTCGTCGGCATTCTCGATGGCTTCCATGAGCGCCGCTTTGGCATGCTCAATTTCCTCCTTCGCGGCGGCAGCCATGAGTTCGAGGCCGGGATTGAGTCCCTTGTCGACGAGGGCCCAAATGGCCGTGTGGCTGAGGTCCTTTCGCATGCTCAGTTGGTAACGCCAGCCGCCAATCTCATGATCCATGGCCTTATTGAGCTCGCGTTTGGTGCGCTCGGCTTCGTCGAGCTTCTCTTTCAAAACATCTAACACCTGATGCTGGAGGCGGTCCTCCCACTCGCGTCGGGCGTCATCGGCTTCCTGCGTAAAGCGCTCGAGGTCGTGCTCTTCGAGCTCGATGCGGCGGACTTCATAGCGGCTGTTGTCATCGTCTTCGGGATCGAAGGCGTCGGCGGTTTCCGGGTGGGACTCGGCGAGGGCCAGCCGTTCGCGCTGGCGCTCGTCGCGGGCCTTGTCGGCATCGTGCAGCTGGGTCTGGACGACGAGTGCGGCAGCTTCGATGCGCTTGGACCAGCTTGGGAATTCCGCGACACAGGCGCTGAGTCGTTCTTCGATTTCGGAATCGAGAAAGCCATCGAGGGACTCGCGGCTGTGCTGCCGCTCGATTCGGTAGCGTTCTTCTTCGCTGGCGAAGTGTTCTTCGTTGTCGCTGAGCTCGGTTTCGCGCTGGCGCGCTTTGTTCATCCGCTCGTCGAGGCGGATCACACGCTCGGCAACGCCTTTGTAGGTGTTCTCGAGCACCCGAAGTTTTTCGACGACTTCTTCGCGTTCCGGAGTGGCGAGCAGACGGATGGTTTCTTCCAGTTGCTGGAGTTCCTGGCGCAGGTCGGGAAGCTTGTGGAGCCGGCTGGTGCCTTCGGGGCGGGTGGCTTTGTCGAGTTCCCAGTGGGTGCCGCGATGGAGAAAGGTCTGCCACTCGTCCTGCTGACGGCGCAGTCCGGCGATCTCTTCTGTTAGAGAGGCGAGGTCTTCTTCAAGGCGCGCGGCGAGACGGCGGCGACCTTCTTCACCGATGGTTAGATCCCTGGAGGGCTGAAGACGGATGCGCAGGGGCGGATCCTTGAGCCAGCCGTCTTTCGAGAGGGCGCGGGAGTGGCTGTCGAGTTTCGCGGACTTGTCGACCGTGATCAGATCGCCGTAGCGATGCTGGAGGAAACGAGCGGCGAGCGGGTGCTGGGTGTCGAAGAGGGAGGCGACGGAGCCTTGGGTCGCCTCGCTGGCGGGGGTGAGTTCGTCGGGATGGACGAGGGCTTCGTCGCTGATGCCGACCTTGTTGGCGTGTTCCCAGGCGGCGCGGAAGTCGTCGGCGAGCACGGCTTGGCGGTCGTCGCCGAGGAGGGATTCGAGCAGCGGCCACCAGGCTTCGGCGCTCGGTTTGACTTCGATCACGCGGGCGAGCGCTTCGGCCTTTTGGCCACGGGATTTCAAGGCGTCGAGCAAGGGGGAGGCATGCGAGCTTCCTTTGTGGATCAGATCCTCGAGCTCGCGTTTGAGGCGGAGTTCGCGGCTTTCGAGCTCGTTGAGCTTTTCGCGAACCGGGCGGAGCTTGTCTGTCGCGTCGTTGTGTAGTTCATGATAGATCCGCGGCATTTTTTCCGCGGCGTCGAGGCCAGCGGCTTCATCGATGCCGCGCATGGTTTCGAGCCATTCGCTGGTATTATCCGGTGTCTTGAGGTTGAGACCTTCGGCCATCTTGAGCCACTGCTTCCAGTGTGAGATGCGGTCGTGGAGATATTCGCGGGCTGTTTTGGCGGCGAGGTTCAGTTCGCTGAGATCACTAGCGACTTCGTCGCGGCGGCTGCGCTGGTTGGCGAGCGCGGTGATCTGGGTGTCGTTGCCGGCAACGAGGCGGACTTCACGGAGTTGGGAATCGAGCTCGTTGCGTTCCTTCAGGGCCGCTTCGTGATCGGCACGCTGTTCGGCGTGCTCGTGGCGCAGGGCGCTCAGTTCAGCGCGGCACTTTTCGAGCTTTTCGCGGCGTTCCTCGTGAGAAAGGGCATCTCGCAGATGACGGAAAAGTGCCGACTCACGGCGGGCTTCCAGCCAGGATTGATGGCGCTCGCCAATCCGGGAAAGGCGTTCGTGCTGGTCGCGCATTTTCTCAAGGCGATCCTGGGCGCGACGATGCGCATCGACGCTGCTGCGGACGGTGGCGACGTCGGGAAGCGCCTGTTCTAACAAGTATTCACGAGTGAACTTCTCGAAGGACTCGACCGGTTGGAAGGCCATCGAGTTCGGCAGGGTTTTGTTCATCTGCTTGCGATCGAATCCAAGGTGGGATCGCGAGCCCATTTCCTCGAGGTAGGTCGTCTGGCGGTCGAAGATTTCACCCTCGAGTTCACGCTTCACGTGGACCCGGAATTCATCCTCAGTGAGGAATTGAAGGGAATCGGATACGAGGTCCTGGCCGAGGAAGTCCTCTCCTTCCAAGCGGGTGGGCACGGTGAACCAGACGGTGCGCGGCTTGGCGGTCGGGCCTTCGTATTCGATGCGCGCACCCCAGGTTTCGCGGCGTGGTTCTTCGCCGTCTTTGCCGGGCCACGTGAATTCGAGGCCGGCGAGGGTGACACCCGAGGGGCGAAGGTAGCGTTCCTGGCCGTCCTTGCCGACGGTGTTGGTATCGCAAAGGCAGTAGCCACGCAGCGTGCGACCGCTGCCGGCTCCAGCGGCGGCCTTGTTGAAGCGGCTATGTTGCTCGCCTAACAGAACGAACTGAAGCAGGTCGAGGAGCGCGCTTTTTCCCGAGCCATTGGCCCCGGTGATGAGTGAGAGCCCGGAGAGCTCGATGATGCGGCGGTAGCCATACCAGTTGTAGGCGATGATCCGGCTGAGGTGGACGCGGGTGTTCAAGGGTGGTGAGGAAAGTTATTCGTTCACGGTAGGAGCTTCTGCCGTCTCGTCGCGGGATGCGGCTTCGTAGAGGTCCTTGCGGGCCGTCCATTCCTCGATCGAATCGAAGGGAATGGTGCGGGCGAGGCTGGGGAGAATCTCGATGAGGGTCTCGCCGGGTTGGGTCGCACCATCGGGACGGTGGCTGCGGATCAGGCGGTGGCGCTTGAGCTTGGCAAGGATGGCGTCGAGATGGGTGGCTTGAGGGGGCTCGATTTTATCGAAGGTGGTGCGGAACTGGTTCCAGAGCTCGTCGACGGTTAGAATGACTTTGTCGGCGGCCTGACTGCTGCGTTGGTCGTCCCATGCGCGCCACAGGACGAGCAGGATGAGGGTTTCGTCTTTGGTGAATTGGCCGAGCAGGAGGCAGGCTTCGGGACGTGGTCGGGCCTGGAGGATGAGGACTTCGTCATCGATGATCAGCTCAAGCCCGAGTGGGGCGAGGTAGTCGGAAAGGTGGCGCTGGTAGTGATCGCGGGCGAGCCGGAACAGGTCGCGGCCGGCACCGGTGTCGCCAAGGACGACGCCGCGTCCGAGAAGCTCGGCGAGAATCTCGCGAAGCGGGGCGCGGTCTTCGCTCGGGACGTCTGGCCAGAAACCGGGCCATAGCGGATCGGATGATTGGGCAGGAGAAGGAGTTGGCTCTTCGGACATGAGTGAAGTGGAGTGGTTTCAGGTCAGACGATCACGCGGACGCCGCCCAGTTCTTCGAGTGTGTGGGCGAGGCCCTCGTCGGGACAGCCGATGAACATGAAGTTCGTGGGAATCTTCCAGGTCTTGGAAAGCTCCTTGATGAGAGCCGGGTTGAAGCTTCCCTCGATGACGACGAACTCGATGTCGATTTCCGGATAAGCCTCATTGAGGACCTTGAGTTCACCCGCAAGTTTATCGGGCTTCGGTGCTCCGGGTTTGATGATATGGACGATCTTGATACCGTTGGAGTGCTCGTTCTGGCGGACGTAGAGCATTACTCGGTTGAGGTTGGCAATGTTGTCGCCACGACTGAAAAAGACGACCTGCTGGGCGTTGATGTTGTCGATGAGTTCGCGGGTTCGGTGTGTCAGGTGGTTCATGGGAACGACCAGCGCGCCGATGATGGAGCGTGTCGTGAAAAGCAGGGCCTTGAGCAGTTGGGTGCGGGTCAGCATCACCACCACGATGAGCGCCGCGGGAATGAAGTATTCCGCAAAGACGCGGAGATAGGGGGGATTCATCACGGCGTTTCCGATGAGACCAATGCTGACGGCGATCATGGCCAGGATGACGGTAGGCCATGAAGCACGCACCGGTCGCGGCAGGCTCGAGCGCTTGATTTTCAGAAGGATGTTGCCGATGCAGAAGAGCAGCATGACGGCGAGGAATGAGAGCGTGTAGACACCGGCGAGCGCCTTGAGATCTCCATGAGTGATGAACAGGACGGAGACGGTTAGGAGAAAAAAGGCGATGAGGATCCGATGAGTTGTGCCGCGGCGGTTGGTCTTGAGAAGGAACTGGGGCAGACAGCGATCAAGCGTCATTCGGGAGACGAGGCCATTGACGCCGATGAAACTGGTGAGCACGGCACCGCTCAGCACAATGGCTGCATCGATGGAAATGAGGGTGCCGAGCCATGTGCCGGCGGACTCCCTGCCCATGTGGGCGAGCAGCGCGGATTCGTGGGCCGCGACTTGGCTGGAGGGAATCAAGGCAAGGGCGAGCAACGCCATCAACGGATTGAAAAACGAGACGGCAATCCACATGTTACGCAGCGTTTTCGGAAACACACCGGATTTTTGTTCCTCGACGAAGTTGGCCGAGCTTTCGAATCCGGAGATGCCGAGCATGGCCGCGCAAAAGCCGAACAGGAGGGCTTTCCCCATGCCGCCGGGGACGGGTGTGGCGAGGTTTTCCATCAGTTGCCCGAGGCCATGAGTTGAAAGGTAGAAGATTCCTGCACCGAGAAGGACGACGAGTGAGACGATGTGGAAAAGAAAGATGCCGATGGCGAGTTTTGCCGACTCGCTGATGCCCATGATGGTGAGGATCATGAAGAATGCGAGCAGTCCGACAGTTGCCCCAAAGACGGGAAGATGAGGAATCACCTGATGGGCGTAGTGCGAAGCCTCACTGGCGGAAATCACCGCCGTGGCCATGTAGGAAAGGATGGTGAGGCACGCGGCGATCGATGCCCGGAACTTGGTTGTCGTATTTAAAAGCGCATTGTAGGCACCTCCATTTAGCGGCAGTGCACCGACGACTTCGCTATAGATTGAGCGGAAAAGATAGAGCACGGCGGCGACGAGCAGCAGGGCCACGGGACCCCAACGACCGCCATAGATGATGGCAAGAGCGGAGACGTAGAGGCATGAGGAAGTGATGTCGTTTCCGCAGATCGCAGTGGACGCGAGTTCGCCAAGTTTTTTGCTAGGTGCCTTGGCTTTGACTTCCGTTTTCATCGTGTGGGAAGGGTTGATCAGCTCGGGTTATGATTGGCGGGTGATCTCGAAGCGGTCCATTTTCCATCCGGCCTGACTGTCCTGCGGGACGGATTGTGGGTCGAGACGGTGGGTGAGGCCGGGGCCGTCGATCGACCAACGGACGGTTTTACCGCCTGGCGCGGGCGAATGGTGGTAGGCGGCGATGGCAAGCAGGTCGAGCATTTCGTCGACGTTTGCCGCCGTGAAGGACTCGGAAGAGGCGACGCCTTTTTTGACGGGAATCAGTCGAGCGATCAAGCGCGCGGCACGTTGGGGTGTTAGTGCGAGACGCTGACGTTCGCGAAGGGCGGCGAGTGCATCCTGTTCGTCGCCTTCCCGATCGCGGATGCCGCCAAAGGAAAGGTCGGCGGCCGCTTTCGCCCGGCGGGTCCGTGCCAAAGAACTAGATCCATAGTAGAAACGCAGTTCGGGTGCGAGCACCGGGAAGTCGGGGGCTTCATCCTTGTACTGTGAAAGGCGCGTGTCGGCGAGGGAGTCGTTGATGGCGTCGCAGTAAGCTTTGACGATCTCCGGTCGACGCCCGCGAAGCTCGGTCTGGTAGCGGTAGCGTTGTTGGGAAAGCTGGTTGAAGCCGGCCATGCGGGCGTCGATGGCGTCAGCGACGAGCCGGATGGCGGAAAGCCGGTTTTCCAGATCGCGCAGGGCGCGGACGGCGCGCTCGAAGGCTTCGCTTTCGGACCAGCCGTAGTGCGCGGCGATGGCCTGGGCGAGGCGGTCCTTGAGTTGCTCGTTGTCGCGAAGATCGGCAACTTTTCCCCGCAGGGCGGAAAGTCGGGGCAGCAGGCCGTTTCTACGAAGGGCATCGTAGCAGACCATGTGCTGGCCGGCTCCGAACTCGGAGTAGAGCAGACGGAGGGTCTCGGCGGGAGTCTCGCTGGCGCGCTGCTTTCGATCGAAAATGGAGATGATTTTCTCCACTCCATGGAGCTGGATGAGGGCGCTTTCGAGGCGTGAGTTGAGGTCGGTGATGGTGGCTCGGAGTTCGTCCGGTTCGTGAAGCCGGGTGTCGAGGACGCCATCGCGTTCGAGCGTTTCGCAGACGCCGCGCACCGTGTCGGCGAAGGTTTTCAGCTCGGCGATTTCATCTTCGGCGAGGTCGCGGAGTAAACGCAGCATCGGGCGCAGGCCGGGCGAGACCAGGGCGTGGCGGTCGTGCAGGCCGAGCTGCTGGTCTTCGATCCATTTGGCGTCGCAGAGACGGTTGAAGATCTGGCCGGCGCGCTGACGGATGTCGCGCAGGGCCGCTCCTTCATCGTCGTCGAGGACAACGTCGGGGTGGGCGGCGAGGACTTCGCGGACGATGGCAACGGCTTCGCTGTGAGGGAGGCGCCCGGCTTCACCGGCTTCCTCGGCGAGACGCTCGGCGCAATCGACGTAGATGGCGGCCGATGGGCGGGTCAGGGGTCGGAAAAAGTCGCGCGAGACGTGTGCGTGAAGTTTTTCACTGAGAGAGGGCGCCGCCATGGGACAGCCAGACTAGATCGGGGGCACGGGGAATCAATGGTGGAGGCAGTGGGAGGAGTAGAAAAGGTTTTCAAGGGCTTGAGGGGTGGGGGGCGGCTGAGACGGTTTTTCTCCTTGGATGAGTTGAGGAAGAAAGAAATCATCCGATGAAACGTTACTTACTTCAGATTTTATGAACGCACTTCCACGCCGTCGCTTCCTCCAACAGTCCTTATTCGCCGCTGGCTCCACACTTGCCCTGGTAGGCCGGGGAATGGCGGCTCCGAGTGAAGAAATTCACGCAGCAGTTATCGGCTTGGGGGATCGTGGCAAACTGCTCGCCACGCAGGCTGCGGCGGTTCCGGGTCTTAAGATCACCTGGTTGATCGACGCCGATGAATCACGGGCAAAGGAGGGTCTGAAGATCGCGCCGGGCGCCAAGACCGGGCAGGACATGCGCAAGGCGCTCGATGACAAGGAGGTGGATGTGGTGATCATCGGAACCTGCAATCACTGGCACTGTCTGGCCGCCATCTGGGCCTGCGAAGCAGGTAAGGATGTCTACGTCGAGAAGCCACTGGGTCACAATCTGGCCGAGCAGCGCCGATTGATCGAGGCTGCGGAACATTACAATCGGATCGTGCAGGTCGGAACCCAGCAGCGGTCGGATACGGTGCAGGACGAGATCCGGCGTTTCCTCCACGAGGAAAAGGGGCTGGGTGAGATCCAGTACATCCGCGCCAACCGCTATGGCCTGCGCGAGCCTGTCGCGAAGTCAAATGGTGCCCTCAAGATTCCTGAAGGCATCGATTACAATCTCTGGTGCGGCCCGGCTGAGAAGCGTGAATTGCACCGCAGCAGGCTCCACTACGACTGGCACTGGGACTGGAACACCGGCAATGGCGAGATGGGCAACTGGGGTGTGCATATCCTCGACGATGTCCGCAATGTCGGGCTTGCCGACAAGGTCGGTCTGCCGAAGCGCTTGCTGGTCGGTGGCGGGCGCATGCTTTGGGACGATGCGGGGGAAACTCCGAACGTCCACTTTGCCTACTATGACAGTGGCAGCATTCCGGTGCTTTTTGATCTTTCGAACCTCTCGATCAAGCCGGGGTCCAAGGCGTCGCCGGCTTACATGGGAACGCGCAGCGGTTACACCGTGCATTGCGAGGGTGGTCGCTACAGCGGTGGCCGGGGCGGTGGCGCGGCTTACGACAAGGACAACAAGCGCATCCGCAAGTTCAGTGGCAATGGTGGCAAGGGCCACATGGAGAATTTCATCGATGCCGTGAGAGAGCGGAAGCGCTCGATCCTCAATGCCGATGTCGTGCAGGGCCACTACTCGAGTTCCTGGTGCGAGTTGGCCAACGTCGGCTACAAGGTAGGTGGCAAGTACTCGCGCGATGCGGCGATGGACGTCAATCAATCGAAGGCCGAGTGGGCGGAGCTGGTGGATCAGGCCAATGAACGTCTCGTTCTCCACGGCATCTCACTGGATGACCCGGGGATTGCCCTCAGTCCGGTGATGGATCTGGACTCGGCTAGTGAGCGCTTCACGGGAGATATCGGCGAGAAAGCCAACGCCTACTTGAGCCGCAGCTACCGCGAAGGATTCGAGCTGCCGAAGATTGGTTGAGGATGGGTGACATCCTGAGGGACAGGCCGGAGGGATGGGATTCTGGCGAAGAGGCGTGAAATCGGGCGAGTAGGCGTTGACCAAAAGCCCGGGGTCAGGGTAGCAGACGGCGTAACCCCACCAACAAGCCATGTCCCTACTCATTGGAAAGAAAGCACCATCCTTCACCGCCAAAGCGGTCCAGCGCGAAACCGTCATCGAGGGCTTCTCGCTCGACCAGTACCTCGGGAAAAAGCACGTCGTGTTTTTCTTCTACCCGAAGGATTTCACTTTCGTCTGCCCCACAGAACTTCACCGTTTCCAGGAAGAACTCGCCGAGTTTGAAAAGCGCGATGTGGCCGTGGTCGGTTGCTCGACGGATTCGGAATTCTCGCACTGGGCGTGGCTCAACACCCCCCGTGAAAAGGGCGGCATCCAAGGTGTTTCCTATCCGCTCGTCGCAGACATCAACAAGACGATCTCCCTCGCCTACGACGTGCTCGCCGGTGAGGAGACCGTCGATGAAAACGGCAACTTCGCGGTGGAAGGCGAAATGGTCGCCTACCGTGGCCTGTTCCTGATCGATCGCGATGGCATCGTCCGTCACCAGGTCGTCAACGACATGCCGCTCGGTCGCTCGATCCGTGAGTGTCTGCGCGTGGTCGACGCTCTTCAGCACTTCGAGCAGCACGGTGAAGTCTGCCCGATGGACTGGCAGAAGGGCGACAAGGGAATGGTCGCCGATCACGACGGCGTCTCGGACTACCTCGGCGGCAAGTAAGCCACGGAGCATCCGATTTTGATTTGAAGAAGGGCGGCCGAGAGGTCGCCCTTTTTTTGGGATTATTCGGGAAAAATTATCTATAATTGCCAAAATAGCCATTATGGTCTTAATTGGGGGATGAGTTCGGAAGTCGTTGATTTTTCGTCTGCTGTGAAGCGTCTTGGTTTGGCGGGGACTCGGGTAGACGCGAGTTTGAAGGCGCTTCCAGGCATTGCGGCCACGGATCTCAAACGGGGAATGGCTGACGTTTTCCGGAATCTCGGCCCCCGTGGATCGATTGCGGTGGCCAATCACCGCCAGCCGAGTGCGGTGATCGTGGGAGTCGACGAGTATATCGAACTGCTGCGCTTGCGGGAGACGGTGCTGGGTTCGCTTGAAGCGGAGTTCGACCGGAAGTTCGGGGCGATGCAAACTCCGGAGGCGACCGATGCCGTGGATACTCTGTTTTCGGCGAAGCCTTGCGAGCTGGGTGCCGCCGCTGTCGCCGACAACGAAAAGAACGAAGATGCCTGAGTCGCGTGCGGCGATTGTGGTGCTGGCCGGCGTCAACGGCGCGGGCAAGAGCAGCATCGCGGGTGCGACATTGAGAGCCAATGGAGGTGAGTATTTTAACCCCGATGAGGCGGCCCGACATTATCGAGATGCACGGCCTGAGCTGAGCCAAGAGCAGGCGAATGCCTGGGCGTGGCGCATGGGGAAGGAGCGACTTGAAGTGGCGATTGCAGAGAACCTTGCGTTCAACTTTGAAACGACTCTTGGAGGAAACTCGATTGCGGATCTTTTGTTGAAGGCGGCGATTGGCGGCACGCCGGTGCGGGTTTTTTATGTCGGTCTCGACAGCCCTGAGAAACACATCGAGCGGGTGAGGCAAAGAGTGGCTCGGGGTGGGCATGACATCCCGGAGTCGAAGATCCGGGAGCGTTGGGAGAGGTCCTTGCTCAATTTGATCCGACTGATTCCGTATCTTGCCGAGCTGCGCGTGTTCGATAACTCGATCGAAGCCGATCCGGCGAAAGGCCAGACGCCGCAGCCGCTCTTTCTACTCTCCATGCGGAATGGAGCCGCTGTGGAAATGGCGGAGCCCAAGAAGGTGCCAGTTTGGGCGAAGCCGATTCTTGCGGCGGCTTTGCGGCTTTAGGTGGCTTGCCCTCCGGAACGAGGGAAGAAGCCCCCCTCTCCGCGGGCCGGGATCACTGGCGGGACGAGTTGCCTACTTCGCCAGAGGCTACGATGGACAGGTCAAACTCCTTCTCGATATTACGCCCCGCCGGTGGCGATGTGGGCGAACTTGTCGTCGAGGTGCTTGAGGACGAGCTCTTCGACTTTGTCGTTGCCAAGGCGTTCGATGACTTCCACGGAGAAGCCGCGAGCGATGAGCTGGCGGGCGCGGACGGGGTCGATGCCGCGGGCGCGGAGGTAGAAGATTTCTTCTTCGCTGATCTGCGAGCTGGTGCTGCCGTGCGAGCACTTGACGTCGTCGGCATTGATTTCGAGGCCGGGCATCGAGTTGGCTTCGGCATCGGGGCTCATGAAGAGGTTGCGACAAGTCTGATAGGCATCGGTGCGGTGGGCCTTTTCATCGACGAAGATCAGGCCGGAGAAGATGGTACGAGACTTATCGTAGAGCGAGTTCTTGTAGAGCAGGTCGCTGTAGGCTCCGGGTGAGACGTGATGCTGGAAAGTACGCTGGTCGTATTCCTGCGTGCGGGCGGGAACGCTGACGCTGAGCATGTCGGAGTGCGAGCCTTCACCTTCGAGGCGGGAGAGCGATTCGTTGCGTGCCCAGCTGGCACCGGTGTTGAGGACGAAGCCTTTGGCGGTGGCATCGCGGGCGACACCGGTTTCGTTGATCTGGATGACCTTGGTGCTCTCGTTGAAGGCCTGGATGGCAAGGTAGTCGAGCTTCGATCCGGGGCCGGCGCAGAGGTCGTTGAAGGCGATGCAGAGGCCGGCGTCGCTTTCGTTTTCCGAGAGGAAGGTGTCGATGACGCGGACTTTCGCATTCGCGCCGGTGACCACCAGGGTGTGTGGGAAGATCGTGCTCTTTTCACCGGAGAGCCAGTGGAAGGCTTCGATCGTACCTTCCACTTCGACGTTGTCGGGGACGTGGACGAAGAGGCCGTTCGAGAGACGAGCTTCATGCAGTGCGGCCCATTTGGCGGAGCCGAGGCGGGTGTCCTGCTGCATGAAATGCTGCTTCACCAGATCGCCGTGGAGAATCAGGGCTTCGGCGAGCGGCATGCAGATGACGCTTTCGGGAAGCTTCGACTCGATCTCGATCAGGGTGTCATTGACGAAGATGAACTTGGCGGCGGATTCCTCGAGGCCTTGGGAGCGTTCGATCAGGGTGCCGGTTTCTTCAGGGACTTCAATCTCGGTATGGTAGCCGGAAAAATCGAGCTGCTTGATGCTGGAGAAACGCCAGGTTTCGTCATTGCGTTTTGGCGCGGGGGTTTCGAGGAAACGTTGCCAGGCGGAACGCTGACGTTCGGCAAACCAGGTAGGAAGATCGGCCGGAGTTTCCGGAGCCTTGTCGAGGATGGAGAGAGCTTGTTCGAGCACAGTGGACATTGGGGAAGAAGAAAGTGGGAGATTAGAAAATTGGGCTAATTGCGTCTGCGGTAGTCGCCTAGGTCAACTTGAGAGATGATTTCCTCGCTTGTCGAATCGACGAGAGTGAAAATACGCCTGATGCCCGGATGGGTGGTGGGATCGTATCCGTAGAAGGCTTGGCGCATTGATTCGAGGAACATCAATCGTTCGTCTGGAGTCATGCGCTCCGAATGCTCACCCTCTAAGCAAAGGGCGGCATACTTTTCAGGAAAAGCGGGAACCTGGGCAGTTTCGGAGGTCATGAAAGTTTCTTAATGATGGAGCGTGCGAGGTATTCTTTGATTTCGCGGTGGCGGGGGATCGGTTGGCAGGCACCGGTCTTTTTGTTTTGATACCAGTCGTGTTTTCCTCCGTGGCGGATGAGTTCACAGCCAAGGTCAGCAAGTTTCTTCAGAAGGTCGGCTCGTTTCATGAAACCTGAAGCTCGCCACGATGGCGGACACCGGGAACGGTATCCGTCGAGAGGTCCTGATAGAGATCGAGAAGATGCTCTTTCAGGTCATCAAGGCTTTCTCCCTGGGTTTCATAATCGGGATATTCATCGAGGAATCCGATGAAATGATCGCCGTCTTTCCAGTAGGTGAAACTTGCTTTCATTGATATGTAATTTATCCCACGGAGCCTTCCATCTCAAGGTCGATCAGGCGCTTGAGTTCGACGGAGTACTCCATCGGGAACTCGCGGACGAGGTCGTTGATGAAACCGTTAACAGCGAGCGACATCGCCTGACCTTCGTTGAGACCGCGCTGCTGCATGTAGAAGAGCATGTCTTCCGAAACCTGGCTGACGCTGGCTTCGTGCTGAGTGGCGTGCTGGTTGCCTTTAACAGTGATCGCTGGGTAGGTGTCGGTGCGGCTGTTGGAATTGATCAGCAGGGCGTCGCACTCGGTGTTGTTCTTGCAGCCCTTGAGGTGCTTGGGAATGTGGACCTGACCACGGTAGGTCGAGCGTCCTTCGCCAACCGAGATCGACTTGGAGACGACGTTTGAGGTGGTGTTGTCGGCGGCGTGAATCATCTTCGCGCCGGTGTCCTGATGCTGGCCGGAGTTGGCAAGCGCGATCGAGATAACTTCGCCGCGAGCGCGTTCACCCTTCATGATGACTCCCGGGTATTTCATCGTGAGACGTGAGCCGATGTTACAATCGATCCAGCGGACTTCGGCGTCTTCCATGGCGAGGCCGCGCTTGGTGACGAGGTTGAAAACGTTCGAGCTCCAGTTCTGCACGGTGACGTACTGGATCTTGGCGCCCTTGAGGGCGACGAGTTCGACGACGGCGCTGTGCAGCGTGGCGGTTTCGAATTTCGGAGCGGTGCAGCCTTCCATGTACATCACCTCGGCGCCTTCGTCGGCGATGATCAGGGTGCGTTCGAACTGACCGAAGTTCTCCGAGTTGATGCGGAAGTAGGCTTGCAGCGGTTGCTTCAGCTTCACGCCCTTCGGAATGTAGATGAACGAACCGCCGGAGAACACAGCGCTGTTGAGCGCCGAGAACTTGTTGTCGCCGGTGGGGATGACTTTTCCGAACCATGGGCGGAAGATTTCTTCGTGCTCCTTGAGGCCATCGGCGGAGGTCACGAAGATCACGCCGAGCTTGCTCAGCTCTTCCTTCATGTTCGAGTAGGAAGCCTCGGAGTCATACTGGGCTTCGACACCGGCGAGGAAGGCTCGCTCCTGTTCGGGGATGCCGAGGCGCTCAAAGGTTTCGAGCACTTCAGCCGGGACCTCGTCCCAAGAACGCTTGGGCTTCTCTCCGTCGGAGAGATAGTAGCGGATGATGTCGAAATCGATGTTGTTGAGGTCCTCGGTGGCCCAGTTGGTGGGCATGGGCTTTTCGAGGAAGGTCTTGAGGCCCTTGTGGCGGAACTCACGCACCCAGTCGGGGTCTTTCTTGACGTCGGCGATGTAGTCAATGGTCGCAGACGTGAGGCCGCGGCCGGCGTCGAACTTGTGGCGCTCGGGGAATTTGAAGTCACCGGTCGTGCGATCGACGTCAATGGCGTCGCGCGTTTCGGTGTCGAGAGTGGAGGTGTCGTAGGACATGATGGAAAGTGCCGAGTGATCAGTTAGCAGTGATCAGTGAAAGGCATATGGGATTATGTTTTTAGGCGGTGGCGGCTTCCTTGAGGAATTCGTAGCCGTCCTTTTCGAGTTCGAGGGCGAGCTCGGGACCGCCGGAGCGGACGATCTTGCCTTCGGCCATGACGTGCACGTGGTCGGGCTTGATGTAGTCGAGCAGGCGCTGGTAGTGGGTGATCATGAGGATGCCGCGCTGCGGCGAGCGCATCGCATTCACACCTTTCGCGACGATCTTCAGGGCATCGATATCGAGGCCGGAATCGGTTTCGTCGAGGATGCAGTAGCGGGGGTCGAGCATCATCATCTGGAGGATCTCGTTGCGCTTCTTTTCACCACCGGAGAAGCCTTCATTGACGGCGCGGGCGGTGAACTTGCGATCCATTTCCAGGAGATCCATTTTGGAGTATAGGTCCTTGTAGTAAGCCACGGCGTCGAGTTCTTCGCCCTTTGGAAGACGGGCCTGGAGGGCAGCGCGGATGAAGTTGGCGTTGGAGACGCCGGGAACTTCGTGAGGGTACTGGAAGGCGAGGAAAACTCCGGCGCGGGAACGCTCATCGATGTCCATCTCGAGGACATCTGCACCATCGATGGTGACGCTGCCTGTGGTGACTTCGTAGCTTTCATGCCCAGCGATGACTTTGGAAAGGGTGGACTTGCCGGAGCCGTTCGGGCCCATGATGGCGTGGACTTCACCGGTTGGGATCTCAAGGTTGACGCCTTTGAGGATCTGGGTGCCGTCTTCGAGTTGCGCGTGGAGGTCTGTGACTACTAGGGACATGGTAATTAAAGAGATTTGAAATTTGAAATGGAGTAATTAATTGGGGAGCTCGCCGCGGAGGGTGAGCTCGATGTCGGTGATGAGGGTGCCTTCGGGGAGGTCGAGGACGTCGGCGAGATTGACACCGGGTTTGAAAGCGATGTCGCGAATCGAGCCGGAACGCTGATCGTGAAAGTGGCCGTGCTCGGCGAGGTTCGGGCAGAAGCGGGAAGGCTCACGGTCGAAGTTGACCTGACGGACGATGCCATGCTGGACGAGGGCTTCGAGACAGTTGTAGACGGTGGCCAGCGAGATGTTGGGCAGGCGGTCCTTGATGCGGATGAAGACGTCGTTGGCGGTCGGGTGGTCGCGCTGATTCATCAGCAGGCGATAGGTCTCCCAACGCTGCTTGGTCATACGCAGGCCACCAATTTCCGCCGGCATTTCTCCCTCAGGAGATGGATGAAGGCTTGATTGCTTGGAGATCATGGTTTTTTGTCCGCTTGGGTCGGCGAGAAATTAGAATGGTTCTAATTGAGAGCAAGAACTATTCTAATTATTATTAGTTTGGGGTTCTTAGAGGGTATGGAGGGGGCGAGGAGAAGGGATTTGCACTCCTCGAGGAGGAGTGAATTGAGAATTGCCGAGGGTTACTGGCCTCAGGGGGGCGGCTGGGGCTCCACTAGCGACTGAAGTCGCTGCTCCTTGCGGTTACTTCGCGGGGGCGAGGCGGATGACTTTGTCGGGGTCGTTGAGGACGACGTAGAGGAAGCCATCGGGGCCGGTTTTGACATCCCGGACGCGGCCGATGTTTTTGAGGATGACCTCCTGACTGGTGACTTCGCGGTCTTTGAGACGGAGGCGGCGGAGCTCTTGTTGTTTGAGGGCGCCGACGAAAAGATCGTTCTGCCAGGCGGGGAATTGGTCCCCTTTGTAGAATGCGAGGCCGCAGGTGGCGATGCTCGGGGTCCAGTGGGTGACCGGTTGCTCCATGCCCTCCTTCTCGGTGATGTCGGAAAGAGGGGTGCCGTTGTAGTTCATGCCATAGGTGATGACGGGCCAACCGTAGTTGAGGCCGGGGCGGATCCAGTTGAGTTCGTCGCCACCACGTGGGCCGTGCTCGGTGATGTAAAGGCTGCCGTCTCGGGGATCGATGTCCATGCCCTGGGGGTTGCGATGACCGTAGGTCCAGGTGCCTTTGGCGACGCCGGGTTTGCCGTAGAAGGGATTGTCCTTTGGCTCGCTGCCATCATCGAAGAGGCGGTAGATCTTCCCTTTGGGGTTCTTGAGATCCTGGGCTTCCATGTTTCCGCCGCGTTCGCCGACGATGAAATAGACGTAGCCATTATCGAAGACGATGCGCGTGCCGAAGTGGACGCCGGCGCTGGTGTAGAACTTCTTGTCGGCTTTCCAAATCTCCTCGTGGTCGACCCATTGGTGACCCTTGATACGGCCGCGGGCGATGGCGGTGATGGCGTTCGCTTTGCCTTCCTTGCCCTTTTTCTCGGGCTTGTCGCGCCAACCGTCGGCATAGGCGAGGTAGATCCAGCCATTCTCTTCGTAGTCGGGATGCACGGCAACATCCATCAAGCCGCCCTGCCCGTGAACGAGGACTTCAGGGGTGCCTTCGATGGCTTTCGGGTCGAGCTTGCCGTCGCTGCCGACGATCCGCAGGCGGCCTTCTTTTTCGGTGATGAGCTTGCGACCGTCAGGGAGGAAAGAGATGGCCCAAGGGATTTCCAGCCCTTCATTGACGACCATTTCGATTTGGTATTTCTCAAGTTCGGTTTCGACGACTTTGCCGACTTCCGGTTCGGGAAAGTTGATGCCGTTGGCGATGGCTTCCTTTTCCTTTTCCCGGATGAGGATGACGAGTGAGCGGATTTGCTTGTCGGTGAGGATGCCTTCCCACGGCGTCATTCCAAAATCGAGATTGCCCTTGAGGATGGTTTGGAAAATCGCGTTGTCCGTATCGCCATGCTTCCACTCGCCATCGATGAGTGAGGGGCCTTGCCCGCCGGTCATGTCCTTCCCGTGGCAGCCGGCGCAGAGGTTGGCATAAACCTCAGTGACCTTCATCGTCTTGTAGTCCGGGACCTCGTCTGCGGCTTGGGAAATGACGGGGGCGATGAGAAAGGGAAGGAGACGTTTCATGTGCTTAAGGAAGTCCTAGCAGGGGATTGAGGGAATCGCAATCGGGCGAATCAATCATGGTGGATAATTGTAGTCTGGAGCGTGGGAAAGGCCCTGGGCTACTCACATCATTTGGACTCGGCCTTGATGATCTCCGGGGTGATGAGAATGATGATCTCGGAGTCGGTCTTGGCGGGTTTTGAACTGGGGTGAATCAATTCGGTAACTCCGGTTTTCAACTCCTTTCTTACTTCAAAACGATAGTCGGGTTCAGGTTGCGACTTTTTCGGGTCCTGCCAGCTTGCCTCAAGAACGAGGTTGGCTGTTAGGCCGGAGGCAGCGATATTGGTTTCAATCGAAACGGTCGATCCGAGGTTCCAGGTGTCCCACAGATCGTTGTCTTCGGTGAGAACGTCGAGACTATGCATGTGGGTGCCTTTTTCGCCTGAGCGACAGGTGATTCTCGTCTCGTCGAGCACCTCGGCTTGTCCGCGCAGCCAGATGATTGCCTTGCTTCTCGTGGCGGGGGTCGATTTCCCGAACTTGGCGAGATCCGCAGGGCTAACGGATAGGAGCTCGTAGTTCAGATGAAGCGTGGAAACATTCGAGCTGGTGATGCCTTCGGCTTCAGGAATGGAGCTTAGACGGGTGAGGAGGAGCGTGACTTCATCGGCTCTCCTCCAGTAGTGGATGCAGTGCCAGCGGTTTCCGATAAACGTGGCGGCGCTTGTCGCTTCATATTTGTTCCACTGGAGCCGCTTGTCCTTTTCCTGAATGGAGGCTTGGTAAGCGAGGTCGATCAGTGGGCCTTTGATTGAAATGTTTGCAGCGACGTCGAGGCGGATGCCCATTGGAATGACTTCTTCGATTTCCTTGATCTCGATTTCCCCCGTTGATTTCTCGTGCGAGACCTTTTTCTGGTCTTCCAGAGCGCCATCGAATTTCGCCAACTCTGTGACGGTGTTCTGGGCGATGAGGGAATCGATTTTTTGTTCGAATTGATCGCTTGGAAGCGTGTTCTCCGAAATGGATTTTCTAAGGGCTTCGGCGGTGGTGTGGTTCGTGCGGAGAAACCAGAATAGCCCTTCAGGTTTACCGAGGGCTGTCGTGATGGTTGCCGAAAATAGCAGGATTCCAAGGAGTCGCATATCGACTCATTAGGGAAGCTCCAGAAGTGGGTCAATGAGTCAGCGGCGTGATGTCTCGATTGACCAGGGGGGATCCATGGTTTCTGCGGTTTTGGCGAGATCATCGACGGCCGAGTCCCAATCGCAGCAGATGGTTAAACTCTCGATTTGAGAACCCTCCAACTTGAGGGCTTCTTCCGAGGCAATGCGAAGGAAGACATCCAGTTCAAGATCCCCGTACCCTGCTCCAAGCGGGCTCATGATGATCGAGCGGATCTCATCTTTTTCTCTGCACGTCGCAAATGACCGAGCGAGTAGCGATCGAACGACTTCAGGATCAGTGTGGTAAAACGGATCAGCAGCGACCGTGTGGATGATGAGCTTCCATGGGCCATCGGTGATGTCGGTGTGAAAGATCTCTCCGACTTTGGCTAGCTGGCGACCGCTTTTGTCGAGTTGGCCTTGAAGCTGTCTCTGGAAGTCGCTGCCAAACTTTTCAAGAAGACAGGCTCCGACTCCTCCGCCTAGCATCAGCTGGACGTTTGTGGAATAGATCAAAGCGTCGGCACTGGTCTCTACGATGTTGGCGTGGAGGAGACGGTAGTTCATGCCGTGCAGAGGGTAGGTCCAAGCAGTTTGGAAATCCACGTTTTATATTTCGGGGTCACGACTCACCGTGTTGCTAGTAGAGTTCAGGTCTGGCTGCTCTCAGGGTGGCTCGGACCGCATGAATGCGGAACTACAAACCCTTGGTGAGAGGGTCGCAGGGTTAGAATTGCCACTCGGTGGTTAGCCAGAAGGCGCGGGGCTGGCCGATGGATTGAATGCCGTCGCTACTGAGACCGGTGGGGATTTCGGTGTCGAAGAGGTTCTCGATACGGGCGTGGAAGGCGATCGATTCAGTGGCTTGCCAGCTGCCGCCGATACGACAGGTCCAGTAACTGGGAACCGGGCGGCTGGAAAGAGCGTCGTCGTAGAGGTGGCTGGCGTATTCGAGGCCGGTGAAGAAGCTGACGTTGTCCGTGGCCTGAAGGCGGGCGCTGCCGATCAGACGGAGGTCGGGGGCTTGGGGAAAGGGTTGACCTGTTAGAAGGGGTTGAGTGGGCGATGACGTGAATTCGGTTTCGCTCCAGAGACCATCGAAGCGGAAGGTCCAGAAATTGTCGGGTTGCCATTCGGCGCTGCCCTGAAGGCCAAGGACGCGGGCTTCATCGACGTTCTGACGCTGGCTGCCGGTGCCGCCGGGAGGGAGCGTTCCGAAGATGGCGGCGATTTGCGCGGGATCGGTGATCGGGACGTTGGCGATGGCGTCGTGGATCCAGTGCTGGAAGAAATCGAGGCCGAGGGTGAGGCAGTCGTCAGGCTTCCATTCAAGGCCGGCTTCGAGGCTGTAGAAGCGTTCGGGGTCGAGCGCGGCGTTGGCTTCGGTGATGTCGTTGCGAACGCGGTAGGGGCGGTAAAGCTCGTTGATGTTCGGCGCCCGGAAGCTGGTGCCGGCGGAAAGGCGGGCGCTTAGGTCGTCCCGGAGCTGGTGCTCGAGGGCAAGCGAGGTGGAGGGCTCCCAGCCATCGCGATCGGGAAAAATATCCTGTCGCAGGAGGGCTCCGCTGGTCAGGGATTTTTCGATACGGGAGCCGTCGGTCAACGACCAGCGGTCGAGACGGAGGCTGGAATCGAGCCGGGTGACGGGCGTGATTTCCCAGCCGAGAGTGGTGAAGAGCCCTGCAAAGTTCTGGTCTCCACCGGCGCGCCGTCGTCGAAAGACTCCAGCATCTTCATTGGTCTCGCCAGAGAGCAGGCGGAAGTCGGCGCCGCCGCTGAAGCTGAAGGCCTCGGAGATTTCCCGTCGATGCACAAGGGCGCCGCCCAGCCCTTCGCCGGGGACGTGGAACTGGTTGAGAGCGACCGTTTCACTGCTGCGTGAGGCATCAACCGAGCTGAAAACCGAGGCGAACCTACGGCGTTGGTAGTAGGTCAGGAGCTGGGTGGAGGCATCGCGATGCTCGGCGGTGAGGCGTAGCGAAAAATCGAGGGCTTCCGTGGTGTTTCCGGTGACGGGTGTGCCGTTGCCACGGCGCTCGTCGTAGAAAGAGAAACTGGGCTCGACGGTGAGGTTTTCGGCGGCTTGCCAGACGAAGCGCAGGTCGGCACCGGCATGGTCGAGATCGAGTTTCCGGTCGATCGGTCCGCGTTGCCAATCGGGGATGGCGTAGTAGCCGTCGCTGTGGAAGGCGAAGAGGTTGAGTCCGACGCCAAGGGCACCGTCATCGGAGATCATTTCGTGGCTGGTCGAAGCCCCGAGGGTGCCCTGGCTGCCGCCGGTAAGGCGCAGGAGGTGGCGGTTTTCGGTGATTTCACGACTGGTGAGGCGGATGCTGCCGGCCGGGCTGAGGTTTCCCCACACGGCTGACTGGGCGGCGGGGACGAGTGAGGCGCTTTCGAGGGCGCTGGGCTCGTAGCGGGTCCAGTTGATCCAGCCACCGAAGGGGTCGTTCTGCGGGATGCCGTCGCGCAGGACGAGGGTGCGCGAAGCGGCGGTGGCGCCGGTGTTTCGCAGGCTGATGCCGGCGGATGTCGGATTCGAGAGGCTGGCGGGTTGGCGACGGTAGAGTGAAAACGAGGGGTCGAGAGCGAGCAGTTCGTCGATCGAGCGTGGGGAGAACCCGGTGATTTCCTCGCTGTCCCAGGTGCTCAGGTTCTGCTCGCCTGGCTCGCGACGTTCGGCGAGGACGATCGTTTCCGGGAGGGATCCGGATTGCCCGAAGGTGAGGCTGGAGAGGGCGAGTAGGGTTCCAATGGATTTCACGAGCTTCGGAGTCGTTGGGCATTCGGTCCGTGATTCAATAGACCGCCGTTGACCTGCAGTTTACGCAGATTCAGTAGATGGCGCAGATTTTTTTGAATCCGGGACGGGAAAGTTGGGTCTGCGCGAAACGCTCAGATCCCCCCGATTCGAGCGCGACGCTCCAGTCGCGATGTCAGAGACCTTTCCAGAAAAGGAGCGCGCAAGCGAGCACGGCGATGCCGTAGGCAAGGCCGCCGAAGCAGAGCATCCGCCAGCGTCCTTGCTCGGCGATGGCCCAGTTGACGGTGTCGCGGAAAATGTAGGGCATGCCGACCCAGTAGAGCGACTTGATGATCAGCCCGTAGGTGAAGATCGGGATGAGCAGGCGGGAGGTGGGGTCCTCGAGGTAGGCGGCGCCGAGCAAGGGAGCGGCGACCATCAGGCCGAGCAGACCGAGCGCCCGGACGGCGAGGAATTCCTTCACGGAAATGGCGACGAGGACGATCGAAACCGGGACGCCGATGCGCAGCAGCGGCTTGAGTTTGTCGAAATCACCGAGTTCCATGGCGAGCGAGTTGAGCGCACCTTTTCCGGTCGGCTGGACGAGCAACCAGAACCAGATGAGCCCAATGCCGAGGAGGATCTGGCCGAGCTGATTGTTGCGCGGGAACTTTTTCAGGAAACCCTGCACGGCTTCTGCTTTCACCAGCATCAGGACGTGGAGACCAATGAGCCACAGCCCGAGCACGACGCCGGTGCCGAAAAGTGGGAGTTTCTCGTAGGCGTGCAGTGCGTGGGACGGATCCATGTGCGCTTGGAGTTAGGGGAGGAAAGCCCGGGGGACAAGGCGGAAGTCGGGGTGGGAGATTCCAGAGCCCGGAATCAGGAATCCAGACGGACGGGGGAGTGGGGGACGGTCTCGATGCAGATCAGGCCAGCGAGGGTGAAGGTGGGGACGAGGGCGAGGATCGCGATGAAGAAGACTTCGTCTCTTATGGCGAAATACCACATGATGCCGGCGGCCATGGCGGCGAAGGTGGCGAGGCACCATTTGAGCCAGGGATTGTGAATCATCCACTTGATCAGGACGGGGCTGACTAAGGTTCCGATGGTGAGGGCGATGAAGCCGCTGAATCCTAACAAGTCGTCGCTGTCTTTGAGGGAGTCCGAGCTGCTGAGAAAATTGAAAAATGCGACCCACAATTCCCAGCCGTAGTCGCTACGGATCTTGAGGAAATGAAAGGTGATGAAGATGGCGATTGCTCCCAACATCAGGGCCAGTCCGACGGCGTTGCGCTGGAGGCGCAGGTGGTCGCGCAGGGTGGCGGCTTGCCCGGGCTGGAGCTCGGGGCCGTTCATTCGCTGCCGCGATTGATGGCCTCGACGGCGCTCTCAATGGAGGCGGCGATGTCGTTCTTCATGCCTTCACGGCTTTGGAGGACGGCGGCGGCTTCGCTTTCGGAGAGGAACTTGGGGAGGAGCCCGGCGAGGGCCTCGCTCTGAGCCTGCCATTCTTTCTCGAAGCGTTCGTTCGCGCCACCTTCGCCGATGGCTCTCAGGCCGGCGGGTGAGTTCCAATCGATGGACCCAGTACCGACGCGGGCTTGATGGAGGGTTTCGACGAGTTGCTTTTCCTTTTCCATGTCGAGGGTGGCGCCGGCTTCGTCGAGCAGCGCTGCCATGGCGGCGACTTGATCGCGTTCGGGTTGCATGGCGTGGTAGCGGGCGAAGGCTTTGGCGTCGGTGGGGTTGCCAAGAAATGTGGCGATTTCCTCGTCACTTTTGGCGACAACCAGAGTCATGGTGTCCTCAAGGGCGGAACGCTCGGAGGGCGGGGAAGTCAGCCACTTGGAAGCGGTGTCCTGCAGCGTGTTCTTGCGATGTTCTAGCAGATCGGTGAGATAGGCGAGTTCGCGGTTGCTGAGACCCGTTTCGAGGGCGAAGTCGGAGTAGGAACTGAGAGCGAGCTTGGCGACGGTTTCCTTGTCGGGCTCGGGGAAGTCGGAGGGGATGATTCGGCCAGTTGACGGGAGGGCGGGACTTTCGGCATCAGCTTCGAGAGTCGGCTCGGGTTCTGGGGTGGGCTCCTGAGTCTTTGGTTCCAACTCGATGATCTCAGGGGATTCGCTGACCAGAGCTTCGATGTCGGAAGGCGTGTCACGCGGGATGGCCTGGAGGCGGATGATCTCCGCACGCATTTTCGAGATCCGGGTTTCCTCGATCACGACCGTGGCAAGAACGGCGACGACGACGAATGCGATGGTGTGCTGGGGCTTCATGTGAGTGGAGAAAGGATGGCGGCGGATGGGTGGAAGGGCAAGCCGGGCTTTGGAGTGCGGGGGCAGAGTGAGGAACGAACGTCGACACCGCTTTCGACTGTTGAGTTGGCTGTCAGAGGGATTGAGGGACAACGAAAGCTCGCGAAATTACGCGAAATTTGAAGAGTTGGGATGATGGGTTTGGAGTGCGGCAGCCTGCTGCCGCTGTGGTGGGGGCCAGCCTGCTGGACGAGGTGGGCGAATGACTGGCGAGCTCTTTTAGTGCTTCGGGTTCGTTTCCAGCTGGCTGGAAACGGGAACAGCGGCAGCAGGCTGCAGCTGTCCACGGGCTTGCGCAATAGTCGGGCTGGAGTGGATTAGGGAAGTCTCTCGGTGGCTCGCAAAGCGGTGTCGACGTTCGGAGACTCACTCTGCCACCGCAGTCCAAAGCCTGCGGCGCATGGGGAGTGGGACGGGAGGAGGTTTTGATCTACTCGCCTTCGGATGGGAACTCGAAGCCTCCAGATGTGAATACATTGGAACTTGTTGCGAGTTTCTTTAAAGATTCGATGGCTTTTTGCTCGGATTGTGGGGGTAGATTGAGACGAGAAATGTTTTGTTCGAGCGTTTGCAGGGCTGAGGACACCGGAACATAGGTCTTCATGCCGTCGATGAGTGGCCATGCTTCGGAGCGTCCGAGCCAGGGGGTGGAGCCGACCCATGCATTGAAAGCATTGAGCCGGATTTGTGGATCTTTGATCCCGGTGAAGGTGTCGAGTGTGGCGCGCGGATCGTGGTTGATGAGACCGGAGGCGATGCTGATGCGGTCACGATCCGATAAGAGATTTTCCGATTGGAAGTTGATGGCTTCGTTGGGATGACGGTCAACCCATTCGGTGAGGTAGGTATGCATGGGAACGGATGCCTGGGAATCCGCCGTTAGTGACTCCGTGAGTCTTCCGATCTGTGACGGATCTTGCTCTGCGATGCCGAGGGCGATGGCTCCCTGCATGGCCAGAGCATCGTAATGGCGCCGGTTGGGGTTGTTGAGGATGGCATTGATGCTGTTGCGAGTGATTGCGGAGTCTCCTTTGCGAGGTGAGTCAGTGATGATGTTGATGACGTCGGCACCCGGTGTTAGAGGGATTCCAGGGATGGTCACCACAGGGTGGTTCGTTTTGACCCAGTCTTCGATTTCATTGCGAAGTTCTGCGCTGTTGGTTTCTGCGAGGAGTCCGCGAATGGCGGAGGCGAGATTGGTGGTGCTCAGGTCGTCTGATGATGAGAGTTCCTTCCAAGCTGAGGCGGCATCTAATTTCGCCCATGAGCGGAAGATGGCTTCGGTGGCGAGGGGCAGCGTTTCTGCTGCTGTGATGGCAGGCAGTATGAAGTCGGCATTGGTTCGTGCGAGTTCGGAAGAATTGCCCTCATTCAAACGGTTCCAAGCGGTATTTGGATCGTCTTCCGAGAGGCCAACCAGTGCAGCCGATCGAAGGGATTGAAGTAGGCCAATGCCCGAACTTGTTTGGCCATGTAGCGGGTCAGTAAAAATCGAAGCGTCCGCTATTTCGAAAAACTCATCAATGTCCCTTCTGCCCCACTCCATCGCCAGTGCCGTCAGCCACGGTGTCGTTTTGCTGTGATCGTCTTCGTTTTGATAGACGTCGATCATTTCCAAGGTGAGTCGCCTGAGGTCTTTGTTGCTGAGCGACTTGGCCCAGGAGTTGCGGTCCTGGCCGTCGCTTCGTGAAGAAAGCAGTTGCGCGACGGTGGCTTGGCGAGGGGGGAGCTTGGTGCGGGCGAGGGTGGGAATCGGGGATTCTTCGCGCTCGGGTTTGCTGTCCTTTGGTTCCCGGGTCAGGGCGAGGGTGATCGCACCGAGGACCAGCAGGCTGGCGAGGATGAGGGTGCGGGTGGAGGAGGACATGAGCTGATTAGCTTAGCTTGGGTTATGGCGGAGATGGGAGGGCTTGGCAAGGAGGTGGGAGGGGGGATGATGGGTGTGGAGTGCGGCAGCCTGCGGCCGCTGTGGTGGGGGCCAGCCTGCTGGACGAGGTGGGTGAATGACTGGCGATCACTTTTGGTCGTTCGGGTTCGTTTCCAGCAGGCTGGAAACGGGAACAGCGGCAGCAGGCTGCCGCAGTCCAAAGCCTGCGGCGCTTGCGTTTGGCGGATTCTGGCGGATGGGTGCTGTCATCGCCGATGACCGACTCTCCCTCCAAACAACGAATTTTTGCAGTGATCCTGAATCGCGAGTCGGGAACCCTGAGGGAGCAGTGGCATGAGGGTTTGCCGGACGAATTGGTGGCGGCCTTTGCCGAAGGTGGGGCAATTGCGAAGGTGCGTCCGGCTGCACCGCCGGATCTCGATGAGGCGCTGGATGAGGCGATCAAGTCGAAACCGGATGCGGTGATCATCGGTGGTGGGGACGGGACGGTATCGAATGCGGCGAGAAAGCTGGCGGGCACCGAAATGCCGCTCGGGATTCTTCCCTTCGGCACCTTCAATCTAGCCGCGCGGGATTTGGAACTGCCGCTGGATCCGATGGAAGCGGCGCGGGTGTTGGCGAGCGCCGTTGTTAGGAAAATCGACATGCTTGAAGTGGCGGATCAGGCCTGTCTCTGCACTTCGCTGATCGGCTTCTATCCGGCGCTCGCCAAGAGGGAGGAGGAATATCATGGCACGGCATGGTGGAAGAAGTCCATGCGGCTCGCGCAGCAGACCTTTCAAGTATGGAATCGCACGCCGCCGCTGGAACTGACGATCGAGATGGAAGAGGGCACGAGTTTGCGAAGGAAGACCCGCTTCGCGGCCTTTGTGCCCGGCGAGTATGATGATATCTTTTCGGTGATCCCGAAACGCACCGGGCTGAATGAGGGCCGCATGACACTCTATCTTTCTCATCATCGATCCTTGTTTTCATTATCGCGTGGCGTGCTGGCTTATCTGTTGGGGCAGCTGAAAGTGGAGAAGGATATCGAAAGGGTGTCGACCATGGGGGTGACGCTTGGGGCGCGGCGCCGACGGGAGCTGTGCGTGATGATCGATGGCGAAATCCTCAATCTGCCGCTGCCTCTGGATATCCGTGTGAAGCCGGCGGCTTTGGCAGTGCTCAAACCACAAGGAGGGGAGTCATGACGCGCTTGATGCAGCTGTCTGACATCCACTTTGGGGCGGAGATTCCTGCGGCGGTGGAAGCTTTGATCGAAGTGACGGAGCGTCTGCAACCGGACCGTGTGCTGATCGGTGGGGACTTTACGATGCGCGCACGCCGGCGCGAGTGGCAGGCGGCGCGTGAGTTCATCGAGCGACTGCCGGTGGCGACGCTGTCGATTCCTGGAAATCACGACATTCCCGGTGCGAATGATCTGTGGGATCGATTCTTCACGCCTTGGGTGCGGTATCGCGAGGCGATCAGTGAGGATCTGGAGCCTTCGGAAATTATCGGGGATGTCGAGGTGGTGGGGCTCAACACGGCGAGGCGCTTCGGGGCTCCGTCCTTTGATTGGTCGCGTGGGGCGGTGAGCGTGGCGCAGTGCCTCGGACTGCCGATGCGCTTTACGGGGGAAACGCCGCTGCGCGCGGTGATGATTCATCATCCCTTGCTGGCGCCGAGCAAAGGGGACCGCAGGTTGTTGAAGCGGGATGGAATGTTGCTGGCAGCTTTGGAAACCGCGAAGGTCGATTTGCTTCTGGCGGGCCACTACCATCAGTCGCATGTGGCGGCGATCCCGCTGCCGCTCGGTGAGGATGACATGGTGTTGTCGCACGTGTCGACGGCGTGTTCGTGGCGGACAAAGGGCGAGCCGCCAGGCTTTCATCTGATCGGGATGGAGGCCGGGAAGATCGAGCTTGTTAGGTTTCGCTTTGCAGAAGATGCCGGACGCTTCGAGGAGTGGGATCGCTTGGTGTATGGAAAGCGTGGGAGGAAGTGGGTGCTTTGGAGTGCGGTGGCAGAGTGAAACGGCGACTCCGCTTTCGATGGTGGTTTGGGTTGGTTGGGGTCAGGGGGCTCCGATAAAGGATGGGGTTCTCTCGGTGGCTCGCAAAGCGTTGTCGGCGTTTGTTTCTCACTCCCTCCTTCGCTAAAGCTACGGCGGGCAGGCTGCCACCGCAGTCCAAAGCTTGCGGCGCATCTAAGGGGGATTGAGCCACTCGTGATGCTTCCTTTTGGCGAAGCGGCGGAGAAGCAGGTAGGCAAGGATAAGAAGTCCTGAACTGATCAGAATTCCAGGGCTCATGAAGTCATAGACCCCCCACGGCCCCATCATGATCAGTTGGCACAGGGCGAGAAGGAAGAGAAACTGCTGGCCGGCATCGAAGCAGGCGAGGGCGACGGCTTGCTTGGGCGGAAGACGGTAGTGATCGAAACCGCAGAGGAGCGAGGCCATGACGATCATGGTGTAGCCGATGAAGGGAGCGAAGAGGGCGGTGACGTAGGCAATGTAGAGGCGTTTCTTCTGCGCAGCGGTGTAGTCGAAGTCTGATAGATCGAGAACCTGGATCAGCACGGCAGTATAGCAAAACCACAGGCCGCCCAGCCAAAGGACGAGTCCGGGAAGGCCAAGGAAGAGCATGAAAATGGAACTGCGAGCGCTGTGGGTTCGTTCGGGCATGTCCTTGTTGTGGAGTGCGGCAGCCTGCTGCCGCTGTGGTGGGGTCCAGCCTGCTGGACGGGGTGGGCGAATGAGTGGCGATCTCTTTTGGTGCTTCGGGTTCGTTTCCAGCAGGCTGGAAACGGGAACAGCGGCAGCAGGCTGCAGCAGTCCACGGGCTTGTGCATTAGTTGGGCTTGGTGGGGTGCATGAGGTAGCCGAAAAGGTCTCTTGTTTGCTCGTCGCTGAGGCCGTTGAGGAGGCCTTCGGGCATGAGGGAAGTTTCGATGAGCTGGCGGGATTTGATCCGGGAGCGCTCGATGGGCTCGCGGGTGGTCATGGTCTGGATGGTGAGCGTTTTCGGGGACTGCTCTTTGACGACGCCGGTGAGGACGCGGCCGTCTGTTAGGGTGAAGATCTCCATCCGGTAGTCGGGGGCGAGCTCGGCGGAGGGGTCGATGATGTTGTGGAGGAGGTAGTCGAGGTTGCTGCGCCCACCGCCGGTGAGGTCGGGGCCGATTTCGCCGCCTTGGCCGTGGAGTTTGTGGCAGACGGCGCAGTGGGTTTGGTAGAGCTGGGCTCCGGTTGTTAGGTCGGCTAGGGCGAGGGTTTCTTCACTGAGCTTTTGGCGGGTGGATTCGATGAGTTGTTTCTTGGCGTCGTCGCTGAGGCCGCTGGTGCCCCAGAGTTTGCGGAGTTGGGTGGAGAGGGCTTCGTCGCCGAGACTGTCGATCTGGCGGGCGTGGAAGGCGCTGAGGCGTTTGGCGGGGAGTTTGTTGGATTCGATGCGCTCCAGCAGGACGCGGGCGAAGGCGGGGCGGGAACAGAGGATGCCGAGGATCTGGTCCTGTTCGGTGGAGTGAAATTTACGGAGCTTGGCGAGCAGGGCTTGGGCGACTTTTGGATCGTCGAAGTGGGCGAGGCCGGTGGCGGCGGTCACATTCAGTTGTCGGACGTCGAGGAGGGAGAGGAGGAGCTTTTTGAGGTTGTCGGGTTTGGCGCGGATGAGGGCGCGGACGGCGGATTGGCGGGCGTCGAGGGGAGCTTTCGGGTCGCGGGCGATGGCTTCGATTTCGTCGAGGGGGCGGCCGGTGTTGAAGAGGGTGTTGAGGTCGCGGAGGGCGTTGGCGAGGGGGATGCTTTTGGATTCGATTTTTTGGGAGAAGGCGAGCCAGGCGGGTGGGGGCGTGGCGGATTGCCAGCCGGCTAGGGCTTGTTGCATGCCGAGGATGATGTCGACGGGGGCACCGGGGCGGACTGAAGTCCGCGCTCCAATTGACGACCGAAGCAGCGCATTGAGTGAGTCGGGCTTGGTGTCGAGGTCTTCTGTTAGGCGGCGGGCGATGAACTGGCGGAGCTTGGGCCATTCGCAGGCGGCGAAGATCTCGACGAGATGCTCGGGGTGGGCGTCGGCGACGGGGATCAGGCCATACCAGACGAGCAAGGGGAGGTTGTGGTCGTCGGCGTCCTCGGCGTGGGAAACCAGCGCGATGGCGAGGTCCTTGCGGAGGTCGATGGGGAGACGCTGAAGGGTGGAGGCGAGGGTGAGGCGGACTTGGGGGGAGTAGTCCGCGGTTCTGATCAGGGAGAGAAGATGCTCCTTGGCTACGGTGACGGCTTCGGGGGTGTCGATGCGTTGGGAGGTGATGCTGTCGAGGGGCCAATTGTCGGTGAATGCGACGATGCCATTTCGTCCTCTCTCTGATCCCTCAAATGGTGGATCAGCGAAGGTCCAAAGGCTTTGGTCCTGAAGCAACCGTAGCTCATCCAAGGGTCGAGCGGAATTTGTGATGGAATGTTCCCTGTCGGGGAGTTCTTCGATTTTAATCCTGTGCTCCAGTTCAAGAAGGTTCATTCGCGAGACCCACGAGTTTTTGGTGTCCTGATGTTCGCGTAGAAGGGGTCCCGATTTCACTTTGGAGAGATCGATTTCCAAACTACGATACTCCGCGTAGGTGATCATGTAAATCCTTCCACTGGTCCGATGGACACCGGTGTTTTCGTGGCATTCGCCGGTGTCGGACCAGTCGAGGACGTAGACTTCGCCGTGGGGGCCTTGGGTGAGTTCGACGCCGCGGAAGAAGGGATCGGGGGTGATGAAGAGGTCTTCGCCGTGAGTGGCGACGAAGCCGGAGCCTTTGGGTTTGAGGATCTCCTGGTTGATGCGGCGGCCGTGGAGGTTGAGGGTGAAGAGTTTGCCGCGATACTCGGCGGGCCAGTTGGTGCCTTGGTAGATCATCATGCCGACGTGGGCGTGGCCGCCGCCGAAGTCGTTGGCGACGCCGTCGCGGGATTCGTTCCATTTGCCGCTGGTGTCGAAGTGCCAGTGGTCGGCGTGGCCGGGGATGGCTTCGTAGATGCGCGGGTTGGCAGGGGCGGTCAGCAGGCGGGCGAGGTGCATGCCGGGGACGACGTGGAAGAGGTGGTCGTTGACGGTGTTGATGATGAAGAGGTTGCCGTTTTCGTCCCAGTCGTGGCCCCAGGGATTGGTGGTGCCGGAGGCGATCACTTCGAAGGTGCCGCGGCTGCGGTGGTAGCGCCAGACACCGCCTCGGAGGGGGAGGCGCTCGGCCTCGGGGGTGCCGGGTTTGCCGACTTCGCCGGGGGCGGAGCCGCCACAGCGGCCGTAGAGCCAGCCGTCGGGTCCGATGCGCAGGCCGTTGGCGAAGTTGTGGTGGTTGCCTTTCGGGACGGTGAAGCCGTCGAGGATGACCTGAGGCTCGGAGTCGGGGATGGCGTCGCGGTTTT
Organism: Haloferula chungangensis; assembly: GCF_042664875.1. NCBI lineage: Bacteria > Pseudomonadati > Verrucomicrobiota > Verrucomicrobiia > Verrucomicrobiales > Verrucomicrobiaceae > Haloferula > Haloferula chungangensis. Next base: position 94,085 of record NZ_JBHTBS010000007.1, on the reverse strand, counting down.
CATCGGGGATGAAAAGCAGCTTCGGGGGGCACATGACCCAGAGGCCCTGCGGGGTCCATTCGAGGGATGTTAGATTGCTGAGGGTGTCGGTGAAGACCTGGCGTTGGTCGGCTTTGCCGTCGCCGGTGCTGTCCTTGAGCAGGATGACCCGGTCGCGGAAGTCGTCGCGGTGGTTGGTGCCGAGGCGTTCGTAGGTGAAGTTTTCGGCGACCCACATGCGGCCTTGGGAATCCCATGAGCAGTCGATGGGGTTTTGGACCTGGGGCTCGGAGGCGAAGACGGTGATGTTGAAGCCGTCAGGCATGAGGGTTTTCGCGGCGACTTCTTCGGCGGGCATGGGGGAGCCGGCTTCGGTTTCCGAGTTGGTGGGGGTGGGGAACTCGGCGGCGAGGCTGATGGCCGGGATGAGGAAGAGGAGAGGGCGCATGGGGTTTGTGGAGTGCGGTAGCCTGCTGCCGCTGTGGTGGAATCCAGCCTGCTGGACGAGGTGGGTATGTTTCCAGCAGGCTGGAAACGGGAACAGCGGCAGCAGGCTGCCGCAGTCCACGGTCTATCGTTTGATGTAGCGGAAGCCGGGGAGGGGACGGACGAGGCGTTTCATTTCCAGCTTCAAAAGGGTGGCGCTGACGGTGGCGGGGGGGAGGTTGGTGAGGTCAATGAGGCGGTCGATGGGAGATTCGTCGCTGCCGAGGGCGGTGAGGATGGTTTGCTCGTCTTCGGTGAGCGTGGGGAGGTCGGGTTTTTCCTCGGGGGTGTCAGGTTTTGTCGTCGGGCGGGGGACCTTGCTGAAATTGAGGGAACCGAGGTCGTCGAGGAGTTCGGAGGCGTCGGTGAGGAGGGTGGCGCCATCGCGAATGAGGCGGTTGCAGCCGGCGGAACTGGGTCTGTCGATGGGGCCGGGGACGGCGTAGACGGGGCGCCCGTATTCGGTGGCGAGATTGGCGGTGATCAAGGAGCCGGACCAAAGGGGGGATTCACTGACGATGAGAGCTTTGCTCCAGGCGGCGACGATGCGGTTTCTTTGTGGGAAAGTTTTTTTGTCCGGGGCGGTGTGGAGGGGGAATTCGGAGACGACGGCGCCTTTGCCATCGGCAATCATTTCAGCGAGCGGGAGGTTCTCGGCGGGGAAGATCTTGGCGAGTCCGGAGCCGATGACGGCGATGGTGCGTCCGCCGGCGGCGATGGCGGCTTCGTGGGCAGTGGTGTCGATGCCGCGGGCGAGACCGGAGATCACGGTGAAACCGGCGTGGGCGAGCTGGAACGACAGTTTCTTGCTACTATTCTTCCCGTAGATCGAGCAGCGGCGCGTCCCGACGATGCCGATGGCATGTCGATCCCGTTCCTGGATCTCGCCCCAGACGTAGAGGAGGAGCGGGCAGTCGTAGGATTCGCGGAGCTGGGGTGGGAAACTGGTGTCGTCGGGAAGAATGACGGAAAGGTTGCGCTCCTTGAGTTCGCGTAGCTCGGCGGCGGGATCGGCGTGGGATTCCCAGTCGGTGAGGATGCCGGCGATTTCGGGGCCGATGCCATCAACCCGCATGAGCTGGTCCTTGCGGGCGGCGAGGGCATTTTCGGCGGAGCCGAAGGACTCGATGAGCCTACGAATGCGGACGGGGCCGAGCTTAGGGAGCTGGTTGAGGGCGAGGAGATGTTCGAGCATTAAACTTTAAGTTTTAAATTCTAAACTTCAAAGGGAGGGGAGTCGGGGCTGTTGGGTTGCTTAAGGCATTGGGGGGCAGGATTCAGGGGGCAGTGGTCAGAAAGGCAAAAGGCAAAAGGCAAAAGGCAAAAGGCAAAGGGGGCGCGGGGCTGTTTTTGAGGTTTGAAGTTTAAGGTTTAGATTTTTCCGATTGCCATTGGGAGAGTTGTTCGGGGAAGGGACAGTCGTGGCAGTCGGTGAGGTCTTCGAGACAGAAGTCGTGGTAGATTTGGAGGAGGGCCTGATGGTGGGCGGCTTTTTTGAGCCACGGTTTGGCGGCTTCTTCGCTGCCGAAGAGTCGGATGGCGCAGCGACGGACTTTTTCGTTTTTGGCGCCGGCAGGGAGCTTCAGGTAGGACTCGAAGTCGAAACGCGGGTCTTCGTGGATGGCGAGCGGGATGAGGTGGTTGGCGAGCAGTTCGGTGGCCTGGGATTTTCCGAAGAGGGCTATGGGTCGGGCGCTTTTGGCGGAGGAGAGGGTGTGACGGTGGGTCCAGAAGTCGTCTGTTAGGCCGACGAGGAAGGCGGTGGTGGCTTTGGGTGAGAAAGGTCGACCAAGGGCGCGTTTGCGGAAGGTGGGCCAGTTTCCAACAAGCGCGGCGAGGGCGGCGACGCGGCGGTGCGGATGATTGGCGGGACGCTGACCGTGGAACTTCCAGGGGATGGGGTGGGAGGATTCCCAGATGGCGCGGTGTTTCCACCAGGTGTCCCAGAGCTGACGGAGATGCTCGCGGGTATCGGGCGGGGCTTTTTCGTGGAGCTCGGGGGAGAGGAAGCCGGCGGCTCCGAAGAGTAAGGCTTCGATTTCGTCGGGGTTCTCCTTCAGTGCGGAGAGTGGCATGCGCTGGGCGAGAAGTCGCATGGCAAGGGCGTTGGCGCGGTAGCCGAGGGTTTCGGCGGCGGCGTGGTAGAGCGCGGCATCGCGGCCATGGGCGTCGGCGGTCTTGAGGAAACGGGCGGCCTTGAGGGCGGCACGGTGCTCGGAGGATTGCTGGAGCAAAGAGCGGATGGCGGGTTCTGTTAGGTTGGCGAGGGGCTGGACGCAGCGGCCGGGACGGGCGATGGCGATTTCTCTAACAGGAAGCTGGAGGGCTTCGTGGATGAGGTGGGCGGGCATGCGGACGTGGGGAACTTCGCGATGCTCGGAGGTACGGGTGAAGGTGGTGGTCGTGGGAGGGCGAAAGGTGACGTGGAGGACCACTTCGTTGAAAGCGGGGTCGCTGCCGTGGCCGTGGGCTTCCCAGTCGGAGGGTTCGAGATCGAGCTCGAGGGCTCCGTCGTGCTTTTCGCCATCGATTTCGATGGCGGCGCGGAGGAAGTCGGGTCCGGCGCTGCGGTTCCATTCGCCGAACTGGATGATTCTAACAGGTCGGTTGTGGTGGTCGGTGAACTCGCGGCCGAAGGCTCCGGCGAACCAGAGGGCCTGCAGTTCGAGTTCATCGGGGAGGGGGATCGGTGGGGTTTCGGCGAGGTGGGTTTGGCCGCTGACTTGGGAGACGAGTTCGAGGTAAGTCATGGCATTTTTGGGGAGGGTGCGGGGTTTATGGGAATTGAAACGCCAAGACACCAACAGCGCCAAGTTTTTGAGGGAAGGGGGAAGATCCGAGCGGGACGCCCGGGGCCACGGACTGGAGCGAGGAGCGAGACGCTCCAGCCACGCTTGACGCTATTTTTTCGGGGTCGCTGGTGGTGGTGCGGGTGGGTCGATGATATTGAGCCATTCGGCGGCGGCGGTGATTTCGGGGAGGTGGGCGTAGCGGAGTTGGGCGTCCCTCAGGGTTTTGACCGCCGCGGCTTTGCGGCTGCCTTTCCGATCGAGGGCGGCGATGAGCATATCCATGCGAAATTTGTCGACGTTGCTGTTATAGAGAGTCTTGGCTTCCTGGAAATGAACGGCGGCTTGGGCGGACTGGATGTTTTCCGCATAGCTGAGACCGAGGGCTTCGAGCATGACGCCGCTCTTCATGCGCTGGGCGGCGAGGCGGAGTTGTTTTTCACGTTCGGCAGGATCTCGTGGCCAGCGCATCTGGGCGATCCTCAGGGCACGGTATTCAGCATCGGCATCTTCCTTTTCGCCACTGCCATCGAGATGGAGAAAGGGTCGATAGAGTGGATCTCCGAGGACGACATTGTGCCAGGAAAGGGCCGGGGCGGACATGTAGGCGGCTTCGACGAGGGTGTATCCCGCGAGCAGGCGGCGGGTGAAGGTGTCGAAGTCATGAGTGAGGTGGAGGAGGGGTTCGTAGACGTTGCCCAGAGTGGCGGCGGCGCCTCGGTCTAACAGCGGAGCACACCAGTTCTTGGAGACGTTGCGAAGTTGGGCGGCGCTGAAGGAGTGGAGGTGGACGGCGACGGCTCCGCGTTTGAATTTGAAGGCGGGATTCTTAAACGGGCCGCTGACGTTCCAGTCATACCAACCGAAGTAGAGGGCGGTGTCGTTGAGTGGGTAGTTGGTGGGAAGGGTGGGGTCGAAGCGGTCGACAAGTGTGGGAATGCCCTGCTCGATGAAGGAAGTGGCGGTGGCTTCAAGCCAGGTGTCGCCCATTTTCAACCCGGCGTTGTTTCGGCCTTTGTTTGCGATGTCGATGACGGCCATGCCCCAGAGGCCGGTTTTCTCCGCGGCGACGGCGTCCTTGATCATGCGGACACAGGTCGGGAAGCTGGGACCATCGATGCGGCCGACGAGAAAGATGGGAAGTCCTGCTTCGGAGAAGGCGGTATCCTTCTTGAAGTAGGGGTTATTCATTTGTCCTTTGGTGGGGTAGCCTTCGATTCCGAGGAGGCTGAGCTCGGAGTCGACGCAGGCGCTGGCGTTTTCCATCCACTTCTGAGTTTCCGGAACAGGCGGGGCGCCGGCCGGAGGGGGAGGGGATGTCTCGAGGACCCGGCTCGGGATGCCGCGCATGCAGACGATGATTTGAATGCGGGTGCGGTTCATCTGCAGCATGCCCTGATCATTGGTGCTGCGTTGCCACCACTGACGGCGGTCGAACTCGGCGGCGAGAGGTTTGCGGATCAGGGTGTCGTACTCGCTGCGGGTGACTTCTTCCTTATCGGGAAGCTTGAGGCCGACGAGGTTTTCTTCGGGGATGCCGCGTGCGATGGCGTAGGTCTTCGCAAGTCCTTCGGATCCGGGGATCACGGTGTTGTAGAGGACGGCGACCGACTGGACGATGGGATCGCGCGGAGCGGCAAAGGCCAAAGGGGCGATCAGGAGAAATAGCAGGGCTCGGAGCATGCGCTAAGTGAAGAGCGCGGGACCGGATGCGGGAAGCGTGAAATCCCTACAATCGAAGACCGTCGTAGGCGACGCGGATGGTCGGCGGGAGGGTGGCTTCGAGGGTGCGGTGGTCGTTTTCGTGGCCGAGGTGGGTGAGCCAGGCTTTGCCGGGATCGATGCGGTCGATGGCGGCGAGGGCTTCGGTGACCGACATGTGGGTCGGGTGGGCCGCAGGGCGTAGCGAGTCGATGATCAGGACGTCGACCTGGTGGATGCGGTCGAGGGTCGATTTCGGGATCGATTTGACGTCGGGAAAGTAGGCCGTGGGTGGGCTTCCGGGGTGCTCGAAGAGGAAACCGTGGGTGTCGACGGAACCGTGGGTGACGGGGAGCGGGGTGACTTTCAGATCACCGTAATGGATAGTTCCATCGAACTCGATGGCGGCGGGTTTGACGTAGCCACGGTAGGTGTTTTTTTCTGAAAATGCCCAGCCGAACATGGTGCGGAGGATGCGGAGGGTTTCGGCATTTCCGTGCATCGGCAGCGGCGTCTCGCGGCGCCAGCAGAAGGCGCGGAGTTCATCGAATCCGGCGACGTGGTCGACGTGGCCGTGGGTGTAGAGGACAGCGTCGATGCGGGTGAGTTTTTCGCGCAGCGCCTGCTCGCGGAGGTCGGGTCCAGAATCGACGAGCAGGTGGGTGTCGCCTGCGCGGACGTGGATCGACGAGCGGCTGCGGGTGTTGCGCGGGTCGGAGGAAGTGCAGACGGAGCAATCGCAACCGATGACCGGAACGCCGACGGAGGTGCCGGTGCCGAGGAAGGTGATTTCGAAGTCTGCAGGCATCTGGGCGGGAGGATGAGGGAATTATGGGAAACGCCAAGCCCACTTCGCCACGACCTGCGTCGAGGTTACGACTGTCAGGAAGGCTACGAGGCCGGGGCTAGTCCGCAAAGTTTTCTGGAACCGGCTTGTGTATATCATCAGAGTGTATACATTGTTCGCATGGAGACCACGACGGTATTTAGAAGCGGGAACTCGTTGGCGGTGAGGTTGCCGAAGGGGTTCACGTTGCCGATTGGGCGGGTAATTATTACCAAGGACGAGGCAGGGATTCATCTGATGCCGACGACGAACAATTGGCCGGATGATTTGGAGAAGATGTTCCCTCGGGAGCCGAAGCTCGATGGATGGGAGAGGCCGGATCAGGGAGAGGCCGCAGAGGCTCGCGATTGGTGATGTTCCTGCTCGATACGGATACCTGCATTTTCTTCATGCGGGGCGAGGAAGATGTGCTGGCGAATGCTCGGAAGGAGGATCGTTTGGCGATCTTCATTTCGGCGATCAGCCTGTTTGAGTTGCGGGTGGGCTTGGAAAAGGGGGCGGTGAAGTATGCCAAGTTGAAGGGGGAGAGGCTGGAGAGTTTGGTCGGTTTGTTCCAGGTGGTGGACTTCGGCGATGTGGATGCGGCGATGGCGGCGCGGGTGCGGGCGAATCTCGAGAAGCTTGGGAAGAAGATCGGGCCTTACGACACCCTGCTGGCGGGGGTAGCGCTGGCGAATGGCTGGACGCTGGTGACGAACAATAGCCGGGAGTTCTCGCGGGTGAAGGGACTGAAGTGGGCGAACTGGCGGAACTGAGATAGGTCCGCTGATGGGTCCGCTCGCGGTTCCTAGTTCCAGTTTCTTTTCCGGAATTCCTGATGGATTGGATCCATCGTGCCCTCGGGCCAGTTGCTTTCATAGAAGAGAAAGGTGAGCTTTTCCCGTTCGTTCTCTTTCTTGAGATTAATCCTGAAGTCTCTCTGGAGTCCGAGTTCGGCTCCTTCTGACTTCCACGCGAGAAATTCAGGATTGCGGGGGCTCTCTTCAGCGATGGTTTCCAGGATTGAGACGGGGATGATGGCATCCGAGTCGAAGTAGATGACATCGGCGGTGAGGGCCGAGTAGCGAGACGAACTGCATGAGTAGCTCCCTGTTTTGCTGACCTCGGGCTGGGAATCAGGGTCGGCGGCTTCGATCTGTTCGCCGATGGATCGAACGAAATGGTTCTTGGTGGATTCCGCAATGGTCGTGCGGAGATCGCAAATTTCACGTTCCAGCTTAAGGATGGATCGGTGATGGAGGGCATATCCGGCGATGGCTGCCAAGATGATGCCGAGTATCCAAAAGCGCTTGGGTTTCATGATGGGATGAGGATTCGACCTCAAGGTATCGGTTCGAGGAGTGGGCTCAACAAGCTGAAAGTCGTCTTGCCCACTCATGGCGCTTTTCAAAGCGCCCCTCGGTCCGACATACTCCGCCCGTTCGCTCACATGCTTACTTTACTGAAAATACGGAATCTGGCGCTGGTTGATGAACTGGTTTGGGAACTCGGACCAGGATTGGTCGGGGTGACGGGCGAGACGGGAGCCGGGAAATCGGTGATTGTGGGGGCGCTGAAGCTGGTGCTTGGCGAGCGGGCGGACAAGTCGCTGATCCGGACGGGCGAGGATTCGTGTACGGTGGAGGCGGTGTTCGAGCTTTCGGATTCGGAGGAGGTCGATGCGGTTTTGGAAGAGGGCGGGTTGGAACCTTGCGATGGCGGTTTGCTGATTGTCAGACGGGCGATTGGTCAGAGCGGGAACCGGCAGTTCGTGAATGATTCACCGGTGACGCTGGCTTTGCTGAAACGGATCGGTGAGCACCTGGTGGATCTGCATGGCCCGCACGACCATCAGTCGCTGCTTTCGACGGAGCGCCAGATGGCGATGCTCGATGCCTATGCGGGCGTGGACATGGAACAATTCCGGGAGGCATGGCGGGCGTGGCGCGCCAAGCAGATCGAGCTGGAAGAGCTCCAGGAGGCGGAAAGTGCGGGGAGTCAGGAGTTGGATTTGCTGCGACATCAGGTCGATGAGATCGATGCGGCGAATCTGAAGCCGGACGAGGAGGATGAGATTGCGGACCGCTATCGCCGGGCGAGCAATGCGACTCGTCTGGTCGAACTGGCGAGTGCCGCGGCGAATGTGTTAGGTGGCGACGAAGGGGGAATCGTGAGTCTTTTGTCGGAGGTCCAGCGCTATGTCCGGGAGCTGGAAAAGCTCGATCCGACGGTGTGTGAGAAGACGCTCGGTCTGGAAGGCGCGGTGCTGGAGCTTCAGGAGCTGGAGACGACCCTGCAGGACTACGCGGAGGATCTGGATTTGGATCCGAAGGAGGCGGCGGAGTTGGAGGAGCGGGTGAATCTTTTCGAATCGCTGAAGCGCAAGTATGGCGTGAGCCTGGAAGCGGTGCTGGCGCATCGCGATCGCTGTGCGGACCGCCTCGATGCGGTGGAGAATCGCGGCGAGCGGCTCGACCAGCTCTCTGCGGAGGTGGCGAAGCTGCGGGTGGTGGTCGATGAGATGGGTCGCAAGCTTGGTTTGAAACGCAAGAAGGCCGGGCCGAAGTTGGCCAAGGAGATTGCCGGGCAACTCAAGGATCTCGGTTTCAAGCAGTCGTCGTTCGAGATCAGGCTGGAGGTGAAACGGGAGCCGTCGATTCATGGCTTTGAGGCGGTGGAGTTCCTGTTCGGGCCGAATCCGGGTGAGCCGATGCAGCCGCTGAGGTTGATCGGATCGAGCGGTGAGATTTCGCGGGTGATGCTGGCGGTGAAGAGTGCGCTGGCGGATCAGGATGCGACGCCGTTGATGGTCTTTGATGAGATCGACGCGAATGTCGGTGGCGAGATCGCACGGGCGGTCGGGAAAAAGATGGCGGCGCTGGGAGCGCGGCATCAGGTGGTGGCGATTACCCACTTTCCGCAGGTGGCGGCCACGGCGGCGCGCCACTATGTGGTGGAGAAGGATGTGGCAGGTGGTCGGACAAGATCGCGACTTTATCCCGTGACGGGAGACGAGCGGATTGATGAACTGGTGCGGATGCTCGGTGGCGGCGGAAAGTCGGCACGTGAGATGGCCATAAGTCTTTTGGAAGAATGAGTGAGCAAACGCATACCGCGAAAGCGAGGATCGAGGAGGCAACAACGGCCGAGGTGGCGGATGAGCTGGGCTTGCCCTCGAAGAAACGCAATGCCCGGCGCATTGTGTTGGGCCGGCATGAGTGGGTGGGGCTGCCGCTGTTAGGCGTGGGCCCCTTGCACGTGAAGACGGACACGGGTGCGCGCAGCTCGAGCTTGCACGCCGAGAACATCGAGCTTTCGGAAGACGGGAAGCGGGTAAGCTTTGTGACGCGCGATCACTGGGGACGCGCGCATCACTGCGAGGCCGCCGTTTTCAAAAAGAAGATCGTGCGGAGTTCCTCGGGTGAAGCGACTCGACGGATCTTCATTGAAAGCGAGGCGGTGATTGCTGGCGGCTTTCGGTGGGCGATGAGGATTTCCCTGGCGAGTCGCTCTGAAATGAGATGCCCGATGCTGTTAGGCCGCGAGGGAATGAAAGGATGCTTTCTGATCGATCCGTCGCGGGAACAGCTTGCGGGAGACCTGAAGGATCTGGTCCGCGTGTATCCGGATGCGGCTCATCCTTGAGGGGTGAAACTTATCTATTGGTTCGCTGCGGCATTGGATGAACGGCACACCCCTGATGAAACTTCGAGTCTGCATTGTCAGCGTGACCGTTCTGATGTCGGGATGCGGAACGATGGAAAATCCTTCCCTTCAATCGATCGAAGTTCCGATTACAGGGCCCCACTTCAGAAAAGATTCGGATCACTTGAAGTCCGGCCAAATGGATTCGGGGTCTTCGCCGGAAGCACCCCAGGATTCCCCTCCCTACCGTCAGGTTCTTTTTGAAAGCTCGCTGTCGTATGCCGACCTCTCAGGGGCCGAGCGGCGGATCGATGGTGTCGATAACGTGATCCGGATTTTTGACCTTTCGAATGTCGTACCGGAACAGACCATCAATGGGTACCTGAGCAGACTTCGCAGGATCATGTCGGCGCGTCCTGGCTCGCTTGAGCTCAGGCGTCGACAGGAGACCTTGCCAGATTACCCGCCGAGGAATGCGGGCCACTTGGTTCAGGCGAAGGTGTCCTATGGCGATTACGACTGGGGAAGTGGAATCTTCTACCTTGTGCAGTTTACCCAGGGGCGCGGGAATTATCCGAACAATTCCGAGCTTGGTTACCTCTTCCAAGGACTGAGCAAGGATGGTCGATTTTATGTTTCAGCTGATATCCGGGTAGCTCATCCCATGCTGCCTCTAGACTCTTCCGAATTCCCGAGTGTGGACTCCATTGATGACGCCGCCATGCAAATGGACTTGAGCTTGGATGGACAAAAGGACTCGTCGTTCATCCCGAGCCTCGGCGAGGTGAGGTCGCTGATTTCGGGGATCAAGCTGGGTGAATAAACACCCTAAATCACGGTATCCTGGATCGAGTCGTAGGGGACGGGGTGGTCGTCGGTGTCGGCGTTGAGCGATGGGAGGGCTTCGCTGGTCATGGCGAGGCGGTCTTCGGCCGAATCGAGCTTGTCGGTCATGGCGATGTGGAAAAGTCCGTCACCTTCGTCGGCCGTGGCGTCATTGGTGCGACCGATGACGATGCCGGAGCGGGTACAGGTGACCTCCGTTTCGGCGGAGCCGTAGGGATCCGCGATGAAGCCGATGACGGAGCCGGCGGTGACGACGCGGCCGAGTGGCGCGAGAGGGGTGAAGATGCCGCCTCGCGGGGCCCGCTCCCAGTAGCTCTTGTTAGAAATGATCGGGGCGGCCCTGGGAGAACTCGGCTTCTTCAGGGAAAGCATCCCCATCTGGCGCATCACCGAGAGAACACCCTGGACACCGAAACGAATGGAAGGGGTGTCGAGCCGCAGAGCTTCTCCGCTTTCGAAGAGCAGCACCGGCTTGTTGAGATCACGGCAGGTGCCACGAAACGAAGATTCACGCTTGGGCGCGACAAGGATCACGGGTGGAGCGAAAGATTTGGCAAGCTCGAGCGCTTTATCGTCATCGACGGTGATGCGGATCTGCGGAAGGTTCGGGCGGTTCACGGCTCCGGTGTGGAGGTCGATGACGACGTCGCAGAGGGGGAGCAGGGAGTCGCTGAGGACACGTGCAAGGCGTGAGCCGAGCGGGCCATTGGGGGATCCCGGGAAGAGCCGGTTGAGGTCACGGCGATCCGGCATGTAGCGGGAGCGGGTGACGAAGCCGGGCCGATTGACGATCGGGACGGCAATCAGGGTGCCTTTGAGCTTCTTGAGGGCAGGGGTGCGGAGGATCCGTCGGATGACTTCCGAACCGTTGTATTCGTCGCCGTGGATGCAGGCCGTGAGGAGAAGGGTGGGCCCCGGCAACTTTCCGTGAACGACGACCGCTTTGAGGACGAGTTCCTCGTGGGTGAGGAAGCTGCCCACGGGCAGGGAAATTTGAGCCCGCTGGCCGGCCTCGACCTGGTGCGTTCCGATTTGGAATGGAGGAATTTTTGGCGACCGGGGCATGGAGATCGGGTTAGCCTTTTCCGCGGGTCCTGGTGCTGGAGGATTTGGCGTGGTTGGCGATGAAGTTGATGATCGTGCCGGCGATGTTCTTGCCGGTGGCGGTTTCGATGCCTTCAAGGCCGGGTGAGGAGTTTACCTCCATGATGACCGGTCCGTGATTCGAGCGAAGCAGGTCGACACCGGCGACATTCAATCCCATGACGCGGGCGGCGCGGGTGGCGGTGGAGCGTTCTTCGGGGGTCAGCTTGATGAGTTCGGCGGAACCACCGCGGTGGAGATTCGAGCGGAACTCGCCTTCCTTGCCCTGGCGCTTCATGGCGGCGACCACTTTGTCTCCGACGATGAAGCAGCGAATATCCGCACCGCCCGCTTCCTTGATGAACTCCTGGGCGAGGATGTTGGCATTGAGGCCGCGGAAAGCTTCAATGACGGATTCGGCAGCGCTCTTGGTTTCCGCGAGAACGACGCCGACGCCTTGAGTCCCCTCAAGGAGCTTGATGACGATGGGGGCGCCGCCGCAAAGTTTGATGAGGTGGCCGGTGGCCTTGGTGTCGTGAGCGAAGGCCGTGACCGGGAGGCCGATGCCCTTACGGGCGAGTAGCTGGAGCGAGCGGAGTTTGTCGCGTGAACGGGAGATGGCGACGGACTCGTTGACCGAGTAGGTGCCCATCATTTCGAACTGACGGACAACGGCGGTGCCGAAAAAGGTGTGGGAGGCACCGATGCGCGGAATGACCGCATCGAAACCGCTCAACTCGACATCACCCTTGAAGATGCTGGGACGCATCGAGGCGATGTTCATGTGGCATTTGAGGTAATCGACGACTTCGACTTCATGGCCCAATTCCCGACCTGCTTCGACAAGGCGGCGGGTGGAGTAGAGCTTGGCGTTGCGGGAAAGGACGGCGATTCTCACAGTGAATTCAGAGTTTGTTCAGCGTCGAGCTGAGATTGGCTACGGCTATAAGGGCACTGTGGTCCGGGTCAACGGAATTCGCGAAACGATAGCTACCCCGCGCATCTCACGAGGCTCTTCCGACAATACCACCCCATGAAAAGCCACATCTGTGCCAGAGCTTCTGGAAGTCCGACACAGATGTGAGAGGTGGTCGGTGCTGACCCAAGGGGCGCTTAATGGCGCGCTGGAACTTGGGTCGCCCGATCCAACGAGATGAAAATTTCGGTGGACCGGACGGTCGATCGATGGGCCCAGTGCTTCGACGACTTCAAGGAGTCGGTAGCCGTGATCCGCTGGGCGATCTTCTCAAACAAGTGATGCCACTGGCAGGGGCTGGTGGGGATGTGGTGGGCTCGGTGCGGCAGGAGGCATGGAGGGAACCGACGGTTCGGTGGTGCTCATCAGCTTGCGAATCGGGCTGGCGAGTTCGACCTCGAGGTCCTTGGCAAGCCGCAACATCCCGAGAAACAGGTCGTGGCGGATCTCGTACTCCTTCTGCAGATTCGGGGCATCGATGAAGCAGGAGATCTTGATCTGTATTGATGAATCCGTGAACTCACAGATGCCTGCGTAGCGATCAAGCTTGTCGCCGTTGGGCTGCGAAGCCATCAACTCGAGTATTCCAGCGCGGAACTGATCGAGTTGATCGAGTGAGGTTTCGCGGACGACTTCGACGACTGTTTCAAAGCGCCGGTTGCGACGTGCCGAAAGGTTTGTGATCTTCTCGTTCACCAACACCGAGTTGGGAATCACCAACAAGGAATCACTGTCAGTGCGGATATCGGTGGAGCGGAGACCGACGTGGGAAATGGTGCCACTGGTTCCTCCCACGCTGACAAGGTCGCCCCGACGGAAGGGCCGGTCGGCAAGGAGCACGGCTGAACCGATGAAGTTGGCAAGCGTATCGCGAGCGGCGATGGCGAGTGCCAAACCACCGATACCGAGTCCTGCGATCACCGTGCGGTAGGGAAGGTGGAAGGTTTCGGCGAGCATGATGAAGGCACCCACCACGACGATGATCTTGAACAGGCTCGAGAGCAGGGAGACAAGAATGTCATCAAGGGTCGTCTTGGTGTTCTGTGCCAGCTCGAGGAAAAATCCACCGAGGATATCGATGAAGTTATAAATAGCCCACGAGGATCCAACGATGAGAATGAACTTGAGAAAGATCTCCAGGCCAAAGAAGAGCCTAACCGGAAGACCGAGGGCAAGAATCCCCGTCTTCCAGCTCAAGGAAAGGAAGATCATGAACAAGGGGATGATGAAAAATTTCTGACTTTCAGAGCTCATGGGGGTAGGTGATTTCTCCGTTCTCCATCGTAATATCCGTGCAGACACCTTGGTCGCGAGTCGCGCAAACAGATAACCCAGGGTAATCACCAGAAAAAGGCCGGGCCATTTCCAGTTTTCAAGATAAAGGTCACGCTTGATCAAGCCGGGAGATGCTTTCTGTAGCCGTTCCCGAATGCGAATGAATAGGGGTTTGGTGGAGGAATCGATCGTCCCCATGACGGGAGGAAGGCTGATGATGTCTTCATAGATGCTCGACAGGTGATGAATGGTGTCCGAGCTGAATTTCCACTTGGTCTGGTTGTCTTCTGTTTTTACGGGGACAATTGAGATGTCTCCTCTGGGGTGTTTGAAATGCACATAAGGGGACGTCTGATCTGGATCGTCGGGGATCTCCTGCCACACGAAGAAGCTGGTGCGGCTGAATATGGCTTTCAGATACTCCGCCAGATGAAAGGCTTCCTGATCGCGTATCACAGGGTCGATATCGGAGAGGTCCATGGCATCCCTCAGGGCACGCTGGGCCGCCGGTGTACTTTTCTGGGAATTGATGAAGAAGTTTCTCATCGTGGCTCGAGGGCTGGATAGCTCTTGATGTCCCTTGTGACTGAGGGTTGCAATGCCGCGGGCCTCCAGCAGCGAGGCAAGTTTCTTCTTCAGTTCAGCAGTAGGAGGGATGACGATTTTCCACTCATCGTCCTGCTTGACTAACTTGACGTCGACCGTTTCGCGGGTGCCGAGCTGGGAGAATGAGACCCGGAATTCATCAGGGTCTCCCTGCAAGGTCGCGCCATTTTCGCCGGGAAGATCCCATATCCGCATCGTGGTTTGATCGAGAATGTGGTAGAAGGTGGCCACGGCGTCAATCTGTTGGGTGATAGGGATTTCCCTTTGCCCTTCGTCCAGGAGGCAGCAGTTCATCCCGGCGGTAATGAAATCGTTTTCTCCAAATTCCACGAAGCCGAAGGCGGTCAGGAAAGAACTGATGGTCTCGCGCGGCCAGCTGAGGTCCGGCGTTAGAAAGACATCGTAAGGATGCGGGGTGCGCTGATCGCCCGTCCGACGACCACTCCACCATTCTCCATTGTCGAAACGGCCGGTGAATGACTGCCCGTTTGCGGAAATGGCAAAGGTCAGTTTTCCTTTGGCATTCCCCTCGACCCAGTGAGCGGTGAGGATGTTGTCACTAACCTCACCTGTAAAATGTCCCTGGAGTGTTGGATACTCACCTTTGACCATCGTGCCATCCTGAACCATGTCGATGCGGGCACCTCCACTCTTCCAGTGAGTATCCCATGAGCCGGTCCAGTCGTGCTCACGTGCCACCAGGGGATGAAGAACCGGAAATGAGGCAAGTATGGCAATGACAACGACTACGAAAAAGCTTCGAGTCTTCGGGGTGAGGGGATTGTTTGGTGAATGGATTCCGAGGGGTCGCTCAATTGGGTCGTCGTCACTGCTGTCTGGTAGGGAAGATCGTCGGGGTGGAGTGGTTTTCATTAATGGAATGTGTCGGATTGTTTTTTTGCATTGTAGAAAACGGCTTTTCTACAAGTTTGGACGATGTGATAGTAGAGTGAACTCGGCACGGGAAATGACCTTGGATCGAGGTCAGATTAATCTCCATGACCGTTTTCGGACCCCAGCATGATCGTCTTGTATGGAACTGATGTAATGAAGGTGAGGGGTCAAGAAAAACAATTAGCATTGATGTTGGTAGGAATCACCGGCCGACCTGATGAGATAAGATCTATCGAATCATCGGCCGATCATCTGTGAACGGCAGGTTGTATTTTCAGGTGGCCTTCGATGAATTCGGTATTTTTTTAAAAAGTATCGATTGGGGTAGGCGATTGATCATATTGATGAATTTCGAGAAATTAACTCTCTATACGCTACAAGGTCCCTGAAGGCCGACTGATGTGTGTGTTGAAGGCAGTACTTCCAGAGGACGAATTGCTAGAGGTCGAGTGACCTAACAGGGGGGCTTGAAGCGGAAATAGCAGGAATTTGGCCTTTATCTTGGAGGTAGGGGGCATGGGCGTCAGAATAGGTTGATGCCTGCATATGCCGCTGTCACCGTCGATGGACGCCCAATTGAAAGTCGGATCCCTGTGCGCCGGACCGGTAGGCTGGAACACCATCAGGGGGGGAAACCGGAATCGGAGATTGCGAGGGAGCACCGGCTATTCCAGGTTTGGCGTATGAAAATTCTCACACTGCCGGCCTTGGTCGGCTTGTTTGCTTTGATGTCCAGTTCGTGCATCAACTACTACGGAAATGAGCCGGAGGGCTATGTGAGCGAGACGGTTCCTGTCGGATACACGATGATGGTCGTCGCCGGGATCAGCTACTGGCACCACAACGGTCACTATTACCGCTATTGGCCGAATTATGGTTACGTGGTGGTAAGGCCGCCTCATGGACGCCCCCCATACCAACGTCCTCCATCCCGCCCACCTGGAAATCCGGGCCACCCAGGCAACCCGGGCGAGCGTCCGCCTCAAGGAAAGCCACCTTCCAAGCCGAATCAGTTACCTTCAACCCGTCCATCACCCCACCCCAGCACCCCGACCACGCGTCCTGCGACGCCGAGCACCCGACCTATGACCCGGCCCAGCACGCCTTCGGTGAATGCAAGGATTGGCGGCTCCGGGTCTGGAGGAGCTCGAAGATCGAGGCGTTGAGGGGCGCGGCGTGACAATCTCGTTTTGCCGCGTCACGGCGGCATATTTGGCGGAGATGAGGTCAGGGAGATTTGGTGGCTATGATTTCGTCTCGGGCTCAAAGGCGGAAAGGAACTCTCGTTCGGCCTCGAGGGAACCGACCAACACCAAATTTCCCCCTTCCGGGAGTTGCTGTTCAGGTCCTGGATTGAACTGGCGGATTTTTCCGGTTTCCAAAGCGATGATTGAACATCCGGTCCGCGAGCGGACCTCGGATTTGGCGATGGTAACCCCTGCCAGCGAACTGGGAACCTGGGTGGTGAAGACATTCACTCCATCGCCTAGAGGGACCGTCCCGCTACCACGCAGGTGGGTGAAAATCGTGTTGGCCCCCATCGAGGCATAGGAAAGAACAAGGTCAGCACCTGCCCGATGAAGCCTTGAAGCATACTGAGGTTGCGTGCATCGCGAAATGATCTGGAGATCGTTGCGCAAGCGGCGATAGAAGATCGTGAGAAAGGTATTCAGTGGATCGTCATGGGTGGTGATGATGACCGAAGCGGCATCCCGCATCCCGGCTTCAACCAGGACTTCGAATTCGGAGGCATTGCCAATGATCTTGTGCTCGATGTCCTGTACCCTGGCAGGAATCTTCTCGATGATCGTCCAGGCGATGCCCGCTTCCGTCAGCGACCGGGAAAGGGCTCGTCCGACTCGGCCTCCACCGATGATGATGACTTTGCAGCTTTCTTCGGTCGTGACACCGAAGACCTCATTATAGACTTCGACCTGGATTTCAGTGCCAGCCAGTAGGAGAATCGACTCCTCAGTGAGCGGCGTAGAAAGGTCGGTGGGGTGGTAATTTCCGCGTTCCCACCTGCCGACGACCACCATTCCTGTCCGCTCAAAGATGCCGCACCCGGCGACGGTTTTTCCTGGCAGTGATGTGCGGGCAATTCCGGTCTCGGCAATGAGAAGGTCACCGAGTTCTCCGATGACATGGGCTTTGGCGTCGTTGCCAATGACACGGCGGGCAAGGGTTTCGCCCATCAGTTCCTCGAGCTGGATGATGTGGGTGACGCCGGCGAGCTCGAGGGCATCGCGCACGCCTCGGGTCGAGGCGGAAGCTACGATGGTGACGCGGTCTGAGAGTTCTCGGGCGGTGAAGGTGATGTTGGTGTTGGCAACGTCGTCGAGGGTGGTGACCACCATCCGGGCCATCTCGACGTTGAGTTTTCTGAAACTATCAGGATCAGTCCAGTCACCAAGAACGACCGGCACGCCCTGACGTTGCAGCTCGAGCGCCTCTTCCAGATTGGAGCTCAAAACAAAATGGGGGTACCCATAGTCGTCGAGCAAGCGGATGAGCGAGCGGGCGACGGGGCCGTGGTTGGTCATGATCACATGTCCCTCCACATCCTCGGCCACCTGTGTCGGAGCCTTGGCTCTTTCCTGAGCCTTGATATAGGGGGCGTAAAAGAACTCGATGAAGGTGAAAGGCAGGAGCACGAGCAGGAAGACGACCCCGGTGACGAGGACCACCACCGAGAACAATCGACCTATGTCGGAGTGGAAGGTGATGTCACCAAAGCCGAGCGTCGACATGACGGTGAGCGTCCAATAGAGACCCGTGAGCCAGGTGTGATCCTGCCCTTCACGGAGCATCAGGATGTGAAAGAGAACGCTGTAGATGATGACCAGCGTCAGCAGGATCAGAAGCAGTCGAGTGAGCGCTCGAAGGTTGATGCGGTCCATTCGGTCGTCCCGAAAAATGGCGAAGATGGTGGGAAGGGATTTCATCGGCGATGAGTTGCAGATTCTAGCTGCGAGCGGAGCATGGGGCGATCTAGCAGATCGAGCTGCCCGGAACTGCATAGGCGAGATTCGATCGAACCTCAATGACCGAGCTCGAGAGTGAGGCCATCATGCGCATCGGCTCTAACAGCGACGCTGGGGACAGAGTCGGTAGGGAGCCTGAGGGAAGAGGCGGTTGGGGAGATTGGAGGCTTCAAGGATCGCTACGCTACGCTCCTTCCCCCTTAAAAAATGGAGTTCACGATCCGTGCAACCGAGAGGGCGGCCTTCGCGGCTCTCGTTCGGGCGAATGACTTCTCGTGATTTTTTTAAATTATTTACGTATTCTTACGAGGAAAGGCTTTGACAGCAATCCACTCAAAATGTTTTCGTCCCCATCCTAAAGTTCAGTGCTGTTCCTATTTTCCCAATTTTTATGACGACGTCGAAATCCCGAGCAAAAGGCAGCAGGTCCAAACCGGACGGAACTCCTCCGGAAATGAGCGGACGGCTGCTCACGGCGAGACCGGACACGCTCGACTTTCGGGACCTGATGTATGTGCCGACTCTCGTTGAGGTGCCTCGGGAGCGGCCTTTGGAATTCTATCAGATCCATGGGCCGGAGATCTTGGATCAGGGGCAGGAAGGCGCCTGCACGGGGTTTGGTCTGGCGGCGGTAGCGAACTATCTTTTGAAGACGCGCCTCGATTCCCCCGATCCCATACCTGTCAGCGCCCGCATGCTCTACGAGATGGCGAAGAGGCATGATGAGTGGCCGGGTGAAGATTACTCCGGATCGAGCGCGCGCGGTGCGATGAAAGGGTGGCACAAAACGGGCGTCTGCGGTGAGGACGTCTGGCCATACCGATCCGGTGGCTCGGGATCTCAATTGACCCGACGTCGCTTGGTGGACGCGCAAGAGCGACCGTTAGGAGCCTATTTCCGCGTCAATCATAAGGATATCGTGGCGATGCACTCGGCCATCACGGAGGTGGGAATACTGTATGCGACCTCGATGGTTCACAGCGGTTGGGATAAGGTGAGCGCTGGCGGATTGATCAAATACTCTCCTCAGGTCAAAGGCGGGCATGCCTTTGCAATCGTCGGTTATGATCGTGATGGTTTCTGGATTCAGAATTCATGGGGCGACGATTGGGGAAAGGATGGATTCGCGCGGATTAGCTATTTCGATTGGCTCGAAAATGGAACCGATGTCTGGGTCGCGCGTCTGGGGGCACCGGTTCGGCTCGATAGCTCCGTCGCCTATTCCGCCGGCACATTTCCCTCCTCCCAGATGGGACAGTCGCTGGCCATCACCGATCTTCGTCCCCACATTGTCAGTCTCGGCAACGATGGCGAACCGAGCGCGGGCGGGGACTTCGCCAATACGGCGAGCGAGATTCGAAATTTCATACGCGAGGACTTTCCGCGAATCACCCAAGACTGGAAAAAGAAGCGGATCCTGCTTTACGCCCATGGAGGACTGGTGGGGGAAAAAGGAGCCGTTCAGCGCGTGGCCGAATACCGCGAGGCAATGCTGAAGGAGGAAGTCTATCCGCTGGCATTCGTCTGGCATAGTGACTTCTGGTCGACCCTTAAAAACATCCTGTCTGAGGCCCTCCGACAGAGGAAATCCGAAGGCATCTTCGACTCCGCGAAAGACTTCATGCTCGATCGTCTCGACGACACCCTCGAGCCGATCGCCCGGTTCGGCGGGGGTAAGGCGCAGTGGGACGAAATGAAGGAGAACGCGCTCGCAGCCAGCCAGGCGGGTGGGGGTGCGAGAATGGTTGTCCAAGCGCTCAAGGCTCTGATGGCGGAGGATCCATCCATCGAGGTGCACATTGCTGGCCACAGCGCGGGTTCGATCTTCATGGGCCCGGTGGTTAGGGATCTCGCGAAATTTACCAACATTGCCACCTGTCAGCTCTGGGCCCCGGCCTGCACCGTGGACCTGTTCAAGAAATATTATCTCCCGCTATTGTCCGGAGCCGGGCGTGATATCCGCGAGTTCGCTCTTTATACCCTGAGCGATCAGGCCGAACGCGACGACCACTGCGGACACATCTATCACAAGTCTCTGCTCTACCTGGTCTCCAATGCATTCGAGGAAGAGTACCGCCCCTTCAAATGGGGGTGGCCCGGTGCTCCGATCCTAGGCATGGCAAAATTCATCGATAAGGATCCTGAGATCAAGGGCCTGTTCTCAAACAAGACCGCAACCTGGATCGTCGCCCCGAATCAAAACAGCAAGGTTCTCATGGCTTCGGGTTCCACGAGCCATGGCGGATTCGACGACGATAAGGCGACGGTTAAAGGAACCCTTGCCCGAATCGTCGGTTCATCAAAAGCGAGCGCCCCCATCCATTTTGCCGCATCGGCGGCCGGGCGAGAAGACAGGCGCTCCGAACTTCAGAAAGCCTAGCCCCAACCCGGATCAACCCCAACCCCCTCGATCATCATGGCATTCGAAAACGTCGGCAAAGTCTGGACCCCCACTTCCCTCGAGGAGTATCTTGCCACTCGGGCTGTCCCCGGTTGGATCGACAGCCTCACCATCCACCACACGGCCGCACCCTCCCTTGTCCAGCGGCCCTCGGGATTTACCATCCAGCACATCCGCAACATCCAGAGTTTCTACAGCAGACCGAAGTCCCAGGGCGGCAGGGGCTGGCGCACTGGTCCTCACCTTTTCATCGACGACGACGAGATCTTCGGCATGTGCGACTTCCGTTCGAAGGGCATCCACGCGGCGAGCTACAATAAGCGCTCACTGGGAATAGAGGTCCTTGGCGACTATGATACCGAGAATCCCAAAACCGGTCGTGGTCTCCGCTGCTGGAAGACCGCAGCTGCCACCACCAGCGTGCTGCTCCGCTGGCTCGGCATTCCCAAGTCGGCGAGCTCCATCCTATTCCATCGCGACGATCCCCAGACCAGCAAGTCCTGTCCTGGCCGCAAAGTCGCGAAAGATTGGTTTATCGACCTTGTTCCCGACGCCATTCCCTCGCCACCCGGTCCGGACGAATACGAGAAGCCCGAAGTCGGCATTCCCTGGTCCTACTGGCATTTCGCCGGTGAACAGTGGTGTGTTCCCCTCTACGCCTTCCTCACCGCAAAGGGCGTTCCGTCCGACGAGGTGCTCGCCAATCTCCGAACAAGCAATGGGGCGCTCTACTACGGGACCGAGCTGATCAACGGCGGTTTTTACGTCTCCAAGAACAGTTCCCCGAAGCCCGACGAAAGCACCTGGGCTCCCGTCCGCAATCTGCTGGAAATCCTTGAGTCATGAATTCACGGGGAAGCGCGGACATCCGGTGACATCGATTCCCACCTTGAACGGCCCTACCATGGTCGTGAAGGTCCGGACGATCCCATCCGGTCTTTGCCTATTTTGACGATCTTCAATCGGTGAGTTCAGGTGAAGCTCCAGGCATCCATGTCGAAGACGACGGTGACTTCTTCGGGGAGGGTGGTTTTTGTGAGGGCGGCTTGGACGTGCTTGGCCAGGGTGCGGGCGCTGGCGGCGCGGAGCATCAGCTGGAAGCGGAATTGGCCGTGGCTTCTAACAAGAGGGCTTGGGAGAGGGTCGCCTAACAGGATGCTTTTGGGGAGGTCTTCCTTGAGGCGGCGGTGGAGGGTTTCGAGGGTGAACTCGGCGAGGCGTTTGTGGGTCGAGCGACTTGTTAGAACGGCGCAGCGGGTGAAGGGCGGGAAGTGGAACTGGCGGCGCATTTCGAGTTCCTGTTCGGCGAAGCCGTCGAAGTCATGGTGGCGGGCGAACTGGATGCTCGGCGAGTGGGGGGTGAAGGTCTGGACGATGACTTCGCCTTCGAGTTCGCCGCGACCGGCGCGGCCGGCGACCTGAGTGAGGAGCTGGAAGACGCGTTCGCCGGCACGGAAGTCGGGGACGTGAAGACCGATGTCGGCGTTGAGGATGCCGACCAGAGTGACGTTGGGGAAGTGGAGGCCCTTGGCGATCATCTGGGTGCCGATGAGGATGTCGATCTTCTTGGCCTGAAAGGCGTTGAGAAGATCGCGCAGGGCGTTCTTTTTGCGCATGGCATCGGCATCGATGCGGGCGATGCGGGCGGTGGGGAAGACTTTCTTGAGGACGTCTTCGACCTTCTGGGTGCCGAATCCCTGGAGGAAGATCCCGGTATCGCGGCACTCGGGGCATTTGCGCGGGACGATCGCCTGGTGGCCGCAGATGTGGCAGAGGAGGCGGTCGTCGGTGCGGTGGTAGGTGAGCGCGACCGAACAGTGCGGGCACTCGCAGACGTAACCGCAACTCGGGCACTGCAGGGAACGGGCGAAGCCGCGTCGGTTGAGGAAGAGGATGACCTGCTCGTTGTTGGCGATCTTGCGCTCGATGGAGATGCGCAGGCGTTCGGAGAGGAAGGTGTCGTTGGCTTTGGTTTTACGGCCTTCGTTGCGCATGTCGACGACGCGGATGAGCGGGAGGCTGTGGGAGTCGGCGCGTTTTGTTAGACGGAGGAGCTGGTATTTTCCATCGAGGCAGTTCTGGAAGGATTCGAGGGAAGGAGTGGCGGAGCCAAGGACGATGGTGGCGCCTTCGAGGTGGGCGCGCAGCACGGCGACGTCGCGCCCGTGGTAGCGCGGGATCTGGTCCTGCTTGTAGGTGTTCTCGTGTTCTTCATCGACGATGATCAGGCCGAGGTCGGGGAGCGGAGCGAAGACGGCGGAGCGGGCGCCGATGACGATGCGCGCCTTGCCTTTGCGAATGCGGTGCCATTCGTCGAAGCGCTCGCCTTGGGAGAGGTTTGAGTGGAGGACGGCGACCTGTTCCTGAACGTGGGCAAAGCGGGCGCGGAAGCGTCGGACGGTTTGCGGGGTGAGGGAAATTTCGGGGACGAGGACGAGGACGGTTTTGCCGGCTTCGAGGGTTTTGGCGGCGGCCTGGAGGTAGACTTCGGTTTTGCCGGAGCCGGTGACGCCGAGTAGTAAGAACGGCTTCGCGGCAGTGCCGAGTGCCGAGTGATCAGTGATCAGCGGGGACTGGGCTTGTGATTTGGGAGACGCCAAGTCGCCAAGTTCGCCAAGGCCAGGGCTGCGTGGCTGGTGCTGGGCGGAAGGAGATGCAATCTCCTTCTCCATATTTGGAGCCTCGGGTTTTGGAATTGGAAATTGATCATTGGAAATTGAATCCAAAATGGCTTCCAACGCCATCTGTTGCTCGTCTGTTAGGGTGAGGGGAGAGTCGGGGAGGATCTCGTCGAGACCGTCAGCTTCGGGGTCGCGGCGGACTTCTTCATCGATGAGTTTGACGAGGCCCTTGGAGGCCAAGGATTTGACGGAGGCCGCGGCGCTGGCGCCGAGTTCGGCGAGGGGGAGTTGCTTGGCCGGGCTGTGGGCGAGGAGGGAAAGGATGGTGTGCTGCTTGGGCGCGCGCTTTTCGAGCTTGGCGAGCGTTTCCTCGTCGGGGCTGCCTTGGAGGACGACGGTCTTGCGCGTTTTTGCGGAATTCTCCTCGGTCCGGACGGCTTCGGGGAGCAAGGCACGGACGACGCTTTCCATACTGCATCCGTAGTAGTTGGCGATCCAGCGACCGGCTTTGAGCAGGTTCTCGGTGATGAGGGGCTCGGGGTCGGTTAGGGAGTCGAGGGGACGCAGGGCGAAACCGAGGTCCTGGGCTTCGACAACCTGGAGCACCGTGCCGGAGGAGGAGCGATTGCGCAGGGGCACGCGGACGCGGCACCCGGGCACGACGGGCAGGCCATCGGGGATGGCATAGTCGAAGACGAGCTCTGAAGGTCCGTCGATGAGGACGCGGGCGGCGTGCATGCGGGGGGATTGAACCGTATTGGCGGGGAGAGGCGAAGTTCTTTAGGAAATGAGTGTTTATGTGCACTGCAGAACGGCCCATGGACGGTCGAAGCGTCCGGCCTTGAGATCATCGGTAGGAACCCAGAAATAGAGGTAGCCGGCGTCGCCCCAGCACCAACCGAGATCCGGGTCGGAGTCGAGCTGGAGGAGGAGGGTCCAGTGCGTCTGCTCGGGCAGTCCGTAAGCGCGGGAGGCGGTGAGGAGTTCATCGCCCATGTCGCCCTGAATGAGGAGAGGAAGCGAAAAAACCCGGTGGCTTTCTGGTGGGCCGTTGTCGGCAAGGGCGTGGTGGAGATCGTCGAGTCGCTCGCCGGTTTCGTCGTCGGTGCTTTCGATCAGATCCTGAAACCGGTCTTCAAAATCCTCGCTGGGAGTGAAGGCATCGACGCGATGGAAGCGCAGCGGTTTGCGGAGTGGAGGATGGGGGCCGGTGTGGGGTTTGAGGACTTGGGAGAGTCCGTGGGTATCGGGATGATAAATGATGGCACAGGTTCCGAGGTCGGATTCATCGTGACCCCATGCGTCGGATTCGCTGGCGAAGAAGAAGCTCAGCAGGCCGGTGGATGGGCCTGGGTGCTCGCTTTCGGGAAGCTCCGGAAGATGGATCTGAGCGAGAAAGTCGAGCGGTGCTCCGTGGTGCTCCGGCCATGCTTGGGCGGGATGGAGGAGTGCCGCTCCGGAAAGGCAGGAGGTTTCTGGAGGGAGGCTTTCGAGGGAGCGGAAGGGATTGGCGAGGATGACGGGTTTGGCGAAGGCGCGAGCTTCGGTGGCGAAAGGTTCGGGGAGGCTTGTTAGAAAGTGGTCGAGAACGTCTGCGGGCGTGGATCTGGGGGAGGCGGCTTCAAGGGGGCGACGGGAGGACTTTTCCGAGACCGATTCGAGGACTGATAGGATGTTGGAGTGCTTGTGGTTGAGTCTGTCCACCAGGCGTTTGCCAAGTATTCCGGAGGCGACGGCTTCCGCTGAAATGAAGAGTGAACCGAGGGAGAGATAGTAGAGAGCCTTGGGTTTTTCCTTCTGAGACCAGCCAATTCCAAGGACGAGGGCGAGAAAGGTGTAAGTGATGAAG
This sequence comes from Haloferula chungangensis, assembly GCF_042664875.1. Classification (NCBI taxonomy): domain Bacteria; kingdom Pseudomonadati; phylum Verrucomicrobiota; class Verrucomicrobiia; order Verrucomicrobiales; family Verrucomicrobiaceae; genus Haloferula; species Haloferula chungangensis. The sequence continues at coordinate 69,124 of NZ_JBHTBS010000007.1, read as the reverse complement.
ACGGAAAACTGAGCCTTGTTGCGGGCGGTCAGGGCGATGGAAATGGCAGCAGCAATGGCTCCGAAGAGGATGCTCATGCCGATCAAGACCAGTGATAGCTTGATGGTAATGGCTCCCAACAGGCCAATGGCGCCCCAGATCGCGGCGGAACGTTTCCACTTTTCCAAGCCATCGATCTCGTAGGTCGCCATTGCGAATTCCTAGGTTCCGAGTGGGGGAAAGGCAAGGTGGGAGCGAGTCAGGATGGGGAGCCCTCAGGCTCGGTGAAGACGGCTTCGAGGCTCGACGCTTATGGGTGCCATCGATTGAGTCGTGGGGTGAGTGAAGAGCCGATGAATCCCTATGCTGCTCCGAAGGAGGCAAGTTTGTTGGAGACGGGTGCGAGTGCCGAGGGGGTAAAAGTGGATGACCCGACGGTGCTGGCGAGGTGGACGATTGGGCTGCTGGTGTTTGTGACGGCGTACGACTTGCTGGTGCATGCGTTCCTGACCTTTGATGCCGAGGGGACTCTTGGGGTGCTGGCCTCGATGGATTTGGTGGAGAACGGCAGCTTGGTCGGGATGTTGGCGTATTTTGTGATCTTTCTCTGCTGGATGTATCGGGTGATGTGGAATGCGAAACGGGTGGATCCATCAAATGCGAAGATCAGCCCGGGCTTCGGAGTGGGGAGCTACTTTATCCCGATTCTCAATTTCTGGGTGCCATGTCGGGCTCTGATGCAAGCGAGTCGGAGCACTTTGGGAGAAGCCAAGGTGGTCCTCTATTGGTGGCTTGCTTCGATGGGAATGATTGTGGTCGTTGTTTTCTACATCATCCTCCTGCTTTCTGGGTTGATCCATGTGACTGAGGAGATGCTCGACGATCCTGAATCCGTGAATTCCGTGACGTGGGTTGATCACTTCATCGTCATGGCCGATCTGATTATCACATTCCTAGAAGTGACGATGATTCTGCCGCTGACGAGAAGGCAGCGGGAGTGGTCGATGGTTGGGGTGGCTTCTCCGGCGTGAGAAGACTCAAAGGTTGATCAGGATGTTCCGAATGCTCTGATGGGCGTCCTCTGGAACTTCCTTGTAGAAGTGAACTCGCCCTGCGCCGTCGATGCTGAGGCTTCCTCTTGCGATTTTGTGGTCGGAGGAAATGCTTTGGAGGTCTCGCAGCGTTTTACTGGAGAGCTTTCCTTTGGCGGCCCGGAGGGTGCCGTCTTCGATGATGAGGACGGTGGGGTGGAGGAGTTTGTCGAGCCAGAGCATGTTAAGGACCTAGGGACTCTTTTGCGGAGAAATCCCTTGAGGTGCTTCAGCAGGGCTGAGAACGCCCTTACTTCTTTAGAAATGCTTCGAGATTTTTTCGACGGCGTTTTCGGCGGTGAGTCCGTGGAGTTCGCGGAGGCCGTCGATCTTGCCGTGCTCGATGAATTCATCGGGCCAGCCGATGCGCTCGACGGGGACGTCGATGGAGACGTCGTTGAGGTGCTCGATGACACCGCAGCCGAAGCCGTTCATGAGGACGTGGTCTTCGAAGGTGCAGACGACCTTGGCATTGCGGGCGACCTTTTCGAGGAGCTCGTTGTCGAGCGGCTTGATGAAGCGCGGGTTGACGAGAGAAACGGAGAGGCCTTTTTCCTCGAGACGCTTTTTGGTTTCGACGGCCATTTCAAACATGGTGCCGAGTCCGATGAGGGCGACGTCCGTGCCTTCGGAAATGAGTTCGCCTTTGCCCAGAACGATCGGAGCGCAGGGGCCGTCGACGGGGGAGCCATCGATCGGTCCGCGTGGGTAGCGGATGGCGGTCGGGCCGTCGTCGTATTTGGCCATCCATTTGAGCATGGCGACAAATTCGGCTTCGTTCTTTGGCGCCATGTGGATGATGCCGGGGACGGGGCGGAGGTAGCCGATGTCGAAAAGGCCGTGGTGGGTCGGGCCGTCGTCGCCGGAGAGACCACCGCGGTCCATGCACAATCGCACAGGGAGATTCTGGAGCGCCATGTCGTGGACGATCATGTCGTAGGCGCGCTGCATGAAGGTCGAGTAAATCGAGAGGAAGGGGCGGATGCCTTTGGTGGCGAGACCGCAGGCGAAAAGCGCGGCGTGTTCCTCGGCGATGCCGACGTCGAAGTAGCGTTCGGGGATCTCTTTCTTGAAGATGTCGAGCTTGCTGCCGCCTGGCATGGCGGGCGTGATGGCGACGATTTTTTCGTCTTCCTTGGCGAGGTCGGTCACGGTGCGACCGAAGATTTCCGAAGCCGTCGGCGTGTCCGAGGTATCGGTCGAGCCGTCTTCGATCTTGTAGGTGCCGAGCCCGTGGAATTTGCCGGGATTGTCGAGGGCTGGCTGATAGCCGCGGCCTTTCTCGGTGATGATGTGGAGGACGACCGGTTCGTTGAGCGTCTTGAGGTATTCGAAGGTCTTGATCAGCAGCGGCAGGTCATGGCCATCGATGGGTCCAAAGTAGCGGATGCCGAATTTTTCGAAGAGGACGTTCGGGAAGAGCAGGTTCTTGGCACCTTCCTCGACCTTGTGGGCGAGGTTGCGGGCGGCCTTGCCGGCGATTTTTTCGACAAACTCGGCGGCGGTGTTGCGGACCGAGGCGTAGGTCGAATGGGTCTGGAGCGCGTTGAAGTAGCGGGCGATGGCTCCGACGTTTTTGTCGATCGACCATTCGTTGTCGTTGAGGACGACAATGAATTTCTTGGTCGTTTCGGCGATGTTGTTGAGGGCTTCGAGGGTGGGGCCGCAGGTGAAGGCGGCATCTCCGGCGACGGCCACGACGTGCGAGTCATCCTTCAGAAGATCGCGGGCGGCGGCCATGCCGAGAGCGGCGGAGAGGGCGGTGCCGGCGTGTCCCGCACCGTAGCAATCGTGCTCGGACTCGCTACGCAGGAGGAAACCATTAAGGCCCTTGAAGGTGCGGATCGTATCAATCCGATCGGCGCGCCCGGTGAGCATTTTGTGGACGTATCCCTGGTGGGCGACGTCCATGACGAAGTGATCCTTCGGGGTTGAAAAGATCTTGTGCAGCGCAATGGTCAATTCGACGACACCGAGATTCGGGCCGAGGTGCCCGCCGGTGCGCGAAAGATTGGTGATGAGGGCTTCACGAATTTCTTCGGCCAGCTTGAGCAGGTCGAATTCCGAGAGCGATTTGACATCATCAGGCGAGCGAATGCCGGCGAGAATGGGGCCAAGGGCGGGAAGATCAGAAGAGGCGGATGTCGTCATCGTCGTCGAAGTCGTCCTTTTCAGCGGACGTGTCAGGGGACAAGCTGGAGTCAGTAGGCGAATTCTCGCCGGGGTTTGGCGCTGATTGGCGCGCCGCGATGGTTTGAAGGCGTTTCTTGGCGGTGGCGAGTACGGATTCGCATCTCGCGAGGAGTTTTGTACCTTGTTCGAATTTGGCGACAAGATCTTCCAAGGGGAGTTGCTCCTCCTCCATGGCAGCGACGATCTCCTCGAGTTCGGCGATGGCCTTTTCGAAATCCGGTCCGGTGTCTTCGGTATGGTCGGCTTTCTTGCGGGGCATCAATTGTTCTGGTTAGGGTCGGAAATTCGCTTCTCGCTGTAGTAGATCATCTGCTCGCCGAGAATCGGGGTCCGGTTCGGGAAGCGGCGATAAATTTCGCCGAGGGCGGGGATTTTGTCGTAAAGCGAACGGCCAGGGCGATTGGGAGAAGGCCCGGTGACGGAGGCGATTTTGCCATCGAGTGCAAGCGCTGCGAAGTCGCCGCGTTCGTAACTTCCGCTTCCGACCAGAGCATTCGGGGTGATCAGGATGCCGGAAAAGCGAGTGCCGACGTCATTGGCTTTATCGTTCAGCGAGAAGAACTCGTCCTTGGTGTTCGGGAGCCAGATGCAGTGGGCATCGGAATACCATGCGACGGCCCAGGGAAGGTCGGAGACGACGATTTCCGGGTGGCGTTCGTCCTTGTCGACCAGATTGCCAATTCCCAAGGTCAGCCGATTGGGGAAATAAGGCGGCCACTGAGGCCAACCGCCTTTGTCGGAGACATTGAGATACATGCGGACTTCCTTGGGGAGGGTGAGAAGCAGGGGGGCTGCGGAGAAGGCAACAATTGCGATGTAGTGGACGTTCTTGAGCATCGGCTGGGTTGAGACCGAGTTGATCCGGCTCCAGAGAATCGACAGGAAAGCGAGGCCGTAGGCCGCCATGATGGGCGCAAAGAGAATGTGGACCTGGTTGGGGTGGAGCGGGTTCGAGCTATCGATGCCGAAAATTGCCATGCCGATGGCGGCGAAGAACCACATTAACAGAATCAGCCAGCGGAAGTTGGCGATCGAAGTCCGCTTGAAGGGGTGAAGGAGCGAGATGAAGAAAATGGGGGCTGCGATGATCCCGCCGAGGAAGGGGATCAGATCGGTCGCTTGCACGAGGGTGGTGCCGAGAATCTTCATCATCAGCCCGTCGATGCCGAGGGGTGCCTGACTCAGGTCCTGAGTTCTCATGACGGCGGCCTCGGAGCCATTTGAGAGACCGTTATAGAAAACGAAGCGGGCGACGCCGAACGGTTCACCTGTCGCATCGGCCATGCGGACGATGGGCCAGGCGACGAAGATGGCGAGGATGGCAAGCGAGGACAGGGCGACGATGCCCCGTGGTCGGAAAGCGAAGGCGGCGAAAATCAGGAAGCCCAGGAAGATCCACGCGGTGATCCAGTGGGTCAGGACCATCAGCGAGAAGAAGACGGCAGCGATCAGAGCTTGGGAAATCGAGCTGCGGTCCTCTTCCTGTGACTCAACGGCTCGATAGGTGAAGTAGAGGCCGCAGGTGAAGAGCAGCAGGAGGAGCATCTGCGGCAAACCGCTCTGGGAGAAGCTCCAGAATAAACTGCATAAAAGCATGAGCACGGCGGTGACGCCGGCAATTTTCCCATCGAAGACCCGGCTCACCAGCAAGTAGGTGACCCCGATGGACATGAGAAAGAACAAGGTGGAAACGAGGGCGACCACTCGGTCGAGCGGGTAAATGAGTTCCGTGGCTCCCATTTCCCAAGAGCCATCCTGATCCACGCCGACAAGCTTGAACACGGCCCCGAGAACGAGGGGGTTCAGGGGGGCGTGGTAGGTGTCACGCAGGCCGGTGAAGGGCAGGGCGGACTCGGCTTTGACTTCGGCGAGGTGATGCTCAAGGGGACGGATGTACTTGGTGGTCAGTCCTTCGCCCCGGGCGACCTGGCGGCCGAGCTGGGCCTGGTCCATGGCTTGCTCCGTTCCCAATCCGCGGAAAAGAACCAGCAGATGAATCAGGGTGAGGGAAACCAGCAGGACGAAATAAATGATGCGACGAACGATCACTGAACCGTCAAATTGGGTGGAAGAATTGCTCATAGAAAAATGGAGGGGCACCGCATCTCAATCATTCGCCGAGGTCCTTGAGTTTCCGCTGCAGGGTGCGGCGGGAAATGCCAAGGAGCTCGGCAGCATGGGTTCGATTTCCTCCGGCTTCGCTTAGGGCGGTCCGGATGGCGCGGGTTTCGAGCGCATGCAAGTTGAATTCCGGAGGACCCGCAAGGGCGATTTTCCCGCTTGAAGCAGGCTGAGGAGCAGGCGAGCCACCGCGTAGGCTGTCGGGCAGGTGGCGGACGTCGATCACGGAGTCATTTGACATCACCACGCCGTGTTCGATGGCGGTGCGAAGTTCGCGGACGTTGCCGGGCCAGGAATGGCTCCGGAGGAGCGCGAGGGCTTCGTCGGTGAGGGGTTTGATCGGACGGCCATTTTCTTCGGCGAACTCCTTCAGGAAACCTCCGGAAAGCAGCACAATGTCTTCCGCACGGCTGCGCAGGGGTGGCATGTCGACGCGAACGACGTTGAGTCGAAAATAGAGGTCTTCGCGGAAATCCCCTGATTCCACGAGGGTTGCGAGGTTCTTGTTGGTGGCGGCGAGCACGCGGACGTCGACTTTGACCGGGGAGTTTGAGCCGACGCGCTCGATCGTGCGCTCGGAGAGGGCGCGCAGGAGTTTGACCTGGGTGGTGGCGTCGATTTCTCCAATTTCGTCGAGGAACAGCGTGCCGCCATCGGCCTGCTCGAAGCGTCCGATGCGACGCTGGGAGGCTCCGGTGAAGGCTCCTTTTTCGTGGCCGAAAAGCTCGGATTCGAGGAGCTGGGGGGAAAGCGCGGCGCAGTGGACGATGACGAGCTTTTCTGCCGGGCGTCCGGAAAGTTGGTGAATGGCGTGGGCGACGACCTCCTTGCCGGTGCCGCTCTCGCCCTCGATGAGTACGGTGGCGCGGGTCGGGGCGACTTGCTTGACGGTATCGATGACGCGTTTGATGCCAGCCGACTTTCCGGTGAGGCGGCCGAGGCCGGCGGGGTCGGGGATTTGCTCGCGGAGTTGGCGGTTCTCGGTTTCGAGTTGCTGGCTGCGCATCGCACGCTTGAGCAGCATCTCGACTTCGTCGAGATTGAGGGGTTTGGTGACGAAGTGCCAGGCGCCGCGGCGCATGGCTTCCACCGCCGTATCGACTGAACCGTAGGCCGTCATCATGATGGCGACGGGTGGGTTCTCCATGGCAAGGACTTCGTCGAGGATGTCCATGCCGGAGTCACCACCGAGCCGCAGGTCGGTGAGGAGGAGGTCGATTTTCTCGGATTGGAGAAGCGACGAGGCTTCCTTGTGATTGGAGGCGAGAAAGACGTCGAATTCTTCTTCGAGCGCCGCACGCAGTCCATCGCGCGTGGCTTTTTCGTCGTCGACGATGAGGAGAGTGGGAGTCATTTAGGGAGATGGCGGATGGCGGATGGCAGATGGCGGATGGCAGATGGCAGATGGCAGATGGCAGATGGCGGATGGCGGGCAATCTAATATCTAATATCCATCATCTCCCATCTAAGATCAGTCGATATCAATCACCTTGTCCTTGGTTTCGAGGAGGCGGACGGGTTTGGGGCCTCGGGGGATGTGGATGTGGATGGTGGTGCCGGCATCGGGTTCGCTCTCGATTTCGATCTCCCCACCGTGCTCGCGAACGACGCGGCGGACGATCAGCAGACCGAGACCGGTGCCGGACTGTTTGGTGGTTTTGTAAGGTTCAAAGAGTGAGCCCATTTGCTCGGGCGGGATGCCGCTGCCATTGTCGGCGATTGAAATACTGCACTCATAGTCGTTGATTCCGGTGGTGATTCTGATCCGTCCGCCTTCACCCTGGAGTGCCTGGTAGGCATTGCGCAGGAGGTTGTAGATGACTTGCTGGAACTGGGTGGCATCGAGATTCATCGAGGGGAAATCTTCCGCGAGTTCGAGCTCCACGGCGATCTCGCGGGAGGCGAGTTCGGGTTCGAGGAGATTGAGGGTGTCGCGGATGATCTGATGGAGATCGCATTGATCGCGCTGGGGCGTGGTCGGACGGATCGCTTCGAGGAACTGACGCAGGATGGTATCGAGCCGCTGGATCTCGCGGCGCGCCGTATCGAGATTTTCCTCGAGTGGAGCTCGGTCTCCGGGGGGGAGCTTCTTGAGCTTTCGAGCCATCAACTGCAGATGGATGTCGAGCGAGTTGAGCGGGTTGCCGATTTCGTGGGCGACTCCGGCGGCAAGCAGGGTGAGGGCGTTGAGGCGTTCGCTCTCGAGGCTGTCTTCGGCTTCGCGGCGAGTGGCGGTTTGGTCGCGGACGAGCATGACCCAGCCGAAGGCTTCGCTGCCGAGGGCGGAGGCGATGGGCGAGAGGTAGAAGTTGAGGTAGCGGTTCTCGGGGTAGAAGACCTCGAGGTCGCGCGAGATGGTTTTTCCCGGCTTTGCGATGTTATCCCAGTCGAGGCCAGGAATGCGCGGCATGAGGAGCTCCCCGAGGATCTCATCGCCGAGACCGAAGAATTTCTGAGCGGCCGAGTTGATGAAGGTCACGCGGCCTTTGTCGTCGAGCACGATCACCCCTTCGTGGAGAGCCTCGAAGACCTGCTCGAGAAAGCCTTTTTCCCGAATCAGGCGGGATAGGAGCTGCTGCGCCTCGGCGGGGTCGATGCGATCCAGGCGGGAGAGGAGTTTTTCGAGGAAACCGGATTTCATGGGAGGAGATGATGGGGAACCACGGAATACACGAAATACACGGAAATTTGAATTTGATGCACGGTCTTCATGAATTCTGGTGGAAATTGATCATCGAATCATAAGTCACTCATTTTCCGTGTATTTCATGGTTCTCATTTATGAATTTGAAGGTAGGACTTCGCCATGGAAAACGAGGTGATGGTGGTGCTGTGCACTTTCCCGGATTTCGAGAAGGCGCGACAGATTGGCGCAGCCTTGGTGGAAAGGCAAGTGGCCGCCTGCATCAATCTGCTCCCCGCTGTGACATCGATCTACCGCTGGAAGGGCAAGGTCGTGGAGGAGGGCGAAGTGCTCGGCGTGATCAAGACAACGGCGGAGGCCTATCCGGCGCTCGAGGCCGCGATATTGGAACTCCATCCCTATGACACGCCGGAGGTGCTGGCGCTGCCGGTTTGGCGAGGCGCGGAGGCCTATCTCAAATGGGTGGCGGGGGAGGTCGGGAAAAATCCCTAGCTCACGATCGAGAAGCCTTTCACGCCGTCGAGAGGCGAGATGTTGGTGACGAACATGCCTTTGATATTGTGGGCGAGGGCGCTTTCCTCGGCGATCTCCTTGATAAAGTCTTCGACTTCTTCGGTTTCCCCCATGACTTCGAGTTCGACGGTGCCTTCCGGGAGGTTTCTGACGGTCCCTACCACTTCAAAGCCCTTGGCGAGGTCCTTGCAGGTGTAGCGGAAGCCGACTCCCTGGACTCGGCCGTCAAATATCACACGTCGTGCGGTCACGCGGGAGCAATGCGACAGGATGCGGGTCCAGTCGAGAAATTCTTCCCTGACCCTACTCGGGCGAGAGGTTCGAGAAGCGAACGAGCTCCGGACTTGGCTGGGAAACGCTGATTCTTCGGCCTTCCGGGCTGCTGACGCTTTCCCCGGGCTTCGGGTCGGATTCGGTCTGAGCAAGAGCTCCTGCCATGGCTAGACCGAGCTCGAGAAGCTCTTTGGCCTTTTCTTCGTCTGCCATGCGGATGTCCCAGACGAGATCGAGCGCGACGTCGTTTTGCGCGGTCAGCTGGTAGCGGTCGCCCCGCCAGGCCCGGGCGAGTGGAGTGAGCTCAGGATCCAGGGTCTGGAGCCAGAGCTGGAATCCGAGCATGCCGGCAGATTCATCAATGACAAGTTCGTGCGGGCTTTCCGGCAGGTCGATGGCCGCAACTTCGAGGTCTTCGCTGTCGGGGAAAAACCACGAGGTCCGGTGTGGCGATTTGTGAAGGTGGAAGAGTAGCTCTTCCTGATCCATCAGGCGCTCGGCGCGCGGGGTGCCGAGCAGCGAGGGGAAGGTGGCGATGCCTTTGACGAAGATCGGCAGACTTTCCAGCAGATCTCGGGCACCGGAGTCGGCCTGCACGCCGGTGAAGCCAATGCCAACGGCCTGGCGGGCGAGGAAACGGTTTTCCACGGCCATGGCGGCGCCATGATGGAGTGCTTCGCGGGCATTGGCGGCTTCGTCGCCAGGGTAGCCGGGGGTCGGCGGGTAGTTCTGGTGAATGAGAATCCGCCCGAGTATGCGGACGAGCGCGGATTGATCCGGCACGCTGGCTTCGTCGAAGCGATCGGTGACCCAGCCTTCGCCGGTCTGGTCATCGAACCACGAGCGGGCTCCGAGGCTGCGCATCGCGGAGAGCTGGGGAGCGAAGCGGTCGTCGGGTGTTAGAAGCCCCATCAGCGCCCATGCCTGCTGTCGGTGGTCGAGGCTGTTAGGCGGGTAGCGGCTTTCAATCGAGGCGGTGACCCGGTCGCGAAGTTCCTCGCCGGCGATCTGGTGAACCACCGGGCTGCTGCGGAACTCGAAGCCAAAAGCATTTTCGACAAAGCCGATCAGTTCGTTCGGCACCTTGATTTCACCACCGCCTTGCGCGAGCGAACGCAGGCTTTCGTTCTCACGCTTGAGCATGTCGACCTCATTTCCGAGCGCGATGATCTGCCCTTGGAGGTCGTTGTCGGCTGCGGCAGCCGCGGCGTTTTTCCACTGGAGGCCTTGAAGGATGCCGCCAGCCGCGACGGCGGCTCCGACGAGGAGGGAGAGCAGGGTTTGCGGATGCATGGTTCAGGGTTTGATCAGGGGATCGATCGGGTAGGACTTGTTGAGCGCCGATACGATGTGGGCGGGCAGGCGACCGTAGGGGACCGCCATGTGGAGCACGCCATCAAAGTCGATAAGCGAGTCGTCTTCCTGAACTTTGGTCATGTTGATGCCGACCGGTTCGTTGGGGGTGCCATCGTCATTGTAGCTGTAAACGAACATGTAGACCGGCTTTTCCTCGGGTCTACCGGATTCGTCGGGATCGTCGAAATAGCGAAGCTCATTCACATCAAAGAGCTTTTCCTGAACGATCTTTCCGAAAGTGGGGCCGGGTCGTTTGCTGTAGCCGAGGCTTGCGCGATAGAGCTTGTTGCGATCGCCTCCCAGGACCTCGTAGCTCAGTAGCTGCCCTGAGGGTCCGATCTGGTAGGTGATCGACTGAAGGCGGACGTCGCTTGCTGAGTAATCAGTCTGAATGACGAGGTTCTGAATACGCTTGTAGTAAGAATAGGATCCGTCGTCGGTCGGGCTGACAATTTGGTCCTTGTGGCCCGTGCTTCTGAGGACCTGAGCAGACGGCGTTGAGAAATCCCTATCGATGGACGAGCCGGATCCCGGTCCACTTTGGTCGACGGTATCTTGTGTCCCGCGAGCAAGCCCATTCATGCTGTTTTCCAAATCGTCGTGGCGACCGGAGCTGAGATCGGAGTCAGGATTCTCTCGCGAGCTGCTCGCCCCCGAGAGTGATGGTTTCAAACGTGTGTCCGCAGGTCTTTCCCTGGCTGGAGGCGAAGTGCTGTTTGTGACGATGGTCGTCGATTCCCGCACGAGTGAGAACCATGTGAAGCCGATCCCCAGCGCTGCGCCAACCACGAGGGCGATGGTGGTTTGCGGGCGCATGGGGTTTTTGAGCTTACCGTCCGACTGGTCGGGCGTTGGGGTTGGCGGGTTCGACCTTCTCGTATTTCTCGAGGTCGGGAAGGGCCTGGGATTTGCCGAAGACTTCGTCGGCGGTCTTGCCCTTGATCAAGGTCATGCCGACCGGGAGGTTGGGGGAGCCATCGGCATTGTAGGAGTAGATGAACATGTGAACGGGCTTCTCCCTGCGGGTGCCGTCGGGATTGCGTTCATCAAAGTAGCGCTTCACGCGCGTATCGAAGAGGAGTTCCTGCACGAGCTTTCCGAAGGTGGCGCCCGGACGCTTGCTGTAGCCGAAGCTGGTCTTGTAGAGCTGGTTTCCAGCCCCGTCGAAAATGTCGCACTTCAGCGGATTGCCGCGCTCATCAAGGCGATAGACCGTGGTCATGGTGACGTTCTTCTGCGCGTTGTAGGTCTTTTTGGTGAGCGTTTTTCGATCGTTACCGCGTTCGAAGACGGTCTTGGTGCCGTCTTCATTGCGCTTCACGCGGACGAAGGGTCCATCGATATCGACACCCGGAATCTGGGCGTGCGCAAGCGGTGAGACGATGAGTCCGAGGATCAGGGTCAGGCGCTTCAAGTTCATGGGGGCGGACATTAGTGCTTGGCGAGGTGGGGGGCAAGGGGGCATTTCGGGCGTTAGATGCGCTGGAAAACGCAAGCAAAGACCTTGGATTTGAGCCGTCAGGCGATGGTGATGGGCATTCTGAACGTCACGCCGGATTCCTTTTCGGACGGAGGAAATCACGACGCCCCGGAGGCGGCGCTGAAGCGCGCGCGGCAGATGATTGCCGAGGGTGTGGACATCATCGATGTCGGTGGCGAGTCGACGAGGCCGGGGGCGGCGGATGTGGGCGTGAGTGAGGAAATGCTGCGGACGCTGCCGGTGATCGAGGCGCTGCGGGCGGAATGGGATGGCTTGATTTCGATCGATACGATGAAAGCCGCGACGGCGTGCGCGGCTCTGAAGGCCGGCGCGGACATCGTGAACGACGTGAGTGGTTTGCGGGATCCGGAGATGGTGCGGGCATGTGCGGAAAGCGGCTGCGGGGTGGTGGTGATGCACATGCAGGGCGATCCACGGACGATGCAATCGAAGCCTCACTACGGAGACGTGGTCGGTGAAGTAAGACGCTTTTTTGAGGAGCGATTGCAGGATCTAACCGCTTCAGGGATCAGCGGAGAGTCGCTGTGCTTTGACCCCGGGATTGGCTTTGGAAAGTCCCTTGAGCACAATCTTGCGCTGCTGCGCGGTTTGCGGGATCTGCAGGTTTCGGACCGCCCTTTGCTCATCGGGCTGTCGAGGAAAAGTTTCATCGGAAAACTGTTGGAAAGCGATGCCATGGAGGATCGCGACTGGCCGACGGTCGCTCTAACAGCCTGGACCCGAGAGAGCGGTGCGATGATTCACCGGGTGCACGAGGTGAAGTCGAATCGGGAAGCGCTGAGAATGGTGGAGGCGATCGACGCACTCCCTCCACGCTCATAATGCAGGCTTGCCAGGTCGCCCCCTGGAGCATTGATTTCAAAAGATGAAAACATGTCTCTTTCCGCTTTTCCTGATGGCGATTGCTCCGGTGTTCGCCGAGCCCGAATGGCTGATCATTGGAAACGATTTGAAAGTGGAGTGTCGTGCGGAAGGTCTGACAAAGGTAGCTCCCAAGGGAGTTGATACGGTGACCTTGATCGATCTCTCGGAAAGCGAGGGGATTCCGGAGAAGATGGTGAACATGGAGATTTCAAACTCCATCTTTGGGCCACCGACCAACCTTGCGGTTACTCCGGATCAGAAGTTGGCAATCGTCGCGACCTCGCTGAACTGGCTGGAGATCGACGGGGTCTGGAGTTCGGAGCCGGCCAATCTGCTTCATGTTGTCGACCTGGAGGGTGGAAGCAATAGCCCTGTCAGGGTCGTTCAGACCAAAGCGCAGCCCTCTGGAATTTCGATCAGCCGTGATGGGAAGAGCCTGTTGGTTGCCAATCGCGCCGATCGATCGATTTCGCTTTTCAGGATCGACGGGAAGAAGGTCGAGATGACCGATACGGTGGCGATCGATGGAGAGGCGGCAGCGGTGGCCTTCCATCCAAGCGGGAAGCAGGCATTGGTCACCAAGTTCAGCGAGCATCTGGTCGCGCAGATCGAGATCAGTGAAGGAAAACTTCACTACGATCCTGCCCGCGATATCCCGGTCGGGCGCTCCCCCTACAATGTGAAGTTTCTGCCGAACGGTGAAATGGCCATCGTCTGCAACACGGGAAACAACGGACTTCCGGACGGGCACATCGATACCTTGAGTTTGATCGACTATACTGGTGAGGCCCCACATGTCTGCGACACGGTCTCAGTTGGAGACGGTCCCGAAGGCCTGGCCGTCAGTGCTGATGGAAGATACGTGGCGGTTCCTTTGCTCAATGGAGGCACCGATATCTTCAAAGGGAAGTGGTTCCATCATGAGCATGGCGAAGTGGTGCTCTATGAAGTGGTGGGGAAGAACTTGGAAGAACGCAGCCGGGTAGAGACGGGTTCGTTTCCCGAAGGAATTACTTTTAGTCATGATGGTCGACGGCTCTTCGTCGCCAATCTGGATAGCGAAGACCTCAGTGTCTTCGCAGTGGAAGGTGGGCGTTTGAAACTGCTGGGTGAGCCGCTGAAGCTTCCTGGAAAGCCGGGTTCGATGGGCACGGCGAATCCGTGACTAGGGAGAAGGACTTTTTTAGTCCTTTGGTCGACCGGAAGAGGGGCTTTCAATCCGCTGCGCTCTATTACTTTAAGGCGTCCTCCGGCATGGAATTCTAATCAGCTTGTTAGAGGATCGTTCGTCGCGGGCAAAGGACTTGAAAAGTCCTTCTCCATGTCGGCTTTACTCGAGATCGATTCGGCGGATGGCCTTTTTCAGGAAGTCGGCCTTTTGTTGGTGTTTGGCTTTGAGTTCGGGGTCCGTGGTTGCCGCGAGTTGGCTCTCGGTGCCTTTGAGCAACTCCGACAACCAACCGCGAATCATCACATAGTGCCGCGTGTCCGTGCCGTATCGGGCGATGGTTTCAAGTGACTCCTTTTTCTCGGGAGACTTCAGCGCGGCGTCGATGGCAAGAACCATGCTGCCGACCCGGATCTCCTCGGATTTCAGAGTCTGATCGTTTCCGAAAGCAGGCATCGCCAGCGATGCGATGCCGATCATGATGAGTGCGGAGCGGATGTTCATTGGGATGAATGTTTACCGTAATGTGCAAGATGTCGATGTCGTGCGCAGAAGGGCGTCACTCTGGACGTCACTGCGCACCATGCTAGTCTGCGCTCATCGCGATGACTAAAGAGCAAATCGAGGCCGGACGTGAATGTCGGGAGAGGTTTTTGAAGAAGTGTCCCGGAGCCCGGACCTTCTTCGAACTCTTTGAGCATTTGCCATCGACTTTTTTTTACGCGAAGGATGAGAGGCATCGCTATGTCGGGGTAAACCATCTGGTGCTTCGGGATGTATTCGGACTCGAATCCCTCGATGGGCTCCTTGGACGGACGGATTCGGAATTCCAGCCACCTGCGTTGGCGGAAGCCTATCATGCCGAGGACCGGCGGGTGATGGAGTCAAGGCAGGCCTTGCCGGGACAGGTGTGGCTGGTCCCACACGTGAAGGGGGCTCCGAAGTGGTATGTGTCAACCAAGGCTCCCATGTTCGATGCCGAGGGGGAGGTGGTTGGGATCGCGGGAGTGATGTACTCGGTGGATTCTCCAAAGGAGCGTGTGGCGTATTTCAGGGAACTCGCACCGGTGATCGCTCACATGGAGCAGCACTTTTCAGAGTCGGTTTCGATGCGTGAGATGGCAAAAATGGTCGGGCTTTCGAGTACTCGCTTTAATCTGCGGTTTCGTCAGATCCTACACATGTCTCCCAGTGAGTATCAGCTCCGCCTGCGGATCGTGACGGCTCAGCGAATGCTGACCTTGAGCGACAAAACAATGGCGGAAATCGCGGTGGAATGTGGATTTTGTGACCAGAGCCATTTCGGAAAGCGCTTTTTGAAAGCAACCGGAATGAGCCCGAAATCCTACCGGTCTCAGTTTCGCTGATCGGTCAAATCATACCAAAATTGCAATTTGGCAGTCTAGACGGGTGTTTACCCTCTGCTAGGCTAGTGACGTTATTGCAATGAATTCCCGTTCGATTCCATTTTTTACCACGCTTCTTCTGATGGCAGCTGCGACATCAGTCTTCAGCGAGGAAGTGTCGTTCAATCGGGATATCCGCCCGATCATTTCGGATCGTTGTTTCAAGTGTCACGGACCGGATGCCAAGAACCAGGATTCGGAGTTCCGCCTGGATACCTTCGAGCATGCGACGGCGGACCTTGGCGGATACTTTGGCGTGGTCCCCGGTGACCTGGATAAAAGCGAATTGCACCAGCTGATCCACACGGATGATGAAGATGAACTGATGCCGCCGCCGAGTTCGAAGATGGCGCTGACGGATGGAGAGAAGGAGCTTCTTGATGCGTGGATTCTTCAAGGGGCTACCTATGAGAAGCACTGGTCGTTCATTCCGGTGGCGGATGTGATCGAAGTGCCGAAGGCTGGCGAAGGCTGGGCGCGCAATGAAATCGACCGCTTTGTTGCCGAAGGATTTGAGCGGCACGGCATGGAGCCCGCGAAGGAGTCTCCGAAGTCCAAGCTGCTGCGCCGGGTGAGTTTTGATCTAACAGGTTTGCCGCCGACGCTCGAAGAGCTTGAGGCCTTCGAGGCGGACACGGATCCTCGGGCTTATGAAAAAGTGGTGGATCGCCTGCTTGCTTCGGATGCCTATGCCGAACGCATGACCGCCGAGTGGTTGGACGTGGCCCGCTACTCGGATTCCTACGGCTACCAGCGCGACCACGAACGCAGCGTCTGGCCGTGGCGTGACTGGGTGCTGCGGGCCTTCCGCGACAACATGCCTTACAGCCAGTTCATGAAGGAGCAGATCGCCGGGGATCTCATTCCTGATGCGACCGAGGATCAAATTCTGGCGACGGCTTTCAATCGTCTCCATGGCCACAATATCGAAGGGGGAAGTGTCCTGGAAGAGTTTCGGGTCGAGTATGTCGGCGACCGGGTTGAAACAGCGGGTACGGCATTTCTTGGTCTGACGATGAACTGCACGCGCTGCCATGATCACAAGTATGATCCACTGACGGCGAAGGATTTCTACTCGATGAGTTCGCTCTTTGCGAACATCGATGAGGCGGGGCTGATCTCCTACTTTACCGAAGCGGTTCCGACTCCGGCGCTGTCGCTTCCGAGCGATGCCCAGAGGGAGGAACTGAGGGCAAAAGAGCAGGAACGGTCGAGGATGGAGGATCGTTACAGGCAGGCTTTGGCTTCATCGGACTCGGCTTTCGAAGCGTGGCTGCAGGCGCGACCGGGTGCTCCGAGCCAGGACGGTCTGGAGGCTTATCTGGCTTTTGAGGAAATGGATAAGGATGGCACGATCGCGAATCTGGCCAATCCCGATCACCCAGCATCTAACAAGATTCTCAACGTGCTGGTCGATGGGCCGCACGGAAAGGCGATCAAAGTGACAGGTGATGATCCGCTCGAATTGGAGGATATCGGTGCCTACGAACGCGAGCAAGCATGGTCGGCGGCGCTGTGGGTCAATCCTTCCGAGATCGTGGCACGCGCCAATATCCTCAGTCGAGGGAAGGGGGCCGATGACTCGGCGGGCATGGGCTATGAATTCCTGCTTCTCGATGGCAAGCCGACGCTCTCGGTCGTGCACTTCTGGCCGGGAAATGCGATCCGGGTACAGGCGAAGGAGGTGCTCAAGACGGGCGAGTGGGTCCACCTGGGTGCGAGCTACGATGGATCGAGCAAAGCATCAGGCCTCAGGATCTTCATCGATGGCAGGGAGGCGGAGGTCGATGTTGTCAGGGATGGTTTGACGAGGGCGATTGATGCCTTCACCAGAACCGACAAGGGCGAGAAGCTCGGAGTGGTGCTGGGGCAGCGTTACCGTGAGTCCGGGCTGCGGGACGGCCTGATCGATGAATTCCGCTTCTGGAGTCGAGAAGTCAGCGCGCTTGAGATCAGGCAGGCTTTCGATGGAGAAAGCCTCGTGAGCCTGCTGAACAAGGATGCCGCGACTCTGACGGAGGACGAGAAACAAGCTCTGAAGGAATACTTCCTCAAGAACGAGCATGGTGAGAGCATCGCAGCGCTTGAGGCGTTGACTGTGGCGCGTGCCGAGTGGAATGGGGTGATGGATTCCATCCCTGCGATCTCAGTAATGGACGAAATGTCACCGCCGAAGAAAGCCTACATTCTGGAGCGCGGTGCCTACGACAGCCACGGCGAAGAAGTGAATGGAGACTCGCCCGGCTTCCTGCCTGCGATGGATCCGGCCTTGCCGAAGAACCGATTGGGCTTTGCTGAGTGGCTTGTCGATCCGGGGAACCCCTTGCCCAGTCGGGTGACGGTGAATCGTTACTGGCAGATGATATTTGGTCGAGGGCTGGTCGCAACGACCGAGGACTTCGGAAATCAAGGCACCCTTCCGACCCACCCCGAGTTGCTTGATTGGCTGAGCCGCGATTTCATGAATCATGGATGGGATGTGAAGGAGCTCTTGAAGAAGATGGTGCTTTCCGCGACCTATCGTCAAAGCACTGAGGCGACGCCTGAGATGCGCGCGAAGGATCCCGAAAACGAGTTTCTGGCGCGCAGTCATGCCACACGGCTGACGGCTGAGATGATTCGTGACAACGCGCTGGCAGCAAGCGGTCTGCTGGTCGACAAGTGGGGTGGCCCTCCGGCCAAGCCCTATGAAGTGGAGGTCTCCTTCGAACCGGTGAAACCTGACAAAGGCGATGGGCTCTACCGGCGGAGTGTCTACACCTGGTGGAAACGTGCGGCTGCGGCGCCGATGCTGACGACCTTCGACGCCCCGAAGCGTGATGTCTGCACGGTGCGGCGCGATACCACGGTTTCGCCACTTCAATCGCTGATCCTGCTCAATGCCCCGCAGTTCATGGAGGCCTCGCGAGTGCTCGCGGTGAGGCTCATCAAGGCTCATGGAGATGATAGGAAGGCGCTCGTCACGGAAGCCTATCAAACTCTCACAAGTCGTCTGCCGACGAATGATGAAACGGAGATCCTCATTGAACTTCTTGACTCGCAGTTGGCTATTTTCAAAGCCGACCCTGAGGGCGCGCGCGAGATGCTCGAGGTCGGAGACACACCGATGGATGAATCGGTGCCGGTTGACAGGCAGGCCGCCGCGACGGTTCTGGTCAACGCCATGATGAATCTCGACGAATCCCTGATTGAACGATGAAAAACCCACTTTGTACAGGTCACGAAAGCCCGATCGGCATGAGCCGGCGTGCATTTCTGAATTCCACCGGCATCGGGCTGGGTGGTATCGCGCTCGCCCAGATGACGGGGCAGGCCAATGCTGGAGGCCTTGGCGGGATTCCTGCAGGCATGCACTTTCCGGCGAAGGCCAAACGGGTGATCTATCTTTTCCAGTCGGGTGGGCCATCGCAGATGGATCTCTTTGACCACAAACCACGGCTCAACAAGGAGCATGGCCAAGAGCTGCCAGAGTCGGTGCGCAAGGGTCAGCGTCTAACAGGCATGTCGACGAACCAGGCGAGTTTTCCTCTGGTAGGTTCCCCATTTTCCTTCAGCCAGCATGGTGACAGTGGTGCGACGATTTCCGAGTTGATGCCCTACACGGCGGAGATTGCCGATGAACTCTGCTTCATCAAATCGATGCATACCGAGGCAATCAACCATGGTCCCGGGGTGACGATGATGCAGACCGGATCGCAGTTCCCGGGTCGCCCGACGATCGGCTCGTGGCTTTCGTATGGACTCGGCACCATGAATGCGAATTTGCCCGACTTCGTGGTCCTAACAACCGAGCCTGCCGGTGGTCAGCCGCTGACCTCGCGCTATTGGGGGAGTGGCTTTCTTCCTGCCAAGCACGACGGCGTGCGCTTTGCTCCGAACAAGAATGCGGTGCTTTATTTGAATAGTCCTGAGGGGATCAGCCGAGGGAGTCGTCGTTCGGTGATCGAGCACATCAACAGGCTCCATCAGCTCCAGTTGGAGAAGACATCCGATCCCTATCTTGAAACGCAGATCGCTCAGTACGAAATGGCCTTTCGAATGCAGGCATCGGTTCCTGAGGCCACGGATATGGGGAGCGAATCGAAGGCGACCCTCGATATGTATGGCGACGATGTGAAGACACCGGGAACTTTTGCCCACAACTGCCTGATGGCTCGTCGTCTGGCGGAACGCGGCGTGCGTTTCATTCAACTTTACCACAAGGATTGGGATGCCCATGCCGGCTTGCCAGGGGCGATCCGCACGCAATCGAGACTGACTGATCAGCCGGCGGCGGCCTTGATCAAGGATCTCAAAGCACGCGGGATGTTGGAGGATACGCTCGTCATCTGGGGCGGCGAATTTGGTCGCACGAATTACTGCCAGGGCAAGCTGACACCCAAAGACTTCGGCCGCGATCATCACCCGCGGTGCTTCACGATGTGGATGGCGGGTGGCGGTATCAAAGGGGGATACACGCACGGGGAGACCGATGAATACAGTTACAATATCGTCAAGGACGGGGTCCACGTCCACGACCTGCATGCGACGGTGTTGCATTTGCTGGGCATCGATCACGAGCAACTGACCTTCAAGTACCAGGGTCGCCACTTCCGTCTGACCGATGTCCATGGTCACATCGTGAAGCCCATTTTGGCCTGATCTGGCGACGAAGTCTGTAGGGCGATTGTCCGGCGTATGGGCGGCGATGATGGGAGAGCGTCATGCGAACTTCTGGATCAATAGGATCTGGTGAAATGAGTGACAGATTCCGTCACCATATTGTCTTACCATTCGCTGGTGGTCTTCCCCGATTCCTGAGTAGTCTTCGTTTGTGCACCGAAGACTACAAGAGACGATCGGATTTTTCCCGACGAAGGCCGAAGCTGATGCCGCGCGTGAGCGTCTGGGAGAGTTGGCTAACGTGAAGCTCGCTTCATGTGGTTATGTGGTTCCGGAATCTGGTGGAGATTCTCCGTTGCTGGATCTGGGACGATCATTGCTGGCGAACTTTGAAGAGAAGCTGCGGATTTTCGGTGAGCCGCTCTGTCCGGTCGACCAGGCGATTCAGGATTTCCTCGTGAAGTATCTCGGTGAGCACGTGGAGGGGATTTTCGAGCCGGGCGAGTCGATGCTTCCGGGCCCTTCGTTGGCACTGGATCGGCATGGCTTGGCGCGGGTGTTCTCGGTGCCAGCTGATTCCGACACGCTGACTTCTGATATCCTTTCCTCATACCGCGTGCATCAAGGCGTTTGTCATAATCCGGCCAAGGATCGCCGGACAACCGAAGGGGTCTTCCACGTGGTTGAAGATGGGCTTCCGATTCCGACGGATAAGAAGGGTGTGTCTCGGCGCGCCTTTGCGGGTTTGCTGAAAGCGGCGTTGAGCCCCCCGAAAGATCTTCTGCCTCTTCCTTACACCGCGACACGGCCCGAGAATGAACGGGCTGAAACTTTCGTCAGTCTTCTGCTGCGGCCGGTCGTTTGTCCTGAAGTCCCGGGTGTCATGCCCCAGCGGACAATGGAGATCCGCTTCTTTGCCCCGGGCATGCTGGTGAGTAATCTGGACTTCGTGGAAAGTATTTTCGGCAATGCGGGTGATCCGTTTTTGCCCGAGAATGATGCCCGGCTCGATGCGGGGAGATGGACTGGTCACAGCGGTGCGGTGATTCTTGCTCCTCATCTCACAAGCCTCAGGAAAAAGGACCTCGGGCTTCCACATGTTTCCGAGGCGAGTCCTCGTCAGATCCAGGATGGCATGTGCTGGGAGAAGGAGGATGAACTCTACAACGACGGCGGGGCCTTCAAAGTCGCTTGTCGCGATGCATCAGGCGTCTGCGTGACGCTCATTGCCGATAGCTACTATGGTTACTGTAAAAAAGAGGTGAAGACGCAGATCAGCTTTTCCGCCAATCTTTTTGGTCTCTGTGAAGAAGAGCATGCGGGTGGTGCCCTGGCGTTCCCTTCATTCGATCTGGGTGAGAGCTTTTCGGTGAGCCAACTTGGCTCGCAGGTGGATCACACCTGGGAGGATGTGGTGCGCCTTCATGGCGATCGGATGGAGCTCCAGCCTGACGGCTGCGGAATCGATCGTGAGTGGAAGAACATTGTGTATCTGCCAGAGACGGCAACCATCGACCTGCGCAGTCTGTTGATTACATGGACGAATGGGAATGGAACGAGCGGAGAGCGGAAGCTGCTGGTGGGGGAGACCTATGTGACGCCCTCCGGTTACAAGGTTCAGATGAGCCAGAGCATCAAGGGCCAGCGCTGGCGTTTGGTGGGGACTCAGGCAGAGGGCACCTTCTGCCACAAACCCAGCACGGTCTCGGGTGGCGGCAAGTCGGAGATATCCAAAGCACTCTCTGATGCGATGCTTTCCGGCCCAGTAACGGTCAACAACCTGGAGAAGGATATCGAACAAGTTCGCGAGATTCTGGCAAAGCCGCGTGATTTTTTCACGGCCCGTTTCAAGAAGCCTCGTCAGCCACAACTTCCCAGTCGTGGGATTCTTGACCCTTCCCGCTCCTTCGGTTCGGCCGTGCGGATGCTGACACCGAGCGATCTCTTTACCGATTCCTACAATGACTGGCTGAGAACGATCCCGCGCTGGGTGCGTGGACTCCTGTTGGTCATTAAGCGGCGCTATCAGCCGGAGTGGGGGGATGACTGGGATTCGCGATTGAGTGTCGACATCATTGATGGTCAACCGGGGATCGAATTGAAGTTTCGCAACCAGGCCTTGGTGACCCGCTACCTGCGGGTCGGTTTCACTCAGTCAGGGGCGTGGCGGACCTTTGGGATTCGCAAAGACTTTGCTCCCGCGGTCAAACTCCAGCGTGAAGATGACATCTCTGCATCGGTGGTAGTTCCCACCGAATGGTTGAGTGGGCTGCATCCGCAACTGAACCAACCTGCCTACAAGTTCGTAACGAACTGCGAGTTCCGTCTTTTCCAGCGTCCGGACGACGCGGTGATTCGCGGTTACGACCGTGCGACCGAGGCGGACTTCGCACGTGGCGGCATGTTCTTTTCAAACTACGAACCTCTTCCGCGGGCTCAAGCAGAGGAGATGATGGAAGATGCGATCCGCTTTGAGCAATTCACCCAGCCTGCTCAAGAGATGATCCACCGTGTTGCGGCGTCTGAGAAGCCCGATTGGTTTGTCTGTACTGCGAATCCGCGCATCGTCGATGGGAAGCCGACCAAGAACCCGCGCTATCTCCAGAACCGCCCCGATTTGGACAACCCTCGCGGCGAGTATCTTGCGGCTGTGGGTGCGAAGCTCTATCGCCGGCTTGAATCGGGGCAGCCAGTCCTCAATCCGGTGCATGCGGTGCTTCCCGGACGTCGCAACAATCCAGCGGATCCCGAGGCGGGCATTCGCCCTCTTGCGGTCTTTGGTCCGATTCACTATCAGGAGCTTCCCGAGCTTTTCATGGACTACATCGCAAGCCTCACCGGGAAGTCTCCATCGACGACCGGGGCCGGATCGGAAGGCGCTCTAACAAAAGGGCCCTTCAACTGTCTCCTGCCGATCCACGACGTCAATAATGCGCTGATTTCGATGCTGCTTACCGGTGCTGGAGCTTTCTGCAGTGCGGCGGGTCACATCGGTCGCAAGTACCAGGTCGATCACGACATCAGCCTGATAATTCCGGAAGTCTGGAGCCGCATGCATTTGTCGGAGCGCGATCCGAAGTGGTTGCTTGAAAATGGGCTGCTCGAGCCGCTGGCTGATTTTGAACACCGAGGCCGAAGCATCCCGGCGAGTCGCTTGGGCTGGCGCATCACGGCGGACTTCGTGCAGCGGTTCTTTGGTCGCGTCTTCAGTGATCCGGGCCGCGTGTTTCCTTCGGACATGCTTTGTCCGGAAGAGCAGGACATGGATGAGTATGTCGATGGCATCGAGCATATCGCGGAGGCTCATCAGAAGGTCGCGCGCTATTATTTTGAAGATGGATCGATCGATCATGCGATTCCTCCGCTCAAGGCACTGCTTGGCATCATGGCGCACGGGGAATGGGAGGGGAAAACGGTGCACGATCCCGAAGTGCGTGCGCTTTTTTCCCGAGAGGCGATGCTCGCCAGCGACTGGTACGCCGCCCGTCTGGATGCGAAGGCAAAGGCAGACCGCCGGCTTTGGGCGCGCCATGTGGCGGACCTTTCGAGCTTTCTTCAGAGGCGTTCGCGGCTCCAGGCTGGCGAGCTCGCCGACATGAGCGAGCAGCTCCAGCGAGCTGAATCCGAGTTGGAAAAACTCCAAGGTCCGGATGCCGCCAAGCTCTATCACGGCACCCTGGGCCTCGACCCGGCCTTTGGGTGAAAGGGGGGACCCCCGCTCGAGCTTGAGACACGCTTGGTGAGTTTCGAAGGATTTCTGTCGCAGGATTCCGGCGCAATCCATAGCGGGTATGGATTGCTGCCGACCTTGGGCACGGAACCGCCCTTCCGCCTGAAGTGAGGGATATCTCGGCAGGGCACCCCCTATTTGGAGGGTGTTCATCTGTGGAGGGCGGCCTAAGCCTTTTATTGTGTCAATGAGGTTTAATGAGTTCTCGGGTGCCTCTCCTTGGCTCGCCCGAGTCCGAGATTGAGAACCAATGAAAGTCCCGAGCCATCCTCTCTCTCCGTTTTTGGGAGCCTGTGTCTTGCAGTGTGCTCTCGGAATACCCGTAGCTCCTCGGTGCGAAGAGGAATGCGCGGCAAACGGTCGGTCAGGCGAAGCGCCCGGCTCTGGATAGGAGAAGAGCGATCTTCGAAATGACCCCCTCGAAAAACCCCTGAAATTGAACCAACCCTGAAATCGCACGAATCAAAGACCCAACTCCAATGAACCCATCAGATCTTGTTTTATCGAGTCGCCTCCGAGGACGGGGCGACGCTTCATTCATGTCGAGAAAAGCCTGCAATCTTCCAGTTATGGCCGCCTTGACCCTCTCGGCCCTGGCTGTCCAGGCGCAGACACTCGTCTATCAGGACTTTTTTGATAACGATACCTTGGCCACCAATGCCGGTACTGGCGGAGGGGCCACCAATTTGACTCTCAGAAGCAACCACCTTTGGAGTGATAATGGAGATCTGACGTATTCGGGAGCCAATCAAAACTTTCAGAACCGAGCCATCGTCTTCTCCGACAATGTCGTGCAGTCGAGCGGAGGCTTTGAGTTGGCGGTGGAATACACGATGACCGGCCAAGCGAACTTGATTGCCAACATGTTTTCCTTCGGCCTGATTCGTGAGGATACAGACGTGGCTGCCTACACGGAGTGGAATCCCTTCGGGGCCACGGCTTCGGTCTATAGCATCGGCGTCAATCTGATACCCTCGCAGACAACGAACAAGGGGCTGAATTTCACCGATGGAAGTGCGGTGACCATCTTGGACACATCCGGGACAAATGTGGATTTCGTCGAGGGTGTTTCGACGCCCGTGGTGATGACCGTCGTTCCAGATGGCGCTGGAGGTGCGGATTGGAGCTACTCGATCAATGGGATCACGGAGGCCTCCGGTAACATCCCGGTCTTTGACTTTAATCAGGGCTATCGCTTTTTGAGCTATGCTCAGGACAATGAGTTCAGCCGATCCATTCAGCTGGTTTCGCTCTCGGCCTTCGTGTCGGACCCGAACTACTGGACGGGCGTTGGGGGAGCTACATGGGATCAGAGCACCACGGTCAATTTTACGACCAACGACAAGCTTGATCCCCTCGCCGGGGCCACTTTTGCCGAAGCTCTTGAGATTCAGAACCGAGTAAATTTCGGTGATACCTACTTCGACTCGGGCACTGCCGTCGATGTGACTCAAGGAGTTCTAACGGTCGCCGCAGGAGGAGTTTCGGCTCCGGGCGGCACACTGGACTTTTCCAACAACCTCCTGGATTACGAGATCAGTGGCGAGGACGAGGTGGGGATCACGGGGACCACCAATCTCCTGGTGAGCGGAGGAGGGAGTGTGACTCTCAACAGTCCGAATACGCATACCGGCTTGACCACGGTCAGCGGGGGCAGCGAGCTGGTGCTGAAGGACGGTCTGGCGTTGCAATACAGCCGGCTTTCAGGGAATACCGAACCAATTTTCGACGAATCGGTAACGGAGGGTGTATTCACAGTAGGGGGATTCGCTGGAAGCCTGCCGATTGTTCTGGAAAACAATGCGGAAAGCCCTGCGCCGATCGAGCTCATCGTGGGGAATGGCAACCTCGATTCGAACGGCGCTCCAGCACTCACCGGAAGCGGATCCCTCACCAAGATCGGCTCCGGAACGCTGATGCTTGGGGGAAGTGGAAGCACTTATACCGGAGAAACCTTGGTGCAATCCGGAACCTTGCATCTCGGATTGAACGGAGGCCCCGGTCTGAGTCCTTCATCTCCCATTGTGCTGGGCGATAGCACCGTCAACGATGATGTGATCCTTCGATTCGGCCAAGCTACCGTCAGTGGTCCGAGCATCACGATTCCGAGTGACCACGCCGGGCTTGCCTCGCTGCACAGCAACGCGAACTCGACGGTGGAAATTGCCGAGATCAATCTGGGAAGTCCGGGATCGGATGGAAGAGACCTCACGATTGCCCAGCTGGCGGTTGGTTCCAATTTCAGCCTTCATGGCGTGATCCAGGACCCCGAAGGCATGACCCCGGGCACGGCGGGCACGGTCTCGATCGGGTTGGATGGAGACGGAGACGTCCATTTTCACGGAGCCAACACATACTCCGGTGATACGTTGGTGGAGACCGGCCATCTCTTCATCGAGCAGGGTGGCGCAATTACGATGTATCCGACCACCAACGGGACGAGCAATCAGGTTGTGGGCGCCTTTGGTTTTGGAGGGATCGGTAATCTTACTTTCAATGGCGGTTTGAATATCGATCTCACCAATGCCGATGCCACGATGGGCAACAAATGGGTGCTGATCGATGCTGAAGACCTCGCTTCAGTAAATTACGGTGCCAGCTTCGTGGTAACCAGCCCGACTGGTGATTTTGCCGAGACCTCAACTCCGGGAGTCTGGGTGAAGCCAAACGGCCTCTTTCAGTGGATCTACACCGAAAGCGACCATACGCTTACCTACCTGCCGGGCGACTATAATTTCTGGACGGGAACCACCGGCTCGACCTGGGACCAGAGTACTACGGCGAACTTCTCGAATAACAGCTGGGGCACACCGGCATCGGTGGTGACTTTCAATGTGGCTACATTGCTTTCCAACTCCGTTCGTTTCGCGGACGCCTACTGGAACAACACGACTGCCACCCCAGTCACCGAATTCAACGTCGGCGTCAATGGTCCGGTTGAAACAGGACTGGTCGAATTTATCAACTCGGCGGCAAATCCTTATGTGATCTCATCGGTTTCCAGTGGCACGGGGATCTCGGGTGCGACCAATGTCCAGATCCGGGGCGGCGGGGAAGTCACTCTGCTTGGCGACCACACCCATACGGGCACAACCACCATCGCGACGGGAAGTACCTTGAACATCGGAGATGGAGTGACGGACGGCTTTGTTCCAGACAGCCCGATCGTCAACCATGGAGCCTTCCACTTCAATGCGGCGCAAGGGCTGGGGTCGATCTATTCCGATATCGCCAACGAAGGCACGCTCACTTTCAACGCCGGGATGGACTCGGGAACGAGCTTCATTTCAGGAGCGGTCAGTGGTGGTGGAGCGTTGGAAAAACTCGGCCCAGACGTCCTTCGGCTTGAAGGTCTCACCGATGCCATGTCAGGTCCGGTCACCGTTAGTGGAGGCACTTTGACATTCGTCGGAATCAGTGCCGTGCCCTCCTATCACGTCGAATCGGGGGCGACCCTTGAGTTTGCGGTCTTCAACGGCGGTGGCGGCGTCACTCAAGTTGGAAACACCACCTTCACTGGGGGAGGAACGGTCCTCAATACGGGCGATGCGGCCCTTCGGTGGGGTGCCGGGAGCGCCGTCTTCGCTTTGGATTCGGGAGCGCTGATTGACGTGCAGGCAGGCAACTTCGTGGGAGGATCTAACAATAATGACATTTGGACCGGCAATTTGTCGGGTCTCAACGTTGAAGCCTTCGCAAGCTTTGGCGGCGCGGAAGCCAACATTGAGGTCGATGAACTCACAGGCGCGGGTACCATTACGTCAGGATTCAGAACGGCTGCGATCACCAGCTACACCGCCTTCACCTTTGGGGTGGATGACGGTAGCGGAACTTTTGATGGTGTCCTGGCCAACAACGCCAACCACGTCGGCAGCTACACCAAAGTGGGCTCCGGCACCCAGACGCTCACCGGGATGAACACCTACACCGGCTTCACGACCGTGGAGGAAGGCGCTCTGGTAATCACCTCGACGGGTGGTCTGACATTCGCACCCGCGGCAAACGGAGTCATCAATCAGGTCCGGGGTGTGCCGGGTGGAACAGGTTCCTTCAGCTTCGAAGGGACGGTGGTCTTCAACCTGGGAGGAGCCAATAGCTCCGCCGGAAACAGCTGGGTGCTGATTGACGATACGGATCTCACCGCTGGATTCGATGCGGTCTCCGTGGAGAGCACCCTCGGGTTCTTTAATGAGACAAGTCCGGGCGTCTGGACCCTCGATACCCTCGGGAATCTGTGGACCTTCACCGAAAGCACCCGCACCTTGACCGTTGAGGCGGGGACTCCCGGGTATGACAGCTGGATCTCAGGATTCACCGTAGCGGACACATCACCCAATGGAGACTCGGACAATGACAGTATCGAGAACGTGCTCGAGTATGTGCTCAACGGAAATCCGGAGATCGCGGATCCGGGGATTTTGCCTACGGCCGATGCCTCCGGTGAGAATTTCGTCTTCACCTTCCAGCGCCTGGCTCTCTCGGCGACCGATACCACCCAGACCTTCCAATACTCGACCACCGACATGGCAGCGGAGAGCTGGATCGACATCGGGATCGCGCCCACACCCGCTGCGGAAGTCAGCATCAGCGCTCCCGTCGATGGTGTGGAGACCGTTACGGTCACGATCAGCAAATCGGTTGCCAGCGATGGAAAGATTTTTGGACGGCTGAGTGCCCTGAATAATCCGTCCTGATTGGGAACTTTTTTTGGAATGGGTGCCATCCCGGGCGGCCTCAGGGCTGCCCGGGATTTTTCATGGAAGCGTCGATACCCCACGAAGCTCCGAGGCCAAGAGGTTTTCTTTGATTAGTTCGGCCATTCGGGAGAAGCTTTCCGGGTGAGCGATAAATCGGTGAGGCCAATGAAGGAGCGGGAGGCATCGTTGTGCCCGTGCAAAAGCAAAATCAACTATGCGAATTGCTGCATGCCTTTCCATCACTCGAAGGCAAAGCCGGCAACGGCGGAGCAGCTGATGAGAGCCCGTTATAGCGCCTACTTTTTCCGGCGCGTGGACTTTCTGGTGGAGACGACCCACCCGGATACCCGTGAAAAGGGCCTTCGCAAAAGCCTGGAGAAGATGGTCTATCAGGTGAACTGGGCGAACCTCGAGGTCCTCGCCGTGGCGAAGGGAGGCAAGGAGGACAAGGTCGGCAAGGTCGAGTTCATCGCGAACTTTTTCGTCAATGGCGAGCCGCAGGAACTGCACGAGGTCTCGCGCTTCAAACGCTACAAGGGCGATTGGAAATACCTCGACGGGAAGGATTGAAGTTCCGAACCCCGCTGCGGGGGATCGCGTGAGGGGCGAGCCTGAACTCCCAGTCGATTCGAGAAGCGTTCGCCGCGCGCCGGATTCGGCTGACGACACGAATTTTGGTAAGAATCGCCTTTGGAGGGATCGTAGAATGGGGCCCATGGTCTCAATTTCCCGACTCATTTTCGCGCTTACCTTTCTGTTGACCGGAGCGACGCTGCAGTCAGCGGAGAAGCCGACGCGGAAAAAGACCGCTGTGAATTCGGCCGAAACCGCGTCGACCAATGGCATGCCGAACGTGTCGGTGAAGGCGGATGGCCTGACGATTTTTTACGGGAACAGCTTCGTCGAACGCCAGCAGGAGGACGGAACGCTGGAGTCACTGCTTCAGGTGGCGAATGCCGGCGAGCAACAACGTTTCCGCTCGATGGCCTACACCGGTGACGAAGTCGGCTTCCGAATCCGGGCGGAGAAGTTTGGGGATCACATGGGCTATATTTCCAAGCAGCTTCCGTGCGAGCGGGTGGTGATGTGTTTTGGAATGAATGAGTCCTTTGCCGGGGCTGAAGGGCTCGCGAAGTTTGCCAAGGACCTCGATCTTTATCTGTCGATCATCGAGCAACGGCATCCCGCCAGCGAACTGGTGCTCGTTTCGCCAACGGCCGTAGAGAAGGTCGCGAGCGGCGACTTTCCGGATCCCGTCGCCCGCAATGCGGACATCGAGCTGTACTGCAAGGTGATGCAGGAAACGGCCGAGAAAAGGGGCGTGCGCTTCATCGATCTGTTTGGTCCGAGCAAAAAGCTTTTTGCCGAGAGCAAAGCCTCTCTAACAAGCAATGGCATGCATCTCAATGACGCGGGCAACCGTGAGCTTGCCAAGGTGCTGGCGGCTGCTCTGTCATCTGCCGAGAAGGTGTCCAGGATCGAAACCGAATCACCGGGATTTCTAGCGCTACGCAAGCTGGTGTCCCGGAAGGCCTATGAAGTGGCGATGGCCTACCACCCCGCCAATGGCATTCACTACTACGGCGTGCGCCGTCGCGATTACGAGTATGCGAGCGAGATTCCCCATCACCTGGTGCTCGCCAACCAACTTGATGAGGCCATCTGGAAGCAGGCCGCTGATCTGAAAAGCGTCCAGTCATTCCCAGAACTGGAGGTGGTCGAGGCAACGCCTCCGGCAAGCACCCCAAGAAAAGGCCTGGGAGTGATCCAATCGACGGAAGAAGACCTTGCCGGCTTCTCGGTGGCGGATGGATTCGACGTAAATCTCTTCGCTTCAAGCGAGGAGTTTCCCGAATTGGTCAATCCGCTGCAGCTCAATTTCGATGCGCAAGGTCGGCTGTGGGTGATCTGCTTTGCGAGCTACCCGGTGCCTTTGCCGGGTCAGCTTTCCGATGACAAGGTGCTCATTTTTGAAGACACCGATGGCGACGGGAAGGCCGACAAGAGGACCGTCTTCGCCGACAAACTGAAACTGCCGGATGGTTTCGTTTTCTATAAGGATGGCATCATCGTTTCCGTAGCCCGCCAGTTTCTGTGGCTCCGGGATACCGATGGCGACGATGTGGCCGATGTGAGGGAGGAGATTCTGCGCGGTGCTGATGATACGGATACCCATCATGGAGGCTATCTGGAACGCACCCCGCAGGGGCAGCTGATCGTCAATGAAGCCTTGTTCCACCGTGGCCAGTTCGAGACACCCCAGGGTGTGGTGCGAACCAAGGACGCTGCGACCTTGTTCTACGATCTGGATTCACAGACTCTGACCGTTGAAAGGCAGACGACGCATCCGAATCCATGGAAGGTTTCATTCAACCCGTGGGGGGAGTCGATCCAGATGTTCGGGGGTGGCCAGATCATCGATTGTGATTTCTATAATGTCGCGACCCCGGTCGGCACCTCAAGTTTGCCGACCATGGGAATGCCATTCCGCGACGATAAGGGATGCACCTTGGAATTCGTGTCCAGCCCGCACTTCCCGCAGGAGTGGAGTGGTGGCCTGTTGACGGGGCATTTGCTGGCAAAAAATGCGGTGCTTTACACGCCTCTGAAGCTCGAGGGAGGCACCTGGGTGAAGGCCGGAGAGTCGATCAATCTACTCTCGAGTGAGAACAAGGTATTCCGCCCGACGGATCTTGGTTTCGGACTTGATGGAGCGCTGTATGTTTCTGATTTCTACTACCCGATCATCGGTCACGCGCAGCACTCGATCCGGGATGCGAATCGTGACTATTCGCATGGTCGGATCTGGCGGGTGACCCGAAAGGGTTCGGCGTTGGCCACGCCGCCGAAGATTGCTGGCGCGGAATTGAATGAGCTTTTCGATCTCCTCACCCACCCCCAGGTCCGCGTTCAGGAGCTGGCACGCGAGGAACTGGAGCGTCGTCCATCGGGCGAGGTCCTCGCCCATGCCAAGAGCCGGATCGCCGAGGGTATGAGCGACGGTAAACTCGGATTGGAACTTCTGTGGCTGTTCGAGCGTGAGAAGGATTTTTCTCAGCCGGAACTTCTCCGCGAGCTGGTAAGCTCCAGGGAACTGCCGATCCAGCGTGCTGCCGCGAGATCACTTCGGTGGTGGGCTCCATCACTGGGTGATGAGGCGAAGTTGTTGGCATCGGACCTGATGAAGTCGCCCGACGAGAGAACCCGGATGGCGGTGATTTCCGTGGCGAGTCATCTTCTTTCGCGGGATCCGTTCTGGATGAAGCTCGTCGATGATGCTTCCGCTCCTGACGGAACGCCCCTCGACCGGGTGGTGAAGCTGGCTCAGTTGCATGGCCGGATGCCTTTGAGTCCGGAATTTCCGATTCTAACAGTCTCGCCGGAATCCAAACTGGTTGGCTGGCTTCGGAAGGAGAAAGACGGTGGCGCTTCCCTCTACTTTCAGAGTGATGAAGCCCGCGACCTGATTCTGAGCTATGCGGGTGATCCCCACCTCAACATTACTTTCAACGGCATCCCGGTGCGCCGGTCGCGGGGAGACGTGCATTCCAAATCCGGTCAGTTGACGGTGAATCTGATTGAAGGAATGAACGTGATCGAAACCACGACGAGGCTTGGAGGAAGGCGGATGGGCAAGGCGACGCTCCATCTGGCCACGCTGGTCGGTCAGAAACCTGAAGGGATCCACTTTGCCAAAGACGCAGACGAGCACCAGCACTGGGCCAAGGTGTATGACGAGAAGTATGCCACCGTGACCGACGGACACATCTATCTGAAAACCATTCCGGCGGCGCTTGAGTTCAATGTGAAGAGCTTCACGGTGAAAGCGGGAAAGACTTACGAGTTCATTTTTGAGAACGTCGATCACATGTTGCACAACGTGGTCATCACCAAGCCGGGCACGGAAGCCGAGGTGGGCGCGATGGCCGATGCGATGGCGGCTCAGGCGGATGCGATGGCAAGGCACTATGTCCCCGAAACGGACCTGATCCTCTTTTCCACCCCTCAGGTTCCCGATGGTGAGACGGTCAAAATGGAGTTCACGACGCCGCAGGAACCCGGCAACTACCCCTACATCTGCACCTTCCCTGGACACTGGCGAATCATGCGAGGTGTCATGATCGTCGAGGCACAATAACCGAGACAGATATCCCAAAATTGCCCATGAAAATACAACTGCTTCTTCGGACCATCACTTCTCTGGCGATCTTCGCCAGTGTAGCTGCAACTGCGGCGGACCGCCCGAACGTCCTGTTCATTCTCGCCGATGATCAATCGCCCTTCGATCTCAAGGCCTACGACCCTGAGTCGGCTCTCCAGACGCCGGTGCTCGATCGTCTTGCTTCGGAGGGGATGGTGCTCGAATCGGCGCATCATATGGGAGCCTGGATCGGTGGGGTGTGTACGCCATCACGTCACATGATCATGTCAGGGCGCACGCTATGGCATATTCCGGGCAAGGGCAGGGATGCTGTCGTTGGGGATCTCATTCCCAAAGATCTCGCGGATCACACCATGGCAGCGGTCTTCAACGCAGCCGGTTACGATACCATGCGGACCTGCAAGAAGGGCAACAGCTATGCGGCGGCCAACAAGAAGTTTACGGTGGTCCGAGATGCCACCAAGCGGGGGGGCACGGATGAAACGGGCAGCGGTTGGCATGCCGAGCAGGTGCTCAACTACCTCAAGGAGCGGGAGGCATCGAAGGATGAGGATCCGTTCCTGATCTATTTCGGCTTCTCCCATCCGCATGACACCCGCGATGGGAAGCCGGAGCTTCTTGCGAAGTATGGAGCGATCAATCACAAGGAGAAATCCACATTGCCGCCCGCTAATCCGAAACAACCCAAACTTCCGGCGAACTATCTTCCCGCCCATCCCTTCGACAACTCACACATGGATGTGCGCGATGAAGTGAATGTCAGCGGAGTTTGGAAGAACCGCGATGAGCAGACGATGCGCAATGAGCTCGGCCGTGAGTTCGCCTGCAGCGAAAACATCGATATTCAGATCGGTAAGGTGCTCGACCAGCTCAAGGCGATGGGAGAGCTGGACAACACCTATATTATCTACACCGCCGACCACGGCATGGCCATCAGCCGGCATGGTTTGCAAGGAAAGCAGAATCTCTATGAACACACCTGGAGGGTGCCCTTCATCGTCAAGGGCCCGGGGATCAAGCCGGGGTCGCGGGCTCCCGGGAACTCTTACCTGCTCGATGTGTTGGCCACCATTTGTGATCTAACAGGCGTCGAAGCGCCGGAGACCAATGAGGGAGTCAGCCTAGTGCCGGTTCTCAAGGGTGAGAAGACGGCGGTGCGTGAGGTGCTCTACGGAGCGTATTGCGGAGGCAAGAAGCCGGGCATGCGTTCGGTCAAGAAGGGCGATTGGAAGTTGATCAAGTACCAATCAGGCGAGCGCGGAGAGGTCGTCACCCAGCTTTTCAATCTTGCGGAGAATCCGGACGAACTGCTCAAGGAACACCATGATGCAAAGGTCGCCAAGCTTACCGGGAACGAGCCGAGACCGAACCAAGTAGACCTCTCGGTCGACGGGAAGCACGCGGAGAAGCTCAAGGAAATGGAGGCACTGCTGCTCGCCCAGATGAAGGCCCATGACGACCCGTATCGGTTCTCGGACCAGGTTGATCCCCAATGAGCCTTCTCAGGCTCCGATTGGGTGCCAGACGGTTTTGGCTTCAAGGAAATCGCGGATCGCATAGGGGGAGTCGTGGTCGCTGGAATACCAGTCGGTCTTCGGAGCGTGGAGCTTGACGCGTTTGACGGATTCGGCGGCGCCTTGCTGGAGGGTGGTGGCTTCCTTCTGATCGGCGACGGCGCTGAGGGCGCGGAGATGCTCGTGGGTGGCGAAGGTGTCCAACATTTCGCTGCGTGGTCCTGTGAGGAGGTTGACGACTCCGCCGGGGAGGTCGCTGACGGCCATCATTTCTCCGAGGAGGATGGAGGGGTAGGGCGCGCTTTCGGAAGCGAGGGCGACGACGCTGTTTCCCGAGGTGATGGCGGGGAGGATCAGGGTCATGAGGGCGAGCAGCGGGGCTTCCTCGGGGGCGAGGATGCCGATGATGCCCATCGGTTCGCTGACGGTGAAATTGAAGTGCGAGCTGGCGACGGGATTCACGCTGCCGAGGACCTGCTCGTATTTGTCGGCCCAGCCGGCGTAGTGGACGATGCGGTCGATGGTGCTGCGGACTTCCTTGTCGCTGGTGAATGCGGCCATTTCCGCGAAGCGGGATTCGAGCATCTCGGCGAGGCGGTAGAGGATCTGGGCGCGGTTGTAGGGCGAGCGTTTGGCCCAGCCGGCACCGGCGGATGCAGCGGCTTCGACGGCGTTGCGCAGGTCCTTGCGCGAGCAGAGCGGGATGTGGGCGAGGAATTCGCCTTTGCTACTATGAAGCTCGTAGGTGCGGGCGGACTCGCTGCGAATGAATTTTCCGCCGACGTAGCACTTGGGAGTTTTGGTGATGGGAAGAGGCATGATGAAATTGGGTTATTCGGAAGGACTTTTTGGCGGAACAATTACGCGTGGTTTGGGGCCGGGCGGCTTCGAGTTGGCCTTTTTGAGCTCGTCTTCGATTCGGGAAAGGGTGGCGGATTGGGTGACGACTTCAGCCTTGAGTTCCTTGAGCTCGGAACGGGTGTCGCGGAGTTGCTTCTCCACTTCGTCATTTTTGCCGTTGCTGAAGATCAGCACGATGATGGCAATGAGGATTAGCGATCCGCAGCCGAGGGAGGCTTTGGTGGAGTTGTCTGGAGGAGTCATATTGGCTGGTGTTAGACGAGGGAGGCGTAGTCAAGGAGGCCGTGCTTGCCGCCTTCGCGGCCGAAGCCGGATTGCTTGTAGCCGCCGAAGGGGGAGCTGGGGTCGAACTGGTTATAGGTGTTGGCCCAGACGACGCCGGCTTTCAGCTTGCTGGCCATGCTGAGAATTTTGGAACCCTTGTCGGTCCAGATGCCGGCGCTGAGGCCGAAGGGCGTGTTGTTGGCCTTTTCGATGGCTTCCTCCGGGGTGCGGAAGGTGAGGATGGAAAGAACGGGGCCGAAGATTTCTTCGTTGGCGATGCGGTGGCTCTGGGCGACGCCGGTGAAGAGAGTCGGGGCGAAGTAGTAGCCGTTCTTGGGAAGTTTGCAGGCGGGCTGGTGCATGTCCGCGCCTTCATCGACGCCGCTCTGCACGTGCTCCTTGATCTTGGCGAGTTGCTCGGCGGAGTTGATCGCCCCGACGTCGGTGTTCTTGTCGAGCGGATCACCGACGCGCAGGACGGCGAGGCGGCGTTTGAGGCGGGCGGTGAATTCCTCGGCGATGCTTTCCTGAACGAGCAGCCGCGAGCCGGCGCAGCAGACGTGGCCTTGGTTGAAGAAGATGCCGTTGATGACGCCTTCGACGGCTTGGTCGATGGGGGCGTCGTCGAAGACGATGTTGGCGGCTTTTCCGCCGAGTTCGAGGGTGAGCTTCTTGCCGCTGCCAGCGAGTGATTTCTGGATGAGCTTGCCGACTTCGGTGGAGCCGGTGAAGGCGATCTTGGCGGCGTCGGGGTGATCGACGATGAGCTTTCCGGTTTCGCCGTCGCCACTGATGATGTTGACGACGCCGGGGGGGAGTCCGGCTTGTTCAAGGATGGTGGCGAACTTGAGCGCGGTGACCGAGGTGGTTTCGGCGGGCTTGATGACGACGGTGTTTCCGGTTGCGAGGGCGGGCGCGATTTTCCAGGCGAGCATCAGCATGGGGAAATTCCATGGGATGATCTGGCCGATGACACCGAGTGGTTTGAGCGTGCGACCGGGAGCGGCGTATTCGAGTTTGTCGGCCCAACCCGCGTGGTAGAAGAAGTGCGCGGCGGCCATCGGCAGGTCGAAGTCGCGGGACTCCTTGATCGGCTTGCCGCCGTCGAGGGTTTCGGCGACGGCGAATTCGCGCGAGCGATCCTGCAGGAGGCGGGCGATGCGGAAGAGATACTTACCGCGCTCGGCGCCTGGGAGTTGCGACCAGGTGGTGAAGGCTTTCTTGGCGGCGGCAAAGGCGGCGTCGACGTCGGCTTTACCGGCCTGCGGAATGGAGGAGAGCTTTTTGCCGTCGCGAGGGGAGATGGAATCGAAGTATTTCTTCGATTTCGGCGCGACGTGTTTGCCGCCGATGAAGAGCTGGTAGCGGTCGGCGATGTGGGGTGAGGCTGACTCGGGAGCCGGATCGAATTCCCAGAGGTCGCCGAAGAGGAGTTCGCGGGCTTGGGTTTTGGATCTCGGTGATTTTTTGACGGGCATGGGAAATGGATGGAAGAGGGGTGAAACGCCAAGACGCCAAGGGCGCCAAGGTCGATGAAAATGAGGAAATCAGGGTTCGAGTGGTTCGAGTGTGACCCGAAGTGGATTCTCTACGGTGAGTGTCTTTTGGTCACTTTCTAGATAGCCCTCTTTACTTACCTGGACCCAGTCGACGGGCGGGATGCTCTCTGGTACTTCGGCAAATCCGTCGCCGTCGGTGCGGATTTCGGGGGAGTCCATTGAGGCGGGCATGGTGTGAATCACAGCACCCTGGATCGGGTTGCCGCGGGTGTCCGATACATGCACGACAGAGACTGAATGGCACGCCTGAAAGGCGAGACATGTTAGGGTGGTTCTTAGTAGAATCGGGGTTCTCATTGCTGTCTAAGCGCGATTGGTGTCGAGCGGTCCGGCTGTTCAGTAACCAGAGGCGTCCTCGGTGAAGGTGTAGGGGGCTTGGTAGGCGCCGGTACGTTGGGCTTCGAGCTGACGGAGGAGGTCGTTGAGCAGGGATGAGGCGCCGAAACGGTAGCGGGTGTTAGAGAGCCAGCTGTCACCGAGGGTTTCTTTGACAGCGATGAGGAACTGGAGCGCTTGCTTGGCGGTCTTGATGCCGCCAGCGGGCTTCATGGCGATCTCGATGCCGGTGGTGAGGTAGTGGTCGCGGATGGCGTCGAGCATGACCTGATTGTTGCCAAGGGTGGCGTTCGACGAGGTCTTGCCGGTGGAGGTTTTGATGAAGTCGCCCTCGCGCAGGACCTGCATCGCGATGAAGGAGGCGGCGCGGATGTTGTCGTAGGTTTCGAGCTCGGAGGTCTCGAGAATGACCTTTAGAGTGGCGTCGCCGCAGGCATCGAGGACGGCAGCGATTTCATCCTGCACGAGCTGGAACTCACCCTGATGAAAGGCTCCGCGG
Organism: Haloferula chungangensis; assembly: GCF_042664875.1. Classification (NCBI taxonomy): domain Bacteria; kingdom Pseudomonadati; phylum Verrucomicrobiota; class Verrucomicrobiia; order Verrucomicrobiales; family Verrucomicrobiaceae; genus Haloferula; species Haloferula chungangensis. The sequence continues at coordinate 31,791 of NZ_JBHTBS010000007.1, read as the reverse complement.
TTGATGACCATGTCGATTTCGTCGGCACCGTCGGCGACGGCCTGGCGGACTTCGGCGAGGCGGGTTTTCAAGGGGGCCTGGCCGGAGGGGAAGGCGGTGGCGACGGAGGCGATGCGGACGCCGCTGCCTTTGACGTGCTTGGCGGCGTGGCGGACCATCGAGGGGTAGACGCAGACGGCGGCGGGGCGGGGGACGTCCATGCCGCGGTGCGGCGTGAGCGCTTTCTGGCAAAGAGAGGCGACTTTGCCGGCGCTGTCCTTACCTTCGAGTGTCGTCAAGTCGACCATCGAGGCGGCGAGCTTGAGACCTTGAACCTTCGAGGCTTTCTTGATCGAGCGGGTGGTGTATTTCGCGACGCGGGATTCGATGCCGACGGCGTCGACGGTTCCGATGTCAGCGAGCAGGCGGCGGTGGGCCGGGGCGTTCATTGAGGGGGATCATGGACACCGGCGCGGGCGGGGACAATCAGGGAGTTGGGTCGTTTTGGGTAGCTCCTTGAGTGGGGTAGCAAGGATCGAGAGTGCCGAAGTGGGAACCATCGGGATTCAGGGGCTTTTCTGCGACGATGACGAAAGGAAGCGAACTGACATTCTCCGGTGAGAAGCGTGCGCGAGGTGCGGTGATGCGGATGCGGCCGTCTTTGAGCTTGGTGATCCGAGGGGCGGGATCCGAGGAAATTTGACCGTCGCTGGAGAAAAAACGGATCGCTCCGAAATCCTGGATCCCGGCTGGTGGGATGAGCAAGAGGCTGATTCTTTCGTCGTCGTTCTTCGACTCAACGATAGCATCCCAGGCTTTCAACTCTTGAGGAATCTGTCGTTCGGCCTCTAAGAATGCGGCTTTGGTGGCGGGGTCGGGAGTGGTTTGCGCACTCGATGGAAGCGACAAGCTGAAGGTCTCGGTTCCGGGATGACATTCACGGGAGCAGGCCATCCACGAAATGGCGGCGTCGATCTCGACTGTAGGATCAAGTTTCCCGGGTGCTGTTAGGTCGACGAGGAGCGTGACGTCGGACTTGTAGCCGAAGACGGGATTGCCCGCCATGTCGGACATTTCAGGGGCTGGCCAGCGAAGCGGTCCGACAGTGAATCCTTGCGGGAGCTTCCAGTGGATCCGGGTAGGATAACCGACGGCACCGGGGTTTTTCCAGTAGGTGTGGAAACCGGGGTGATGACGGATCTCAACACCAAGAGTGAAGGTGGCGTTCGGGCTGATGCCTTTGACCGAGGAGATGAGCTTCAGATCCACCCCTTTGGTCGAAGGCTCGGCTGCGGTGGACAGGGTCAGAATTCCAAGAATGATGGTGAGGCGGAGCACGGTGCTTGGATTTACAGTTCGGAGGCGATCGCTCTTACACGGTGAGTCAGTCAGATCGGAAGAATTTCGCCCAAAGTCAAACTGCAGCAAAGCCATCAGCCGATGTAGTTAAGATATCAGTAATAATGAGCCTTCATGAGTCAGCTTGGAGAAATTTGTCGCTTTTCTGGCGGATGAAAACGGGGGCGTTTGGAGACTCCGCAGATTGATCCAAATTGTGGTCGGATATCACGATTGCGGAAGAGGCGGATTGCTTTTTGATCGGGGAGCTGCGAGGATGATCCGCTATGAAAATTATTTATGATCGCAAGTTGTCTGCGGTCGGGCGTCTCATGCATTGGTGCGAGATGCCTTCTCCCCCGTTCTCTCTAGCTGTTGGGGCGACCTGCGGCTGTGATTTGTCGAAGCTCGAAAAGGAGATTTGTGAATGTGTGAATGATGCCGCGCTCCACCCCGCGGAAGAATTCGACTACTTCGACTATGAAGATATCCGCTATTTGGCGGGTGATCCCGTGGCGCGGCATTTCATCATCAACCGCGCGGGGATGACCGGTGCGGAATACGATCGGTGGAATGATTACGCCCTGGTTTTGCGCGCGCTTGCCTCCTTGGGAGGGGTTGTGCTCGGAGGGCAAGGGGCGATCGATGCCGCGCGTGGACTGCCAAACGTCTGCGAAGTCATGATCTGCAAGTGCGATCACTGTGAGGATGAGGCCATTAGCACTTGGGTGGATCCGGACTTGTGTGAATCCGAATCGGTGGTGACGACTGTGGCAGGCCATTTCCTCCAATGGCTGTCTCGAAGCGATCGGGCACGGGCCTGCAAACGCAGTGCTTTCGGGATTCCCGAGCAGATGGTGGCCGTTTAGAGCGACGCCTCCTTCGGCGGCTGCGAGGGATCCGGCAAAACCTCGGCAAGTTCGAAATCGATCAAACAGAAGCGCCCCGCATGGGGGTCATAGGTGACGTTGCGGCGTTCGGCATCGAGGTGCCGGACGCCATACTTTTGTTCCAGTTCCGCGAAGAGCTCCTTGGTTCTCCGGTCGGAAATGTTGGGTGCCGGCTGACCGCATGAGGTGCTGACGAAATAGTTCTCCTCCGGATGTTCTTCGAGGAGGCGCGGGACGTTCGGGCAGCCGCGTTCTTCGAGCACTTTCAAAACGGCAACTTCGTTGGCATAGCGCTTGTCAGCATCGGTGCCGCGCAACTTCTTGTGAACGCGGTTCATCCAATCGAGTCGCACTTCTGCGCGGAGTCCGTCTTTGAGTTCTCTCATGTTGTCTTGGGGATCAGAGGCCGAGAACGGCTTGGGCAATGGTGAAATAGATGACCATGCCCGAGACATCGACCAAGGTGGTAATGGCGGGTGCCGCGACGACCGCCGGGTCCAGACGGATGGCACGGGCACCGAGAGGAAGCAAGGCTCCAATCACGGTGGAGGTGGTGATTTGTGCGGCAAGGGCGATGGCAACGGTAAGTCCGAAGCGGAAGAAGGTGACCCCCTCGGGAAGTTGAGGGCGGAAGGCGGGCAGAATGAAAATGGTGAGGGCGGCAATCGAACAACCCAGGGTGCAGCCGAGAATTGCCCCGAGCCGAAATTCCTTCCATAGCACCCGGCTGGCGGTGCCCGCAACGAGTTCGCCGAGCGACATCGCGCGGATGACCATGGTCGAGGCCTGTCCCCCGGTGTTGCCGCCGGCCGCGACGACCATGGGAAGGTAGAGGGAGAGCAGGAAAATCTTCATGAGGGTCCCCTCGAAACGCATCATCACGTAGCCGGATGCGATGGCAAGCAGGGCGAGAAAGAAGAGCCAGACGAAGCGTCGCTTGAAGTGGGTGAGCACCGATGCCTGAAGGTAAGTCTCTTCCACGGGTTCGCCGGCGATACCGGCGAATTTTTCCATGTCTTCGGTGCTCTCTTCCTGGAGGATCTCCATCGCATCATCGTGGGTGATGATTCCGAGGAGGTGCCCGAATTCATCGACGACGGGGAGGACAATCAGGTCGTACTTGAGCAGGAGATTGGCAGCATCTTCCTGGTCGGCGGTGGCGAGGATGCACTGCTCGGGGCCGACTTCCTTCATGATGTCGCGAACCGGAGTATCCCAAGTATTGAATGCGAGATCACGCAGACGAATGCGACCGATGAGCTGCCCTTTGGCATTGACCACGAAAATGCGGCTGAGCGTTTCCGTGTTCTCCTGCTCCCGGCGCAGCATGTCGATCGCTTCCTTGATCGTCATGTTGGCAAAGAGCCGTCCGAAGCGGGTGGTCATGCGCCCACCTGCGGTATCTTCTTCGTAGCGCAGCAGACTGCGGGTTAGTTCTTCGTCTTCCGGACCGAGAAGCCCGAGATAGCGGAGGCGGGCTTCGTCGCCGACGTCCTGAAGCACGTCGACGCGGTCATCGTCGGAGAGTTCGTGGAAAAGGATCTTCAGCTCAGCCGGTTTGAAGTGATCGAGAGCTTCCTCGATCATGGAATCGGGGAGCTGGACAATCATATCGGCGGCAATCTCCGGCCCGATCGTCTTGAGAAACATGGAGTGCTTCTCGTCGTCGACTTCCTGATAGATGTGGGCGAGGTCCGCATAGTGAAGATCCTCCGCAATGCTGCGGATGGCGCTCTGATCCTCCGCCTCGATAGCGCGGGCGAGTTCTTCAATGGGTAGGGGTGCGACCTCGTCCGGCATGGGGCGAGCTTGGGGGGAGTGTCGCGCGGGGGCAAGCCCGGGTGAGCGATCGGGACGATTCTGACCGTGCATGAGATGGCTGGAGTGAATGTTCTGAGGATTTGCTTAGGCGGCGGACTCGCCAGGAGGGCGGAACCGCCCTTCCTCGATGGTGGGGCTGGATCGCTCGATGGCCTTCCTGATCAGGGGAAAGTGGTGCCGACAAATGAGGCTGATTTTTCCGACCCCTCGGGCGACATCCAACAACACGCACGGAGGCTAGCTCACTGGCATCGGGAAGAAGCGATGCAGTTTGTGACGTTTCGGTGAGGTCTGAAGCCTCAGGATCGAAATTCCGGAAAGCCGAGCATCGGTTTACCGTCCCTGTCGGGTCAAGTTTCTGATCCTCGAATCTCCTACGGCCAGCTGGTGACGCTGGACGTGCCCGACGATTTGCTCCCGCTCAGGCGTTCGACCTGTCGTGTCTCACGGGAGCCACAGTTCTCTGATCTCATTTGATCCGGGGTGATCCTCGGAGGGGCGGTCGCTCGCTCACCTGTTTCACTATCTCCGAAAGTTTACAGGGTGAGCTGATATGCAATGAATCAGGATCGACGGGAGCAATTTCATTCTGATATCTGGCACGATGATTCTGGGATTATGTCCTGAATCGTATTCTACAAACCCAAAATCCAAACCGTAGAACATGAAAATAAAAACCATTGAAAGTAAAACTGGAGCATGCCAGCTCGACTCTCAGATCCGAATCGGATCATCACAGAGCATGATTTGGCGAACAAGCGTCTTGAGGACGGTGCTGGTGACGGCATTTTCCTCGATAATCAGTTCAGCGGCTCTCGCCCAGACCACCGTCAATTCCTTGTCGGCCCTTAAAACCTATCTCGACGACAACAATGCGAATGTCAAACTGTCGCCAGGGACCTACTCAATTGATGCGGCGGATGTCGCATCAGGGGCATTTGGCAACCCACTTCTGCTTGTTTCAGGCAACAATAGTACCTATGACTTCACCGGGGTAACCCTGATGATTGATACGGACGTTTTTCAGGCATTTGGAAACGTGGATGTTCAGGAGGTCGCAATTTCGGGGAACGGGAACGTATTGAAGAACCTTACCATGATCGACGACGGATCGGTGGATGACCGGCCGACGCGAACGGCACTGAACATCCTCATGGATGGTGAGGGGAATCGCGTCGAAGGATTCCATGTCACGGTGAAGGGATCGCAACCTTATGCCTATGGCGACGCCTTCGGCAAGGGCTCGGGATACGCGATCAAGCACTTCAAGCACAGTGCTTGCCTGGTCCGGGGCAATTCGAACCATGTGAAGAACTGCACCTTCATCCATAGGGCCTACGGCCATGGGATTTTCATGCAGGGGGCCGTCGGAGCTCTGATCGAAGGGTGTTACATCGAAGGCGAAGTTCGCTCCACGGACGATATGTTGGCGGAAACGTCGGGTCCGGCCTACGACCGTGACTTTCTAACGGTTTGGGGGTACAGGCTTCCTCCAGGTTACATGATGAGCCTTCAGGAGGATGGTATCAGGACCTACACGAGTGGAACGACGGTCGTCGATGGCGTTTCCTACACGAGGCACACCTCGAATATCACGGTCCGGAATTGCACCATCAAATACATGCGGTCCGGAGTTTCGATGCCTTTGGGATCCGGATATCGGAATGCCGAGGATTGCACCGCCATCGGTTGTGAATCCGGTTTTGGTCTGCGAGGCGGGACGATCGTCAATTGCAGCGCCGACGTGGCTTACGGGCCGGTGTATCGGACGACCTATAGTAACGATAACAACCTGGAAGCGGACATCACCGTGCTTCCCGCTAGCGATCCCTATTACAACGGCTCGGGTGCGATTGCCTGGATCGGTGGGAATGATCACGAGATCACCCTCCGCGGAACTGAGAATCCTGTGAACCAGAACCTGAAGGTTCTGATTGGGGGTGAGTTCGATGACGTCCGTAATCTGGGGACCGTTGACTCACACAATGCATCGAATGTTGATATCGACAATCTCACTTCCTATCCACTCCTTCTGACCTCTGCCAGTTCCGGGACGACGGGGAGCTCCTACGGGGCGATCACCAATAACGGGAGCAATAACAATGTGACGAACGCCAACCGAGTCGTGACGATCGCCAAGCGAAGTGCGCTCGGCTACGGCATCGATGGAGGGAATGGAGCCGCCAATGGGCAAAATGTCTACCTGTGGGGCTACAACGCGAACAACGTGAACCAGCAGTGGCAGGAAATTGATCGTGGCAACGGCTACTACACCTACCAAAAACAGGGAACCAGCTATTCGATCGACGGAGGAAATGGCGGGGCGGATCGACAGAATGTCTATTTGTGGTCGACGGGACCCTCGAACTATAACCAACACTGGCAGAAGGTTGATAAGGGAGGTGGCTACTTTCAGCTTCGGAAGCGGAATTCCTCCGGATTCGCCATCAACGGCGGAAGCGGTGGAACGAATGGTCAGAATGTGAATCTCTACAATTCCAGTAGTAGTAGCCACAACCTTCAGTGGAGGATTCAGTATCAATGAGAGCCCGATTGATGATCTCAACCAGTGACGAAAGAGTCCTATGAACAACAATCGTTTCTACTTTTGTGCCTTGTCAGCGATCGTGATAGGAAGCGCCCATGCCGGTCTTGATGACTACCATGACGCGGCGTATTACGATCAATTCAATCCGCCTCCTTCGACCTTCAATTCCACGAGTTGGCAGGTGGGTTTTGATTCGGGAGGAAATGCAAACCCCAACGCCCTTCAGTGGAGTGAGACCATCACGGTCGATGCCACCTACCTCTACGACAATAATGGCAACAAGCTCACTGAAGACGGAGTTGAGGTGATGACCGAGGAGGGGCCGGTCGGCTACTATGATGGCGAGCATTACGGGAAGGTTCACGCAGGAGCATGGGCGGAGATCAGGATCAATGGTGTCACGCGGGAATGTATCTACCTGGCGGCCGCTGAAATCCAGGGTGGGGGGACCTATAGCGGATGGGCGAGAGTCGACCGCATGGAGCCTCAATCGAATCTCAGTTCATACACGCAGTCCATCTATGCTCGGCGTGAAAGTGCTGCCGTGCGCTACACCGCCAATCCTGCCGGGAGTACGCGATACGTGATGCACACGGTGCTTGACGTGCCCGTTCCTTCAGCGCTTGAGGAATCCTACATCATCCCTAACCGGACAAGTTCCGCGGGAAAGGCGAAGTACTACTACATTCGGGACGGGGTCCTCAACGGATTCATCAACCTTCCTGAGACCGGAAACAAGCGTCACGGGGTGCAGTGCTCTCGTTCGCGTATTGGCAAGAATTTCTGGAGGGATATGGACGTGAATGACTACGTTCAAAATCTCTACGGTTATGATTCGTCCACGGTCATCGCGACCTTTCGCTGGTGTTTCGGTTATTTCGAAACCAACACGGGTCAAAAGATCTACTGCTGGACGAATCGGGACTGTCTCGATGAGCCCACGTCGATTGTGACCATTTCCAAACGCAATGCGTCTGGGTATGGAATCGACGGCGGTAACGGTGGTGCGAATGGCCAGAATGTCTATTTGTGGAGCTACAATGCGAACAATGTGAACCAGCAGTGGGAAGAGATCGACCGAGGTAATGGCTATTTTACCTATCAGAAGCTTGGCACTTCCTATTCGTTGGACGGAGGAAACGGTGGTGCAAACGCTCAGAACGTCTATCTGTGGACGACCGGTTCGTCGAACTACAACCAGCATTGGCAGAAGGTCGACAAAGGAGGGGGGTACTATCAGCTGCGGAAACGGAATGCTTCCGGATTCGCCATCAATGGAGGAAGCGGTGGAGGAAATGGTCAGAACGTGAACCTCTACAATTCCAGTAGCAGTAGTCACAATCTCCAATGGAAGATTGAGTATAAGTGAGGAACTGACGCTTGCTGATATTTCCTGAGTGCGGCGCTTCTGATCTGAGTTGGGCAGAAGCGCCGCTAGTCAGGATTTCAAATGATCTGATGATCGAGTATGGTTTTTATGAAATGGAAAATTAACACTGCCTGGATTCCCGTGCTGGCGCTTGTTCTGGCGGTCGGAGTTATCATCGGGCGGGCAAGCGCTCCCGACGCTTCGGATAGGGGCGGGTTTTTGGAACGGGGTGAGGTGCCGAGGGCAAGAGTTGGTTCTTCAAGTCCTGAGGTTTCTTCGGTTCGACGGGTTACGGGACGTTCGGTATTCGACGGGGTGAAAGCGGAGGATTTCGAGTCGATTGCCCGCGAGGCAGCGGACTCACCGGATGAGATTGGGAGTGAGGCGATGTTGCGGGTGCTGGTATCGGAGTGGGCGAAGAAGGACGCGCTCGCGGCGATTGCTTTTGCCAAGGGGCTCAAGCGGGATGATTTGATTTGCGACGCGCTACTGCAGATGGCGCAGTCCGATGTAGAGGGCGCCTTGAACTGGGTCGCCAGTCATGGCGGGGCGCCCGGTCAGGAGCGTGGTTTTTTGATGGCTGTCTATCAGGGTATGGCGAAAAAAGATCCCGTGGGCGCGATCGCACGGTTGGAGCAATTGCCGGTCGGAGCTCAGCGGGACGAACTATTGTCGCTGACCGTCAATCAATGGGCGAAGCAAGACATCAAGGGGGCTTTCTCCTGGCTTGAGACGGCCGAACTTACACCTCAGTTCGCCTCCATCTACCAGCAGGTCATGGGCAACTATATCGAGCAGGATCCTGACAGCGCGGCAGCGGTGATTTCGGAGATGGCATCTTGCGAAAGCAAGCTGAGCTTTGCTCCGCAGGTTGCCTGCAAGCTCGCGGAAAAGGATGTCGGATCTGCTTTGGAATGGGTCCATGAACTTGACGGGGAGGAGAGGAAATATGCTCTCATGGGAGTTCTAGATCGATGGGCTGGTGGAGCGGATGGCAAGGGGGCCTTGGAGTATGTTCTCCAAAATTCGGATGAACCCGGATATGGAAGCCTCCTTGAGACGGTTGCCTTTAAGATCGCCCAGAATGACCCGGATGAACTGGCTGGCGTCATGGCATCGATGGGGGAACCCGAACAGCTGGTCGCGGCACAGCATCTGGCATCCGTCTACAGCATGAGTTCGCCGAGCCGATGCAGAGACTGGCTGGAGACGCTTGAAGCGGGTGCGGTGCGGGATCGGGCGGTGGAGCGCGCGCTTGGGACTTTTAGAAGCAGCAATATTTCCCTCGCCTTCGATCTCAGCGAGAGCATTTCAAGTGAGTCTTTGCGGAACGCTCAAGTGCGGGAAGTGATGTCGGTCTGGATGGCCGTCGATGCGCAGGCAGCGGAGAATGCGCTGGCGGATTCATCGGTGCTTAGTGGTGCGGAGAAAGGCAGCCTCTTGACGGAGCTTCACAACAATCTCAAACCTAACGACTTTGTAATCCCCGCCGGTAGTTCGTTCTGAGCATCTTGGGAATCATGATTCAAGTGATGTTGGAAGTCGGCACAATCAACAGAAATTTCCGCGTGCTGTTCCTGGCACCCGTGCTGATGCTGACGGTTCCCGTTCGAGCGGAACCGGAGCCAGCCATCGGGGTCAGGGAGGTGTCCGTCGAGCAGACGGCAGAGCGCGCAGTGATTGATCAGATCAATCGGGCGGCGGGTGAACGAGGCGAGTTCGGTCGTTCCCTTCGATGGTACTCGTTGGTGAATCAGTTGTCGGGCGACGGGATTCAGAGCTTTCTTGATGATCCATCCTTGCTGCCGACGGGTCGCGAGCGGGAGGAACTGCGCGGCTTGCTTTACCTCCGCTGGGTCGAATTGAATCCGTCGCAAGCGATTTCTCATCTCTATCAGCTCAGCACGGAGAATGGCGAGGCTCCGGTGCACTACGCGCTTCTCGAGAAATTGGTCGAGCAGTGGGCCCGCATCAACCTCGAGGCCGTCACGGATTTCGTGGAACAGAAGGAGTTTCGAGAGGCCGCAGGTCTCAAGGAGCTTCTCCTTACCCGCATTGCCCTGGTTTGGGCGGAAACTGAGGTGCTGGCTGCGATGGATTGGTATCAGCAGGAAGCTGGCGGGAGGTCCGAGGGGCTTGGTCTGAGCATGATGGTGAGTCAGTTGGCAACTTGTGATCCGGCCAGGGCCGCGAAGTTGTTAGAGAGGATTCCCAATGGCTACGCCCGAAATCTAGCGGTCGAGAATCTGATGACAACCTGGGTCAGGCAGGATTTTCCCGCGGCGAGGGCCTGGGCTGAGAGTCTTCCCGAGGGACGGAAGCGGCGAACGGCCTTGTTCATCTGCATCCGTCACTGGCTCAAGCAGGATGCAGCGGCAGTGGGAGACTACCTTCTCAGTCAGCTTCCTTCAAATGATCTCCAAAAGGAGCTGATTCGGGAGTTCGCCTATGGATGGGCCCATCGTGATCCCGAAGCTGTCCTGAAGTGGCGTAACGAGGTCGATGACGAGAGTCTCCGGAATACGCTACTTTCGGATCTTCATATCGTCTGGAGCGACAATGACCCCAGGGCGGCCGCCCGCTATGCCACGGGTCTTTCAGACGAAAAGACCGTGGCCGAGATCCTCAAACGCTGCGGAGTGGTCTGGGGGGAGCAGGACCATGAAGCGGCGCTTCAGTTCGCAGAATCGCTGAAGGCGCATCCTTCCTACTCTGCTTTCGTTAGTGGATTGATCGAGGGAACGGCGAGGCGGGATCCTCAAACTGCAGCGGAGCTGTTCAGCCGGTTTGCAGACGAGGGCGTTGTCAATGTCAGGCTGGGGGAGTCCCTCATCCGATCCTGGTGTGGATACGATCCCGAGGCCGCTGCGACGTGGCTGCTGGCGATGCCGGATTGGATGAAGCAGCCAGGCTTGCGAACCTTGCTGGAATCCTGGAGCGCCGAAGAACCGGAGGAGGCTCAGATGTGGCGGGAAAGCCACGGGATGAAGTAAGAGCTGGCTATGAGTCCGACCGTGTGAACGCCATCGATGGGGCTGCCCGCGGCTTTTCACTCGCGCGCGGCGGCCCCTTTCCAGTCGGACCTTGTTAGAGTGAGCTGAGAGTTGCTTTAAACTCGAGAAAGTTCTTAAGCATCGTCTTGCCTTCCTCGGTCAGGATCGACTCGGGGTGGAACTGGACGCCGTTGACGATTCCTCGGCTCAGGGCAAAAGGTACCTGAGCTGGAACCCCGCAGAGTATCCCGAGGGATCAACCTTGAAGGTCGAGGGGCCGGCCTGGGCTCTGAACTCGGCGGCGGTATCGACACGGAAATAGCATCCGATCGCCCAATTGTTTCCCACATCGTAGGAGATGTCGGCCTGGCCGTAGAGGCCAGGTCGGAATTTGGTTCCCGAATCACCTTCGGCCCAGTTGGCGACGGTGGAGGTGCCCGACGAATTGCTTCCGGTCAGGCGTTCTCCCTGTTGTGCATCCCAATCATAGATGTTGAAGATCAAACCGCCTTGCAGGCTCATTGAAAGTGGCCCCCACGAGCGGGTGAGGGTCGGGCCGACGGTGAAACTGAAGACGTTGATGTCGATCGAGGACCAGACCTGATTGGAAAAGCTGGCGGTGTCGGTGAATAGCAGCACCGGCGTGATCGAGCGGGAAGTCGGAACGTTGCCGATGACCGGGCCTGGACCACCGAGCGTGCCGAAGTAGGGCGCGAGAGGTGGGATCACACCGTTGAGATCGTAGCTATCGACATAGTCCAGGCGGTAGTCGTCACGGAATTGATTGCCCGAGTAGTTCGAGTAGGCGAGCGATTGGTCGACATGGGTAAAGTCGAAGCCCCCACTGAAACCGAGCTGGAATCCCCAAAGCTTTTGTGGTCCTCGGGCATCGACTTGGATGTGGGGAGAGAAGCCGCGAAGGCTATCGCGGCTTGAGGCGCCGAAAGATGGAATGCTGTAGCTGTCTCTCAGAATGCTCTGGTAGCCGGTTGCGGAGTAGGCGAGCTGTTTATCCTGAACCTGAGCGGCGTTGTCGTAGCCCCAATACCAGGTGTTTCCGTCGGTGGATGTTCCGGCGTCTTGGCGGACGTAGCCGTCGTTGTAAAAACGATCATCCGTGGAGCTCTCGGCACCGACGTTTGGCTCCGTGAGGGAGCTGCTTCCGACGAATGATGGTGGGATCACCCCACCACTCCGGTAGCCGCTGTTGATCTTTAGAGTTCCGATGTTTCGGATGGCCGGGCCGGCAGAGACGGTCCATTGCCAGTTTCCGCCGCTGGAGACAGGTGACTTTGCGTCACCTCCGAAAGCGGGAGTTGCGAGAAGTAGAAAGATGAAGACCTGTTTCATTCTAAAATGGAGTTGGGTTTCTTATTCAGCATCGGAGGTGATTTCACGAACCCGATAGAAACGGGATGGCTTGTCGGCTGGTGGTGAATCCGTTCTTGGTGGTCCTCGGTCAATCCATTGGACCCGATTCCCTGCTGCCCGGATGCGCACGGGTGAGACCTTCCAATCCGTGCCGTTATTCGAATACTGGACCTCGTAGAGCTCTCCTGGTTCGGAGACAAATTCGATGAGCAGGCCGTCGTCGAGGCGGACGCAGCGATCAACGGCCAGACCTTCGTCCACGGCGGCTGGGTCTGATTCGGGAATGGTCACGAGCGACACCTCGATCTGGGGATCGAGGACCGTGCCGCGAACAGGTGCGTAGTATTCGAGGATCAGCGTGACAGAAGCCCCGGCGGCAAGGGGTTGTCGATGCTCGACCGCCCAAGTGCCTTCCTCGCAGTTCGAGCTGTTGTTTAGGCAGACCCCTTCAGGAAGTCCGGTGACCGTCAGGTCGAAGCCGGCGATCTCGCGCGCTCCGTTGTTGGTGACGGTGATGGATTGCTCGAAGAGACCGGTCTGGCGTTTGAGCTGCAGGTTGCTTGTTAGTCTGAGATCTGGAAGCGGGAGTTCGGGGACGGTGAAGGTGATCGTGGTTTCGGTCACATTGCCGGCAGTGTCCTCTGCAGAGATGGTCACCTCCGAGGATCCTGACTCCCAAGGGTTGTAGATCACGGTGAGGTCGCCATTTTCCGCGCTGATTTCCAGAGAGCGAAAAATTTCGGGTCGGCTGTTTGAGATGATCCGCCAGAAAAGGGGGTCATTGGGGTCTGGATTGAGGGTAGTCGCACCGAGAGCGAGATGGAGGTCGGCTGCTGATCCCGGATCGATAATTGAGTCAGGGAATTGTTCGCTGAAGATGGGGGCAGCATTGGGGTAGTAGGCGAGAATTCTCCGGTCCTGCCGGGTGCCACCGATACCAACAAGAAGCCCGTTCGAATAGGCGACTTCGCCACCTAATTCCAGAGACTGGAGGAACTGCCCGCTCTGCTTGTCAAAGACATGTGTCCACGAGTCACTGTAGGCTAGAAGGTGGTCTTCAAGAACGATAACTGAAATTAGGCTCTCATTAGGGACGGGAGAGGTGTAGCTGGTCGATGGCGATCCGTCTGAAAGGAAGACCGAGGAAACCGTGCTTCTTCCGGCGATGTAGGCGTGTGACTCATCAATGGCTACATTTCGGACGCTTCCCATCGAATGCTCGAAGGTCCATGTCAATTGGCGGTTCCGAATGTCGATGCACGAGATCGAATTCCGACTGCTGAGAATCGCATGATCTCCCCTGACGACGGGACGCGCCGAACTGTCGGGGAGGGCAATTGACCAAAGCATTCGGTTGTCGGAAGCCCGGTGGGCCGCGAATAGGTTCTCGTGGCTTGAGTAGAGCACGTGCTCGTGTAGGGAGCAGTTGTCGATGGGCGCGACGGCAAGTTGGCTTGGGACCGGGTGGTCGTGCCAGACCGCTCCAGGGCGACCTTTGCGATTCAGAAGAATGGACCCTGGCTGGAGAATCGGGCCAAGCAAGTAGGATCCGAGAAATTGATCCGATTCCATTTCGATAGAGGTTCCGATGTCGAGCAGGTCAAATGCCCGGTAGACGGTGGAAGGAGGCGTTGGGTCATTTCTTGGGGCATCTGGCGTGTGAAACCATGCTCTGCCATCATGGATCGATGGTGGCGACAAATCAGGCGGAGCTGTGACGGTGGATTCGCGAAGCGAGCCATCGGATAGGTTCAGGAAATGGACACTCGCTGTCGTGGCGTCCTGAAGGGATTCTGTGACGATGCCCTGAGCACTCACCGCAAAATGATTCTCTGTACTGGGTAGGATGAGTTCGGGGGAGGAAGACCATTTTGGAACGAAGGTATGTCTTCCCAAACGGGCTGGCATGTAGGATGAGGCATTGAAGGAACCTCCTACGGCGGTCCAGTCCTGACCAAGCCTGTCAGATTCCGTAACAGACACCATCACCTCAGTGGAATGCTCCATGCCGACGGCATTTCGTGCGGTTAACCGATAGAGGCCTTCGCTTGGCCAACCTTCGATATGAAGACGACTTTCGGTCTGACCCGGCAGGGGGGTTCCATTCAATTCCCATTGGAATTCAATGGGCTTGGCGCCAGCGATCTCGGGTTCGATCCTCAGATCATGACCCTGTTTGATTTCCAGCGATTCCGGAAGCCCGGAAATCTTGGGGGCGGCGTCATCCGAAACCACTTCGACGAGCGAGAAATACCAGCGCTGGCCGCCCTTGCCATCATTCAGCCTGAATTCAATCGGGCTGTGTTTTCCTGTTATCGCCGGAACCATTCCCTCAAGCACATGCTGATTCGGACCGGGGCTGCGATCGCGGAGCCAGCTTGGCTTGGAGATGATCTCGAGGGCCACATCGTCGCCGTTGGGATCAATCGTATCGATCTCAATCGATACCGGAGCATTCGCTGGCAATTGGATCTTCTTGGGTAGTGAGTTGGTGAGGCGTGGTCTCCGGTTGGCTTGCTCATCGAGAATGACGAGAAAGTTTCGATCCATCCCGGGTGAGACATCGTTCGTCCAGATCATGACCATGCCTCCGTCGACAGCCTGATCGCCACTGAGTGAAGTCTCAAGGAAGCCTCCGAAGCTGTCCGGAATACGGATCGGACTCTGCTGCTCCCATATTCCGTTTCTCCGGTGAAAAGGAATCACCACATCCACCGAATTGGTGTTTGATTCGAGACTGAGCCACGCGTCGACGCAGAGCCAGTCACCGCTTATGGAAACGTTGTCTTTGAAGGTGACCCGAATGTCGTCCCGGGATTCGTCGGGGATGATGCGGTCCACGGCAACCCAGCGGCCGGAGAGGTTCTTTTCGAACACCTCGATCAAGGTCGGGTTCCTACTGTCGATTTGGACTGCGATTCTCGATCCGTCGAAACTGAATTCGCCCGGATGATCTCGGTCGAGTCGTTCGGAACTCAGCTTCTGCACTTCTGTCCATTGGTTGTTGGCCGGATTGCGCTCAAAAACATAGAGGTCCGCATAGCGCCGTTGAAACGAAGCTCCCCAACCGTTGGCTTCCACGACGGCGGTATTGCCACGGATGATGGTCTTGGAACCGAATCGGTCGCCATTGAAGCTGTCGGAAGGCTGCAAGGATTGGGTTCTGTTTCCTTCCAGGTCATAGACATGAAGAACTCCTGCATTGGGGCCCGTGGTGCCACTCGCCTGCTGGTTGGTCCAGATGCTCGAATGGTTGGCCGCAACCGATATGCCGAAACTTTTCGGTTCCAGAAAGCTCTCGGGTGTTCTCGCCCATTCGGCACTCCAGCCATGCTCCAGAGGAGTGAACATCGCGATTTCTCCCCGGTCCCTGTCTCCGCTGATCCCCACTCCCGATCCTGAGTTTCCGATCACCAAAAATTCGCCTGCAAAGGCTGAAGAACGAGACCCCGTGGACCCGAAGCCCGGATAGCGATGAACCTTTTGGGCATCGGTGGAAAAGCCTGAGTCGCTCCGATCAATTGAGACTAGATTGGATGAGTCAAGCAGGACAAGCGGATCCTGAAATTTGGCTTCCGTCGCGGCGGCGCCGCCAGGAACACCCACCTGATGAATCCGATGGTTGATCGTGAAGCTTGAGACCTCACCCTTGACGGTTTCACCGTCTCTGATCGTGTCGATCCTCCAGTAATAGGTTCCACCGTGAGAAATCAGGCCTTCCAGACTTTGGGCGTTTTGGATGCTTCCGCCGAGAAATAGGTCGGAGAGTGGAGTGGCGGACTCGGTTTGCGCCTCATTCGTTCCCAAGTAGATTTGATAGGAGATATCCCCGTCGCTTCGACTCCATTTCAATTCATCGGGGAGGTCCAGAAAGACCTGGCGGTCCCGGGGGAACGTCTCGAAGTCACTCAGGACCGAACTGATTTCGAATGACGCAAGTTCGTCGTCGTGGCCAAATCCGATGATTCGCTCTCCCGACGAATCGGCAACGGCATAAGAAAGGTTAAAAGGAAATCTTCCGGCCTCAGTGCCTGAGTCCGTGAAATAGAAGCGGTTGGTGGTGAATCCGAGTGCGCCGTCTGCCGTGAGGCCTCCTAAACCCGTGAAGGACGGCAGGTTTAGCTGGGTTTTGAACTTCGATTCCCCATCAAAGATCAGCCGGCCGATGGAGAAATGGCTCAGGTCCTGACTTACGAAGATATTGTCGCTGATTTGGTCGAGCTGGAAGATGCCGAGCAGGCTGGCACCGCTTCGGTCCATGGAATACCGCGAGATCTGTGAACTGGAAATCCGGGTGTAGATGCCATTGACGGGATCGTAGTAGCTCGCCGATGCCGATCCCGTGACTCCGGCTTCGATGGCGTAAAGGAGAGTGCCGTCGCTGCTATCGTGGACATCGAAGCCAAACTGCCGTTCCAAGATCAGCGTGTCGTCACCAATCGTGCTTATCGAATTGACCTTTTGGTCTACAGGAAACGATCCGATCGTATCGAGCGCAGGTTGATCCAGAGTAACAATACGATAAGGGATCCCACTACATAGGATCACCTTGCCATCCTCCCTGCGAATGGCGATCGAGGAAACATCTGAATCGAGCCTCACAGCGGATGTGATTTCAAGTATCTCAGGGTCAATCGTATAGATGTATCCGTCCAGCACGCCCACGTTTGTCTGCGGGGGGAAATAGCCAATGACCCCTGGTCGAAGGGGATCGGCGATCAGTTCGCTGACCCTGAAGTGGTCAAGAATGAGTTTCACGGGTACCGTCAAAACGCCGACCTGCGAGCTAAGTCTAATGGATCCTTGATGGTAGCCCGCCCCAAGGTCTGCGGTGTCGAGGGTGATTTTCAGCTGACCCGGTCCCGTCAGCTCAGCGGATGGAACTTTGATCCAGTCGTCCGTGGTGCTGACGCTCCAGATCGTTGTATTGGCTGTGTGGACATTGATCGAAGTCTCGAGTTCGACGACTCCTTCCATTGATCGAATTCCGACGAAGGATGACTCAGGGTGAAGGTCACTCGTCGTGAAGCTCTCCACTGCCTGGTGCTGCCCGCCTCCGGTGGGGCGGACCGTCCAGTATCGAGTGACTCCCGGAGGGAGGCTGTTCTCCAAAGCGAAGGTCGGGAAAGGGGTGGAGCCGACCAGGGTTTCGTGGCTAGGAAGATCCGATGGCGATTCGCTGACGAAGACGTCCCACGAAGTGACCCCCTTCATGGGAGGCCAATTGAGTGTTGGCTCAGCGACCACCGGTTCGCCATTTTTTGGTGAGACCGTCATTCCGGGTAGGGTCCCACCAAGGGCGGTAAGTAGATGGGTGCTCTGGATCACTGACCACGCATCAGCCTGGACCGTTCTGGACTCCATTGCCCGAATCAAGCGGTCGTAGTCGGATGTGAATGTGCAGGCCGTGGCTCTATTTGATAACGGGAACAGCGACTCGCCGGAAGTCATGTCGATGATCGAGTTGGAAGAGCCAAGTCCGTAGGTTCCGGTCGGAGAAACGCAGCTGACACCAATGGCGTTCTGTCGTCCTTGGCTCGGGACGGTTTTGAGACTGGGCAACTCGTGGAAGGAGCCGAGGAAGAACAGATGTTTGCCATCGGCTGTGATTTGGAAAACCTTGGATGCGGATGATAAAGTGCTCTTGGTTGGTTCCGGGGCCGTTTGCTGAAGTTGAAGCGCTCCTTCGTCGTTCGTGGCGAGGGAGACAATACGCCCTGATTGGGCGAATGCACCTTGCCTCCTGATGTAGGCGTAGAGGATTGGCTTGTTGGGATCCTTCAGAAGTGCCGAAAAGGATCCTCCATCCTCTAACAGTTGTTCGGGTCCGATTTCGAAAACGACTGACGATGTCGAAAGCCGGTAAATTCTGATCGGCGTCGGGCCGAAACCGTCGATGTAGGCGATCAGATCTTCCCCGATGGATTCAATCTTTCCGTCAAAGTTATAGGTAAGTGGAAAGTCTGGAAGGGAAATGGATTTTGCGCTGGAGAAGTCGTCGATCGGAATCAGGTGGGCTGTGCCCGGCCTGTGGCTGACACACAGTACCCTTTGGTTCTCGTAATCGATCGAAAGGTCCGATGCGGATGTGCCAAGCGACACCGCTTCGATGGGTCTGAGCGTCGTCGCATCGATCCTGACAAGGCTGTCGACGCCGGATAGTGAGGAGTCACGATGAATCGCATAGAGGAATGGGAGATCCCGATGTGCTACCATCTCCACGAGCAAGGGGTAGTGAACCGAGAGATTGATCTGCAGTCGGTGAGCCGTTTCTCCGTCGTTCGCGAAAATGATCTCTTCGTTGTAGGTGCCGACTTCTAGTTCCTGAGTCGATGCGGAGAGTTCGAAAAATCCAGAATTGGGATCCCGCGTGATGGTAAGCCAGCTGGGAGCGCCGCTGATCGCATAGTTCTTACTTGGATCGAGTTCCTGGATTTCGTGGGGAATTGCGGAAAGCTTCGTGGCAAATGGAGCCCCCAATCTCAAGGTTGATTGGGTCTGAGCCATACCGGCATTGATGCCGAAGAATGCGAGTGCAAGGATGATGACCACGCGAAACATGTGCCTCTTTTGATGATTCATGGTAGTGTTGGTCGAAGCGGAGCGATGGGGATAATTGTCGACCGGGGAGTACGCCCGATTGCTGCGATTTAAGGAATCGAAGACTGCCGCTTGTTCCCTCACAAGTTGAAACTGAGTCACTGGCTGGATCGTAGAGCCGTCCGCCGGTGAGATATCCAGAGATCGTTGTAGACCGGGAAATGATCTCATGTCCCAAGAGTAGTTCACCTCAAGATGAACCATCAGGAGCCTCAATGTATCTCCGCAATCGCCGTGAGTCGGAGTGGGCCGATCTATCAGAACGACAGGAAGTTCTTCAGCATCGTCTTGCCTTCCTCGGTCAGGATCGACTCGGGGTGGAACTGGACGCCGTGAACGGGATGGACCTTGTGCTTCACGCCCATGATCTCGTCTTCGGCGGTCCAGGCGGTGACTTCAAGGTCATCGGGGAGGGTGTCGCGTTTGACGATGAGGGAGTGATAGCGGGTCGCGGTGAAGGGACTCGGGAGACCTTTGAAAACGCTCTTTCCTTCGTGAATGATCGGCGAGGTTTTGCCGTGCATCAGACGGTCGGCGCGGACGACGTCGCCGCCGTAAACCTGGCCGATGGATTGGTGGCCGAGGCAGACGCCGAGGATCGGGGTGGTGGGGCCGAGCTCCTTGATGACGGCGCAGGAAATGCCAGCTTCGTTCGGCGTGCAGGGACCGGGCGAGACGCAGATCTGTGAAGGCTTGAGAGCCTTCACTTCGTCGACGGTCATCGCGTCGTTGCGGATGATCTTCATTTCCGCACCTAGCTCGCCGAAGTACTGGACGAGGTTGTAGGTGAAGGAGTCGTAGTTATCGATGATGAGGAGCATTTGGCGGAAACTTTAACTGGAAGGAAGTGACGGGCGGACTGAAGTCCGCGCTCCGTTAGCTTTCGATGGTGCGGGCGAGGGCGATGGCGCGGAGCATGCCCTTCGCTTTGTTGACGGTCTCGTTGTATTCGTAGGTCGGGTTCGAGTCGGCGACGACTCCGGCACCGGCCTGGACGTAGGCTTTGCCGTCTTTCAGAAGGCAGGTGCGCAGGGTGATGCAGGAATCGTGTCCGCCATCGAAGCCGAAGTAACCGACGGCTCCGGCGTAGGCGCAGCGTTTGCTTTTCTCGAGGTCGTTGATGATCTGCATGGCGCGGATCTTCGGGGCGCCGCTGACGGTGCCGGCGGGGAAAGTGGCACGGAGCACGTCGTAGGCGCTGTGCTCGGGGTCGAGCTCGCCGGTCACGTTTGAGACGATGTGCATGACGTGGCTATAGCGCTCGACGATCATGAAGTCGTCGACTTTGACGCTGCCGTGTTTGGCGATGCGGCCGACGTCGTTGCGCGCGAGGTCGATGAGCATGAGGTGCTCGGCGCATTCCTTCGGGTCGTCCAGCAGGTCCTGGGCGAGAGCATCGTCCTCTTCTTGAGTCTTGCCCCTCCAGCGGGTCCCGGCGATGGGGCGGATGTCGATTTTGCCATCGATCGCGCGGACGTGTACTTCCGGCGAACTGCCAACGAGGGCGAAGCCTTCCAGTTCGAGGATGAACATGTAGGGCGAGGGGTTGACATGGCGCAGGGCGCGGTAGAGGTCGACCGGAGACTGATGGAAGGGGGTCTCGAATCGCTGGCTCGGGACGAATTGGAAGACGTCGCCGGCGGCGATGTATTCTTTCCCTTGCACGACCATGTCCTCGTATTGCGCCTGTGTGGTGTTGCTGGTGGCATCGCAGGGCTCGACGCTTGTCAGGCCGTTCAGCGAGGGAACGTGGAGCGGGCGATTTAGCATTTCGACAAGCGCGGAAACTTTCTCGCGCGCGGCGATGTAGGCTTCTTCCAGGGTCTCGTGCTCGGCCGGGAAGGCGTTTGCAATGATCTGGAGGCGGCGCAGCTTCTGGTCGAAGACGATCAGGGTGTCGGCGAGAACAAAAACGGCGTCGGGGATGCCGAGCTCATCTTTTGGCGGAGCCGCAACGGTAGGCTCGAACTGGCGCACGGCGTCGTAGGCCAGGTAGCCGACCAAGCCGCCGCAGAAGGGAGGCAGATTGCCATGGAGGACCGAGCGGTAGGGTGCCATGTGACGCTCGAGCGCGGCGAGCACGTCGTCCTCAACAGTCTCGGTGGTGAGCTTCGAGCCTTCCCGGATGGTGATTTCCTTTCCACGGGCTTCGATGATGCGGCGCGGGCCGCTGCCGAGGATTGACCAGCGTCCGCTTTTGTCGGTGCTCTCGGCGCTTTCCAAGAGAAACGAATGGCGCCCGTCGCGCACTTTTAAGTACGCGGACAAGGGGGTTTCAAAATCCGCAGCAAGCTGGGTGAAGACGGGGATGACGTTTCCCTGCTCGGCCAGTTGCGCGAATTCCTCTAATGAGGGCTCGATCGGGATCGGATTCACGTGGGCCGGGAGTGTGGCCGTGTTGGCGTCCTGCGCAAGCCCCGAAGAGCGTGAGAAATCGCTCATTCATGGAGAAACAAAGCAGCCCCGCATCAGAAGGTGCGGGGCTGCCATTGGTTCAGTGGTTGAGTTAAGCGTCAGATCATTTCTGATCGCGAGTCGCGTCGGCTTCGTCTTCGAGCTGGTCGGCAGCGCGTTCCGTCCGTTCGCGAATGTTGTCGGCGGTGCCGTCAGCACCCATGTCCTCAGCGGAATCCGCAGCGCGCTCACCGCTGTCGCGGGCCTTATCGGCGGCGTCTTCCATGGAATCGGCCTTGTTTTCGAGAGCGTCTTCACGACGGTTTTCGGCTGGTGAGTCACAGGCAACCAGAGTGAAAGCTGCTGCGATGGTGCTGATGATTAGTGGTAGTTTCATGATTCTATTGGTTTGTTTGTTTATGGGAGATTCGTTGGGGTGGCTCAGCGTTTACTGAGCGAGCTGGAAACTTCGATTTGGTTCACGACCCCGAGGACGCCGGGTACGCCTCGCACATCATCCTCGGCAGCGTGGCGAGCTTTGTGGCTGAGGGCGGTGCCGCTCAGCAAGATGGTGCCGTTCTGCATTTCAAGCTGCAGCGAGGAAGCATCGACCCGAGGATCTGCCTCGAGAACCAGATTGGCGACCTTGAGAGAGTCGGAAGGCATGTAGGGCTTGTCACCCATTCCTTCCATTCGGAGGTCGGAATTGATCTGGAGCTTCGAGGAGTCGACAGACATCACTCCGGTCACGAGGGAGGTGCGCTCAAGACGATTTTTCTCATCGAGGCTCCCGACTTGACCGCTGAGAGTGGCGGTTCCGTCGCTGACTTTGATGTTAACAGGCAACATGTCGAAGAGCGGGTCGTCGTGAAACTGGATAAGCAATTGCTCCTGAATCGCTTCCTCAGGTCGGACATCGGCAAATTCGATGCTCAGCTGGTTCTCGATGCGATGAACGCCTTTGATTCTGGAAACCATCTCGCGGGCGAGTTCGCGTTCATCGTAGGTGCTGACTTCGCCCTTGAGGATGATGGTGTTTCCTGACTGGGATACCTGGATCCGGCTCGGATCGATGGCTTTGCTTTTGTCGAGGGCCTCTCGGGTGACTCGGACAAGTTCCGGCTCCGATTGCTCGGGCGAGATTTTCAACTGATTCACCGCGCCATAGACGCCGTTAGTCGTGATGGCGAGGGAGGCGGCAAATTCGGCTTGGTCGATGGTTTCAACCTGGCCGCTCAGGATGGCGATATGATCTTCGACTTGGATATCAATCACCGCGCCTTCCAAACGAGGGCTTGAGTCGTAGGCCACTTTGAGAAATTCGGCGTACCCCTGGTCGGTGCTAGGACCTGGTTCCGGAGTGCCCAGAACCAGCATCGGGCTGATTCCCAAGAGGGCAGCCGTAAGAAGTGAAATGCGGTTCGTTTTCATAATCAGTGGAGGTTAATGCTCCCCAATCTCCAAGCGAACACCGCGCCATCGGTCTGGGTATCTTGATAAGTCACAGACTATCAAGGATAAATGGCCGGTTGAGGCCCGGTATCGAAAGTTTGCGTTATGCGAAATCAGCGCATTACGTCGTCCGGAAGGGTGCAATTAGCACGATGAAGGGATCCCCCACTTTGAAAGTGCGGATCCCAAAGGATCCGCACGATCCGAACATCGAATCCTTGAAGGCATTGGGCTGAAGCCGGAGTTCCCATGAGGATTTGCGGTCTTCCAAGCCGCTTCAAAGCGCGGTCGCCCTGCTCCGCAAGAGGTTGCAGCGCGGACGAAGGTCTGCTGGCTTGTGCTTCGAGATTACCTGCTGGGAATCAGCAACTTGCGTCCATTCCACAAATAATTGGCGCCTGAGATCGCGGTCAGGGCGATGGAAAGCCACAGCGAGATCGGCATGAGCCAACCTTCGGGTTTGGTGAGCATCAGTATGAAGTGAACGACGTCCGGAGCGCCCTGAATCTGGTCAAAGGTCAGCCAGACGAGGGCATCGATGACGAAGACCAGCTGAAAGGTCGTTTTCCATTTCCCCAGTCGATCCGCCGCCAGCACCTGCCCTGCTTCGATCGCGATCTGCCGTAGGCCGGTGACGAGGAATTCGCGACCGATGATCAGGGCGGTGGCCCACACCGGTGCCAGCTCCAGCACCGACATGAAGACAAAAGCGGCGCAGACGAGAATCTTATCCGCGAGGGGATCGAGGAGCTTTCCGAGGGGGGTGACGAGGTTCAATTTTCGGGCCAGATAGCCGTCGAGCCAATCCGTGGCGGCGGCGACCGAAAAGGTGCCCAGAGCGATCGAATAACCTGTGAGTCCTGGAAATTCCATGGCCGCTACAAAAATAGCGGCCAAGACCAGGCGTGACAGGGTGATGGCATTCGGGAGGTTCACGGCGCGAATGTGAGGAATGCATACCAATCTGGCAACAAGGGGTTGCGCTCTTTGTCGGAGTTCCTTAAAGCCCCGCGTCCAGTAAACCAATCCAAGATCATGAGTAAAAGCGATTTCGGCCTCATCGGCCTGGCCGTCATGGGCCAGAACCTTGTCCTGAACGTGGAGTCCCGCGGCTTCCAAGTTTCCGTATTTAACCGTACCACTTCCGTCACCGAGGAGTTCATTGCGGCCAACCCTGGCAAGAAGCTTGTCGGTAGCAAGACGCTCGAAGAGTTCGTCCAGTCCCTTGCTGTCCCACGTAAGATCCAGATCATGGTGAAGGCCGGTGGTCCTGTGGATGCCGTCATCGAGCAACTTATCCCGCTTCTTGATAAGGGTGACATCATCATCGACGGTGGTAACTCGCTCTACACCGACACCGAGCGTCGCGACAAATACTGTGCGGAAGCCGGTATGCGTTTCATCGGAGCCGGTGTTTCCGGTGGCGAGGAAGGTGCGCTCAAGGGCCCATCGATCATGCCTGGCGGCCCTGCTTCCACTTGGGAAGTGATGAAGCCGATTTTCGAAAGCATCTCCGCCAAGGTGGACGGCGAGCCATGCGTGGTTCACATCGGTGAAGGTGGCGCAGGTCACTTCGTCAAGATGGTCCACAACGGCATCGAATACGGCGACATGCAGCTCATCTGCGAAGCCTACAACATCTTCAAGGCCGCAGGTTTCTCCAATGAGGAGCTCGCCGACATTTTCGCTGACTGGAACGAGGGCGACCTCGAAAGCTTCCTCATTGAAATCACCGCCAACATCTTCAAGCAGAAGGATCCGGAAACCGGCAAGGACATCGTCGATCTGATCGTCGACAAGGCCGGCCAGAAGGGCACCGGACGCTGGACCGTGATGGGTTCGGTGGAGCAGGCGGTTCCATTCTCGACCATCGCCGGCTCTGTCGAAGCTCGGATTCTTTCCTCGATGCGTGATCAGCGCAAGGTGGCCAGCGGCATCCTCGAAGGTCCCGACAACTGGAACTTCGAACTGAAGGGCATGAGCAAGGAAGAGCTTGTTTCGAAAGTTCGCAACGCCCTCTATGCTTCGAAGATCGTCTCCTACGCGCAGGGACTTGATCTCATCAGCAAGGTCGGTGCCGACAAGGGTTGGGACCTCAACCTCGGCGAGATCGCCAAGATCTGGCGTGGGGGCTGCATCATCCGTGCGCGCTTCCTCAACCGCATCACCGAAGCGTATCAGAGCGACACGCCTCCAACGAACCTGATGCTTTCCCCGTTCTTCACCAAGGTTCTGAACGACGGCCAGCAGGATTGGCGCGAAGTGGTGGCACTGGCCGCAACGAATGGCATCCCGGTTCCATCCTTCGGTGGTTCACTCAGCTACTACGATGCTTACCGTGCCGAGCGTCTGCCTGCGAACCTGCTTCAGGCTCAGCGCGACTTCTTTGGTGCGCACACCTATGAGCGCACCGACAAGCCAGAAGGCGAGTTCTTCCACACCGAAGACTGGCCGGATCTGATCAGCTGATCGCATTTCCGAACAATTCCCATGCCCGTCACTTCGCAAGGAGTGGCGGGCATTTTTTTGGGGACCCAAGAGGGAAAAGAGGGTTCAGAAGCCATTGCGTTTCAGCTGTCCTCAGAATTTTTCTTGATAGCTCAAATTAAAATTAGGACGATGAGCAATCAACCATTCAGAGGAATGGCAGTTTGAATCAGATACATAATTCGATGAACACGATGAACAAAAGTTTTCAGTTGATATTGGTAGCGGGTCTGGTGGCTTCGAATTCGGAGGCAGCTGTAGTCATCGGCGGTGGAACCCACGATGGTGATTTTTCGCAGAATACCGTGGCAAATGCTTCTTGGATTGAGAGGCAGAATCTCGACCAGGGATGGTACACCAATGGAGGTAGCTGGACAGTTGTGGGAGGCGTAGCCACGAAAATGGATGCTGGAGCGGTAAACAATGGCATTGGTCAGGCAGTGACCATGCCGACTGGCGTTGGAAGCGATAGCGTGTTGAATATCAGCTTCAACTGGGGCGCAGCTGCGGCCGGCAATACGATCTTCTTCGATGTGATCGGTCTCTACAATAATAACCGGGAGACCGCCTCCGACGATTTTTTTGAACTGAGCGGGACGGCGTTTCGCGCCAGTAACTTGTCAAACGGAGCCGCCGGTATCGACCTGCTGGACGGTTCGGCTCAAGCGGCAGCGCAGGTCCCAACGGGGACCATTTCTCTGGTGGCAGCAGCGGCTGGAGACCAGGCCCCCTATTCATTGGCTATAGACGCCTCCAGTTACGCGGCTATCGGCGGGGAACTGGGGAACCTTGAATACCTTGCTGTGTGCTTCAGGGGAGATTCGGGCGTGACCGTGGATAATGTTATGATCGCCACCATCCCGGAGCCAACCTCAACGGCGCTGGTTGCCTTGGGTCTTGGCGGTTTGCTCGCTCGGCGCAGAAGAATTTGATTTGGAACTGTGATCATCCGCGAAATCGCCTTCTCCGTCTACCCGGTCAAAGACATGTCCCGGGCGCGCAAGTTCTACGAAGGCGTGCTCGGACTATCGGCCACCATGGATCACGAGATGGAAGGTGGCCACTGGGTGGAATACGACATCGGCGCAGGCACGCTGGCGATCGGTGTCGCGCCGGGGATGGAACCGAGCAGAGATGGCTGCAGTGTGGCGCTGGAAGTCGACGACTTTGAAAAAGCCGTCGCGGAACTCGAGGCCGCGAATGTTGAATTCAATTTTGGTCCTTTGGAAACGCCCGTTTGCCATATGGCCTTTGTCCGCGATCCTGATGGGAACTCCATCGGGATCCACAAACGGAAGGACGGGCACGCATAGTTCAAAAGCCCGGAGCGAAACGCTGCCCTTGCTCGCTCCGTCAAACCATCGGGATCTTCCGTTGGCAGAGCTGAATGGGGAAGCCCCAAGGGTCTCGGAGCATGGCGAGGAGGTCACCGGCATCGGTGGTGGTGGCTTGCTGTGCGATTGTGGCACCTGCTTCTAGCAGCAGGTCGATCTTCTCCGTCATGTCCTCGCAGGTGAGGGCGAGGTGCATGAGAAGAGGATCGGTGGAGGCGTAGTCCGGACTCGTGAGTGAGGGATTGTTGTAGAGTTCGATCATGACCCGCCCTCCACTATCTGCGAGGAATCGGACCGGAAAAGGTTCGTCGCT
The DNA here is from genome assembly GCF_042664875.1 of Haloferula chungangensis. Lineage (NCBI taxonomy): Bacteria > Pseudomonadati > Verrucomicrobiota > Verrucomicrobiia > Verrucomicrobiales > Verrucomicrobiaceae > Haloferula > Haloferula chungangensis. The sequence continues at coordinate 4,902 of NZ_JBHTBS010000007.1, read as the reverse complement.
GCCACGCTTCAGGGTGAAACCAAGGTGTCGGCAAAACCATTCAGTCATTTCTCCAGGGTGCTCAACCTGCCACGCAATGTGTTCAATCGTCATGGATGACTAAAGCGAGCCGGGCTGTGCGGGGTCAACGGTGTATCGGTGATTTCTGGAGAAGTCTACCAGAGTGGGTAGAGCAGGCCGTTTCACGGGTTTCTGTGGTTTCGTGGGGGCGACGAAGCCAAGTCCCCAGAGCTTTGAGTCAGGCGGCGACGAGTGGGGAAGAAGCATCGTGCGGGGCAAAGATTTGAGGTAGGAGGCTGGCGGAATCGCTTGGTAACTTGGTAGCGGAGGAGGGCGGGGCTCTCGCTTCGTCGAAGAATTGCGAGTGGAAGTGGGATAGCCCAGAGCCAGAAGAGTGAAGGGAATGAAAATGAAGGTCACGGGATCAAGGGATCTGCAGGTGTTGAAAGCCTCAATGAACGGTGCCGGTTCACCGATGGCGGGATGGCTTCCCGTCAGGGGCTGATGAGGGAGGAGCCGGCATTTCGTCGGTAAGGAACACATGGTCGGGGAGTTCAGCACCAATTTCGGTGTTTCGACGGATGATCTTCGAAAGCGTCTGTTGCTCAATGATTTCCAGAAGTGATGGATCCAATGCGGATTCATACCAGAATCGGTCACCATCCCTGAGAGCGATGAATTGCTTGCTGATGATCTTGTGAAGCACGGGACCGAGCATCGCTCCGCGGACGTGAGGCTCGCAAAGTCCGCCAACCCAGAGATCGATGTCGTCCACGGAATCATACACCGAGGCTAGCTTCCCTTGCAGGTCACGATCAGGAGTGACATCTCGGAAATTGCGGGCTTTTGGCATGCCCAGTTCCGCTCTAACAGAGTTGTAGGATGGAACTCCGTGGTCGCGTCCTCGCTGAATATTCAATGAAGCAAGGTCGAATCCGCCAGATCCAGGTGGACCGAAAAGAAAATTCCGAAGATCATCCACCAGGGTGATATCGAGTTCCTGACAGCGCTGTCCGGCGAGTCCGCGAAGCACGGCGTCGATGCCGTAATCTTCCGTCAGGGCCGGATCGAAGAAGGCGTTGGAGAGTGAAAGGTTCCCGTCCTCAATCGTTTCTCCATCGCCATTCAGGCGCAGGATTTCTGGCGACAACAAGCTGTGCCCCAGGCGATAGGCCGCGGTGGCGAACTCGTTGGCAACTGTTGGATCCAGTTCGCCATCGTATCCTTGATAGGGGGGGATGGCGCGAGCTCCGAGGAGGAGGGGAAGAAACTCCTTATAGGTAATGTGCTGCATTTCTGCCCCGACGATCATCCGTGCGAACTCGTAGGTTTCGTCGTCGCCCGCTGCCGGATTGGCTTTTTTGAATTCCGCAGCCCAATGATTGTGCTCCCGCACGAAGAGCGTGTGCATGGCGGTTAGTCCGACTTGTTCATTCGCGCGCACGTCACCTGCGAGGAACCAGATGCCGGAGGAGTCGGGCGCATTTTCCTCACCACCCTCATTGTAAGGAAGGAGATCGCCATGCTCCGATGAACTCGTTTTGAGTTCACCACTGCCATCGAGTTTCCGCAGTGCGTAGGCTCTGACGCTGTCAGAACCGTAGACGTTTGAAGCATCAATGAATGAAGTGTTCTCATTGACCTGTTCGCGGACTCCGCTGTGATCTTCGTAGTAAGAGCGGTTCATGGGAATGATCTGCGTCCCAGTCCCATTCGGATCGAACCAGATGTCTCCCATGGGCACCCGTATGTCGAAAGGTTCCTCGGGTTCGATTGTTGGAGTTTCGACGATGTCGTGATCAAGGAACTGGCCCCATTGCCAAAGGTAGTCGGTGGCGCCGCGACGATTGGGAAGATCTTGCTCGCCTGCGACGACCGCGTTGCTGACGGCGCGTGCAGAAGGACGTTCTGGGCCTGCAGGAGATCCAGAGGCATCGGCATAGTCGGCATCAAAGATCCGGAGCATGGGCTGCCGGGCTGCACCCAGCGCGGGTTCCTCGAGGTTGTTTCCGTGACCATCGATGCTTCGGAACTCCTCGGGAAACTCCACCGTTTCCGATTCTTCGAGTGGACGCTCGGCTCGATGTTCTTCCCGATGCCGTGGAACCGGGATGCCCGGTGCGAAGCGATCCGCGTCTCGCGCCCAAAGGGCACTGGAGAGGGTAGAGGCGATCAATAAACTCGTGGAGATTGGTATTTTCTTGGTCATGGCTTGGAATGGTTTGGTTTCCGTGGAATTGCCGGTTCCGCATGGAGTTGATTGGGCCCGAGCCATGTTAGGGGATGATGTCGGACGGCAGCGGATTCTGTTAAGCAATGGTAAAAGTGGTCGCCCTCGAGGCGGATTCTAAGTCAGCATCCACCCAATGGATGCAAATGACGGTTCGGAAGGTCGCCCACTGCTGGTCATCGATGACGACCGGAAACTCTGTGGATTGATTCGCGATTATCTTGCCCCACTGGGCTGGAAGGTGGACATGCGGCACACTGGGACAGAGGGTCTGGAGGAGGCGAAGACGGGTTGCTACGAGGCGGTCATTCTCGATGTGATGATGCCTGGAATGGATGGCTTCGAGGTGCTTCGTGAGCTGCGCAAGACCTCGAATGTACCGGTTCTCATGCTCACTGCGATGGGTGAGGAGGCGGACCGAATTGTGGGACTGGAAATGGGAGCGGATGACTATCTTCCCAAAACATTTTCGAGCCGGGAACTTCTCGCGCGCTTGCGGGCCGTCACGAGGAGGGTGGGACTTGGCGAATCGGAGTCGAAGCCTGCTGGAGATCTGGTTGTAGGAGATTTGCGGTTGAATGAAGAGACCCATGTTGCGCTCCTTGAAAACGAAGTCCTGGATCTAACAGCACTCGAGTTCGCGATGCTGGCATCACTCATGAAGGCGAAGGGACGGGTCAAATCCCGTGAAGCTCTGTTAGAAGATGTTTCCGAGCGTCGCTTCGATGTCTTCGACAGATCCATCGATGTGCACGTTTCCCAGCTGCGAAGGAAGCTGGGAGATGATGCCAGAGCTCCGCGGTATATTCAGACGATTCGTGGTGTCGGATACAAGCTTCTCGAAGGAGGTGCGCGATGAGCCGGAAGCCCCGATTTCCGCTTTTGGCCAAAATGGTGGTGTGGTTGCTGATCCACTTTGTGGTGCTGACGGGAGCCTTCGCCATCTTCGTGGACTGGCAGTTGAAACTCGGGCTCGACTCGGTGTTGAGTGGTGCTGCCGGTGATCGTTTGAAGACTCTAGGGAGCGCGGTGGCCTCAGATCTCAAAGTAGCAAACCGCGATGAGTGGCCGGAGATCATGGAGGACCATCTCGGAGCATACGGTCTGGATGCGATGCTCAAGCTCTCTCCGCCGGAGAATACGGTGATTGGGGGAGAACTGGAGATCCCCAAAGATATTCATGAGAGGTTGAACCAGGGAGGTGGCGGGGGGAGGGGGCCGACGCCGCCGCGTGAGCGTGAGCGGTTTCCCGAGCAGGATGGAAGAAGTCGTCGAGGCGGTCCTCCTCCACCGGATGGGATGACCGGAGGCGAAGGCGACCTGGGATTTGGGTCTCTTGATAGACCACCAAATGGAAGACCTCCGGGGCCCGGCAGAAGCCAGGATGATGGACCTGAAGTGCGCCCTCTGTTTCTTCATCGCTCGGACACGGGCAGCTATTGGGCCGCCATCGATTTGCCGCTTTTCGAGCCAGAAGAGGAATCTCCTCTTCATGGCATGCTGATCCTGCGATCTAACAGTGCTTCTGCTGGAGGCTTGTTCTTCGACTTCCAGCCATGGCTTATGGGTGGGCTTGCCGTTCTCTTCCTAAGTCTTCTCCTCTGGGCTCCCTTCATCGTCGGTATCACTCGCTATGTTTCGCGACTCTCGCGTGCAACCGAGCGCATCGCTCTTGGGAAATTTGATACCCAAATCAACGGCTCCCGCAGGGATGAGCTTGGAAGCCTCGGTGAGTCGATCGAAGAAATGGCGCAGCAGATCGACCGACTCCTCCGGGGGCAGAAACGCTTTCTCGGCGATGTCGCTCATGAACTTTGTTCGCCTCTTGCGCGAATCAGGACCGGCCTGGGCGTCATGGAGCACGGATTGAGCCCCGCACAGAAAGAGCGACTCGATTCAATCGATGAGGACGTTGGCGAGTTGTCAGATCTGATTTCGGAGATCCTCGCTTTTACCAAGGCCTCAACCGCGCCCAATTCCGTCAATCTTGAGCCAGTCGATCTCCTTCCCCTACTGAAGGAAGAGCTGGAACGGGAATGCCCAGGTCATGAGGTGGAGTGGAGGGTCGCCGATGGAACGCGTGTTCTCGCAGATCGGAGATTGCTTTCGCGTGCCGTCGCGAACGTCATGCGGAATGCCCATCGGCACGCAGGTGCGGGGTGCGCTCTTGCCATCTACACGAAAGCCAGGCGCGAGAACGTCGAGCTGATGATCGCAGACGACGGGCCGGGAGTTGGTCCTGGTATCGTTTCTCGCCTGTTCGAACCCTTCTATCGGCCTGACGAAGCCCGCAATCGGGAAGCTGGTGGTGCGGGGCTTGGAATGGCGATCGTCCGAACCGCCGCTGAAGCCTGCGGCGGATCCGTCTCGGCACGCCGTGTCGATCCTCATGGTTTGGCGGTGATTTTGGTCCTTCCAGCCGCCTGAATTGCAGGAATCTGCAAAACGACCCTCACTCGACCGCGTTTTTCCGACCCCTTCGAGAAAAACCCAGGTTCCGCGGACCCTTGTTTTCTAGGGGTTTTTGGTCATTTTGGAAAAAACCTCAAAAAACGTCCCGAAAGGTATTGACGTAACGGGGTGAAAATGTAGTTTCCCCCCGCCGCGCCGAACAGCGCAGCGCGAGAGACGAGAGTCGATCGGAAGTCGGGAACGGACCCAAGGGTCACCCT